>NZ_JAGPXP010000001.1:0-690714 GCF_018070485.1 Micromonospora sp. C41 | reverse complement strand
GGGCGGGGTGGGGTGGGTGGGCGGCGCATCGGGGTGGGTGCGCAGGTGAAGTTGCCGGTGGGGCGGGTATGCGCGGTGCCGCATCGGGAGGCTGGCGGCAGGGGGCGCGGACGGCATGGGTGACGGCGACGGAACCGTGATCATCGGGGCGGGGCCGGCCGGGTTGACCGCCGCGTACGAGCTGCTGCGGCACGGCGAGCCGGTCCGGGTCTACGAGGCCGACGACGTGGTCGGCGGGATCAGCCGGACCGTGGAGCGCGAGGGCTGGCGCTTCGACATCGGCGGGCACCGCTTCTTCACCAAGGTGTCCCGGGTCGAGGACTTCTGGCACGAGATCCTGCCGGACGAGGACTTCCTGCTCCGGCCGCGGATGAGCCGTATCTACTACCGCGGGGCGCTGTTCGACTATCCGCTCAGCGCCGGGAACGCGCTGCGCAACCTCGGCCTGCTGGAGGCGGCGCGCTGTCTGGCCTCGTACGGCCGGGCCCGGCTGCGCCCTCCGAAGGACCAGTCGCACTTCGAGGGGTGGGTGTCGGCGCGGTTCGGCTGGCGGCTCTACTCGATCTTCTTCAAGACGTACACGGAGAAGGTCTGGGGGATGCCGGCGGACCAGTTGCAGGCCGACTGGGCGGCCCAGCGGATCAAGAACCTGTCGCTGGCCACCGCGATGCGCAACGCGCTGCTGCCCCGGCGCGACCGCACGGACGTGACCAGCCTGATCGAGGAGTTCCAGTACCCGAAGCACGGCCCCGGGATGATGTGGGAGCGCTGCGCCGAGGAGGTCGCCCGACGCGGCGGCACGGTACGCACCGGCGCCTGGGTGACCGAGGTACGGCGGGATCCGGCGGCCCGGCGGGCGACAGCGGTGACGCTCGTCGACGCGGACGGTGAGCGGACCGAGCCGGCCGATCATGTGATCTCCTCGATGCCGATCTCCGCGCTGGTGCGGGCGATGCGGCCGGAGGCGCCGCCCGAGGTGCGGGCCGCCGCCGACGACCTGCGGTACCGGGACTTCCTGACCGTCGCGCTCGTGGTGCCGGAGGAGTTCTCGTTCCCGGACAACTGGATCTACGTGCACGACCCGGCGGCCCGGGTGGGCCGGATCCAGAACTTCGGCTCCTGGTCGCCGTACCTGGTCAAGGACGGGCGGACGTGCCTGGGGCTGGAGTACTTCGTGTTCGAGGGCGACGAGATGTGGCGGACGCCGGACGCCGAACTGGTCGCGTTCGCCACCGCCGAGCTGGAGCGGCTGGGCCTGGTCAAGCCCGGCTGCGTGGAGGCCGGTTACGTGGTCCGGATGCCGAAGGCGTACCCGGTCTACGACGAGCGGTACCAGCGCAACGTCGACGTCATCCGGGGCTGGCTGGCCGCGAACGTGCCGAACGTGCACCCGGTCGGGCGCAACGGCATGCACCGGTACAACAACGCCGACCATTCGATGCTCACCGCGATGCTGACCGCGGAGAACATCGCGCACGGCGCGGAGCACGACGTCTGGACCGTCAACGTGGAACAGGACTACCACGAGCAGCGCAGCCCGTCGCGGCACGGCACCGGCCGGGACGCGCCGGTCGTCCCGGCCCGTCGGTAAGGCGCCGCGCGTGAGGGTGGTCATAACCGCTGGACGGCCGCCCCGGCGGTGCTGCTAGCCTTCTGGGCAGGTCATGAGCGCCAGCGCGAAGCCCCGGCTCGCTGGCCGGCAACCCTCCTCCGCGGTGGGGTGCCCCGGGTGAAGACCAGGCACCGGCAGCCGCCGGTGCAAGCGTGGCCTGGCACCCAGGTCAGCACCAGACCAGGGAGACCGATGTCCGTACCACCCTCCACCCCCTCCGGCGACGTCGCCGCGTACCCGGCCCGCTTCGCGCTGGTCAAGCGCCGCCACGTCGACCTGATGCGGGTGTGCAGCGACGCCTGTCGCCTCGCGCGCTGAGCGAACGCCACCCCCCTCTTTCCGATCCATCCTTCTCCGGCCCGGTCGTCTGTCCGGCGGGCCGGCGCCGACGCGCACCTCCGCGCGTCCGTCCACTCTGGAGAGACATCGTGCGTTTCCGTACCGTCCTGACCCGTGCCGCCGCCGTCGGCGCGGCGGCCCTGCTCGCCGTCACCGCGCTCACCGCCTGCGGCGGCGACGACACCGACGCGGCCGACAACCCGTACGGCCTGCTCCAGCCCGGCGTGATCCGCGCCGGCACGCTCACCGACGCCCCGCCGAACGTCTTCCTGAAGGACGGCAAGTTCACCGGCTTCGACAACGAGCTGCTGCGGGCCGTGGCCGCCAAGATCGACCTGAAGGTGGAGTTCGTCGGCACCGACTTCTCCGCCCTGCTCGCCCAGGTCAACAGCGGCAAGTTCGACGTGGGCAGCTCCTCGATCACGATCACCGAGGCGCGCAAGAAGACAGTGGACTTCGGCAACGGCTACGACTTCGGCTACTTCGGCCTGGACGTGCCGGCCGGATCCACGCTCACCGGCTTCGACCAGCTCGCCGGCAAGCGCGTGGTGGTGGTGCAGGGCACCGTGCAGGACGACTACGCCACCAAGCAGAACCTCGACCCGGTACGCGTGCCCGACTACAACAGCGCGATCAACCAGCTCAAGGCCGGCACCGCGGACGCCTGGATCGCCCCGGCGGAGATCGGCGACAAGTCCGCCGCCGACAGCAACGGCAAGATCAAGGTCGCGGCGAAGCAGCTCAGCCCCACCCCGACCGCGTTCGCCGTGGCAAAGGGCAACGACAAGCTGCGCGAGGCGCTGAACAAGGGCCTCGACGAGGTGATCGCGGACGGCACCTGGAGCCGCCTGCAGGCCGAGTACTACCCGGGGCGGCCGATCCCGGCCGACTTCAAGCCCGGCAGCGGGTCGGTGGCGGCGCCGGCGCCGTCGGCCGCCTCCTGAGCCGGTAACCGAGCACGAGCAGGGCGGACGGAGCGGACATGGACCCACTGAGCACCCTCTGGGAGACGTTCTTCGACTGGGAGTCGATGCGCGAGGCGCTGCCGGAGATGCTGACCGTCGGGCTGCCGAACACGCTCACCCTGGCGGTCTCCGCCGCCCTGCTCGGCTCGGTGCTGGGCATGCTGCTGGCCGTCGCCGGCATCTCGCGTACCCGGTGGTTGCGGTGGCCGGCGCGGATCTACACCGACGTGTTCCGCGGCCTGCCGGCCGCGGCGACCATCCTGCTCATCGGCGTCGGCCTGGCGCCGCTGGGCATGCAGGTCTGGGGCCCTAACCCCTATCCCCTGGGCGTGCTGGCGCTGTCCCTGATCGCCGCCGCCTACCTCGGCGAGATCTTCCGGGCCGGCATCCTGAGCGTGGAGGCCGCCCAGCTGGAGGGCGCGCGGGCGCTCGGCTTCTCCTGGGGCGAGGCGATGCGCCTGGTGATCATCCCGCAGGGCGTGCGCCGGGTGCTGCCCGCCTGGGTCAACCAGCTCATCTCGCTGATCAAGGACTCCAGCCTGGTCTACTTCCTCGGCCTGCTGGCCAGCCAGCGGGAGCTGTTCCGGATCGGGCAGGACTACGCCGCGAACACCGGCAACCAGTCCGCGCTGCTGCTGGCCGGGCTGTTCTACCTGTTGCTGACCGTGCCGCTGACCCACGCGGTGAACTGGCTGGACCGGCGGCTGCGGCAGGGCCGCCCGGCCGCGCCGCCCGAGCCGGAGCCGGATGCCGAGCCGGTCGACCTCACCCCGTCCGGAAAGGACCCGCGATGACCACCACCACCTCGGTCAGCCTGGCCGTCCGCGACGTGCACCTGGCCTTCGGCGCGCACCGGGTGCTGCGCGGCGCGGACCTGGACGTGGCGCGCGGCGGCGCCGCCTGCGTGATCGGCCCGTCCGGCTCCGGCAAGTCCACGCTGCTGCGCACCATCAACCGGCTGATCGAGCCGGACCGGGGCGACGTGCTGCTGGACGGCCGCAGCGTGCTGCGCGACGACCCGGACGCGCTGCGCCAGCGCATCGGCATGGTGTTCCAGCAGTTCAACCTCTTCCCGCACCTGAGCGTGCTGCGCAACATCACGCTGGCGCTGCGCAAGCTGAAGAAGCTCGACGAGGACGAGGCGGTGGCGCTCGCCCGCGCCCAGCTCGACCTGGTCGGCCTGGCCGGCAAGGCCGACGCGCGGCCGGCGCAGCTCTCCGGCGGGCAGCAGCAGCGCGTCGCGATCGCGCGGGCGCTGGCGCTGCGCCCGCAGGTGATGCTCTTCGACGAGGCGACCAGCGCGCTGGACCCGGAGCTGGTCAAGGGCGTGCTCGCGGTGATGGCGGACCTGGCTGCGGCCGGCATGACGATGGTCGTGGTGACGCACGAGATGGGGTTCGCGCGCAGCGTCGCCGACACGGTGGCGTTCATGGACGCGGGCGTGGTGCTGGAGTCCGGCCCGCCGGAGGCGGTGTTCGAGGCGCCGGAGCACCCGCGGCTGCGACGCTTCCTGTCCCAGGTTCTGTGAGCGGCCGCCTCAGCCCTTCACCGCGCCGATCAGCACGCCCTTGACGAAGTGCCGCTGGATGAACGGGTAGACGGCGACGATCGGCGCGACGGTCAGCACCACCACCGCCATCTTGACCGCCTCGGTCGGTGGCATGGTCACCCCGCTGCTGCCGCCGGAGGTGTGCGGGGCCTGCCCGGCCAGCAGGTAGCTCTGCAGCACCCGCTGGATCGGGTACATGTCGTTGCGGTCGATGAACAGCAGCGCGTCGAACCAGACGTTCCAGTAGCTGACCGCGTAGAACAGGCCGACCACGGCGATGACCGCGCGGGACAGCGGCAGCACGATGCGCGCGAGCGTACGGAAGTCGCTCGCGCCGTCGATGCGGGCGCTGTCCAGCAGTTCCGACGGGATGCCCTGGAAGAACCCGCGCACCACGACCAGGTTGAACACGCTGATCGCCGGTGGCAGGACCAGCGCCCAGATGGTGTCCTTCAGGCCGAGCCCGGTGACCACCAGGTAGCGGGGCACCAGCGGCGGGTAGACCAGGAACGGGATCAGGAAGTACGCCAGCAGCCAGCGGTGCCCCAGCGAGCCCGGCCGGGACAGCCCGTACGCGGCGAGCACGGTGACCGTCAGCGCGATGGCGGTGCCGATCACCGTGACGAGCGTGCTGATCCAGAGGGCCCGGGTGACAGCGCCCCCGGCGAAGATCGTCTCGTACGCGGACGTGTCGATGCCCCGGGGCACGACCACCAGGCCGCCGGCCCGCGCGATGGTCTCCCGCGAGGACAGGCTGGTCACCAGGATCACCCAGAGCGGGAACAGCACGCCCGCCACGAGCACTGTGAGCACGACGGCCTTGAGGCCCTGCCCGACCGGGGTGGGCGGTTCCTGCCACACCGGCCGGCGGGATCGGTCGCCGGCGACCCGGCGGATCAGCGTGGTCATGACTTGGAGTAGATCCCTCGTTCGCCGAGCATGTGCGCCACCCGGTTGGCGGCCAGGATCAGCACCAGCCCGATGACGGCCTTGAACAGTCCGGCCGCGGCGCCGTACCCGTAGTTCCCGGTGGCGATGGAGAAGTGGTAGACGAAGGTGTCGAGCACCTCGGCGGCCTGCCGGCCGACGGCGTCGCGTTGCAGCAGGAACTGCTCGAAGCCGACCGAGAGCGCGTCGCCCAGGCGCAGGATGAGCAGCAGCACGATCACCGGTCGCAGGCCGGGCAGCGTGATGTGCCACAGCCGCCGCCACCGGCCGGCGCCGTCGGCGGCGGCGGCCTCGTAGAGGTTCTGGTCGATGGTGGACAGCGCGGCCAGGAAGACGATGGTGCCCCAGCCGACGTCCTTCCACACCGCCTCGACGGTGACCAGCACGATGAACGTGTCCGGGTTGGTCATCACGTTCCACGGCTGCATCCCGGCGTCGCGCACGCTCTGGGCGAGCAGCCCCGCGCCGCCGAGCATCGCCACGAAGAACGTGACCACCAGCACCCAGCTGAAGAAGTGCGGCAGGTAGACGATGGTCTGGATGAGCCCGCGCAGCCGGCTGGACAGCAGGTTGTGCAGCGCGATGGCCAGCAGGATCGGCAGCGGGAAGAAGAAGACGAGCTGGAACGCGGTGATCGCCAGCGTGTTGCGGAACGCGTCCCAGAACGCCGGGTCGGAGAACAGCAGCTGGAACTGGCCGAAGCCGATCCAGTCGCTGTGCACGAACGCCTGCCACGGGTTGTCGCCCAGGTAGGGGTTGTAGTCCTGGAACGCGATGACGTTGCCGGCGATCGGCAGGTAGCTGAAGACCAGCAGGATTCCGAAGCCGGGCGCCACCATGGCGAGCAGCTGCCAGTCCCGCCGCAGCCGGGTGCGCAGCGGCACCCGGCGGCGGCGGGGAGGTCGGCCGGGCGGTCGGCCGGGCGAGGCCGGGGCGTCCGGCCGGGCCCGCTCGGGCCCGGCCAGGACGGCCGGCTCGCTCATCGGCCCGCCTTGGGCAGCGCGCCGGCGAGCAGCTTCCGGGCCTCTTCGCCGCCGGCGGCCTTCCACTCCTTGACGATGGCGTCCACGTCGCTCAGCGGTCGGCGGCCGCGCAGCACGTCGGTGAACTTGTCCTCGGTGGGCACCTGGTTGGCCTTGTACGCGGCGGGCATCTCCAGCTTCACCCCGGCCCACGGGTTGGGCTCCATGTGCTTGACCATCTCGTTGGAGTACGCGAGCACGTCCGGCACGAAGCGCGGGGTGTCCGGGAACGGCCCGATGGTGGGGTTGCGGCCGCTGATGAAGAAGTACTGGTTGGCGATCTCCTTGAACGCCAGGTCGGTCTTGACCGGCCCGTTCGGCGACGGGTTGTGGTGCTTGCCCGCGACGCCGAAGTCCCGCAGCTGCGCCTCCTGGCTGCCCAGCGGCGCGGAGCACCAGTTGATGATCCGCAGCAGCTCCTGGACCCGGTCCTTGCCGAGGCCCTTCTTGACGAACGTGTAGGAAATCGGCTCGTCGTCGCCCCAGACCAGCGGGTCGCCGCCGGTGGCGGAGAAGATCGGCACCGGCTGGATGTTCAGCTTGGGGTTGGTCTTCTGGTGCTCGGCCTGGGCGCCCTGCCAGAAGCCGACGCCGTCCTGGAGGAACACGATCGCGCCGTTCTTGGCGAACAGCTGCTTGGCGTCCGCGCCCCTGCTGGCCACGATGTCCGGGTGGACCAGGCCGTCCGCGTAGATCTTGGCCATCACCTCCAGCGCGCGGCGGAACTCCGGGGTCTCGTACTTGAACTCGGGGGTGCCGTCGGACTTGACCCGCCATCCGCCCTTGTGACCCGGCACCTTGTGGAACATCTGGATCATGGCGAAGACGTCGTTGAACGCCCACACCTTGCGCGCCGGGTCGGTCACCTGCTTGGCCACGGCGAGCAGGTCGTCCAGGTTCGCCGGCACGGCCAGGCCGCGCGCGTCGAGGACGTCCTTGCGGGTGAACAGCGCCCACGGGAACGGCCCGTCGGTGGGGTTGGGCACGGACATGAGCCGCTCGTTCCAGACCGCGCGCCGCCAGGCCCCGGTGGGGAAGCTCGCCAGCATCGGGTACGCGGCGGCGGCGTCGCCGCTGAGGTGGTCGGTCAGGTCCTCGAAGAGCACCTTGATGGCCTCGGCGAAGCGCGGGATCTTCTCCACCTCCCACCCCGGTACGCACAGCAGGTCCGGCACGTCGCGCGCGCCGAGCATCGCGTTGAGCTTGTCGGCGTACGTGTTGCCGTCCTGGATGGTGAAGTTGACGGGCGTGCCCAGCTCGGCGTTGACGGCCTGGAGGTAGGCGCTCTGCGCGACGCCGGGCGGCGCCGGGCCCCAGGCGGGGGTCATGGCGGTGACCTGCTTGCCACTGGTGCCGGGCTTGTCGGTGACGGCGTCGACGAGGCTGGCCGGGTAGCGGGTGTAGCCGTCGGGCACCGGCCGGGTGCCGACGATGTCGGGCTTGATGCCGCCGGGCAGGTCCTTGTGGTTGGGCAGCAGGCCGGAGACGGCGTCGAGGTTCTGGGCGGCGCCGGTGCCGGCCGGCTTCTCCGAGCAGCCGGCGAGCAGCGGGCCGGCGGTGGTGGCGGCCACGCCGAGGCCGACCAGGCCGAGGAAGCGACGGCGGGAGGAGCCCGGGTCGGGGTGGTGCGCGGTCATCGGTCCCCCTTCGGGAAGGGATGCGCAGTGGATTAGTTCGTATGGATGGTCAACAAACTAATCATGACCGTGAGCTTGCACAAGGGTGGACCGGGCGGGACGACGGGTCAGGCCGGGCAGCGGTCGGACAACGCGTAGCGGGTGAGCACCACGTCGCCGATCTGGCGCACCTCGACCACCCGGGCCCGACGGCCCGGGTGCCACGGGAAGCGGCCGTCCCCGACGAAGCGCGGCGCCCGACGGTCCCCCACGAAGAACGGGGCGACCACCAGGTGCAGCTCGTCGGCCAGGCCGGCGGTGAGGAACTGGCGGTGCATCGAGCCGCCGCCCTCCACCATCAGGCGCGTCACGCCGCGCCCGGCCAGGTCGGCCACCACCGCCTCCGCGGTGGCCGGATCGCCCGCGTCGACCACCGTGGACACGGCGCCGACCTGCTCACGGGCCTTGTCCACCACTCCGCTCGGGCAGTACACCAGCTTGAGCCCGTCACCCATGGTGAAGAAGCGCGCCCCCGGGTCGAGGTCGCCGCTGCCGGTGACTGTCACCTTCACCGGCGACGGGGGCAGGCCGCGCGCCACCCGCTCGGCGCGCCGCCGCTCGCTGCGCACCAGCAGGCGGGGGTCGTCGCGGCGTACGGTGGCCGCGCCCACCAGGATCGCGTCGCACCCGGCCCGGGTCGCGTCGACCCGGTCCAGGTCGTCGTCGTTCGACAGCAGCAGCCGGTCGGTGGTCGCGTCGTCGATGTATCCGTCGATCGACATCGCGCAGCTGAGCAGGACGTACGGGCGGGTGGTCACGGCACGAACGGCAGGTCGAGGGCGTGATCGGCGCGGGTCACCTTGGCCGCCAGGTAACCGGCGTTCGCCGGCGACAGGTGCACGCCGGTGGACACCCGGTCGGCCACCGTGACGCCCAGCCGTTCGAGCTGGGCCGCCTTGTCCGGGTTGTTGCTGAGCAGGGCCACCCGGTCCACGCCCAGCGCGCCGAGCATCTGCGCGGCCACCGTGTAGTCACGCTCGTCCGCGCCGCGCCCGAGCGCCAGGTTCGCCTCGTACGTGTCGAGGCCGTCGTCCTGCAGCGCGTACGCGTCGAGCTTGGCGTACAGGCCGATGCCCCGCCCCTCCTGCCGCAGGTAGAGCAGGTAGCCACCGGCCTCGGCGATGCGCTCGACCGCCTCGCGCAGCTGCGGCCCGCAGTCGCAGCGCTGGCTGCCGAACACGTCCCCGGTGAGGCACTCGCTGTGCGGGCGGACCAGCGGCGGGTCGGCGTCGACGTGTTCACCGAGCCCGAACGCCAGGTGCTCGCGCCCGTCGACGAGACCATGGAAGGTGTGCACGCGCGCGGTCGTCACGTAACCGTCGGGGAACCGTAGCGGGACCGTCACGCGGGTCCGGACCGTCGCGGTGGGCAGGGTTTCGTCCATGGTTCTCCTGTCGTCCGGTCGCCGGGCGGACCCGGCGACGCACACCTCGCTCCCCCACCGTAGGCGGGATCACCGACAGTTGCCGGGCTCCCGCCGGGGCATCCGCCGCGCCAGCAGCACCGCGGCGCCGGGCAGGCTGGCCACCAGCACCAGCGCGCCGTACACCGTGCCGGTCGCCACACCCTGCGCGGCGGTCAGCCCGGCCGAGGCGAACGCCCACGCGGCGACCCCCTCGCGCGGGCCGAACCCGCCCACGTTGAGCGGCACCGCCATGGCCAGCAGGGCGAGCAGCGTCAACGGCAGCAGGCGGGACAGCGGGGCGTCCGTCCCGGCGGTGCGGGCGGCCACCACGAACGTGGCCAGGTGGCCGGCGAACACCACCGTCGAGGCGATCACCACACCGGCCCAGGTCCGGCGGCCCAGCACGCCGGAGCGCACGTCGGCGACCACGGTCCGGGCCGCCCGCGCCCAGCGGGACGCCCCGGAGCGGGGCACCGCGCGGGCGGCCAGCGCCAGCGCCAGCGCCACCACGGCCAGGCCGGCCGCCAGCCACGGCAGGTACCGGCGCACCGGTGACGGGAACGCGGCGAGCAGCGCCACCGCGATGACCACCTGCACCACCTGACCGGCGGTGCGCTCCCAGACCACCGCCCGTACGCCCCGGGCCACGTCCCCGGCGTCGCGGCCGTGCCGGACCGCCCGGTGCACGTCGCCGAGCACGCCACCGGGCAGCGTCGAGTTCAGGAAGATCGCCCGGTAGCAGTGCGCCACCGCGGCGCGCATCGGCAGCCGTACGCCCAGCCCGCCGGCGACAAGCGACCAGCGCCAGGCGCAGCAGACGGTGGTGATCACGCCGATGCCGAGCGCGGCGGCCAGCGCCGGCGCGTCGATCAGGCGCAGCCCGGCCAGGAACGGACCGGTGCCCACTGACGCGACGAGCACGGCGAGCACCGCGAGCCCGAGCAGCGGACGTACCCAGGTCCGGCGCGTCCGGGCCCGGCGCGGCGGCGCGGGCGTGACAGCCGGTACGGGTCCGGCAACGGCGACGGCGACGTGTGACAAACGGTCCTCCCTTGTTCCCACCGGTTGTCACGTGCCAGCAGCCGGTACGGTTCAGCCGGCGAGCAGGTCGGCGTGGTGCAGCACCACGTCGAGCCGGCCGGCGGCGGCCTCGGCGAGCCGCCACTTCTGATACGTCCCGGCGGGCCCGGACAGATGCGGTAGTTCCTCGACCGCTGCGGCGACCCAGCCGGTGAGCCATTCGGCGGCCAGTTCCGCCTGCTCCGGGCCGAGCCGCCACGGGGTGGGGCGCACCACGACCTCGACGCCGTGACGGGAGAACGCGGCCACGGCGGCGTCCACGGCGTCCGGCCCGAGCAGCGCCCGGCCGTCGACGGTGCGCCGCTGGTGGGCGTTGAACGCGGCGGTCAGCTCGGCGTCGAGCGGGTGCGGCGGGGTGAACTCGGCCCGCCCGGTGACGGTGAGCGCGAACAGCGTCGGGTGCCCGGCGCAGGCCGCCGCCATCCGCCCGACCTCCTCGGCGGTGAGCATGTCCAGCAGCGCGGACGCGGTGACCAGGTGCGCGCCGGCCAGGTCGGCGGCGGTCAGCCGGGTGATGTCCGAGTCGAGCGTCGTCACGGTGACCTCGGCCCCGTCGGCGGCGGTGAGCCGCGCCGAGCGGGCCAGCGCCAGCAGGTCCCGGTCGCGTTCGTGCAGCACCCAGTGTTGCGGGCCGGGCAGCCGGGGCGCCAGCCAGCGGGCCATCGAGCCGGTGCCGCTGCCCAGGTCGTGCACGACGAGCGGCCGGCCGGCGGGCATCCGGTCGCGGACCGCGTCGGCCAGCTCGGCGCTGCGGGCCGCCGCGTCGGCGGGCTCTCGCAGCCGCAGCCAGTCCGCGAAGCCGGGCGGGAGTGAGGTGGTCATGCCGCGGTCGCCTCCTTCAGCGCCGTCGCCAGCCGGTCCACTGTGACCGGCCAGCCGGTGAGGGTGTCCCGCCGCTGCCGGGCGGCGCGGCGCAGCCGGTCCCGCAGGCCGGGGTCGGTGAGCCAGCGGCGCAGCGCCGCGGCGGTCGCGCCCGGATCGTCCGGTGGCACCAGCAGGCCGGGCCGCTCGCCGCCGGGCGCGTGCCCGAGCGTGGCCGGCAGGCCGCCGGTGTCGCTGGCCAGCACCGGTACGCCCCGGGCCAGCGCCTCGGTGACCACCATCCCGTACGTCTCCTGTCGCGAGGGCTGAACCAGCAGATCGGCGGCGGCGTAGGTGGCGGCCAGGTCCGGCCCGGTACGGGGGCCGGTGAGCCGGACCCGGGCGCCCAGACCGGCGGCGGCGAGCCGCCCGCGCATCCGGTCGGCGAAGGGCCGGTCCCGCTCCAGCGGTCCCACCCAGTCGCAGGTCCAGTTCAGGTCCGCCACCTCGGCGAGCGCGGCGGCGAGCACGTCGTGGCCCTTGACCGCCGTGACGGCGGCGACGCAGAGCAGCCGCCCACCGCCGGGCGTGCCGGGGGCGACGGGCGCCGGGTCGACGCCGGGTGGGGCGGCCGTCACCAGTTCGGGGCGCAGCCGGTAGCGGTCGAGCAGCCGGCCGCGGGTCCACTCGCTGGTGGCTACCACTGCGGTGGCCGCCGCCAGCGCCCGTGCCTCGGTCTCTCCCTCGATCGGCAGGTGCACCAGGATCACCAGGCGCAGCCGCGCGGCGTGCGGGGCGAGCACGTCCGGCACGGTGGAGGCGACCAGGCCGTCGAGCAGCACCGTCGCGCCGTCGGGGAGCCCGCCGAGCAGTCCGGCCAGGTCGGCGCGCTCGCGTGGCCCCGGGTGCGGCCAGCCGCCGGGCACCTGGTGTTCCCGGACCGTCCAGCCGCGTCCGGCCAGGCCACGGCAGACGTGCCGGTCGTAGGCGTTGCCGCCGCTGGGATCCGCCGGGTCGTCGATGTCACCCGGCAGCACCACGTGGACGACGCTCATCCGGTCAGAGCGACCGCTCGTAGCTCGCCCAGGCGATGTGTGACTCGTGCAGGGTGACGGTGATCCCGGTCAGGCCGCGCGCCCCCTCCCCCAGCCGGCCGACCGTCACCGCGTCGGCGAGCCGGTCGGCCACCGTACGGGCCAGCACCTCGGTGGTGGTGTTCACCCCGGTGAAGGCGGACTCGTCGTCGAGATTGCGGTAGTTCAGCTCGCCGAGCACGGCCTTGAGCTGCTCGGTGGCCAGCCCGATGTCGACCACGATCCCGTCGTCGTCCAGCTCCGGCCGGCGGAACGTGGCGTCGACGACGAACGTCGCGCCGTGCAGCCGCTGGGCCGGGCCGAACACCTCGCCGCGGAAGCTGTGGGCGACCATGATGTGGTCCCGGACGGTCACGCTGAACACGTTCACTCCTCGCCGTAGGTGATGAGATGGCACAGCGCCGGAAGACGGCCCGATGCGAGCCGGTCCAGCACGTCGGGCAGGTCGTCGAAGCGGGACCGGCCGGTGAGCAGCGCGTCGAACGCCGGGTCGGCGAGCAGGTCCAGGGCCAGGGCGAGCCGGTCGGCGTAGCTGCGGTCGGCGCGCCGGGGCGACACCGTGCCGACCTGGCTGCTGCGGATGCGCAGCCGTCGGGAGTGGAACGCGCCGCCGAGCGCGAGCGTGACCGGCCGGTCGCCGTACCAGCTCAGCTCCAGCACGGTGCCCTCGGGACGCAGCAGCTCCAGGCCGCGCTGCAGCCCGTCGGCGGTGGCGCTGGCGTGCACCACCAGGTCGCGACCGCCGGCCGCGTCGGCGGGCGCGGCGAAGTCGGCGCCGAGCGCGGCGGCCACGTCGGCGCGGGCCGGGTCGGCGTCGACCAGCTCGACCCGGACGCCGGGGAAGCGGGCCAGCAGCGCGGTGACCGCGCAGCCGACCATCCCGCCGCCGATCACCGTGACCCGGTCGCCGACCAGCGGCGCGGCGTCCCACAGCGCGTTCACCGCGGTCTCCACGGTGCCGGCCAGCACCGCGCGCTGCGCCGGCACGCCGTCCGGCACGACGGTCACGGCGTCGGCCGGGACCACGTACGCGCTCTGGTGCGGGTAGAGGCAGAAGACGGTACGGCCGAGCAGCCGCTCGTCGCCGGCCTCGACCGTGCCGACGCTGAGGTAGCCGTACTTGACCGGGGCGGGGAAGTCGCCCTCCTGGAACGGCGCGCGCATGGCGGCGTGCTGGTCGGCCGGGACACGGCCGGTGAACACGATCGTCTCGGTGCCGCGGCTGACGCCGGAGAAGCGGGTACGCACCAGCACCTCACCCGGGCCGGGCGAGGCGACGCGCACCGGCCGGATCTCGCCCTCGCCGGGAGCGCGGAGCCAGAACGCCTGGGCGTCTACCGTCACGAACTCTCCTCTTCCCCGCATTCCGACCGAGTTGTCGATCATAAACACGGAAGCGGGGCGTCAACGGTTCGAACCGCCCGCGACCCGATGCTCAGGCGGCGCGCCGCCGCTGCTCCGTACGCCACGTTTCCGGCTCGGCCCGGTCGGCGTGCCGGTCTCCGGCCAGCTCCATCGCCCGGTGGGCCGCCGTCAGCGCGTCGCACGGCGCGACCTGACCGTCACACAGCAGGCTCTCGCACCGGCCGGACTCGTCGGGCCGGTGCGCGACGGCCACGTCGTACGCGGCCCGCCAGAGCAACGGGTCGGTGACTCCCCGTGGCAGGTCGGCGTCCTGACTGGACCTGTTGCGGATCATGTCGGGCACCGTGTCCCCCTTTGCGTCGTCGCTACCGTCCCAGTGACCGGTTGAGCGCAGATCAAACCTCTCACCTGCGCACATGCCGCGACCAGCGGTGTTTGTCACGCCGGATAGGCGCGCGTCTCCGCTGCCTTGACCGCCGCCCAGACCGGCCGGCCGGGGATCAGCCCGAGGTGGGCCGCGGCGGCGGGCGTGACGTCGGCGGCCACCTCGACCGGGCCGGCCAGCTGCACGCGCAGGTTGTCGCCGTGGCGCTGCACGCCGGTGACGGTGGCCGCCCACACGTTGCGCGGGCTGCCCTCGGGCCGGGACGGGTGCAGCGCCACAGCGGCCGGCGGGTAGGCGACGAACACGTCACCGTGGACGGTGTCGGCGGTGGTGAGTGCCAACTCACCGACGGTGACCGTGTGCCCGTCGGCGCGGCCGCGGTGCAGGTTCAGGCCGACCAGCCGGGCCACGTAGTCGGTGCGTGGCCGCGCCGTGACGGTGGCGGCGTCACCCTCCTGCACCACCCGGCCGTGCTCCACGATGACCAGCCGGTCGGCGAGCACCAGCGCGTCGAGGGGGTCGTGGGTGACGAGCAGCGTCGCGCCGGGATGCGCGCCGAGGTGGCGCTGGAGTTCGGCGCGGGTGTCCAGCCGGGTCCGCGCGTCGAGCGCGGCCAGGGGCTCGTCGAGCAGCAGCAGGGCCGGGTCGACGGCGAGCGCGCGGGCCAGCGCGACCCGCTGCGCCTGCCCGCCGGAGAGCTGCCGGGGCCGGCGCCGGGCCTGGTCGCCGAGACCGACCCGGTCCAGCCACTCCTGGGCACGGGCGCGGGCGGCCCGCTTGTCGGCGCCCCGGCGGCGCGGCCCGAACGCCACGTTGTCCAGCGCGCTCAGGTGCGGGAACAGCAGGTAGTCCTGGAACACCACGCCGACCGGCCGCCGTTCCGGCGGCGTCCACATCCGGCGGTCCGGCCGGTCCAGGTCGGCGCCGTCGAGCGTGAGGTGCCCGGCGGTGAGCGGGTGCAGCCCGGCGAGCACCCGCAGCGCGGTGGTCTTGCCCGCGCCGTTGGGGCCGAGCAGCGCCACCACCTCACCGGCGGCGATGCGCAGCCGCACGTCGAGGCTGAAGCCGTCCCGCTCGGCGACCAGATGCGCGTCCAGCAGCGCGGTCATGTGCTGCCGACCCACTTGTCGCGCAGCGCGGCGAGGATGACCACGGAGACGGTGAGCAGAATCAGGCTCAGCACGATCGCGGCCTGCAGGTCGGTCTCCAGCGCAAGGTAGACAGCCAGCGGCATGGTCTGGGTGCGGCCCGGATAGTTGCCGGCGAACGTGATGGTGGCGCCGAACTCGCCGAGCGCGCGGGCCCAGCAGAGCACCGCCCCGGCCGCCACGCCCGGGGCGACCAGCGGCAGCGTGACCCGGGTGAACGTGGTGAACCGCCCGGCGCCGAGCGTGGCGGCGGCCTCCTCGTACCGGGGGTCGGCGCCGCGCAGCGCCCCCTCGACGGCGATGACCAGGAACGGCATGGCCACGAACGCCTCGGCCAGCACCACCCCGGCGGTGGTGAACGGCAGCGTCACGCCGAACGTCTCGTCCAGCCACGAGCCGATCAGCCCGCGCCGGCCGAAGACCAGCAGCAGCGCCACGCCGCCTACCACCGGCGGCAGCACCAGCGGCACCGTGACCAGCGCCCGGACCAGCCGCCGCCCGGGGAACTCCACCCGGGCCAGCAGCCACGCCAGGGGTACGCCGAGCGCCACGCAGAGCAGCGTGGCGACGGTGGCGGTCACCAGCGACAGCCGCAGCGCGGTGAGCACACCCGGTTCGGTCAGCCGCCCGGGCAGCGTCGTCCAGGGGGCTCGCAGCAGCAGACCGGCCAGCGGCAGGACGAGGAAGGCCAGTCCCAGCCCGGCGGGCACGAGCAGGGCGACCGGCACCCGCTGCCGGCGTACCGTGCGGCTCATGCGCCGGGCGGCGCCTGGAACCCGGCGGCGGTGAGCACGGCGAGCCCGGCGTCGGAGCGGACGAAGTCGACGAAGGCGCGGGCGCCGGCCGAATTGGCGGCGGCGCGCAGCACCACGATCGGGTAGTCGTTCACCGCGCGCGCGGACTCCGGGAACTCGACGGCGTCGAGCCCGGGAGCGGCGCGGACGTCGGTGCGGTAGACCAGCGCGGCGTCGACCTCGCCGAGGCGCAGCTTGGCCAGCGCGCCCTTGACGTCCTGTTCGAGCGTGGCGGGCGTGAGCCGCACACCGGCCGCGTCGAGCGCGGTGCGCGCGGCGGCGCCGCAGGGCACCTGCTCGGCGCAGAGCGCCACCTTGACGCCGGGGCGGGCGAGGTCGGCCAGGCCGCCGACCCGGGCCGGGTTACCCCGGGGTACGGCCACGACGAGCTGGTTGCGGACCAGCACGGCCGGTTCGCCCGCGGCGTCACCGGCGTCGGTGACCGTCTTCATGGTGGCCGGGGACGCGGCGGCGAACACGTCGGCGGGCGCGCCCTGGGTGATCTGGGTGGCCAGCCCGGAGCTGCCGCCGAAGTTGAACCGGACGGTACGGCCCGGGTGCGCGGCCTCGTAGTCCTTGCCGAGCCGGGTGAACGACTCGGTGAGCGAGGCGGCGGCGAACACCGTCACCGGGCCGGCGCCGTCGGGTCCGGCCGGGGCGTCCGCGTCGCCGCAGCCGGTCAGGCCGAGCGCCGCCACCAGCGCGCCGGCGAGGGCGGCGCGGATCCACCGTACGGTCACGGGCTGGTCCTTCCCCTGGGGGTGGCTCGCTCGACCACGACGGTGGTCGACTTGATCACGGCGACGGCGACGGCGCCGACCTGGAGGTCGAGGTCGTCGACAGCCTCGCGGCTCATCAGCGACACCACCCGGAACGGCCCGGCCTGGATGTCCACCTGGGCCATCACGGTGTCCTTGACCACGGCGGTGACGATGCCGCGCAGCCGGTTGCGGGCCGAGGACAGCTCGGGGTGGCCGGGAGCGCGGACGAACGCTGCGACGTCGGCGCCGTCGAGCACCCGGTGGCCGTGCTCGTCGCGGGTGGCCGGCAGCTTGCCGGCGTCGATCCAGCGGCGGACCGTGTCCGCGCTGACCCCGAGCAGTTCGGCTGCCTCACCGATCCGGAACACCGTCACGCGCTCACCCTAGCGGCCCGCAGGTGCGGGCTGGAAGGGGCATGATGGCTCGCATCCGCGAACCTCAAGGCGGCTCGGGAACCGGAACTGCGGGTCAGTCGGCCGGGGTGATCCGGACCCGGCGCAGCAGTTGGGCGTTGAGCGCCACCACGATGGTGGAGGCGGACATCAGCACTGCGCCCAGCGCCGGGCTGAGCGCGACCCCGGCCCAGGCGAGGACACCGGCGGCCAGCGGGATCGCGACCACGTTGTAGCCGGCCGCCCAGGCCAGGTTCTGCCGCATCTTCCGGTACGACGCGCGGGACAGCCGGATCACGCCGCCGACGCCGCGCGGGTCGGAGCCGGCCAGCACCACCCCGGCGGACTCGATCGCCACGTCGGTGCCGGCGCCGATGGCCAGCCCGACGTCGGCGCGCGCGAGCGCCGGGGCGTCGTTCACGCCGTCGCCGACCATGGCCACCGTCAGTCCCCGACCGCGCAGCTCGGCGACCGCCTTGTCCTTGTCGGCCGGGAGCACCTCGGCGAAGACCTCGTCGACGCCGGGCCGGAACCCGAGGTCGGCGGCGACCGCCTCGGCCACCGGGCGCGCGTCGCCGGTGATCATCACGATCTTGCGTACGCCGAGGTCGCGCAGCTCGGCCACGGCGGCCCGCGCCTCCGGGCGGACCTGGTCCTCCAGCCCGAACGCGGCGGTCACCTCCGGCGGCCCGCCCTCGGGCAGGCGGACCAGGTGCAGCACCGCGGCGCCCCGGCCCGACCACTCCTGCGCGGCCCGGGCCAGGTCGTCCGGCACCGGGGCGTCGAGTTCGCGCAGCAGGGCCGGTCCGCCGACCGCCCAGTCCACGCCGTCCACGGTGGCGCGCACGCCCCGGCCGGTCAGCGCCCGGAAGCCGCGCGCGACCGGACGCGCCGGGCCGGGCTCGGCGTCGGACCCGGTCGGAGACCTCGGCCCGGGAGACGTCGGCCCGGCGTCGGACGTCGGCCGCGCGTCGGCGGCGGCGACGAGCGCGCGGGCCAGCGGGTGCTCGCTGTCGGCCTCCACCGCGCCGGCCAGGGCCAGGGCGGCCGTGGAGTCCAGCCCGCCGGTGGCGGCCACTCCGGTCACCGTGTGCCGGCCGGTGGTGAGCGTGCCGGTCTTGTCGAACAGGACGGTGTCGACGGTGCGCATCCGCTCCAGCGCGAGCCGGTCCTTGACCAGGATGCCGGCGCGGGCCGACAGCGCTGTGGACAGCGCCACCACCAGCGGGATCGCCAGGCCGAGCGCGTGCGGGCAGGCGATCACCAGCACCGTCACGGTGCGTACCACCGCCTGGTCGGGGTCGCCGAGCAGCGCCCACACCGCGAACGTCGCCAGGCCGGCGAACGCCGCCAGGTAGAACAGCAGCGCGGCGAACCGGTCGGCGAGCACCTGCGCGCGCCCGCCGGAGGCCTGCGCCTCGGCGACGAGCCGCCCGATGCCGGCCAGCGCGGTGTCCGCGCCGACCGCGTCGACGCGTACCCGGAGGGTGGAGTCGGTGGCCACGGTGCCGGCGACCACCCGGTCCCTGGCGGCGCGGGCCACCGGCCGCGACTCGCCGGTGATCATCGACTCGTCCAGTTCGGCGGCGCCCTCGACGATCCGCCCGTCGGCCGGCACCCGTCCGCCGGGGCGCACCAGCACCAGGTCGCCCACCCGCAGCTCGCCGACCGGCACCGGATGCGGCCGCCCGGCGTCGTCCAGGCGCTCGGCGTCGTCGGGCAGCAGCGCCGCGAGGGCGCCGAGCGCGCCGCGTGCCTGCCCGACCGCCCGCATCTCCTGCCAGTGGCCGAGCAGCATGATGGTGACCAGCGCGGCCAGCTCCCACCAGAAGTCCAGGTCGAACAGGCCGATGCTGGTGGCGGCCGAGGCGAGGTACGCGACGACTATCGCCATCGAGATCAGCAGCATCATGCCGGGGCTGCGTTCGCGCAGCTCACGCAGGCCGCCGGTGAGGAACGGCCAGCCGCCGTAGAGGAAGACCACGGTGCCGAGCACCGGGCCGACCCAGCGCACGCCGGGAAGGTCGATCGAGTAGCCGAACCAGTCCATCACCATGTGACTGGTGGCGACGATCGGCAGGGTCAGCGCCAGGCTCAGCCAGAACCGGCGGCGGAACTGCTCCGGGTCGTGCCCGGCGTGCGCGCCGCCGCCATGATCGGTGCCGTGGTCGCCGTGGTGAGCGGGTGAGTGCTCCATCGGGCGTCACCTCCGCCGACCACCATACCCCCTGGGGGTAATACGTGACGGGCGTTCAGCGCTGGGGGCGGGCGCCGACGCTCGGCCGGTCCGCCGGAGGGCGGCCCTGCCAGGGCCACCGGCCGTCCAGCTCCACCTCGAGGGAGAAGCTGAGGAACGTACGGACCAGCACGATCAGCGCCAGCACGCCGACGCTGGTGAACGTGGGCGACACCGCGACGGTCCGGATGATGTCGCCGCCGACCAGGAACTCCAGGCCGAGCAGGATGGCCCGGCCGACCCCCTGCCGGTACGCCCGGTAGTGCGCCACCACCTGCCGGGTCCGGGCGCAGCGCACCGCGAACACGACTGTGGCGACCGCGACGCCGACCGCGATCACCAGCACCCCGGCCAGGTCCAGCAGCGCCCCGACGTGCTGGACGATCTCCTTCGTCGGCACCCGGCACCCCCGCACCAGCCTGGCGTACGGCCGGTCGCGGGGGCGGCGTTTCCGCGCTCCCGCCACCCGGAGGGCGGGTGCGCGGAGGCGTGCTCAGTCCTGGGCCTGCCAGCGGTAGAAGACGGTGGCCAGGGAGTCCTGCGGGCCCTGCCACTTCTCCGGCCGGTACGGCTCGATGTACGGGCCGAGGTCCTGCATCACCTTGCCGAAGGCGGGCTTGTCGCCGTGCCGGTCGCGGGTGGCCTCGGCCGTTGACGTCTCCTGTTCCAGCAGGTGCACGTAGACGTCGTCGATCGAGTAGAGCCAGCGGCCGGTGACCCCGAGGTCGGCCGGGAGCGACCCGGCGTCGGACTCGGCGAAGACCCGCGCCACGTCCGGCTCGGCGCCGGGCTTGATCCGCCCGACGATGACGGTGAGCGTGGTGTCGGCGGGCGGCTCGCCCTCGGGCGCCCAGTGGTAGAACTCCTTCGCCACCGAGTCCGACGGGTTCTTCCAGTAGCGCGGGTACGGGGTCACGTACGGGCCGATCTCCTCGGCGATCTTCTGGAAGGCGGGCAGCCCGCGCGTCTGCCCGGAGATCCGCGGGTCCTGCTCCCGCTCGATCACGTGCAGGTAGAGGTCGTGGTGGGACAGCAGGTACCGGCCGATGACGCCCAGGTCCTGCGGCCGGGTGGCCTGGTCGTAGTGGCCGAACACGTCGCCGACGATCTGCTCGCTGCCGGGGACCATGTGACAGACGATCACGTTGCGGAAGACCATGACTGCTCCTTGATGATTGCGACGGGGGCGGCGGCGCGAGGCGGCGGCGCCGTCAGGCGGTGAAGGTGACAGGCAGTTCCAGCAGGCCGCGGAACGGCGAGGCGGCGGGGAGCCGGCGCACCTGCGCGAGCGGCACGCCCAGGCGCAGTCCGGGCAGCCGGCGCAGCAGCGCGCCGAGCGCGAGTTCGGCCTCCATCCGGGCCAGCGAGACGCCCAGGCAGTAGTGGACGCCGTGCCCGAACCCGAGGTGCGGGCCCCGGACGCGGCGCAGGTCCAGCCGGTCCGGGTCGGCGAAGTGCGCCGGGTCGTGGTTGGCCGCGTTGATCGCGACTCCGACGATCGCGCCGCGCGGGATGCGTACGCCCTGGTAGTCGACGTCCTCGGTGGCGATGCGCGGGCTGGCCACGGGCAGCGGCCCGTCGAACCGAAGCAGTTCCTCGATCGCGGCCGGCAGCAGGCGCGGCGTGGCGCGCAGCAGTTCCATCTGCTCGGGGTGGGTGAGCAGCGCCAGCACCGCGTTGCCGAGGAAGTCGGCGGTGGTCTGGTGCCCGGCGAACAGCAGCAGGAACGTGGTGGTGACCAGTTCCGCCTCGGACAGCGTCCCGTCCTGGTCGACCGCCCGGATCAACGCGGCGATGATGTCGTCGGCCGGGTCGTCGCGTTTAGCCCGGACCAGCCCGGCCAGGTAGTGGTGCAGCCGCAACTGGGCCTCCTGCACCGCGGCCCGTTCCTGCGCCGGCGGCCGGCTGGTGGAGCCGGAGGTGCGGATGACCTGGGTCCAGTCGAGCACCCGGTCGTGGTCGGCCGGCGGCACGCCGAGCAGTTCGCAGATGACAGTCATCGGCAGCGGGATGGCGAACTCGTGCATCAGGTCCGCCTCGCCGTGCGGCGCCATCTTGTCGATCAGCTGGTCGACGATCGACGCCACCCGGGGGCGCAGCGCCTCGATCCGCCGCGGCGCGAACGCCTGCGACACCACGCGACGCAGCCGGGTGTGCTCCGGCGGGTCGGAGTTGAGCATGTTGCGGTTCAGGCCCTCGGAGTTCGGGCCGAAGATCTTCAGGTAGTGCTGGTCCGGGCCGTACAGGTCCTTGGACAGGCGCGGGTCGGTCAGCGCGGTGCGCGCGTCGTCGAAGCGGGTGATCAGCCAGGAGTCGAAGCGCGGCGAGCCGACCGGGCAGACCGGCCGCTCGGCGCGCAGCCGCGCCAGCGCGGGGTACGGGTCGGCAGCGAACGAGTCGGTGTACAGCTCGCTCGCCGGCATCACGTCGTCGGTCATCGCCCCTCCCCCGGCTCGCCGGCCACGCTGTGCAGCACCTGGTAGGTGTGCCGGTCCGCGGACTCGCGCAGCTCCCGGATGACGCGCAGCAGCCGGTCGCGCTGCTCGCTGCGGCCGAACGCGTCCAGCCGCTCGCGGTCGGCCCAGTCGCTGATGACCAGGTAGCTGCGCGGGTCGTCGGCGTCACGGACCAGGTCCTGGTGCAGGCAGCCGTCCAGGGTGCGGATCTGTTCGGCGGCGCTGAGCCATTCGGCCTCGAAGCGCTCCGCGCACCCCTCCCGGGTCCGCATCGCCAGCACGGTCCGGACCCGGCTCACCGCGCGCTCCCGAACACCAGGTGCAGGTGCTTGCGCAGCGCGTCCGGGTCGACCGGCGCGCCCCGGAACCCGACGTGCCCGTCCGGGCGGATCAGGTACAGGCCGGTGCCGTCCAGCCCGTACCCGGCGCGGAAGCGGCGCTCGGCGTCGCGCACCACCGGCGGGTCCAGCAGTCGCGGTTCGTCGGCGTCCGGGTCGAGCAGCAGGTACGCGTCGAGTTCCCCGCCGGCGAGCCGCCGCGCGTCGGCGCACAGGCCGGTGAACGCGGCGAGTTCCTCCGCGCCGGCCGTGCGGTCGGCGTAGAGCAGCAGCGTGTGCCGGGTGCCCCGGGTCAGGTCACGCAGGCGCAGCGGGTGGCCGACGCCGCGGCGGCGCAGCCCGTCGACGTCGGGCGCGATGTCGCCGGGGCGGGGCGCGTCGCCGAGCGCGGCCGGGTCGGCGACGGTCTCCCCGACCAGCGGGCTGCCGGCGTAACTGAGCAGCATGGACATCTCCTGGAGGAACTGCCGTTCCAGGTCGGCGCGGTCCACCTCCTCGGTGCCGGCCATCCGTACCGCCCGGCCGACGATCTCCTCGCCCTCCGGCCGCCGCTCGGTCTCGTAGCTGTCCAGCAGGCCGGGCGCGGCGAGCCCGCGTACCGCGAGCGCGAGTTTCCAGGCCAGGTTCCAGGCGTCCTGGATGCCGGTGTTCATGCCCTGGCCGCCGGCCGGGGGGTGCAGGTGGGCGGCGTCCCCGGCGACGAAGATCCGGCCGTCGCGGTAGCGGTCGACGATGCCGTGGCTGATCCGGAACACCGACGACCAGCGCAGGTTGCTCGCCCGGGTGCCGGGTGGCGCGAGGCGGTCCAGCGCGGCCTGCACGTCTTCGATGGTGGGCTCGTCGAGTTCCTCGCTGAACCCGGGCGGGGCGTCGCGTCCGCCGGTCTGGGCGAAGAACCGGGGCGGGGCGAGGGTGGCTATGCGGTAGCGGTGCTCGCCGCGCAGCGGTACGCAGACCAGCATCCCGTCCATCTGCCCGTCGGTCATGTGCAGGAACCGCAGCAGGTGCCCGTCCGGCATGTCCCAGTTCACGTCGACGTCGACCAGCATGAACAGTTGCGGGAACCGGCCGAGCCCGCCGGTGAAGGTGAGCCCGAGCCGCTCCCGGACGCGGCTGTGCGCGCCGTCGGCGCCGACGACGTACCGGGCGCGTACCGTCTCGGTGCCGCCGTCGGCGGTGCGGACGGTGGCGGTCACGCCGTCGACGTCCTGGGTGAGGTCGGCGAGTTCGGCGCCGCGCCGCGGGCGCACCCCGAGGGCGGCGAGCCGGTCGGTGAGGATGCGCTCGGTCTCGTACTGCGGCAGGCCGAGGTGGGCGTACGGCAGGCCGGGCAGCTCCCAGCTCATCCGGTGGGTCTGCGCGCCGTTGACGAACACCATGTTGCCGGTGAGCCAGATGCCGGCGTCCATGGCCTCCCGGACGACGCCCTGCTCCTCCCAGATCTCCATGGTGCGGCAGTGCACGCCGATCGCCTTGTCGGCGTGGCCGGGCGGGGTGGCCTGCTTGTCGATCACCAGGCAGTCGATGCCCCGCCGGGCCAGTTCGACGGCGGCGGTCAGCCCGGTGGGCCCCGCCCCGACGACGAGTACGTCTGTTGTCCTGTGCACGTCGGCCTCCCAGCCCGTGGTGGGGTGACTGCTGCCGTCCGCGTCGGGCACGACGTGGAACAGGCGGCGCCGGATGTCGAGAAGGAACGGTGCGATCGGTCCGGCCTGCGCGGAGGCGTGGGCCGGGTCGCTGATCCAGGCGAGGAACGGCGCGGCGCCGTCCCACTCGGCGAAGATGTGGTGGATGTCCGAGCCGGGTTCGCGCAGCAGCTGCTCGCGGCGGTAGCCGGGTATCGCGGTCATCCGCCGTACCACCTCGGGGTAGCCCCGGTGGAACTCGGCGAGGCGGTCGCGCGGCACGGTCAGCTCGACGTCCACGTAGACCGGGCCCTCGCCGTCCCCGGTCTCGCGCAGCAGCGGGTACTCGGGGCCGTCGGCCGGCTCGGTCAGCGGCTGGAGCAGGCCGGCCAGGCGGGCCGCCACCGGCCCGCGCCGGTACGCGCGCAGCGCCGCCTCGTCGGCCCATTCGGTGACGACGACGAAGCCGCGCGGGTCGAGGGCGTCGCGCAGCAGCTCGTGCCGCAGGTTGCCGGCCAGCGCGCCGAGCTGTCCCGCCACGGTCTCGAACGCGGGCCCGACGGCGGGCTCGCACCCGGGGCGCGCGCGCAGCCGGAGCATCGTCCTGATCATGCAGCCCCCTCGAACCGTGCCGTCGTCGTGCCGCGACCCTGCCGCAGCCCGCGTCACCACCTCGTCACCGTCGACCCGCCGGAGGTCCGGCCCCGGTGACGCCGCCGGGACGGCGCGCACGACGGTCGGGAGCGTGCTGATGCCGTGCGACCGGCGCAGCCGGCAGACGGATTCCCCACCTGCCTCACTCTGCGTAGACCTCACCGAGCGTGAGAGCGTCGAGGTCGGGCAGGCAGGCCTTTCGGCCGCCTTTGCTCTGCAGCCATCGGCGCATCACTGCACTGACCTGCGGCCCGGACGGTCAGCCCGATTTCGGCAAGATCCCGAACGAGCACTGTCAGTGATCGATGCGTACGCGGCTGCAGAGCAAAGGCGGCCATGTGCGCACGCCCCGCCGGACACTCCCGTGACTCTCCGCGACCGGGGGTGGGGAGGTGTGGCGGGTGTGCACGGTCACGGCGTACACCGTGCCGGTCGCGGGGCCGGCGCGGAGCGACGTGCCTGCGGCCCGGCCCGACGACGGTCGCGGCGCGGCCCGGCGCGGCGCGGCCGGTGGTCAGGCCAGCAGGCGGGCCAGTTCGGTGCGGGAGCGCACACCCAGCCGGTGGAACACGTTGCGCAGGTGGTGGTCGACGGTCCGGGTGGACAGCGACATCCGGGTGGCGATCTCCCGGTTGGTCGCCCCCTGCGCGACCAACCGGGCGATGTGCAGCTGCTGCCCGGTCAGCAACTGCTCCGGGCCGTTCGGCGCCGGCCCGACCGACTCCCCCGCCGCGCGCAGCTCCTCGCCCGCCCGGTCGGCCCAGACGGTCGCGCCGAGCACTGTGAACGTCTCCCGCGCCCGGTGCAGGTGGGCCCGGGCGTCGCGGGGGCGGCGCCGGCGGCGCAGCTCGCGGCCGAACAGCAGTTCGGTGCGGGCGCGCTCGAACCGGTCGGTGTCGGCCGGGTGCAGCCGCAGCGCCGCGTGGAACTCCCGTTCGGCCTCCGGGCCGCCCCGGGGCGCGAGCAGCGCGCGGCAGCGCGCCGCCAGGGCCCGCCGCGACGGGCTGGCCGTGCTGCTGGCCCAGTGGTCGAACACGGCGAGCGCGGCGGCCGGGCGCCCGCCGTCGTGGGCGGCGGCCTCCACCAGGTACGGCGTGGCCATCACCTGCACCAGCACCTGCCCCCGCCCGGTGCCGGTGCGGGCCAGCGTGGACAGCCGGGCGACCGCGTCGGCGTACCGGCCGTCGATGAGGTCCAGCACACCGAGCGCCCACCTGGCGTACGCGTCCGGCCGGCTCCCGGGCGCGGCCCCGTCACCGATCTCGGCGATCCGGGCCAGCGCGCCGGCCCGGTCGGCGCGTACCGCGGCCAGCACCGCGAGGATGCCGAGGTGCACCTGGGCGCAGGCGTGCTGGCCGGTGTCGCGGGCGGCGCGCACGCCCTCGCGGGCGGTCTCCGCCGCCGCCTCGTGCCGGCCCAGCCAGTACTCGGCGACGGCGCGCAGCTCCAGCGCCCGGGGCAGCAGGGACAGCTCGCCGCGCGAGCGGGCCACGTCGACCGCCCGGCCGGCGAGCCGGTGCGCGGGCCCGTCCACCGCCCCCAGCAGCGCCGCCGCGGCGGCGCAGACCAGCGCGCCCGGGGTGAGCGCGGGCCCGGACAGCCGGCCGCCGAGGACGACGACCCGGCGCAGCGCCGGACCGCCACGGGCGTGGTCGCCGCGCAGGGTCGCCCCGACGCCCACCGCGAAGGTGGCCAGCAGGTCCAGGTCGGGCGGGTCGCCGGGCCGCCGCAGCGCCTCCGCGCGGCGGGCCACCTCGGCGTAGCGGAACTGGTCGCCGGTGACGCAGATGGCCTCGCCCGCGCGGACCAGCGCGAGCAGGGCGGAGCGCCGGTCGGCCGGCGCGACCGCGTCGGCGGCGGCCAGCAGCGTGGCGACCGCGGCGGCGGGCGCGTCGCAGCGCAGCTGCATCTCGCCGCGGAGCAGGTCGGCCCGGTCCTGTGCGGGCGGCGCGGCGGTCAGGTGCCGTAGCAGCCCCCGGGCCTGGTCCGGGTCGCCGGCGGTCCAGGCGCAGCGGGCCGCCGCCACCGTCAGTTCGGCGGCCCGCCCGGGATCGGCGGTCAGCTCGGCGGCGCGGCGCAGCGCGGCGGCCGCGGCGGCGCGGTCGGACGCCCCGTCCACCGCCGCCGTCAGTTCGGCGGCGAGCACGTCGGCCGGGCAGTCGGGGGCGGTGGCGTGGCGCAGCGCGCGGCCCAGCGGGCCGCCGGCGAGCGTGCCGGCCAGCAGCAGGTGCGCCGCGCGCAGGTCGGCCAGCGGCGCGACGGCGGCGATCATCGTGCGGGCGAGCGGGTGCGGGAACGTCACCCCGCCGGGCCCGGTCCGCAGCAGCCCGGCCGCCTCGGCGGGGGCGAGCGCTTCCACGGTCAGACCGGCGGACCAGGCGGCGCGTACCAGCGTGCCCGGGTCGGCGGCGTGGTCGAGCGCGGCGAGCAGCACCATCCGCCGGGTCGGCGCCGGCAGCCGGTCCAGGCGGGCCCGGTACGCGGCGGCGAGCGCGCCGTCCACCGGCGGCGTGCCGGGCAACGGCGCCTCGCCCCGCCACTGGGCCGGGGTGAGGCTGCCGGCCAGGTCGGTCAGCGCCGCTGGGCTGCCGCCGCTGAGCGTGGCCAGCGCGGCGGCCACCGGCGCGGACGGCCGGTGCCCCCGGTCGGTGAGCATCGCGTGGCACTCGTCGGCGTCCAGCGGGCGCAACCGGTGCGCCGGCACGCCGTCGACAGTGGCCGGGGCGGTGGCGGTCAGCAGCACCGCCACCGGCAGCCGGCGCAGCCGGCGCGCCACGACGGCGAGCGTCCAGGCGCTCTGCCGGTCGCCGATGTCGAGGTCGTCCACCGTGCACAGCAGCGGCCGGTCCGCGGCCACGGCGGCGAGCAGGGAGCGGACCGCCGCGGCGAGGGCCAGCCGCTGGTCGGCCGGGCAGCCGTCGCCGCCGAGCACGCGGCGCAGCAGCCGGCGCTGCCGCACCGGCAGCGCGGTGTCCGCGTCCAGCACCGGGTCGAGCAGGCGGTGCAGCCCGGCGTAGGGCAGCGTCGACTCGTCGGCCAGGCCGGCGCCGGTGAGCACCGTGCGTCCCGTCGCCCACCGGCGGGCGTACGCCAGCAGGGCGCTGCGGCCGGCGCCGGGCGGCCCGTGGAACAGCAGCGCGCCGCCGGAGTCCCGGTCGAGGAGCCGGCGGATCGCGTCGCACTCGTCGTCCCGGCCCCGCAGAGCAATATGCACTGTCGATGCAGAAAGCATGCATGCAGTGTCACAGATGGGCAACCCGTCGGAAAAGAGGCGGACATGCTGCCGGGGTGGTCGTCGCGACGACCACCCCGGCAGCGGACGGGCTCAGGCGCTGGGGCAGGTGTTGCGGTACTCCTGGATCGCCGACCCGCTCGGGCCGGGGCAGAGGAACTGCTCGTAGCGGGTGTCGTCGTCGACGAACCGCTTCAGCCAGGCCACCATCTGCTTCGCCGTCGGCGTGTTCGTCGTCTGCGGGAAGAAGTGGCTCGCGCCGTCCAGCTCCAGGTACGCCTTCTCCGAGGACGCCGGGATGCTGTTGTAGAACGGGATCGAGTGGGTCGCCACCGGCGCGACGCTGTCGGTCTCGCCGCCGATGATGAGCGTCGGCACCCGTACATCGGACCAGGTCTTGTCCAGGTTCCACGGCGCCAGCGGAACGGCGGCCTGCAGCGACGGCCGGGCCGCCGCGGCCTCCAGGCTGCCGCCGCCGCCCATCGAGTGACCGGCCACCGCGAGCCGGGACGAGTCGATCCGGCCGCGGACCGAGCTGCGCTCGGTCAGGTAGTCCAGCGCGGCCAGGAGCTGCCGGCCCCGGCTGGCCGGCTGGTCCAGCCGGGTGTTGGTCTCGATGCCGATCACCACGAAGCCGTGTGAGGCGATCCGCGGGCCGAGCCAGCTCAGGCTGGACCAGGAGGCGGTGTAGCCGGGCGAGATGGCGACCGCGCCGAAGGTGCCCTCGGCGGTGCTGGTCGGGTAGTAGATGACGCCGCCGCCGAAGCCGGTCACGCTCAGCGAGGAGACGTTGATCGACGAGGTGGCGAACGGGCCGCGGCTGGCCTCCAGGATGGCGCTGGTGGGCGCCGGGCCGCGCTCGTAGGGGCTGGCGGCGCTCGCCGCGACCGGGGCGGCGAGCGCGCCGCCGGTGGCGAGCAGCGCCGCCACGGCGAACCGGGCCAGGGCACGGACGGGGGTACGGGAACGGATGGTGGTGGGCACGTCGGTCACTCCTTGCGCCGGAATTACATCGACATGGGTCAGCATCGATGCCTTCGGCGCGGCGCGCATCGGCGAAATCACCGGTCCGCGCGGGCGGCGGGCAGGACGTGGAGGCGGCACTGCGGGCGGTCCGCACGCTGAACCGGCCCGGCTGTCACTCGGTGAACTCGCAGAAGGACAGCACCCTGTCGAACCGACCGGCGGCGAGGTCGTCGTGGCGGATCAGGAACCGCGCGTTGACGTACTCCTCGTCCGGTACGCCGAACTGGGCCAGCGGCACCCACTCGCGCACCACCCGCTGTTCTTCCTCGTACTGAGCCACCAGCCGCTCCGCGCGGGGCAGGGAGCTCGCCTGCTGCATCCGCTCCCGGTCCGTCATGAACGTCTCGGGCGGATCCTGCGCCGAGATGGTGTAGCCGCCGACGAAGACGTCGTGCTGAATCCACCCGTCCCGCTCCGGCCAGAGCTGCTCGAGCAGCGCGCCCATCTCCTTGCGGTGCGGCAGGTCGCGCAGCAGCTTGATCTGGGTGTCGCACAGCCACTCCTCCGAGCGGTCCAGCCAGTCCGGCAGTTCCGCCTGGAGCCCGGCGTACATCTCGTGCTCGGGGGCGAGGAAACGGCCCAGGTCGGTCCCGGCGGGTAGGACGTCCACACCGTCCACCGTCTCGGCGCCGGCCGGGACGTACACGACCCGCGCGTACGCCTTCTCGTTCTCGATGCCGCAGACGTCCTGTGCGCCCTCCTGGTCGAGGAAGAACAGCAGCGTGCCGTCGGCCGGCAGGGCGAGGTCGGGCACCCGGGGCAGCGCCGCGCAGTCGAGCCGGAGCAGGAACGGCAACGGAGAGCCCTCCGGGCACGTGGGCCACGGCACGCCCACCGGCAGCCGCGGCCGCCCGCCCCGCCGCCCGGCGTGCACGCCGTCCTCACGCCGCCAGGCGTGGATCCGGAACCGGATCAGCTCCGCGAAGCGGGCCACCTCGCCCTCGGGCACGCCCTGCGCGATCGCCGCCCGCCGGAACTGCTCTCTCTCATCCATGATCGTGGAGAGTAGCGGCACCGTCCGACATGGAGGGTGGGTCAGGGCCCGGCGCGCGGCCTCGATGTCGCCGACCAGGTCACGTCGTAGCGCGCGCCGCCCACCGCCTCGGCGAACGCGGTCGCCGCTGCGGGTGACCCGGCGATACGCCAGTCCTGCTCCTTGTCCACCTCGAACCAGATCAGCCCGATCAGGTCCGGGTACCGGGGCAGGGAGCCGAACGTCTCCCGGATCCACCGGGCCTTGCGTCCGGCGGTGTCGGCGGCGCCGGTCTCGGTGACCACCAGCGGCCTGCGGGTGACCTTGCGGATCTCGGCGATGGTCGGGCCGAAGATCTGGTCGAACGACCAGTACGTCTTGGTGAACGCGCCGGTGCCGTAGTAGCCGGTGACGCCGACCCAGTCGACGTAGTCGTCACCCGGGTAGAGCCCGGTCAGCCCGGCTGTCGTCTTGTCCCAGCGGGCGTTCGGGCTCCACACCCAGGTGACGTTCGTGGCGCCGGCCCGGGCGAAGAGGTCGTGCACGTGCCGCCAGGCCCGCACGTAGTCGCCGGGGCGGTTGCCGTTGGCCCGCTCGCACCACGGATACCAGTCGCCGTTCATCTCGTGCGCGAAGCGGATCGCGACCGGGTAGCCGAGCGACCGGACCCCCTCGGCCCAGGACCGCAGGTAGGCGTCGAAGTCGCCGCGCGCGATCCGGTCCAGCCGGTAGTCCGGCTGGGTGGCCCGGAGCCGGTCGATCTGCCGGACCGCCAGGCCGGTGCGCCGGGCCGCCAGGTCGACCGTGTGGTCCCACGGCTCCCAGCCGAGCATGGGCATCATGCCCCGCTCGGCGATCCGGTCGAACAGGCTCCGGTCGAACTCGGCCGACGCCCAGTCGGCGCCGAAGAGCATCACCTGCGGCGCCCGCCCGGCCGCCTCGACGAACCGGTCGACCGGCGCGAAGTCGTGCGGTCCCTTGTCGGTCATCACCCCGAAGAACGCCTGCCCGGCCGGGGGGAACAGGCCGCCGCCCGGCGCGCCGGCGCTCGCCTGCGGCGTCGCCGGGACGCGCCCGTGCGCCGATGCGCCCGTGCCCGGGTCGCGCCACGCTCCGGGCGCCACCACGAAGGCGTACGCGAGCAGCAGCAACCCGGCCAGCGCGAGGCCCACCCGGGGCGCGGTCGGCCTCAGCACGGGACACCGCCCTCAGCCGTCGGCTGCTTCCACGCCGCCTCCGCCGACCGGCGCCGGCGGTCCCGCAGGCCCTCCACCCAGGCGATCAGCGGTGGCGCGAGCCCGGTCAGCAGCGTCAGCGCCGGCCAGATCCGCAGCAGCGGATAGTCGTGGCCGAGCGCGAAGCTCGCCGCGAGCAGCCCGGCCGCCGCCAGCGCCCAGCACAGATGCAGCCGGAACGTGCGCAGGGACTCCACAGTGCGCAGCGCCCCCTTGGCGGTCACCACGAAGCCGAGCCGGCGGCGCAGCAGCGCGCCGGCCGCCGCGGCCACGTAGACCGGCCCGGCGAACAGGGCGAGCGCCATGCCGGCCATGCCCACCTCCTCGCGTTCGTGCGGGGCGATGTTGAAGCGCCGCAGCCAGAGCCAGAGCAGGAACCAGGTGCCGACGGTGGCGCCCCACAGCGTCGCCCACACCTGCGGGTCGAGCCGGCCCGCGTCGACGCCGGTCAGCAGGTAGAGCGCGGTGGCGGCGTTGCCCAGCAGCAGGCTCACCGCGACGCTCGGGTAGTAGAACTGGAGCAGGCGGTACTGCCAGCGACGGCGCGACGGCAGGTCGCGCGGCGTACGCATCTCGCGGCGGAGCAGGATCTCGCAGATCCCGGCGGCCCAGCGCTTCTGCTGGTTGAAGTAGTCCGCCCAGGACGTCGGCCCCTCGCCGAGCGCCACCACGTCCGGGGTGTAGACGCCCTTCCAGCGGCGGCCGGTGGCCGGGTTGACGGCGGCGTGCACGCGGATGCTGGTGAGGTGGTCCTCGATGATCGAGTCCTGGTAGCCGCCGATGGTCCGCCAGGCCGCCGGGCGGTAGAGGTGCCCGGTGCCGGTGAGCAGCGGCGCGTCCAGGCCGTTGCCGCCGCGGGCGATCAGGCCGTTGTAGAGGTACTGCTGCACGGAGGCGCCGTGGGCGACGAAGTTCTGGTGCATGTTGCCGTACACCTGGGGCGTCACCACGAACGCCACATCCGGGTCGCGGAAGTAGCCGAGCGTGCGTTCCAGGAAGTTCGGCAGCGGCACGTGGTCCGGGTCGACGTTCGCGACCACGTCGTAGCGGTGCTCGTGCTCGGCCCGCCAGGCGTTGTGGTTGCCGGACTTGGTCCGGGCCCGGAACTCGCCGCCGGGCCGGTTGTACTCGGGCCGGCCCTTGCGGGTGAAGTGGCGTACGCCCAGCCGCGCGGCCATCGCCCGGACCGCCGGGTCGTCGCCCTCGTCGAGGATCCACACGTCGACGTGCCCGCAGTAGACGATCTCCCGGAGCCGGCGCAGCGTACGCTCCGCGACGTCCAGCGGCTCCTTGCTCGGCACGATGGTGGTGAGCAGCGCGACCCGCAGGCCGACCGGCGGGTCGACCGGCACCGGGTCCCGGGCGTGGAAGGCGAAGACCCAGACCACCACGTTCTGCGCCAGGCGGATCAGTTCGACGCCGACGACGACGCAGAACGCGAGCCGGGCGGCGGCGGTCTGCCACCCGCCGAGCCCGACCACGCCGGGGCCGGGCACGTGCTGGGGCAGCAGCAGCCAGCCGACGAAGACGAGCCCGGCGGCGCTGTTGACGAGCACCAGCAGCGTCAGCACGACCCGCGCGGCCACCGAGGCGGTGGGGCGGAACTCGACCGCCGCGTCCGGGCCGCGCGGCGGGCGCAGCGGACCGGCGACGGCGCCGCACCGGGCGTACGCCAGGCGGGCGCGGACGTTGCGCTGCCGGCGGTCCGGATCGGCCGGCGTCCCGGGCGGGACGGGCGCGATCGGGCGGCCGCCCGGCGGCCCGGCCGTCGTGGCGCGGGACGGGCGTGTATCGGCGGCGACGGCCACGTTTCCCCCATGGTCTGCAGGCTCAGGAGCCGACCGAATGCTAAGCCGACAATCAACCACAAAAAGGGCGAATCAGGCAGACGTCGCCCGTTCGTCGACGTTCAGGCGGGAAGCTGGGCCGCCGCCGCCAGCAGCGCCACGAGAGCCAGCACGGCGAGCGCGCCGGCCGCACGCGCCCGGGCCAGGGCGACCCCGCCGAGCACCGCCCAGGCCGGCACCGTGAACAGCAGGTTCACCGCCGACCAGACCGGCACGGCCTGCGCCAGCGCCAGCAGCCCGAGCGCCGGCACCAGCGCCCAGGCGGTACAGATCGCGGCCGGGTACCGCAGCGGGAGGCTGAACAGGGCCAGCCCGGCCAGCACGCCGCCGAGCGCGACGACGCCGAACAGCTCTCCGGGCGTGGCCGCCAGCACGGCGGCGCCGGGCCACGCGCCGGACGCCAGGCGCCCGCCGCCACGCACGCCGACGGCGAGCAGCGCGGCGACCGGCAGCAGCCCGACGGCCACTGCGGCCAGCCACCGGACGGTGTCCCGGCGGCGGAACGCCAGCACGACCCAGCCGTGCGCGGCGAGCAGCAGCAACGCCACCGGCTGGCACAGACCGAGCAGCAGCACCGCGCCCGAATAGGGCACGAGCCGCCGCGGGCGCGGCCGGTCGAGCGCGGACGCCAGCAGCCAGGTGGCGAGCACGGCGGCGAACACCGCCAGGGCGTACGGCTGTGCCTGCTGCGCGTACCGGATCGAGGTCGGCAGCGCCGCGAAGATCAGGCCGGCCAGCAGGCCGGCGGCGGGCGTGGCGATCCGGGTGGCGAGCGCGCCGACGAGCGCCGCGGCCCCGACCATGGCCAGCAGCGACGGTACGCGCAGCGCGAGGTCCGTCGCGCCGAACAGCTCCGCCCAGCCGCGCAGGAGCAGGTGGTACGGCCCGAGCGCGATGTCGTCGCCGGTGAGCCCGATCCCCTGCCAGGGCGACGTCGCCGCCCGGCGGGCCGCCGACTCCCCGGCGCTCGGACCCGCTGTCGCGATCCGGGTCGCGCCGAGCGCGCCGGTCAGGACCGCGGGCAGCAGCCACGCCGCGATCCGCCACCGGGTCACGGCGGCGGTCGCGGCGCGGGCGGTGGAGCGGCGCGGACGGTCCTCGCCCCAGGGGTCCTCGACCGCGGCGTCCCCGATCCGGGGCAGGACCATGGTGTCCGCGTCCATCATCGTGACTCACGCATCCCTGTGGGTGCCGGCGACCGGGATCCAGCCGGGGCTGGCTGACATCCTGGAGCCTACTGAGCCAAAATCGACATAACGCCAATATGGGCTGAAAGGGTCCGCCGTCCGCCCCGTGGACGACCGGCGGACCCGGCTCAGCGGAGGTCGGTGGTCGTCCAGCGGGGCGAGGCGGCGGTGATCTCGACGGTGTCGCCGGTCAGCGTGGTCCGCGCCTGGACGTCGCGCCGGGCGCTCGTACCCACCCAGACGTCGACCTCCCCGGGCTCCACCACGCGGGTGAGCGTGCGGTCGGTGAAGGCCAGCCGCGTGGTCGGCACGCTCAGCTCGACGGTGACCGAGGCCCCCGGCTCCAGACGCACCCGCCGGTAGCCGAGCAGCTGCGCCACCGGCCGGGTCACCGAGGCGACCAGGTCCCGGCCGTAGAGCTGCACCACGTCGTCACCGGCGACCGCGCCGGTGTTCGTGACCCGCACCGACACCCGCAGCGCCCCGTCGGCCGGCACCTCGGCCGGCACGGTCAGGTCGGTGTACGCGAACGTGGTGTAGGACAGCCCGTGACCGAACGGCGCCACCGGCGTCGCCGGCAGGTTGGTGCCGTTCGTGCCCGCCCCCAGCTCCGGGTGCAGGTACGAGTACGGCTGCGCGCCGGCCGAGCCGGGCAGGGTGACCGGCAGCCGGCCGGACGGGTTGACCCGCCCGGAGAGCACACCCGCGATCGCCCCGGCGCCCTCCTCGCCCGGGAAGAACGTCTGCAGCACCGCCGCGCACCGGGTCAGCGCCCAGCCCAGCGCGTACGGCCGGCCGGTCAGCAGCACCAGGACGACCGGGGTGCCGGTGTCCAGCACCGCCTCGACGAGCTGGCGCTGCACGCCGGGCAGCTCCAGGTCGTCCCGGTCGCAGCCCTCCCCGACCGTGCCGCGGCCGAACAGGCTGGCGTGGTCGCCGACCACGAGGACCGCCACGTCGGCGGCGGACGCGACGGCGACCGCCTCGTCGAAGCCGGACCGGTCCGCCGAGTCCACCTCGCAGCCGGCCGCGAAGGTGACCCGGTCGGCGCCGAACTCGGCGCGCACCGCCTCCAGGACGGTCGGCACCTCGAAGCCGGTCTCCACGCCCGGGTGATGGGCCAGCACGTGGTTGAGGAAGGAATAGCAGCCGAACAACGCGCCCTGCCGGTCGGCGTTCGGGCCGACCACCGCCACCCGGCGGCCCGCCGGCAGCGGCAGCACGCCCTCGTTGGCGACCAGGACGATCGACTCCTCGGCGAGCCGGCGCGCGATCGACCGGTGCTCCGGCGAGTCGAGGTCCACGGCACCCGGCGGCTCGTCGGCGAACGTGGCGTCGAGCAGCCCGAGTTCCTGCTTCTGGCGCAGCACGCGCAACACCGCCCGGTCGACCAGCGCCTCGTCGACAGTGCCGGCCCGCACCGACTCGGTCAGCGTCAGGAAGGCGTCGCCGGTAGGCAACTCGATGTCCAGGCCCGCGGCCAGCGCCTGCGCCGCCGCGTCCGCGTGGTCGGCCGCGACGTGGTGCAGCAGGTTGAGGAAGGCGACGCCGTAGTAGTCGGCCACCACGGTGCCGTCGAACCCCCACCGGTCCCGCAGCAGGTCGGTGAGCATGGTCGGGTCGGCGGCGACCGGCACGCCGTCGATCTCGGCGTACGAGTGCATGACGCTGCGCGCGTCGCCGTCGCGGATCGCCATCTCGAACGGCGGCAGCAGCACGTCGGCGAGTTCCCGGGGACCGGCGTGCACCGGGCCGAAGTTGCGCCCGGCCCGCGAGGCGGAGTAGCCGGCGAAGTGCTTCAGCGTCGCGAGCACGCCCTGCGACTGCAGTCCCCGCACGTACGAGGTGCCGATGGTGCCCACGAGGTACGGATCCTCGGCGATGCACTCGTCGACCCGGCCCCAGCGCGGGTCCCGGATCACGTCCAGCACCGGGGACAGTCCCTGGTGGATGCCGAGCGCGCGCATCGAGGCCCCGATCGCCGCCGCCATCTCGGTGACCAGCTCGGGGTCGAACGCGGCGCCCCAGGCAAGCGGCGTCGGGAAGGTGGCCGCCTTCCAGGCCGACAGGCCGGTCAGGCACTCCTCGTGCACGATGGCCGGGATGCCCAGCCGGGTACCGGTCACCAGGTCCCGCTGGAACTTCCACAGCCAGGCCGCGCGGGCCGCGGAATCGACCGGGCGGGTGCCGTAGGGACGGGTGAGGTGACCCAGCCCGTGCCGGGCGAAGTCTTCGAGCCGGCCGCTGTCGGCGAACTCGCCCTGCAGGGGCGCGACCGCCTCACCGTCCTCCTTCTCCCAGAACCCGACGAGCTGCGCGATCTTCTCCTCGGTCGTCATGCGAGCGAGCAGTTCCCGTACGCGCGTCTCGGCGTCGTGCCCGTCCGACCGGTCGTGGTCCGAATCTGCCTGGGCCGGTACCGGCCCGTCCACCACCGCGTGGACCCCTGTCATGGTGTGCCTTTCCATTGGTTGTGCTGGTGCTGCTGCCGCTCAGCCCTTGACCGCGCCCTGGAGCCCGCCCACGATCTGCTTCTCCGCGAGGGTGAAGAACAGCAGCGCCGGCAGCATCGCCAGTGAGGTGAAGGCGAGGACGCCCGCGGTGTCGGTGGTGTACTGGCTGGAGAAGTTCTGCACGCCCAGCGGCAGGGTGTGCAGGTTGACGTCCCCGAGGACGAGCAGCGGCAGGAGGAACGCGTTCCAGCTCGCCACGAACGCGAGGATACCGACGGTGACGATCGCGGGCCGCGACAGCGGCAGCACGATCCGCCAGAGGAAGCCGAGCCGGCCGGCGCCGTCGATGGCGGCCGCGTCCTCCAGCTCCCGCGGGATGGCCGACAGGAACGGCCGCAGGATGACGATCGTCAGCGGCAGCGAGAAGGCGACCTGCGGAAGGATCACCGCGTAGTAGGAGTTGATCAGGCTCAGGTCACGCAGCAGGAGGTACAGCGGCAGGATCGCCGCGCCGGCCGGGAAGAGCAGACCGAGCGTGAAGAACGTGTAGAGCCATTCACGCCCCCGGAACGAGTACCGGGCGAGCACGAACGCGGCGGCCATGCCGAGCACCACCACGCCGAGCGTGGTGCCCAGAGCGATCACCGCGCTGTTGAACGCCTGCCGCCAGAAGTCGCTCTGCGTGAGCACCCGGTAGTAGTTGTCCCAGACCCACGGGTCGGGCAGGCCGGCCGGGTCGTTCACGATCTGCGGCGTGGTCCGGAAGCCACCGACGATGACGTACACGACGGGGGCGATCGACACGGCCGCGACCGCGAGCGCGATCGCGTACGTCAGCGGCGAGCTCCACTGCACCGGACGGCGCCCGGGCGAAGGGGCGGGTACGGAGTTCACGGCCACTGTCACTTCCCCTTCCGGGTGATGGCGCCCTCGATGTCACGGCTGAGCAGGAACCGCTGGAACAGCAGCGCCGCGACGAACGAGATGGCGAACAGGATCACGGCGACCGCGTTGCCGTAGCCCCACAGCCGGGCGAAGAAGCCGTTGTCCACCATGTACGTCGCCATGGTGGCCGAGGCGCCGAGCGACCGCACCGCGGGCACGGAGGTCACCCAGACCATGTCGAAGACCTGCAACGAGCCGATCATCGACAGGAACATCCAGATCCGGATGGTCGGGCCGAGCAGTGGCAACGTGACGTGACGCTGGATCTGCCACCAGCTCGCGCCGTCGATCTCGGCGGCCTCGTTCAGCTCGGGCGGCACGTTCGACAGGCCGGCGAGCAGCAGGATGATGGCGAAGCCGACGTACTTCCAGGTGAGCACGAACAGCAGGGTCCAGATGACCACGTCGAGGTCGGCCAGCCACGCCTGCACCAGCCCGCCCAGCCCGACCGACCGCAGCAGCGCGTCGAGCGTGCCGCCGTCGGTCAGGATCAGCTTCCACATGATGCCGACGGTGACCTCGGCGAGCACGTACGGCACGAAGACCAGCAGGCGGAACGCGGAGCGCCCGCGGAAGCGGCGGTTGAGCAGCAGGGCGATGCCGAGCGCGACGGGCCCCTGGATGAGCAGCGACCCGAAGACGATGATGGCGTTGTTGCGCAGCGCGTCGAGGAAGATCGGGTCCTGGAACGCGAGCGTGTAGTTACGGAAGCCGACGTACTCGGTGGGCGGGCCGACCCCGCGCCAGCGGAACAGGCTGTAGTAGAACGCGAAGCCCATCGGCACCAGCACGAACAGCACGTAGATGAGGACCGCCGGCGTCGTCAGGCCGACGATCTCGTACCACTTGCGGCGGGTCTCGGCGCGGCGTGAGGCGGCTCGTGCGCCGGGCCGGAGGCCCGCCGGCGGCGCGAGAGCGCCGTCGGCGGGCGTACGGGTCTGCGATGCGGACGTCACTTGCTTGCGGCCGCCTTCATGGCCGAGACGACCTTCTCAGGTGTCCCGTTGCCGGCGAAGATCGCGACGATCGCGTCGTTCATCGCGGTGCCGACGGTGCTGCCGAAGGCCGTGTCCAGCCAGAGCTGCACGTAGGTGGCCGAGGAGGTGGCCTCCAGGATGGACTTCAGCGCCGGGTCGGTGACGCCGTCGGCAGCGCCCTTGGCGACCGGCAGGCCGGTGCCGGTGGCGGCGTAGCCCTTCTGCACCTCGGGGCTGACGATGTACTTGAGGAACTCGACGCACTCGGCCGGGGCGTTCTTCGAGCAGGCGAAGCCGTCGCCGCCGCCGAGGGCCGCCTTCGGGTCACCGGCGGAGCCGGAGATCGCCGGCACCGGGAACCAGCCCAGGAACTTGCCCAGGGCCGCCTTGTCCGTGGCGACGGTGTCCAGGGTGCCACGGTTCCAGTCGCCCATCAGTTCCATCGCGGCCTTGCCGTTGGCGAGCAGACCGTTGGCGCTGGTCGGGTCGTTCTGGCCCGGCGTGGCGATGAAGTTGTTCTGGAACGGCTTGGTGTCGATGAAGCTCTTCAGGTCCTGGCCGGCCTTGACGAAACACGGGTCGTCGAAGGTCCGGTCCTTGGTCGCCTTCTTCAGCGTGTCGACCGAGCAGGCCCGCAGCGCGAAGTTGTACCACCAGTGCGCGGCCGGCCACTTGTCTCCGGCGCCCAGGGCGATCGGGATGACGTTGATGGCCTTGAGCTTGGTGACCGCGGCGTTGAGTTCCTCGAAGGTGGTCGGCGGCGCCGTGATGCCCGCCTTCGCGAACATGTCCTTGTTGTACCAGACGCCTTCGATGCCCATCCGGAACGGCAGGCCGTACTGCTTGCCCTCCACCTGCCAGATCTCGGAGGCGCTGCCGATGTCGGCGACCTCGCTCTTCACCTGGTCGGTGATGTCCTTGAGGTAGTCGGCCTCGACCTGCTCGCGCATCTCGCCGCCACCCCACGCCTGGAAGATGTCCGGCGGGTCGTTGCTCAGCAGCGCGGCGGGCAGCCGGGTGCGCTGGAGCTGGTTCGTCTCGATCGCCTCGATCTCGATCTTGACGGTCGGGTGGGCCGCGGAGAAGTCCTTGGCGACCTTCTCCCAGTACGTCTTGCCGGGCCCGTCCTGCGAGGCGTTGTGCCACCAGGTCAGCGTCACCGGGTTCTTGTACAGCTCGCTCTCGGCGGCCTTGTCGTCGTCGCCACCTCCACTGCACGCGGAGGCCAGCAGAGCGCTTGTCACAAACAGTGCCAGGACGGCGCCAGCACGGCGCTTCATCGCCATAGATGTCTCCTCGACCACTTAGTCGGGTTACCTGCCGGGGAGTTTTACAGGGCCGTAACGTGAAGTCAATCGGTATCGATAACGTTTTCGAAAACGTCTTCGATCACCCTGGGAAGGCCCTCTATCATCGTCGGCGTGGTGTTCCCGCAGCGCGTCAAGATGTCAGACGTGGCCCGCACAGCCGGCGTCTCGGTGGCAACCGTATCGAAGGTTGTCAATGGTCGGTACGGCGTCGCACAGGCCACCGTCGAGCGCGTCCAGCAGGTCATCCACGAACTCGGATACGAGGCCAGCCTGGGGGCGCAGAGCCTGCGCAGCCACCGGACGAACGTGCTGGGCATCCTGGTCGCCGAGTTCGAGCCGTTCTCCACCGAGCTGCTCAAGGGCGCCTCCCGCGAGGTCGCCGGCAGCGGCTACCAACTGCTCGCCTACTCCAGCGGGGACGGCAAGGGCGCGGCCATAGGGTGGGAGCGGCGCTCGCTGGCACGCCTGTCCGGCACGCTCATCGACGGCGCGGTGATCGTGACGCCGACGGTGGTCGAGACCAAGCACGGTTTCCACGTGGTGGCCGTCGACCCGCACACCGGCCCGTCCGGCCTGCCCACTGTCGACTCCGACAACTTCGCCGGCGCGGTGCTGGCCACCGACTACCTGCTGTCGCTCGGGCACCGCCGGATCGCGCACATCAGCGGCCGCCCCGACCTCGAGTCGGCCCGCCTGCGCGAGGCCGGGTTCCGCAAGGCGATGGCCGACGCGGGCACGCCGGTGGACGAGCGGCTGGTGCGGGTGGGCGGCTTCCGCACCGAGAGCGCCGCCAGCACGGCCGCCGAACTGCTCGCCCTCCCCGACCGGCCGACCGCGATCTTCGCCGGCAACGACCTCTCCGCCATCTCCACCGTGGACGTCGCCCGCGACCTCGGCCTGCGCGTACCGGACGACCTGTCGGTCATCGGCTTCGACAACATCCCCGAGTCGGCGCTGGTCGACCCGCCGCTCACCACGATCCGGCAGCCGCTGCAACGCATGGGCGCCGAGTCACTGCGCCTGCTGATCGACCTGATCGCCGGCGCCGAGCGGGAGACCCACATCCAGCTCCCCACCGAGCTGGTCGTGCGGGCCTCCTGCGCGCCCCTGCGCTGATACGCCCCGCTCCTACCCGAACGGCGATTGACGGGCGGCTATCGAGGTCCGTAAGGTTTCGGGCTACTTCCGGAAGACGCCCCGGAAGTTTCGGAAGCCGCACCGCCCGCCCGGGCACCCGCCGCTCCGTTCCACGTCGCGGCGGCCCCGGCACCGCCACCGCCGGCCCTCGGGCCGAGCGCACCTGCCCGGAAGGAACGAGATGAAGCTGAGACGCTGGCTCGCCGCCGGCGCGGTCGCCGTCGTGACCGCCACCGCCCTCAACGTCGTCCCCGCGACGGCGGGACGCCCGTACGACCCGGCCGCGCAGAGCCTGCGCGAGCTGGCCAAGCGCCACGGCCTGTACGTGGGCACCGCAGTGGACATGGCGGCCCTCAACGACGCCGCCGAGCCGCGGTACCGCGAGCTGGCCGCGTCCGAGTTCTCCACCGTCACCGCCGAGAACGTGATGAAGTGGGAGAGCCTGGAGCCCACCCGCGGCACCTACAACTGGGGTCCGGCCGACGAGCTGATCGAGTTCGCCCGCAAGAACAACCAGCGGGTCCGGGGCCACGTGCTGGTCTGGCACAACCAGCTGCCGGCGTGGCTGACCAGCGGCGTCGCGGACGGCTCGATCAGCAAGGCCGAGCTGCGCCAGATCCTGCGCAACCACATCACCGCGGTGGTCACCCACTTCAAGGGCAAGATCTGGCAGTGGGACGTGGTGAACGAGGCGGTCAGCGACCCCTGGGACACCCCGTCCACCCTGCACTACAAGGGGTTCTGGGCGCAGAACCTCGGGCCCGGCTACCTCGCCGACGCGTTCCGCTGGGCCCGCGCCGCCGACCCGAAGGCGCTGCTGTTCTACAACGACTACAACATCGAGGCGTTCGGCTCCGGCAACCCGGCCGACGACAAGACGCAGTTCGTCTACAACATGGTCCGTGACCTGCGGGCCAAGGGCGTGCCGATCGACGGCGTGGGCGCGCAGGGCCACCTGGGCACCCAGTACGGCAACTTCAGCACGCTCCAGGTGGTCGCGGCCCTGCGCAAGTTCGCCGGGCTCGGGCTGGCCACGGCGCTCACCGAGGTGGACGTGCGCAGCCAGATCACCGACGGGGTGGAGGCCGGCGACTCCGCCGAGATCAACCCGCGCCTGCAGGCGTCCGCGGCGGGCTTCAGCGTGCTGATGCAGGCGTGCCTGGCCGAGCGGCACTGCCTGTCGTTCACGCTCTGGGGCTTCACCGACAAGCACTCCTGGGTGCCCGGCGCGTTCTCCGACCCGCCGGAGGGCCTGGCCACCGTGTACGACGAGAACTACCAGCCCAAGCTCGCCTACCACGAGCTCAAGGCAGACCTGATGTTCTCCGGTCCGCCCTACGTGCTGCCGCGCATCCCGCAGCACCCGCGCCGCTGACTGTCGCGCGCAGGGGCCGGCCTTCGGGCCGGCCCCTGCGTCGCGGTACGCCACGGGATCACGCTCACGCCGCCCGGCGGCGGCCCAGTTCCGACTCCAGCCGTCCGATGAGCGTCTTGCGGGCCTTGCCACGCCGTTCCCGGCGCAGCGCCGCGTCGAGCTGACGGGTGTCGAGGTCGCGCACGAGCTTGACCGCCTCGGTCACCGGCAGCTCGGTCATCTGCTCCGCGGCGGTGGCGTCCCGGCGGGCCCGCTTCGCCGGGCCGGTGTTCGGCACGTACTGGCGGCCGGAGCGCGACGCGCGGCGCTTGCGCGTGTCGGTGTCGCGCCGCTGCTCCTCCGACAGCTCCTTCCACGCCTGTTCGGGCAGGTAACGACGGGTCTCGCCGCCGTTGCGGGCGCGCGTGTCACCGCTGCGGGTCTGCCACTTCTCGCCGCCCCAGCGCTGCAGCGAGCGCTGCCGTGCGTCCTTCGGTCCCTCGAATCCCCCGCCGGCCTTCTTGTACTCGTTCGTCAGCAGCTGCGACTTGCGGGCCGACCACTGCCCCGGCCGTCCGCCCTTGTCGGAGGCGCGGATCTCGGCCTTGAGGCGCTCGCGCAGTTCCGGCTCGGTGTACTTCGCCATGACGCAGCGTTACCCGCGCCGGCGGCGGCCATGCCGGTCAGCCGGGTCCCGGCCGGTAGACCAGATCCATCGTGTCGGTGCGGCCGGACCAGTCCAGCCGCAGCCGCCAGCACCCGGCGGCCGGCAGGTCGACGATGGACGGCCCGGGCCCGCCGTCCACCTCGCGGACGACCGGGGCGCCCGTCCCGTCCCGGGTCGCGGTGATCACCAGAGGCGTCCGCGGCGCCGGCTCGGAGCGGCCTTCCTCGGGACGCGCCACCCAGAGGATCTTGTTGTTCGCACCGTCGCCCCGGGCGTGCACGAGCGGGTACGCGAACAGGATCGCCACGATGTCGCCCCGGGCGCCGAAGACGTGCCGCATCCGGGTGTCGCCGGTGAACCCGGCGTCCGCCCAGTCCGGCAGCCGGCCGGTCTCCACCCGTTCGGCGCAGGCCGCCGGCGCGGCCGGCTCGGTGGCCGCCGGCGCCGAGGTCACCGGCGCTCCGGCCGGGACCGTGGCCGGACCGGAGCACCCGGCCAGCAGCAGGACCGGCACCAGCAGGACTCTTCTCGCAACGAACATCGCGGCCTCCCCGTCGACGGCTCTCGTCAACAGGACACCGGCCGGGGCCGCCGGGTTCCCGTCGCTCACCGGAGCGAGGCCGCGACGTCCAGCGCCTGCTCACGGGTGAGGTCGCCCTCCAGCCGGTAACTCAGCCCGCCCTGCTCCCAGATGAGCGTGGCCGCGGACAACCGCGCGGTGGCGACCCGTTCCGTGCCCGACCGGTCCACGTACGCCAGCGCGTGCGGACCGCCGACCCAGATCGCGAACTCGCCACCGACCTGGGTGAGCGTCACGTCCGCGCCGAGGGACCGCTTGTGGAACACGATGTCGAGCGAGCCGTCGAAGGCGTCCAGCCGTACCGTGCCGCCCCGGTAGAGCAGGCTGACCACCCGGTGGCCGCCGGCGCCGTCCGGGTCGGCCACCAGCACCCGTTCCGGCGCGCCCAGGCGGGACGGCACCCGGATCGGGAAGCGGACCTGGCGTTGCGCCTCGGCGAGGGCGACGTGCCGCTGCGCGGGCAGTGGCGAGGGCGTGCCGGTCGGCGGCGGGGCGGGCGCGGAGTCGATGACGACGCCGGAGAACCGCAGCAGCCCGGTCACCGCGTCGGCGAGCGCGGCGCGGCCCGGCGGCAGCGCCACCACGAGCAGCGCGGCGAGCACGGTGGCCAGCACGTACCGCCGGCGGCGGCGCGGCGCGGGCGCGTCGAGCCGGGCGCGGACCCGCGCGGTGACGTCGGGCGTCCGCGCCGGCTCCAGCCAGCCGGTCAGGTCACGCAGCTCGCGCTCCAGGTCATCCACGGTGCGCCACCTCCCGGTCCAGCAGGGCACGCAGCTTCGCCAGCGCCCGGTGGGTCCGCGACTTCACGGTGCCCCGGGGCAGCCCCAGCACCGTGGCCGTCTCGTCCTCGCCGAGGTCCAGCAGGTAGCGGCAGACGATCGCCTCGCGGTCGCGTACCGGCAGCAGCCGCAGCGCTCCGACCAGCGCGGCCCGGCGCTCGGCCGCCAGCACCGCGTCGAGCCCGTCGTCGGCGCCGCCGGCCACGACCGGTTCCGCCGCCGCCGCGCGCAGCGTCAGCCCGTCGCGCCGGCTGCGCGTCCGGTGCAGGTTCCGGGTCTCGTTGGCGACGATCGCGAGCAGCCAGGACCGGAACGACGCCTCGGCCCGGTAGCGGGACAGTTTCCGGTACGCCTTCACGAACGCCTCCTGGACCACGTCCTCGGCGTCCGGACCGGCGCCCAGCAGCACCGCCGTCCGGTACGCGGACGCGGTGTGCCGGGCGACCAGGGCGTCGTACGCCTCCCGGTCGCCGGCGCGTACGCGGGTGACGAGGTCGTCGTCGTCCAGGGCAGCCTCCGCCGTCGGTCCGCTTCCATGACACCGCCCGGGGCGGCCGGGTTCCATCAGGCGTTTGACCGGTGACCGTGCCGGAAAGAGTGGCGGGATGAGCTGGGCGAGAAGAGCCGTACCCGCAGCCGTCGCCGCCGTCGCCGCGCTGGCGGCGCGGGACCTGCTGCAACGCGACCACGCGCTGCGCCGCAACTTCCCGGTGCTGGGCCGGGCCCGGTACCTGATCGAGTCGATCGGACCGGAGCTGCGGCAGTACATCGTGGCCGGCAACGACGAGGAGCGGCCCTTCACCCGCGACCAGCGACGCTGGGTGTACGCCTCGGCCAAGCAGGAGAACAACTACTTCGGGTTCGGCACCGACAACGACATCGAGCACACCTCCGGCTATCCGATCATCAAGCACCGCACGTTCGGCCGGGCGGTGCCGCCGTCGGCCCCGACCGCCGGGCACGACGTGACGCTGCCCTGCGCCAAGGTGCTCGGCGCGGCGCGCGGCCGGGCGCGGGCGTTCCGCCCCGAGTCGGTGGTGAACGTCTCCGGCATGAGCTTCGGCTCGCTGTCCGCCAACGCGGTGGAGGCGCTCAACCGGGGCGCGGCGCTGGCCGGCTGTCTGCAGAACACCGGCGAGGGCGGGCTGTCGCCGTACCACCGCATGGGCGGTGAGCTGGTCTTCCAGCTCGGCACCGCGTACTTCGGCTGCCGCGACGAGCAGGGCCGGTTCAGCCTGCCGCGGCTCAAGGACCTGGTGGCGTCGGCGCCGGTACGCGCGCTGGAGATCAAGCTCAGCCAGGGCGCCAAGCCGAGCCTCGGCGGCCTGCTGCCGGCGGCGAAGGTCTCCGCCGAGATCGCCGCCACCCGGGGCGTCCCGGCCGGTCAGGACTGCGTCAGCCCGTCCCGGCACGCCGAGTTCTCCGACTGCGACAGCCTGCTCGACTGGGTGGAGCTGCTCGCCGCCGAGACCGGTCTGCCGGTCGGCATCAAGTCCGCCGTCGGCGACCTCGGGTTCTGGGAGGATCTGGCCACGCTGATGCGCGACACCGGGCGCGGCGTGGACTTCGTGACCGTCGACGGGGGCGAGGGCGGCACCGGGGCCGCGCCGCTGATCTTCAGCGACTCGGTCTCGCTGCCGTTCCAGCAGGGCTTCTCCCGGGTCTACCGCACGTTCGCCGAACGCGACCTGCACGAGAAGGTGGTGTTCGTCGGCGCCGGCAAGCTCGGCCTGCCCGACAACGCCGTGGTGGCGTTCGCGCTCGGCGCCGACATGGTCAACGTCGGGCGGGAGGCGATGCTGGCGATCGGCTGCATCCAGGCGCAGAAGTGCCACACCGACACCTGCCCGACCGGCGTCGCCACGCAGAACGCGTGGCTGGCCCGGGGTCTGGACCCGGCCCGCAAGTCGGTGCGGGCCGCGAACTACATCCGTACGCTGCGCCGCGACCTGGTCAAGGTGGCCGAGGCGTGCGGCGTCGAGCATCCCGGGCTGATCGGCACCGACGCGGTGGAGATCCTCGACGGCCGCACCTCGTCGATCCCGCTGGACCGGGCGTTCGGCTACCGGCCGGAGTGGGGGATGCCGTCGGCAGCGGACCGGGCGGAGATCGTGCGGCTGATGACCGCCGAGGCGCCGCAGGGCGGCAGCGCGCCGCCCTCCCCCACCGCCGTCGGCTAGCCGGTTCCCTCGCCGGTGCGGTGCCGCCCCCGGCGGCGCGGCGGGCGCGGGCGGAGCACGATCGGCGCCACCACCAGGACCGCCGCCGCGCCGAGCAGTCCCCAGGGGTGGCGGCTGGTCTCGACCACGAAGGCGACCGGCCGTTCCGGCAGGTCGACGCGGCCGTGGAGTTCGTGTGCCCCGAGCACGGCGACGTCCACCGGCACCGGGATCTCGTACGTCCGGACCTGCCCGGCGCCGATGGTGCCCAGGGGCGGGGCGGCGACGATGGTGTGCGCCCGTCCGGGCCGGCCGAGCAGCAGCGTGAACGGCGGGTCGACCACGTCGGCCGGGCCGGGGTTGCGCAGCGCGACGCGTACGGTGAGCGTCTCGGGCAGCCCGAACCATTCCCGTAGCGGGCGGCGGCCGGCGACGCGCAGCTCGTCGAGGTGCAGTCGCGGCGTGGCGGCCGGCGCGGGCGCCGGGGCGGCGGTCACGCCGCTCAGCGGCAGGGCGGCGGTGACCTGCGCGGCGCCGCTCAGGTCGGCGGCCCGCAGCACACAGGGACAGGCGACCGGCGGCGCCGCCAGCGCGATCGGCGCCGCCGTCGTGCCCGCCGGCACCTGGACGGTGGTGGCCTGCTCGTTGGCGCAGTCGAGCGCGCCCCGGCGGGCGTCGTTACCGCAGACCGTGAGGTGGACCGGGCCGGCCGGCCAGCCGCGCAGCGTGACGGTGACCCGCTGCCCGACAGTCAGCGGGCCGGACGGCACGACGACAGCGGGCCGCGGCGGCGCGGAGGCCGCAGTGGACGACGGCGCGGGCGGGGCGGAGACGGCGGCGCCGTCCGGCGTGGACGGCGGTGCCGGGACCGGCACGGCCAGCGCGAGGATCGCGGCGGCGGCCGGCAGGACCGGGGTCACCGGGCACCGGCCGCCGTGCCGCCCGCCGGGGGTTCGGCCGGTCCCGCGACGGGGGCCCGGGACGCATCCGCCGGCCCGCCGGGAGCGGCCGAGGGCTCGGACACCGACGCCGGCCCGGCGGGTGCAACCGTCGCCGGAGGCTCGGACACCGGCGCCGGCCCGGGCGTGGTGGAGGGCGCGGCCGAGGTGGGGCGGCGTCGACGACGGCGCAGGTGGAGGAGCCAGGCTCCCGCGGCCGCCGGAGCGGCGATCAGCAGCCAGGGCGGCGCCCACACGCTCGCGGTGCGCCGCACCGGGGGCAGCGCGGTGTCGACGGTGGTGGGTGCGAGGTCCACTGTCGCGGTCAGCCGCAGCGCGGGCGGCACCCCGGTGACCCGCTCGGTGACGGTGAACTCGGCGCCGGGCAGCAGCTCCGGCAGGTCGACCGGGCTGGTCCGGGACAGCGTCCAGCCACCCGGGCCGTCGACGACCACCGCGCCGGTGCCGCCGACGCGGACGTTGCCGCTGTTGCGGATCCGGTAGGTGACCGTGAGGTCGGCGCGTCCGATCGGGTTGAGCGGGGTGTCGTAGTCGACGCGTACCGTTTCGACGGTCACGGCGGGGCGGACCTCGCCGGCCACGCGGAGGTAGACCCGGGCGGCGATCCGCTGGTCGAGGCGGACCCGCTGCCCGTCGGCGGTGACGCCGTCCTGGGCGACCGCGGCGATCACGCCACCGGTGTGGTCGCCCGGCGTGGCGTCGCGCGGCACGGTGAGGCGGAACGGGATGTCCGCGCGCCGGCCGGGCTGGACGGTCCAGTTCCGCCGCTCGACGCCGATCCAGGCGCCGACGTCGGTGGCGGCCCGGTCGGAGGGCAGCAGCGCGAAGGCGCCGTCGGTGGTGGTGTACGCGTCGGTGCCGTACACCGCGAAGGTGAGCGGCCGGTCACCGAGGTTGGTCACCCCGACGTGGTCGGTGATCGTGGCGCCCGGCGCCAGGTCGTAGGTGAAGTAGTTGCGCCCGGTCGGCCCGCCGGGCCCGGACGGCTGGACCGCCCAGCGGGCGGCGCCGGGGTCGGCGGGCGGCGCCGGCCGGGGGGCCGCCTCGCCGCGCGACGGTGACCCGAGCAGCACCGCGAGCAGCACGGCGGCGAGCGCGGCGCCGATCCGGGCGGCCGGGATGCGGGTGGTGGGCGTGAGGAGGGGCATGCCGTGCTCCGCTGCGAGGTGGTCGCCGGGCAGACGCCGCTGGTGGGGCACGGGCGACGTGCCCGCGCCCCACCAGGGCCGACCCGGTCGGTGAATCAGGAGAGGGTCAGGGTGAGCGTGGCGACGTAGTCGCCCGCCGCGGCGGACGCCGGCACACCGAGGTTGAGCTCGGCGCCGCAGGCGAAGACGCCGTTGCTTGTCCCGGCGCCGGCCGTGCACAACGCTCGGGCCTCGCCGAGACCGGCGCCGGGAGCGGCCACCGCACCCGGGGTGACGGCGCCGGTGGTTCCGCCCAGCGGGTCGTCCACCACGTTCGCGGTCGGCGCCCAGCCGAGGTAGTTCCCGGCGATGACGCCACCGGCGGCGGAGGTGAAGTCGGAGACCTGTCCGACCAGGCTCCAGCCGGTGCCGGCACCGCGCAGGTCGGCCACCGTGGCGGTGTTCAGCGGCGCCCGGGCGTACTCGCCCTTGCCGACCGGCGGCAGGGCGACGTTCGCGCCGGCCACGCTCAGGCTGAGCGGGCCGCCGGTCACCGTGCTGGTGATCCGCTGCTGGGCCGAGTTCCCACCCGCGCCGGTACGGGTGAAGGTGATCGGCGTGAACGTGTCCTGGCGGCGGTCGGCCGAGCCGCGGGCGGCGAAGGTGATGACGTAGCACTGCACCTCGGTGCAGTCCACCTCGTCGCCGTTGCGGTCGGTGTAGACGGCGCTGATCGGCAGCGTCGTGGTGAAGCTGCCGTCGGCGGCCATCCGGTCCCGGGCGTCGGTCGGCTCGTTGGTCTTGTTGACCCACTTGGTGACCTGGAGGACGCTGGCGTTGGCCCAGTGCTCGTCGACCTTCGGTCCGAACGAGACGTAGATGCCGGCCCCGTTGTTGAAGTCCGGGTCGAAGCCGGTGCCGCGTACGGTGACAGTCGCGCCGGCGGGGTCGAGGCCCTGGGCCGGGTCGACGGTCACCGCCGGGGTCGCGGGCGCGGTGCCGCCTGCCGTGGTGAACGTGAACGACACCGGGTCCAGCGCCTCACCGGCGGCGTAGAAGCCGTTGAACGCGCCGGCTCCCACGCTGGTGAGCGCCGCGGCGAGGTTGCTGCCGGTCACCGTGTTCCCGCTGGTGGCGGGAGCGCCGGTGAGGGTGGCGATGGTGGCCTGCTTCACCGAGACCGGCTCGGTCATCGTGGTGGCCAGGTCGACGTCCGCCTTCAGCGAGGCGGTGCCGCCGGAGACGGCGACAGTCGGGTTGGCCAGCGTGATGGTCAGCAGGTGCGCCGGGTACGAGAACACCACGGTGCCGCCGTACGTGGCGTTCGTCGTACCGGTGGCGGCGTCGTGCGTGCCGCCGGTCGACGGGAACGTGAACGTGCCGTCGGCGTTGACGGTGGCGCCGTTGCTGACAGCGATCGGCGGGTCCCCGTTGCCGGCCTTGACGTAGTTGCGGAAGCTGGCCTTGAAACCCCAGGTCAGGCTGCCGCTGGCGATCTCGGCCTCGGCCGCCGAGGCGGGTCCGGTGCCCACGAGCGCACTCGACACGCCGACGGCGAGCACCGCCGCCCAGCGCATCGACCGGAGGGCTCCGGCTCTGGATCTGAACATGCTGTTCCTCTCGGGAGGGGAAGCGAAGGCATTAGGTTAGGCAAACCTAAGATGATCGGGTGATCCACGAAGCGTCCCAAGATCTTCAGCCGAACGGACCCCTTGCCACCTGCGCGTTCGCCACTTAGGTTAGCCAAACCTAAGTAACCGCTCGGCCGGCACGTCCGGCCGGACCTGTCGTGTGAGGAGCCCGATGCGAGCACGGCGCCGCACCATCTGGACCACCGTTCTGCTCACCGCCGCCGTCGTCGCCACGCCCGCGCCGGCCCACGCCGGCACCGCCACCGGCAGCGGCGGCCAGAAGCTCACCGTCACCCCGAGCACCGGCCTGAGCCGCTCCGGCGCCACCGTGTCCGTCTCCGGGCGCGGCTACGACGTCGACAAGGGCATCTACGTCGCGTACTGCGTCGACAACGGACCGGGCGTGGCGGCGACCCCGTGCGGCGGCGGCGCCGACACCACCGGCAGCCTCGGCGCCTCGCAGTGGATCTCGTCGAACCCGCCCGCCTACGCCGAGGGCCTGCCCGAGCCGTACGGCCCCGGCGGCTCCTTCTCCGTGACGGTCAAGGTGACCCCCACCATCGGCGACGTCGACTGCACCGTCCGGCGGTGCGCGGTCGTCACCCGCGCCGACCACACCCGGGCCTCCGACCGGTCCCAGGACGTACGGGTGCCGGTCACGTTCGCCGCCGGCGCCACGAGCGCCCCGCCGAAGGCCGGCCCGGCGCCGAAGGCGACCACGCCCGCCGCCACGCCCCGGACCACCACCGGACAGGACGCGCCGGCCCCGGCCGCCTCCGGCAACCCGCCGGCCGCAGCGGGGGCGGCAGGGGTGACGGGCGCCGCGCCCGGGGCCGGGGCGCCGTCGCAGGCCGCGGCCTCCGACCTCCACGTCACGCGGGTCAGCGACACCTCCGGGGCCGGACGCGGATGGACCGTCGGGGTGGTGGCCGCCGCGCTGGCCCTGGTCGTCCTGCTCGGCCTCGGCCGTTGGCGGCGCCGTCGCGGTGCCGGCCGGTGAGCCGCCCGCACCGGCGACCGGGCCGGGGACCACTCGTCGCGCTGCTCGCGGTGACCCTGGCGGCGACCGGCTGCGCCGCGCCGGGCCGATCGGGCACGCCGTCCGCCGCCGGCTGCGGCCCGGTCACCGCGACAGTGGACGACGCCGACGTCGAGCCGGTCCGCCCGACGCCCACGCCCGCGCTGCCGGCCACCGTACGCTCCGGCGACGGCACGACGGTGACCGTCGACGACGTCAGCCGCATCCTCCCGGTGAACCTGCACGGCTCGATCGCCGAGATCGTCTTCGGCCTCGGCCTGGGCGGCAACGTCATCGGGCGGGACACCTCGACCACGTTCCCCGCCGCCGCGCACCTGCCGGTGGTCACCCCGGGCGGGCACGACCTCTCCGCCGAGGCGGTGCTCGACCTCGACCCCAGCGTCGTGCTCGTCGACGACGGCGTCGGGCCGCCCGAGGTGCTGCGCCAGCTCCGCGCCGCCGGCATCCCGGTCGTGCGGGTACCTGCCGAGCCGACGCTCGACGGCGTACCGGCGCACATCCGCGCGATCGCGGCGGCGCTCGGCGTGCCCGAGGCCGGAGAACGGCTGGTGACCCGCGTGCGGAGCGAGATCGCCGAGGCCCGGCGTACCGCCCCGGCGGGCCGCGCGCCACGGATCGCGTTCCTCTACCTGCGCGGCACCGCCGGGGTCTACCTGATCGGCGGCCGGGGCGCCGGGTCCGACGCGATGATCGAGGCGATCGGCGGCGTCGACGCCGGCAGCGCCGCCGGGCTGTCCAAGTTCCGTCCGCTGACCAGCGAGGGCCTCATCAACGCCGCGCCCGACGTGATCCTGGTGATGAGCGCCGGGCTCGCCTCCGTCGGCGGCGTCGACGGTCTGGTGAAGCTGCCCGGCGTGGCGCAGACGCCGGCCGGGGCGAACCGGCGCGTCGTCGACATGGCCGACGGCACGCTGCTCACCTTCGGCGTCCGCTCCGGCCGGGTCGTCCAGGCCCTGGCCCGCGCCGTCTACTCGTGCGAGGACCCGTCGTGACCACGCTAAGGAAGCGGCCCGCACCCGTCGCCCCGGCGCCAGTCACCGGCGCGCCCCGGTCGCCCGGCCGGCGGGGCGCCGTCCTGGTGGCCGGGCTCGGCGCCGCCCTCGTGCTCGTCGCCCTGCTGGCCGCCGGGCGCGGCCAGGTGGCGATCTCCCCCGCCGAGGTGCTCGGCTCCGTGCTGCACCGCCTCGGGCTGGACCTCGGTCCGCTGCCGTCGGCGGCGCAGGGCGAAAACGCGCTCTGGATCGTCCGCTTCCCCCGGGTGCTGCTGGCGGCCGTCGTCGGCGCCGCCCTCGGCTGCGCCGGCGCGGTCATGCAGGGCGTCTTCGGCAACCCGCTCGCCGAGCCCGGCGTCATCGGGGTGTCGGCCGGCGCCGCCGTCGGCGCCGCCCTGGCCATCGTCACCGGCGTCACCGTCCTGGGCGGATGGACCGTGCCGCTCGCCGCCTTCGCCGGCGGCCTCGCCACCACCTACCTGGTGTACGCGCTGGCCCGCTCCGGCGGCCGGACCGAGGTGGTGACGCTGGTGCTGACCGGCGTCGCGGTCAACGCGGTCGCCGGCTCGGTGATCGGGCTGCTCATGTTCGTCACCGACCAGTCCGGCGTGCAGGCCATCGCGTTCTGGAACCTCGGCAGCCTCGCCCAGGCCAGTTGGACGGCCGTCGGTCTCGCCGCGCCGTGCCTGCTCGTCGGCCTCGCCGTCGCCTGCGCCGACGCGCGCCGGCTCGACCTGCTCGCGCTCGGCGAACCCGCCGCCCGGCACCTCGGCGTGAACACCGAACGCCTGCGGCTGCGGCTGATCGTCGTCACCGCGCTGCTCGGCGCCGCCGCTGTCGCGTTCACCGGCATCATCAGCTTCGTCGGACTGGTCGTGCCGCACCTGATCCGGATGGTCGCCGGACCGGGCCACCGGGTGCTGCTGGTCGCCAGCGCGCTCGGCGGGGCCGTCGTGGTGATCGGCGCCGACCTCGCGGCGCGTACCCTCGTCGAACACCAGGAGCTGCCCCTCGGCGTGCTCACCGCGGTCATCGGCGGCCCGGCGTTCTTCTGGCTGCTGCGCCGCACCCGCGACCGGGCCGGAGGCTGGGGATGAGCCTTCCGCGTACACCGCGCCGGTTCGCCGCCGCCCGTCCGCCGCGCCCGGCGCCCGCCGGGCACGTCCGGATCCGGGTGGCCGGGCTGCGCGTCGAACGCGCCGGCCGGACCGTGCTCGACGGGATCGACCTTCGGGTACGCGCCGGCGAGGTGCACGCCCTGGTCGGGCCGAACGGCGCCGGGAAGTCGACGCTGCTCGGCGCGATCAGCGGTGACGTGCCGGCCGCCGCCGGCCGGATCGAGGTCGACGGGCTGCCCCGCGAGTCGTGGAGCCCGGTGGAGCTGGCCTGGCGCCGGGCCGTCCTCGCCCAGCGCAACACGCTCAGCTTCCCGTTCACGGTCGGGGAGGTGGTGCGGATGGGCCGGGCGCCGTGGGCCGGGCGGCCGGAGCGGGACCAGGACGACGCCGTCGTCGCCGACGTGCTCGAACGCTGCGACGTCGCCCGCTTCGCGGCCCGGCCGTACCCCGCGCTGTCCGGCGGCGAGCAGGCCCGCGCCGCGCTGGCTCGGGTCCTGGCGCAGCGGGCCACCACGCTGCTGCTCGACGAGCCGACCGCCGCGCTCGACCTGCGGCACCAGGAACTGGTCATGCACATCGCCCGGGAGCGGGCCCGCGCCGGGGACGCCGTGGTCGTGGTGCTGCACGACCTGACGCTGACCGGGGCGTACGCGGACACCGTGACCCTGCTCGGCGACGGACGCGTCCGCGCCGCCGGGGCGCCGCGCGACGTGCTCACCGCCCCGCTGCTCAGCGGGGTCTACCGGTACGACATCGACGTCGTCCCCCACCCGCGTGACGGGCTGCCGCTGATCGTGCCCCGACGCGGCCGGCCCGCAAGACCGTCAGCCGACGAGGAGAGATAGCAGATGGATACACAGACGTTCGCGGCCCGGCTGCGCGCCGAGACCCGCGACGCGCACCAGAGCGCCGAGTCCCAGCGGTACGTCTCCGCGCTCACCGCCGGTGAGCTCGACGTGGCCGGCTACACCGCGCTCGTCGTCGCGCACCACGGCATCTACGCGGCGCTGGAGGGCGTCGCGGAGACGATGCGCGAGGACCCGCTGGCCGGCCCGTTCGTCGACGACGCGCTGACCCGGCTGCCCGCGCTCGCCGCCGACCTGCGGTTCCTGCTCGGCCCGCGCTGGCGCGAGGTGATGGAGCCGATCCCGGCCGCTGTCGCGTACGCCGCGCGGATCACCTCGGCCTGCGCCGGATCGCCCGAGCGGTTCATCGCGCACCACTACATCCGCTATCTCGGCGACCTGTCCGGCGGGCGGCACATCGGGCGCTGCGTGGCCCGGTACTACGGGGTGACCGGCGAGGCCGGGGCGTCGTTCTACCGCTTCCCGCGGATCACCGATCCGAAGTCGTACAAGGACGCCTACCGGGCGAGGCTGGACGCGCTCGCGCTGGACGAGACCGGCCGGGCGGCGCTGCGCGACGAGGTGCTGGTGGCGTACGAGCACAACATCGCGGTCTTCACCGACCTGGGTCGCCTGGTGGCGGCGGGCAGCCGGGAGGGCGCCGCGTGAGCGCCGGTTTCCCGCCGGAGGTGGTCGCCGCCGTCAGCCGGCACATGAACGACGACCACGCCGGGGACGCGCTGCTGATCTGCCGTACGCTCGGCGGCCGGCCGGACGCCACCGCGGCCCGCACCACCGGCCTGGACGCCGACGGCATCGACTTCGCCGTCACCGTCGGCGGCACGGAGGTTCCGGTGCGCGTCCCGTTCGCCCACCGGCTCACCGAACGGGCGCAGATCCGCCGGGAGGTGGTGCGCATGTACCGGGAGGCCTGCGACCGGGCCGGCGTACCGCCCCGCCCGGCCGGCTGAGCGCCGGGACCGTCCGGGCCGCGGAAACCCGGTCGGCCGCCGCGCCGCCGCGGCGTACAGTCCGCCGCATGGCTGTGGACACGAGGCCGGCGGTGCGCGCCGGCCGATTCCGGCTGCTCCCGCTGGGTGTGGTCTTCCTGACCGTCGGTCTGTCCACCGCCGTGGTGCTGCCGTTCCTGTCGCTGTTCCTCGACCGGGAGGTCCACGCCAGTCCGTTACGGGTGACCGTGTTCCTGGTCGTCGCGCCGCTGTCCGGGGTGGTCGCCTCCGCGCTGATCGGCCGGCTGTCGGACCGCCTGCCGATCCGGCGCGCGCTGCTGGTCGGCGCCGCGCTGGCCGGCGTGCTGGGCGCGGGCCTGACCGCGTACGTCCGGGACTACTGGATCCTGCTGGGGTTGACCGCGACCGCCACCGCGCTGGCGAACTCGCTGTTCCCGCAGTCGTTCGCGTACACCCGGGCGCTGTTCGACAGGGACGATCCGGCGCGGGCGGCGTTCGGCGTCAGCCTCATGCGTACCGTGTTCTCGGTCGCCTGGGTGGCCGGGCCGGCGCTGGCCGCGGTGCTGCTCGACGTCGGCGGCTTCCGCCTGGTCTACGGCATGGCCGCCGTCATGTACGCGCTGGCCGCGCTGGTGGCCGCGTTCCGGCTGGAGGAGCTGCCGCTGCCGGCGCGGCCGGTCGCGGCCGATCCGGACGGCGCCACGCCCGGCCCGCGCGGCGCGTCCCGGCTGCGGCTGGCGCTGACGGCGCTCACGTTCGTGCTGCTCCAGTGCCCGCTGACGGTCGGTGTGCAGGCGATGCCGCTGTTCATCGACACCGAACTGCACGACGACCCCTCCCGCGCCGGGCTGGTGCTGGGCCTGTGCGCGGCGCTGGAGATCCCGCTGATCCTCGGGCTGGGCGCGCTGACCGCGCGGGTCCGGCTGCGGCCGCTGATCCTGGTCGGCGGCGGCTGCGGGGTCGCCTACTACGCGGCCGCCGCGCTGGCGCCGAGCGTGCCGTTCCTGCTGTTCGCGCAGCCGGCGAACGCGCTGTTCATCGCCGCGGTGTCCGGTGTCGGGATCGCCTACGTGCAGGATCTGCTGCCGGGCGAGCCGGGCCGGGCCACCACGCTGTTCACCAACACGTTTCCGATCGGCGCGATGCTCGCCGGGCCGCTGCTCGGGCTCTCCGCGCAGGTCGGCTACCGGTGGGCGTACGGCATGAGCACCGCGCTGTGCGCGGCCGGGCTGCTGGTGCTGGTGCTGACCCGGCCGCCCGCGCGGGCCTGACCGGGGTCAGTGGCGCCGCACCAGCACCACGTGGTCGATCAGCTCGCCGGTCTGCCCGTCCGGGCCGGTGGCGGTACGGCGCGCCGCGCCCAGCCGCTCGGTGTCCCAGCCGTCCGGGTCGAGGCTCATCGCGGCCAGGATCTCCTCCGGTTCGGCGAACCGGTGGTGGCCGGTGTCGGGCCCGGCCCAGGGCGGCGGCGCGCCGTGCTCGACGACGAGCAGCCGGCCGCCGGGAGCGACCGCCTCGGCCGCCGGGGGCAGCACCTTCTCCCGGGGCAGGACCAGCGGCGACTGGAAGAACTGCGCGGACACCAGGTCGTACCGGCCGGGCGGGAAGCCCTGGGTGAGGTCGTGCCGGACGGTGGTGATCCGGTCTGCCACGCCGGCCCGTTCGGCCTCCACCGCGAGGCGGTCCAGCGCGACCGACGAGATGTCCACGGCGGTGACCCGCCAGCCCCGCGACGCCAGCCACACCGCGTCGCCGCCCTCACCGGAGCCCAGGTCGAGCACGGTGCCCGGGGGCAGCGCGCCGGCCACCTCAGCCAGCACCGGGTTGACCCGGCCGCTCCAGATCCGGTCCCGCTGGCCGTATCGCTCGTCCCAGAACCGGGCCGGGTCGGTGTCCGCCGCCGGGTGCTCGTGGTGGTGCCCCGTCATGTCCGCCTCCTCGCCGCCGGGCGTCGGGCCGCCCGGGCCCCACCATCGTGCGCCGGGGGCCATCGGGCAGCAAGGAACCTTGCCGTTCCGGCAAATACTTCCGGGCGGCAGCCGCCTCGGAATATACCCCCCGGGGTATGCGCTACAGTTGTCGTATCGCCCGACATCACTGCGCGAAGGAGTGCGGCTCATGTTGTTCACCCAGTACTACCTCGACTGCCTGTCCCAGGCCTCGTACCTGATCGCCGACGACCGCACCGGCCGGGCCGTGCTCGTCGACCCCCGCCGGGACATCGACGAGTACCTCACCGACGCCAAGGCGCACGGCCTGACGATCGAGGGCGTCATCAACACCCACTTCCACGCCGACTTCCTCGCCGGGCACCTCGAGGTGGCCGCCGCGACCGGCGCGTGGATCGGCTACGGGCACCGGGCCGAGACCGAGTACCCGAGCCGCAAGCTCACCGACGGCGAACGGATCAGCCTCGGCGACGTGACCCTGGAGATCATGGAGACCCCGGGACACACACCCGAGTCGATCAGCATCCTGGTCTACGAGCGCGCCGACGACGCGGTCCCGTACGGCGCGCTGACCGGCGACGCGCTGTTCATCGGCGACGTCGGCCGCCCCGACCTGCTCGCCTCGTTCGGCGTGACCGCCGAGGAACTCGGCCGGATGCTCTACGACAGCGTGCAGCGCAAGCTGATGGGCCTGCCCGACGAGGTACGCGTCTTTCCCGCCCACGGCGCCGGCTCGGCCTGCGGCAAGAACCTGTCCACCGAACGGCAGTCCACCATCGGCGAGCAACGCCGCACCAACTACGCCTGCGCCCCGATGAGCCAGGAGCGCTTCCTCGCCCTGGTCACCGGCGGTCAGCCCGCCGCGCCCGGCTACTTCGCCTTCGACGCGGTGCTCAACCGCAAGGCGCGGGAGCTGTTCGACCACGCCCGGCCGGCCCGCCCGCTCCCCCCGGCCGAGTTCCTGGCCGCCCGGGCCGACGGCGCCGTCGTGGTCGACGCCCGCGACCCGCAGGAGTACGCCGCCGGGCACCTGCGCGGCGCGCTCAACGTCCCGGCCGACGGCAGGTTCGCCGAGACCGCCGGCAGCGTCGTCGCACCCGACCGGCCGGTGCTCGTGGTGACCCCGCAGGACCGGGAGGAGGAGATCGTCGTCCGCCTGGCCCGGATCGGCTTCGACCACGTGATCGGCTACCTCCGCGAACCCGACAACGCCTTCCTGGAGATGGTCACCGAGATGACCCGGGCCAGCCGGATCACCGCCACCGAACTGCGCGACGCCCTCGACGGCCCGGACGCGCCGGTGGTGCTGGACGTCCGCAACGCCGGCGAGCGGGAGCAGGGCGCGGTGGACGGTTCCCGGCACATTCCGCTGGCCGAGCTGACCCACCGCCTCGGCGAGGTGCCCGTGGGGCGCCCGATCGTCGTGCACTGCGCCGGCGGCTACCGCTCCTCGGTCGCCGCCAGCCTGCTGCGCAACGCCGGTCACGCCGACGTGTCCGATCTGCTCGGCGGCTACGGCGCCTGGCAGGGCCTGCACGCCACGGCGTGAGGCACGGATCCGGGCCGCCAGGATTAGCACTCCCCTCGCATGGGCAGACATTTGTCATCGGACACGCGATCGAGGGAGCTGACGGCATGGCGAAGGGCGACATCGACACCTACCAGCAGGACGGGCAGTGGAAGAACCGCCCGGAGGGCAACGAGCGCGCGAGCAGCCGCCACGACACCAAGGCGGAGGCGGAGGCGGCCGGCCGGGAGATGGCGGTCGAGCGCGGCGCCGAGCACGTGATCAAGAAGCAGGACGGCACCATCGGCGAGAAGAACACGTACCCCCGCGAGCGCGACCCCCGGGACATTCCGGGCTGAGCCCCGCACGCACGTCACGGCGCCGGACCCGCACGGGTCCGGCGCCGTAGCGCGTACCGGCGGGTAGTGAGTGGCTGGCTAAAAAGTTTTGTTCGGTTCCTACAACGGCTCCCGCTCAGGCTTCGGCCGTTACGACATGGCGCCGTACGCGCGCAGGCGGAAGGGTGAGGCAAGCCGGGGGCATCGTCGCCACCCGGCGCGCCACCGTGGTTCTATCGAAGGGGACGGTCACGTGTTCACCCGTGTCGCCATCGTCAACCGTGGTGAGTCCGCGATGCGGCTCATCCACGCGGTCCGGGAACTGGCCGCGGAGACCGGCAGCCGGATCGAGACCGTCGCGCTGTACACCGACGTCGACCGTACCGCCACCTTCGTCCGCGAGGCGGACGTCGCCTACGACCTGGGCCCCGCGTCCGCCCGCCCGTACCTGGACCTGAAGGCGCTGGAACGCGCGCTGGTGGAGACCGGCGCGGACGCCGCCTGGGTCGGCTGGGGTTTCGTGGCCGAGGACCCGGCGTTCGCCGAGCTGTGCGAGAAGATCGGCGTGACGTTCGTCGGGCCGAGCCCGGACGCCATGCGCAAGCTCGGCGACAAGATCGGCGCGAAGCTGATCGCCGAGGAGGTCGGCGTGCCGGTCGCGCCGTGGAGCCGCGGCGCGGTGGAGAGCCTGGAGGACGCGCTGCGCGCGGCGGCCGACATCGGCTACCCGCTGATGCTGAAGGCCACGGCGGGTGGCGGCGGGCGCGGCATCCGGGTGATCCGCAGCGACGCCGAGCTGGCCGACGCCTACGAGCGCACCAGCCAGGAGGCGGCGCGGGCGTTCGGCAGCGGCGTGGTGTTCCTGGAGCGCCTGGTCACCGGCGCCCGGCACGTCGAGGTGCAGGTGATCGCCGACGGCCAGGGCACCGCGTGGGCGCTCGGGGTACGGGACTGCTCGGTGCAGCGGCGCAACCAGAAGGTGATCGAGGAGTCCGCGTCGCCGGTGCTCGCCCCGGAGCAGGCGGCGGAGCTGAAGGCGTCGGCGGAGCGCCTGGCGGTGGCGGTCGGCTACCGGGGCGCGGCCACTGTCGAGTTCCTCTACCACCCGGGCGACCGGCTGTTCGCCTTCCTGGAGGTCAACACGCGCCTTCAGGTCGAGCACCCGATCACCGAGGCGACCACCGGGTTCGACCTGGTCAAGGCGCAGTTGCACGTGGCCGGTGGCGGCCGGCTCACCGGCGAGCCGCCGGTCGAGCGCGGGCACGCGATCGAGGCGCGGCTCAACGCCGAGGACCCGGACCGCGACTTCGCGCCCTCCCCCGGCCGGATCACCCGGCTGGACCTGCCCGCCGGGCCGGGCATCCGGGTCGACACCGGCGTCAGCGAGGGCGACACCATCCCGGCCGACTTCGACTCCATGATCGCCAAGATCATTGCGTACGGCCGGGACCGGGACGAGGCGCTGGGCCGCCTGCGCCGGGCGATGGCGAACACCACAGTGGTCATCGCCGGCGGCGCGACGAACAAGAGCTTCGTGCTCGACCTGCTCGACCAGCCCGAGGTGATCGACGCCAGCGCGGACACCGGCTGGATCGACCGGGTACGCGGCGAGGGCCGCCTGGTCGCGCACCGGCACTCCGCCGTCGCGCTCGCCGCCGCCGCGATCGAGGCGTACGAGGAGGACGAGACCGCCGAGCGGCAGCGGTTGCTGTCCACAGCGGCGGGTGGACGCCCGCAGGTGCAGCACCGCAGCGGCCGGCCGCTGGACCTGAAGCTGCGCGGCGTGACCTACCGGATGCGGGTGGCCCGGGTCGGCGCGCACCGGTTCCGGGTCGGTGTCGAGGCCGGTGGCGACGTGCGCACTGCCGACGTCGAGCTGGACCGCTTCGACCGGCACACCGGCCAGATCGCCGTCAACGGCGCCCGGTTCCGCCTGCTCACCGACACCCACGGCCCGGTGCACCTGGTCGAGGTCGACGGCGTGACGCACCGGATCAGCCGCGACGAGGGCGGCGTGGTGCGCTCCCCCATGCCGGCGCTGGTGGTCGCCACGCCACTTGCGGTCGGCGCGGAGGTCGAGGCCGGCGCGCCGGTGCTGGTGCTGGAGGCGATGAAGATGGAGACGGTGCTGCGCGCGCCGTTCCGGGCCCGCCTCAAGGAGTCGTCGGTTCAGGTCGGCACCCAGGTGGAGGCGGGTGCGCCGCTGCTGCGTCTGGAGCCGCTCGCGGAGGAAGGCGCCGAGGCCGCCGACGGCCCGGCCGGTCCCGCTGTCGAGCTGGACCTGCCGGCGCCTGCGGCGGACGTGCCGGCGCGGTCCCGGGCCGAGCGCGGCCAGGAGGACCTGTGCGCGCTGCTGCTCGGCTACGACGTCGACCCGCACGACGAGCGCCGGGTGCTCGACGACTACCTGGACGCGCGCCGGGCGGCCACCGAGGCCGGGCACCGGCCGCTGGCCGAGGAGCTGGAACTGGTCGGCGTCTTCGCCGACCTGGCCGAGCTGAGCCGCAACCGTCCCGGCGACGACGGGCCGGCCGGGCACGTGCACAGCGCCCGCGAGTACTTCCACACCTACCTGCAGAGTCTCGACGTCGAGCGGGCCGGTTCCCCGGACTCGTTCCGGGCCCGCCTCGCCAAGGCGCTCGCCCACTACGGCGTCACCGAGCTGGACCGCTCCCCCGAGCTGGAGGCCGCGGTCTTCCGGATCTTCCTGGCCCTGCAGCGGGCCGCCGCGGACGCCACGGTGATCGCCGCGCTGCTGCGCTCGTGGCTGCGCGAGCCGCCGCCGGACGAGGCGCTGCGCGAGCCCGCCGGCCTCACCCTGGAGCGTCTCGTCGCGGCCACCCAGGTCCGCTTCCCGGTCGTCGCCGACCTGGCGCGGGGCGTGGTGTTCGCCTGGTTCGCCCAGCCGCTGCTGCGCCGCAACCGGGCCCGGGTCTACGCGCGGGTCCGCGCGCACCTGCGGCACCTCGACACGCACCCGGACGCGCCGGACCGCGCCGACCGGGTCGCCGAGATGGTACGCAGCACCGAGCCGCTGGTCCGGCTGCTCGGCCAGCGCCTGGTCCGCGACGACCTGGACAACGCGACGATGCTGGAGGTGCTGACCCGCCGCTACTACGGCAACAAGGCGCTCACCGAGGTCACCACCCGGGCCACCGGTGGCTGCACGTTCGTGGTGGCCGGGCGGGACGGTTCGAGCGTCGTGTCGGCGGCGGTGCGGTTCGACGCGCTCGGCGACGCGCTGCGCGGACTGGCCGAGGTGGCCGGCGAGCGCGACGCCGTCGACGCGGACGTCTACCTGTCCTGGGAGAACCAGCCCGAGGACTTCGACGCCACCGCCGCCGCGCTGCTCGACGTGCTGAACGCGCACCCGCTGCCGGCGGCGGTACGCCGGATCACCACCACCGTCGCCGGGCGCGGCGGAGCGGTGATGCACCACCACTTCACGTTCCGGCCCGGCGAGGACGGGATGGCCGAGGAGCGCCTGATCCGCGGCCTGCACCCGCACATCGCGCAGCGGATGCAGCTGGAGCGGCTGCGCGAGTTCGACCTGACCCGCCTGCCGTCGCTGGACGAGGAGGTCTACCTGTTCCAGGCGGTGGCCCGGCAGAACCCGTCCGACCAGCGGCTGGTCGCGTTCGCGCAGGTACGCGACCTGACCGGGCTGCGGGAGCAGGACGGCCGCCTGGTGTCGCTGCCCACCACCGAGGACACGGTGGCGGCCTGCATCGACTCGATCCGCCGGGCGCAGTCGCGGCGGCCGTCGAAGTCGCGGTTCCCGACCAACCGGATCGTCATCTACGTGTGGCCGCCCAGCGAGCTGACCCGCGAGGAGATGGAGCTGATCGCCGGCCGGGTACGCCCCACCACCGTGGGCGCGGAGCTGGAGGAGATCCTGTTCATCGCGCGCCAGCGCGACCGCCGTACCGGCGAGCTGACCAAGGTCGGCGTGCGGATCACCTTCGACGTCACCGGGCACGCCCGGCTCGACGTGGGTGAGCCGCCGAGCGAGCCGGTCGAGCCGCTGGACGAGTACCGGCTGAAGGTGCTGCGGGCGGCCAGCCGCAACACCGTCTACCCGTACGAGCTGACCGGGCTGCTGGGCGACTTCGTCGAGCACGACCTGGACGCGGACCACCAGTTGGTGCCGGTGGACCGGCCCAAGGGCCGCAACAGCGCGGCGATCGTGGCCGGCGTGGTCACCACGCCGACGCCCCGCCACCCGCAGGGCGTGACCCGGGTGGTGCTGCTCGGCGATCCGACCAAGTCGCTGGGCGCGCTGTCCGAGCCGGAGTGCCGGCGGGTGATCGCCGCGCTGGACCTGGCGCAGCGGATGGGCGTGCCGCTGGAGTGGTACGCGCTGAGCGCCGGCGCCCGGATCTCGATGACCTCCGGCACCGAGAACATGGACTGGGTGGCCGCGGCGCTGAAGCGGATCGTCGAGTTCACCCAGGACGGCGGCGAGATCAACATCGTGGTCGCGGGCATCAACGTCGGCGCCCAGCCGTACTGGAACGCCGAGGCGACGATGCTCATGCACACCAAGGGCGTGCTGGTCATGACGCCCGACTCAGCGATGGTGCTCACCGGCAAGCAGTCGCTGGACTTCTCCGGCGGCGTGTCCGCCGAGGACAACTTCGGCATCGGCGGCTACGACCGGGTGATGGGCCCGAACGGGCAGGCGCAGTACTGGGCGCCGGACCTGCCGGGCGCGCGGGACGTGCTGATGGCGCACTACGACCACACGTACGTCGTGCCGGGCGAGCACGCGCCGCGCCGGGCCGTCACCATGGACCCGGTGGACCGGGACATCTGCGGCTACCCGCACGCGGTGGCCGGCAGCGACTTCGCCACGGTGGGCGAGATCTTCTCCGCCACCGCGAACCCGGACCGCAAGAAGCCGTTCGACATCCGTACCGTCATGCGGGCCCTCGCCGACCAGGACCATCCGGTGCTGGAGCGGTGGGCGGGCATGGCCGACGCGGAGACCGCTGTGGTGCAGGACGTGCACCTGGGCGGCATCCCGGTGTGCCTGCTCGGCATCGAGTCGCGGTCGGTGCCCCGGCACGGCTTCCCGCCCACCGACGGCCCGGACACCTACACCGCGGGCACGCTGTTCCCGCGCTCCTCGAAGAAGGCCGCGCGGGCGATCAACGCGGCCAGCGGCAACCGGCCGCTGGTCGTGCTGGCGAACCTGTCCGGCTTCGACGGCTCACCCGAGTCGATGCGCAAGCTCCAGCTGGAGTACGGCGCGGAGATCGGCCGGGCGATCGTCAACTTCCGCGGCCCGATCGTGTTCTGCGTGATCTCGCGCTATCACGGCGGCGCGTTCGTGGTCTTCTCCAAGGCGCTCAACCCGGACATGACGGTGCTGGCGATCGAGGGGTCGTTCGCCTCGGTGCTCGGTGGCGCGCCGGCCGCCGCCGTGGTGTTCGCCGGTGAGGTCGCCGCCCGCACCGCGGCCGATTCCCGGGTACGCGAGCTGGAGGGCCGGGTGGCGTCCGCCACCGGTACCGAGCGGGCCACGCTCAGCGCGGAGCTGGACGAGCTGCGCGGGTCGGTGCGGGCGGAGAAGCTGGGCGAGGTGGCCGCCGAGTTCGACCGGGTGCACAGCATCCAGCGGGCGGTCGAGGTCGGCTCGGTCGACGCGGTGATCCGCGCCGCCGAGCTGCGGCCCCGGGTCATCGAGGCGATCGAGGCGCACCTGCGCTGACACGTTCCGCGACGTCACACGGCGGACGGGCCTTCGGGTCCGTCCGCCGTTTCGCGTGCGCCGGTCCTTGACGGTCGTCTGGTGACGTGGTGTGCTCAGATGGTAATGGAAACCGTGTTCGTTAGAGCTGCCGGAGGACCCATGTCGCTCACCGTTCCGCCCGCCCTGCTGCACGCCGCCGAGACCGGTCCCGTCGACGAGGAGGCGTTCGTCGCCTGTGTCCGCGACTCCCTGCCGTACGCCTGGGAGACGGTCAGCCGGGTCGCCGCCGACCTGGCCGCGACCGACGCCGAGTTCGCCGACAACGTCGTACCGCCGCCCGGCGACGCCGAGCGCGGGCAACTGCTGCGCGCGATGGCCAGCGACGCGATCCGCGCCGGCCTGGAGCGGCACTTCGGGATCACGCTGGCGTTCCAGAACTGCCACCGGGTGGCCGCCTTCCGCCCCGGCGCGGCCGGCTCCGAGGCGTACCGCCGGTTCACCTCCAGCCGCGGCCAGTTGCTGAACCAGTCACCGGCGCTGCGCAACTGCTGACCGGCGGTCCGGCGCGGGCGGGTCACCGCCCGCCCGCGGCGGTGGCTCAGGCGGCGCAGCGGTCGCAGGTGCCGAAGATCTCCAGGGTGTGCCCGACGTCGGTGAAACCGTGCTGCGCGGCGACCTGGTCGGCCCACCGCTCCACGGCCGGGCCGGCCACCTCCACCGCACGGCCGCAGCGGCGGCAGACCAGGTGGTGGTGATGGCGGCTCTGGCTGCACCGCCGGTAGAGGTGCTCGCCGCCGGGCAGCCGCGCCGAGTCGATCTCGCCGTTGTCGACGAGCAGCTGCAACGTCCGGTAGACGGTGGTCAGACCCACCTTCGCCTGCCGCTGCACGAGCATCTGGTGCAACTGCTGCGCGCTGTGGAAGCCGTCCAGCTCCCGCAGCAGCGCCAGCACCTCGGCGCGCTGCCGGGTGTTGCGGGTCGCCCCGGTCGTCGCCGTCACCGTCCGCCTCCCTCGTCCGGGCGCCCTCTCCGGCCACGGCCGCGCCCGGCGCGCCACGTGACACCCGGAACCATTATGCCTTCCGGGCGCTCCCCGGTCCCCGGTCGCGGTGAGCCCGGCCGGCATGTGACGCGACCGACTCCCCGGGCCGGAACTATCCGCGGCGCCGCCCCGACCAACGGTACGAACACCGGATCTTCGAGGGGACGACCGCATGCCCAGCACCACCAGCCGACGCTTCCCACGCACGGCGGCCCTGATCGGCGCCGCCGTCCTGGCCGCGTCCGTCGCCGCCTGCGGCTCCGCCGACGCCACGCCCACAACCGCGCCGTCGGCGTCGGCGCCCGCCTCGGCCCCGGCGAGCGCAACGGCGGGTGTGCTGACGATCCGCGACCCGTGGGTGAAGGCCGCCGACAAGGGCATGACCGCCGCGTTCGCCACGCTCGTCAACGACGGCGACGCCGACGTCACGATCACCGGGGTGACCACCGACGTGTCCCGGGCCGAGATCCACGAGATGGCCATGACCGACGGGAAGATGGCGATGCGGCAGAAGCAGGGCGGCGTCGTGGTCGCCGCCGGAGCCCAGGCCGCGCTGGAGCCCGGCGGCGACCATCTCATGCTGATGGACCTGACCCGCCCGGTGCGCCCCGGCGACCAGCTCGACGTCACGCTCACCTTCGCCGACGGGCGCACCCAGACGTTCACCGCGGTGGCCAAGCCGTTCACCGGCGCCCAGGAGACGTACGCGCCCGGACACGGCGCGAGCCCCGCGTCATGACCGGAACCGGCGCGCCCGCGCGCCGGGTCAGCCGGCGCGGCCTGCTCACCGGCGGCGCGGCGGCCGCCGGGGGCGCGCTGGCCGGCGCGGGTGCCCTCGCCGCCCTCCGTTCCCACGGGGTACGCCCCGACGACGCCGTCCCGGTGGCCCAGGTCGGCAGCGCTGTCGAGCCGTTCCACGGCGCGCGCCAGTCCGGTGTCACCACCGAGCCCCAGGCGCACGCCGCGTTCGTCGCGTTCACGCTGCGCCCGGACACAGACCGGGCCGCGCTCGGGCGGATGCTGCGACTGCTCTCCGACGACGCCGCCCGGCTCACCCAGGGTCGCCCGGCGCTGGCCGACACCGAGCCGGAACTGGGCCTGCTGCCGGCCCGGCTGACAGTCACGTTCGGCTTCGGCCCCGGGCTCTACGCCGCCGCCGGGCTCGACGACCGCCGCCCCACGTCGGTGGCCGACCTGCCGGCGTTCCGGATCGACCGGTTGCAGCCCCGCTGGTCCGGCGGCGACCTGCTGCTGCAGATCTGCGCCGACGACCCGCTCACCGTCGCGCACGCCCAACGGGTCCTGACCAAGGACAGCCGCCCGTTCGCCACCGTCCGCTGGGTGCAGCAGGGCTTCCGCCGGGCCGCCGGCGCCGAGCCCGGACGCACCCAGCGCAACCTGTTCGGCCAGCTCGACGGCACCGCCAACCCGAAGCCCGGCGTGTCGGCGGACACCGCCGTCTGGGTGACCGACGGGCCGGACTGGCTCCGCGACTCCACCACCCTGGTGGTGCGCCGGATCAGCATGAACCTGGAGACGTGGGACCTGCTCGGCCGCGCCGACCGGGAACTCGCGGTGGGCCGGCGCCTCGACACCGGCGCGCCGCTGACCGGCGAGGCGGAGCACGACGAGCCCGACTTCGCCGCGCTCGGACCGGACGGGCTCACCGTGATCCCGGACTTCTCGCACCTGACCCGGGCCCGCGTCACCGACGACCGGCAGAAGATCCTGCGCCGGCCCTACAACTACGACGGCGCGCCGACCGCCGAGGGACACGCGGACAGCGGGCTCGTCTTCGCCGCGTACCAGGCCGACATCGCCCGGCAGTTCCTGCCCATCCAGCGGCGGCTGGCCGAACGGGACCTGCTCAACGAGTGGACCACCCCGATCGGCTCCGCCGTGTTCGCCGTACCGCCCGGCTGCCCCGAGGGCGGCTGGATCGGCCAGCAACTGCTCGGCTGACCACGACGCTGACCACGACCAGGAAGGCGCGTCATGCGTACCCGTACCGTCTCCGCACTCCTCGCCGCGCTGTTCACCGCGGCGCTGCTGCTGGTCCCGGCCACGCCCGCGGCGGCGCACAACTCGCTGCAGGAGGCCACGCCGGCCCGCGACGCCCGGCTCACCACCGCGCCGACGCAAGTGACGCTGCGGTTCCTGCAGCGGCTCAACCCGGCCTTCACCACCATCACGCTGCGCGACGCCACCGACCGTCAGGTGCCCGCGAGCGCGCCCGCCGTGGACGGCGCGACGGGCACGGTGACGATCGAGGAGCCGCTGGCCAACGGCACCTACACCGTCGCCTACCGCGTGGTCTCCCGCGACGGCCACCCGGTCCAGGGCTCGTACCGCTTCACCGTCGCCGACCCGGCCGCTCCCCCGGCGGCCGCCCCGTCCCCGGCCACTCCCTCGCCGGCCGCCTCCGCGGACGTCTCGGCGGGCGCTGCGGCAGGCGCGGACGCCTCTCCGGCGAGCGCCGACGCTTCGGCCGACGCCGACGACGGTCTGCCGGTGGGCCTGCTGGCCGGCGGAGCGGTGGCCGCGGTGGCGGCAGCCGGCGTGACCACGCTACTGCTTCGACGCCGCCGCGCCTCCTGACCCGTCGCCCGCTGACGCGGGTCCGCCCGGCTTCCTGATGAGCGGGAGAGACATCCCGCCATGCGGACTGCGCATGCGGGGCGGCACCGGGTGTGCCGGAGCCTGCGTGCCTGTGGGACGGCCGGGGGCAGGGCGCCGAAGGGCGGAACGCGGGTCGCGGCGAGGGCGGGTCGGGGCTGGGTTAGGCTGCCGGGAGCGCTGGTTCACCCGGTCGGCGACGGCCGGGTGTCGTAAGAGGGAACCCGGTGGAAGTCCGGGACTGCCCCGCAGCGGTGAGTGGGAACGACAGCCGTCAACAGCACTGGGCCACCGGCCTGGGAAGCGACGGCCGGTAGGCGACCGGCGACCCCGGTCGGGCCCGCGAGTCCGAAGACCTGCCCGCGTCGCGCGTACCACCGGTGCGCGCTGCCGTCGACCTCGCGGGTGGGTCGGGCGGGTGACACGCCGGGCGGGAGCCGTCGGCGTGCCTCGACGTGCAACTCCCCCGTCCGGTCGGCGGTCCGCTTCTGCGAGGACGGAACCGCACCGTGACCGATGCCATCACCCTCACCGGCCGACCACCGTCGGCGTCGCACCTGACCCTGTCGCAGATCATGGACCAGCACCACACCAACCTGATGGGCACGGTGCACGGCGGCCGGATCCTCAACCTGATCGACTCGGTCGCCGGGGTGGTCGCCGCCCGCCACTCCGACGGACCGGCCGTCACCGCCGCCATCGACGAGACAGCCTTCCTGCGCGCTGTCCGCGTCGGTGACGTGGTGCACGTGGACGCCCGGATCACCTGGGCCGGCCGCAGCTCGATGGAGGTGGCCGTGAAGGTCAGCGCGGACCGCTGGGACCGCGCAGTGCCGCCGGTGGACGTGGCAACCGCGCACCTGGTGATGGTGGCCGTGGACGACGAGGGCCAGCCCCGGCCGGTGCCGCCGCTGCTGCCCGGCACCGACGGTGACCGGCGGCGCTACCGGGAGGCGCAGATCCGGCGCGAACACCGGCTGGCGCTGCGCCGGGCGCTGCTCGACGGCGCCGAGGAGGGCTGAGGCGTGCTCGGACTGTCGGCGGCCACGCTCGCGGGATACCTGGCCGCGATCGTGGTGCTCATGCTCACCCCCGGGCCGGACATGATGTTCGTGCTCGCCAACGCCACCCGGTACGGCGCGCGGGCCGGGGCGGTGGCGGCGCTCGGGGTCGCGGCCGGAGAGGCGGTGCACGTCGCCGCCGTGGTGGCCGGACTCGCCACCGTGATCGCCGCGTCCCCGGTGCTGTTCACCGCGATCCGGTGGGCCGGTGCGGCGTACCTGATCGTGCTGGGCCTGCGGGCGCTGCGCGGCACGGGCCGGCCCGGCGTCGCGGCGGACGGGGCGGACGGCGGCGGCGCCGGGCGGGCGTTCCGGCGCGGGCTGCTCACGAACCTGCTCAACCCGAAGATGATCCTGTTCAGCGTGGCGTTCCTGCCGCAGTTCGTCCGGCCCGACGCGGGCCCGGTGGCGGCACAGCTGGTGCTGCTCGGCGCGCTGTTCGTCGCGGTGCAGCTCACCGTGGACCTGGCTCTCGGCGTGGGCGCCGGGCGGTTCGCCCGCCGCTGGGGCGACAGCCGCTGGTCGCGGCGGGTCGACCGGCTCTGCGCTGTCGCCTTCGTCGCGCTCGGTGTCCGGCTGGCCGCCGGCTGACGCTTGCTCGACTCCAGCTCGCCGAGATGGCGGCATCAGGAGGGCTCCGACCCCGCCACCTCGGCGAGCTGGTGAGGATCACGCTCCGGCGCCCGGGGCGGGGCGGCGGGCCGCTCGCGGTCCAGGTGCAGGCGCAGCAGCACCCAGCCCAGCGACACACCGCCGATGAACACGTACGCGGGCTGCGTGCCGAACGTGTCCCAGCAGGTGTGCAGCGTGACGGCGGCGGCGAAGGTGAGCAGGAACGCCGCCAGTCTCCGGCCACCGGGCGCGGCGGCGAACGTGAACAACGCGGCGGCGGTCAGCCCGGTCCAGGCCAGGTGCGCGGCGGGCGCGGTGAGACCGCGAACCAGCAGCGTCCGCTCGACGGCGCCGAGGTTGCCCTCCGACCCGACGAACGCGGCGAACGCGTACCCCATGGTCTCCAGCGCGGCGAACCCGGCGCCGGAGGCCACGCCGATCACCAGGCCCTGCGCCGGTGACCGGTGCCGCCGCCACAGCAGCAGGATGCCGGCCGGCACGATCAGCTTCGCGGTCTCCTCGGCCAGGCCGACGAGCGCCATCGGCAGGACGCCGAGGCGGTGCAGCGTGCCGTACTCCAGCCAGCCGGCGGCGACCACGCCGACCACGCCGCCGAGAAGCGCGGCGACGCCGACGACGGAGCCGGGGACCGGGCGGCGGGCCGGCCGCCCCTGGGCGAAGGCCAGGAACGTGGCGGGCGCGACGCACGCGCCGAGCACGATCAGCGCCGGCACGAACGTGACGGTGCCGGTGCCGGACAGTGTCTCCAGCACCAGCAGGTGAAGCCCGACGCCGACGAGCAGGACCGCCACCCACGCCCAGCGGCGTCCGGTATTCCCCATACGCCGAGTATCGCGCCCGGCGGCGAGCGCCGGCATCGGGGGTAGGCACTGTGGACAGTGAGATCCATGCGACACGCCCGACACGACATCTGGTGTTGCCCAACCGCCCCCACCGCCATATATGGTGGTGCCGCAGCTGGTTCGGCCGAGCCCTCCGGGGCGGGGCCGAGGCAAGAGGGAACCCGGTGGAAATCCGGGACTGCCCCGCAGCGGTGAGTGGGAACGACAGCCGTCAACAGCACTGGGCCACCGGCCTGGGAAGCGACGGCCGGTAGGCGACCGGCGACCCCGGTCGGGCCCGCGAGTCCGAAGACCTGCCAGCGCGCCGTGCGCCTCCGCGTACGGCGGCCGGAGGTCGCGCGGGACGACCGACGCCAGCAGCCGGGCCGGCCGCGCCGTGCCCGTTGGCGTCTCCCGCCGTCTCCAGACGGTGACAGCGAGGAGAGGTCATGACTGTCGTGCAGGAAAGCCCGCCGGCCACCGGCGGCGGGTCCGAGGCCCGCCGGCCGGCGATGCGGGTACGCAAACGGGACGGCGACACCGAGCCGGTGGACGTCGGCAAGATCGTCCGGGCGGTCGAACGCTGGGTCGCCGACCTGGACGAGGTGGACCCGCTGCGGGTGGCCACCAAGACGATCAGCGGGCTCTACGACGGGGCGACCACCGCCGAGCTGGACCGGCTGTCGATCCAGACCGCGGCGGAGCTGATCGGCGAGGAGCCGCAGTACTCGAAGCTGGCGGCAAGGCTGCTGGCCGCGTACGTGGACAAGGAGGTCCGCGGTCAGGGCGTGGCGAGCTTCAGCCAGTCGATCGCGTACGCGCACGGGCTGGGGCTGATCGGCGACGAGACGGCCGCATTCGTCGCCCGGCACGCCCGCAAGCTCGACGACGCCGTGGACCCGGACGGCGACAGGCGGTTCGAGTACTTCGGACTGCGTACCGTGGCCGACCGCTACCTGCTGCGGCACCCGCAGTCGCGGCTGGTGGTGGAGACGCCGCAGTACTGGCTGCTACGGGTGGCCTGCGGGCTGTCCCGCACCCCGGGCGAGGCGGTCGGCTTCTACCGGCTGATGTCCAGCCTGGCCTATCTGCCCAGCTCCCCCACGCTGTTCAACTCCGGCACCCGGCACACCCAGATGTCGTCGTGCTTCCTGGTCGACTCGCCGCGCGACGAGCTGGACTCGATCTACGAGCGCTACCACCAGGTGGCGAAGCTGTCGAAGTTCTCCGGCGGCATCGGCATCGCCTGGTCGCGGGTGCGCGGCCGGGGCGCGCTGATCCGGGGCACGAACGGCCGGTCCAACGGCATCGTGCCGTTCCTCAAGACGCTCGACGCCGGGGTGGCCGCGGTCAACCAGGGTGGCCGGCGCAAGGGCGCGGCCTGCGTCTACCTGGAGCCGTGGCACCCGGACGTGGAGGAGTTCCTGGAGCTGCGGGACAACACCGGCGAGGAGTCCCGGCGTACGCACAACCTCAACCTGGCCAACTGGATCCCGGACGAGTTCATGCGCCGGGTCGAGGCCGACGGCGAGTGGTCGCTCGTCGATCCGTCGGACGCCCCGGAGCTGCCCGACCTGTACGGGGAGGCGTTCGACGCCGCGTACCGGGCGGCGGAGAAGAACGCGGTCCGCACGGTACGGGCCCGGGACCTGTACGGGCGGATGATGCGCACGCTCGCGCAGACCGGCAACGGCTGGATGACGTTCAAGGACGCCGCGAACCGGCTGTCCAACCAGACCGGTGAGCCGGGCAACGTGATCCACCTGTCCAACCTGTGCACCGAGATCCTGGAGGTGAACGACGACGCCGAGACGGCGGTGTGCAACCTCGGCTCGGTGAACCTCGGTGCCCACGTCACCGCCGACGGGGTGGACTGGGAGCGGCTGCGCGCCACGGTCCGCACCGCTGTGGTGTTCCTCGACCGGGTGATCGACATCAACTACTACCCGGCCGAGCAGGCGGCTGCGTCGAACCCGCGCTGGCGGCCGGTCGGGCTCGGCCTGATGGGGTTGCAGGACGCGTTCTTCACGCTGCGCCTGCCGTTCGACTCCCCCGAGGCGAAGGAGCTGTCCACCCGCGTGCAGGAGGAGATTTTGCTGACCGCGCTGGAGACCTCCGCCGGGCTGGCCGAGCGGTTCGGGCCGCATCCGGCGTACCCGCAGACCCGGGCCGCGAAGGGTGACCTGCACCCGGACCTGTGGGGCGCGGAGCCGGCGCAGGCCGGACGGTGGGCGGCGCTGCGTGAGCGGATCGCCGCAGGCGGGCTGCGCAACTCGCTGCTGGTGGCGATCGCACCGACCGCCACCATCGCCTCCATCGCCGGCTGCTACGAGTGCGTCGAGCCGCAGGTGTCCAACCTGTTCAAGCGCGAGACGATGTCCGGGGAGTTCCTCCAGGTCAACACGTACCTGGTGCGGGAGCTGAAGGCGCGCGGGCTGTGGACGCCGCAGGTCCGCGACCGGATCAAGCGGGCCGAGGGCTCGGTGCAGGACATCACCGAGCTGCCCGCGCCGGTGCGGGAGCTGTTCCGCACCGCCTGGGAGCTGCCGCAGCGGGCGCTGATCGACCTGGCCGCCGCGCGGGCGCCGTTCGTCGACCAGTCCCAGTCGCTGAACCTGTTCCTGAGCGCGCCGACCATCGGCAAGCTGTCCTCGATGTACCTGTACGCCTGGAAGGCCGGGCTGAAGACCACCTACTACCTGCGTTCCCGTCCCGCCACCCGCATCCAGCAGGCCACCGTCGCCCCGGTGCCCGCCCCGGTGCCCGGCGTGGTCTCCGCCGTGAGCGACGACGAGGCGCTGGCCTGTTCCCTGGAGAACCCCGAGAGCTGCGAGGCATGCCAGTGACCACCACCGCACCGACCCGGCACATGCTGCTCGACCCCGGCATGGACCTGACCCTGCGGCCGATGCGCTACCCGCGCTTCTTCGACCGGTTCAAGGACGCGATCAGGAACACCTGGACGGTCGAGGAGGTGGACCTGCACTCGGACCTCGCCGACCTGGCGAAGCTGTCCCCCGCCGAACGGCACCTGGTGTCGCGGCTGGTGGCGTTCTTCGCCACCGGCGACACGATCGTCGCCAACAACCTGGTGCTCAACCTCTACCAGCACGTCAACTCGCCCGAGGGCCGGCTCTACCTGTCCCGGCAGCTGTTCGAGGAGGCGGTGCACGTCCAGTTCTACCTGAACCTGCTCGACACGTACGTGCCGGACGAGAAGGAACGGTTCGCCGCGTTCGCCGCGGTGGAGAACATCCCGTCGATCGCCCGCAAGGCCGAGTTCTGCTTCCGGTGGATCGACTCGATCTTCGAGCTGCGGGAACTGCGGACCCGCGACGACCGGCGGGCGTTCCTGCTCAACCTGATCTGCTTCGCCGCGTGCATCGAGGGCCTGTTCTTCTACGGCGCGTTCGCCTACGTCTACTTCCTGCGGTCCCGGGGCCTGCTCAACGGGCTGGCCTCCGGCACCAACTGGGTGTTCCGGGACGAGTCCATGCACATGGCGTTCGCGTTCGACGTGGTGGAGACCGTACGCGCCGAGGAACCGGACCTGTTCGACGCCGAGATGGAGAAGCAGGTGAAGGAGATGCTGGCCGAGGCGGTGGAGTGCGAGGTGAGCTTCGCCGCGGACCTGCTGGGCCAGGGCGTGCCGGGGATGTCGCTGGCCGACATGCGCGAGTACCTCCAGCACGTGGCCGACCGGCGCCTGGCAGTGCTCGGCATCGCCCCGATGTACGGCAGCGCCAACCCGTTCGCGTTCATGGAGTTGCAGGACGTGCAGGAGCTGTCGAACTTCTTCGAGCGGCGGGTGTCGGCGTACCAGGTCGGGGTGACCGGCAGCGTCACGTTCGACGACGACTTCTGACCGCCGCCCCCGCCCCGGCCGTCACGGCCGGGGCGGGGCCGGGCTCTCGCCGGGCAGCGCCGCCGCCCGGACCCGCCCGATCAACGCCACCACGGCGAGCGCCAGCACGGCCACCACCACGAACGCGGTACGCAGGTCCAGCGCGCCGGCGAGCAGGCCGATCACCGGCGCCGCGAGCAGCGCGCCCGGCCACTGGCCCATCGCCACCACGGAGACGCCCTCGCCGGACGTGAGGCCCGGCTGCTCACCGGCGAAGCCGAGCACCGTCGGGGTCACGCACGCCAGGCCGAACCCGAGCAGTCCGAACCCGGCCATCACCGCCGCCGGATGGGGGTACGCCACCGGCAGCGCCACGCCGGCTGTCGCGACCAGCGCGGACAGCCGGACGAAGCGGATCCGCCCGACCCGGCCGGCCAGCCGGTCGCCGAACAGCCGGGCGACGGTCGCGGCCAGCGAGAGACAGGTGTACGTGGCCGCGGCGAGCACCGCCGTGGCGCCGGCCACCTCGGTCGCGTACAGCGCGCTCCACTGGGCGCCGGCCATCTCGATGAACGAGGCGAGGAAGGCGATCACCGCGAGCAGCAGCAGTTGCGGGGTGAACCGGTCACGCAGCCGGCGCCGCGCCTCGCCGTCCTTGGTCTCCTGGCGGGGCGTGTCGGGCAGCCAGCGGTGCGTGCCGATCAGCAGCGCGCCCAGCAGGACACTGGTGACGGCCATCTGCGCCGACGGCGACATCCCGATCGCCGCGGCCCCGGTGCCGCAGAGGCCGCCGACCAGCATGCCGATGCTGAAGCCCGCGTGGAACGTGGACAGGATGGGCCGCCCGTACCGCTTCTGCACCTCGACCGACTGGGCGTTCATCGGCGTGGCCAGCAGGTTCGCCGCGAAGCCCCAGACCGCGAGGCCGCCGACCAGCGCCACCACAGTGGTGGACGCGGCCAGCAGCGGCGCGTTGAGCAGGATCAGCGCGGCCCCGGCCAGCGCCAGCCGGCGGGTGTTGATCCGGCTGATCAGCACCGCCACCACGACCAGGGAGACCAGCTCCCCCGCGTTCGTGGCGATGTTCGCCAGGCCCCAGCCGGTGTTGCCGACCCCTACCGCGTCCCGCACCTCCGGCACGCGGGCCGACCACCCGCCGATGGCCAGGCCCATGATGACGAAGAGCAGCGCCACCGACCAGCGGGCCCGTACGGCCGAGCGGGGCACCGGCGGCGCGGGCTGCTCCGTCGTGTGCTGGTTCGTCGAGGTGTCCGTCATGGTCGTCGTACCTCTCTGGGATCGGTCCGTCGGAACTCCTACCCGATCGCGTGGTCGAGGAAGCACGCACCGTCAGGAAGGCGTACCCGTTCCGGTGTGGTGCCGGGGTCGGTGACGAGCGCCGAGACCACCGCGACGTAGTCGTCGATCAGCCCGCGTACCAGGTCGTCGCCGAAGACACCCCGGTTGCGGATCACCACGCCGCCGGCCCGGTCGTCGTCCACCACGACGATCGGTGAACCCCGCTTGACCCAGACGGGCAGACATTCGGGCGGCACGTCCGCGGCGACCACGGGCGGCGGCGTGCCGGGCGCGGCCCGGGCGGTGATGTCGACCGGCTCCACCCGCAGGTCCGGGCAGTGCAGCACCGGCGACGCCGACGCGGCGGACTGGAACCAGGCGTCGAACAGGTGGTTGTCCGGCCAGGGGCGGATCGCCGCGAAGCCGGGACGGACCGCCCGGGCCAGCCGGTGGTACGCGGTGGCGTGCGCGACGGCCCCGGCCAGCGAGGCGTGCGCGGCGCCGACCACAGCGCTCATCGGCGCGTCCGGCGCGACGTCGACCGGCAGGTAGACGTTGTTGGTGAACTGCCCGACGAGCTGCCGGGACAGCGGGCTCTCCCGGCCCAGCGTGGTGGTGCCCAGCACCACCCGGGACCGGCCGGCCCGCCGCGACAGCAGCACCAGGTACGCGGCGAGCAGCAGCACGTACGGGCTGGTGCGGGCCCGCCGTGCGGCCGGGCGCAGCCGCGCGGTGATCTCGGGCGGGAACGCGAAGCGGGTGGCCACCTCGGCGCTGAGCGCGACGTCCGGCGCCGGCGGCGCCGCCGGGAACAGCTGGTACGGCTCCACCGGCCGCAGCCGGTCCCGCCAGTACGCGGCCCGGGCGGCGGCGTCGACACCGTTGCCGGACTGCTCCGCCTCCTGGAGCGCGGCGAGCGCGGCCGGGTCCACGCCCAGCGGCGGCTGCGGGTCGGCCGCGCCGAGCCGGGCCGTGTACGCGTGGCACAGGTCCTCCACCACGACGCGGCACGACCAGCCGTCGGAGACCATGTGGAAGAAGCAGAGCGCGAGCACGTGCTCGGTCGCGGAGAGCCGGACCAGCGCGGCCCGCCACAGCGGCGCCCGGCCGGGGTCGAACGCGTCGTTGCGGTGCGCGTACGCGATCTGCTCGACGCGGGCCTGCTGCTCGGCCGGCGGCAGTCCGGACAGGTCGACGTACTCCAGCGGCGACTCCACGTGCGGCAGGATCCGCACCTCGGGCTGCACGCCGATGCGGTCGAACCGCATCCGCAGCGCGTCGTGCCGGTCCACCACATCCTGCATCGCCTGCCGCAGCACGTCGACCCGCAGCGTGCCGCGCAACCGGCGGAACTCCACCACCACGAGCCGTGAGGCGCCGGGACGGGCCGGGTCGAGCGCGGTCATGAACTCCCACATCATCTGCTGGCCGGGGGCCAGCGGGTACGTCGTCGGCACTGCCACTCCCCCCGTCAGGCCGCCAGCACCGGCGCGACCGGCCGGTGGTCCGTCTCGTCCGGCTGGTAGTCCGCCTCGTCCGGCGCGCGGAAGCCGGTGAAGAGCAGGTCGGGACGGCCGAGCCGCAGCGAGGTGACGAACGCGGCCCCGTCGAAGAGCGTCTCGATCGCCGCGCAGGCCGCCGACTCGGCCACCGCGCGTGGTCCCCGGTCGCCGCCGAGCCGGCCGGGCGTCTTCGCGGCGATCACGGCGGCCGCGACGGCCGGCACCGCGAGCAGGCTGCGTCCCCCGCTGCGCCGGGCGGTCAGCAGCCCGGCCAGCGCGGTCACGGCGAGCGTGCTGGCGGTGTTGAGCACGAACCGGCGCCGGTGCGGGTGGGCCAGGCAGAGCCACTGCTCGGAGCGCCCGTACGTGGTGAACCGGTAGGCGACCGCGCGGAAGGTGTCGGCGACGCCGGTGTCGTGGGTGACCACGCCGTCCGGGTCGGTGAGCAGCACGTAGCCGGCGTCGGTGAGGAGCAGCCCGAGGTGCAGGTCCTCCCCGCCCAGCGGCATCGGGGAGTCCTCCGGGAACCCGCCGACCGCCTCGAAGACGGCGCGCTTGACGGCCATGTTCGCGCCGGCGCCCCAGGACACGCGCTCGTAGTGCAGCGGCCGGGTCAGGTCGCCGAGCAGCAGGTAGGAGCGGCGCATCACGCGGAAGAACGCGCTGTCGCCGGGCTCGACGATCACCGGGCCGGTGACGCCGGCGACCTCCTCGCCGGAGGCGCGCAGCCGGACCGCGTACCGGGTGATCAGGTCGGCCGGCACCCGGCAGTCGGAGTCGGTGAACAGCACCAGGTCGTGGCGGGCGTGCCGGACGCCCAGGTTCCGTTTGGCCCCGACGTGCCGGGGCCCGCGCACGTAGCGGGCGCCGTACTCGGCGCAGGCCGCCCGGTGGGCGGCGGCCGCGGCGGGCGCCGAGTCGTCGACGACCACCACCTCCACCGGCTCGGGGCAGTTCGGGGCGGCGTCGCGCAGACTGCGGAGCTGGCGGCGCATCTCCGCCACCCGGTCCTTGACCGGGATGACCACGGAGACGCCGCGCGTGACGGCGCGGGGTTCGGTCGGTTCGCCCACGGGCGATGCGGATCGGCTCATGCCCCGAGGTTCGACCACCGGGGTACAGCGCCGATACACAGCGCCGGCCGTTGCGGCCATCGCACATGTACCGCTGATGTATCGATGGCCATCAAGGTCGAAGGCATGACGACCTCCATCCCCATCGACCGGCGGCTCGCCGTGGACGGCGGCCGGCCGGTCCGCCCGCCGGACCGCCCATGGCCACGCTGGCCGACCCCCGCGCCGGATGCCGCCGCCAACCTGTCCGCGGTGCTGACCGGCGGCCGGTGGGCGATCAGCAGCCCGTCCGTCGGCGACACCGTCCTGTTCGAGCGACGTTTCGCCGCCGATTTCGCCCGCTACGTCGGCACCCGCCACTGCGTGCCGGTCGACCACGGGTCCAGTGCCCTGGTGGTGGCCCTGGAGTCACTCGGCCTCGGCTACGGCGAGACGGTGCTCGTACCGGCGCTGACCTGGACCGCCTCCGCGACCGCCGCGCTGCGCGCCGGCCTGGTCCCAGTGCTCGTCGACGTCGACCGGGACACCGGCTGCGTCGGGCCGGACGACCTCGACCTGTCCGTGGACCCGCGGGCCGTGGTCGCCGTGCACTGGGCCTCCAACATGGCCGACGTGCCGGCGCTCGACGCGGTCACCCGGCCGCGCGGCATCTCCGTCGTGGAGGACTGCGCGCAGGCCCACGGCGCCACCTGGCAGGGCCGCCAGGCCGGCTCGCTCGGCCGGCTCGGCTGCTTCAGCTTCCAGCACGGCAAGGTCCTCACCTGCGGTGAGGGCGGGGCCGTGGTCACCGACGACGACACGCTCGCGCCGGTGCTCGAGGAGCTGCGGGCCGATTCGCGCCGCTACCGGGGCGACCGGACGCCGGCCGGCGAACTGGACCTGGAGGAGAGCGCCGGTGTGCAGGGCGCCAACTTCTGCCTGAGCGAGTTCTCCGCCGCCGTGGCCTGCGCGCAACTGGCCGTCCTGGACGGCCAGCACGACGTGCGCAACCACAACTACCGGCTGCTCGGCGACCTGCTGGACGGTGTCGACGGCGTACGGCTGCTGCAACCGGCGCCCGGGCAGACCCGCATCTCGATCTACGAGGGCACGATCGTCTTCGACGAGCTGCCGGCCGGCCTGGACAACGCCGCCGTGGCCGCCGCGCTCACCGCCGAGCTGGGCCGGCGGTTCTACTGCACCGACGAGCCGCTGCACCGCAGCCGGCTGCTGCAGCCGTGGACGAAGCCGCTGCTCGCGCCGCTGGCCGAACGCTTCGCGGCGATCCACCGGGAGCGCACGTACCCCAACACCGAGTGGCTCGCCGCACACACCGTCCAGACACACCACAGCACCTTCCTCGGCACCGAACAGGACATGGAGGACATCGCCGCCGCCGTCACCAAGGTGCTCACCCGCTGAACCGCGCCGTCCCGGCGCACCCAGAGAAGGAGTCTTCCCGTGACCGTCACCCAACGCGAGACCTCGCACGCCCCGTCCCCCGAAACGGACGCACCCGTCGGCGTGTGGCTCAACGGCGCCCGCGGTTCGGTCGCCACCACGGCGATCACCGGTCTGCTGGCGCTGCGCGCCGGCATGGCCGACTCGACCGGCTGCGTCACCGACACCGGCATGCTGCGCGACGCGCCGCTGGTGAGCTGGACCGACCTGGTGGTCGGCGGGCACGACATCGTCGACACGCCGCTGGAGAAGAAGGCCGAGTCGCTCGTCGACTCCGGTGTCATCCCGGCGCCGGTGCTGGCCGCCGTGCGGGGCAGCCTGCCCGAGGTCGAGCAGAACCTGCGCACCGGCTACGACGCGCGTACCGAGACCGGACCGCTGGCCGAGGTGGTCGACCGGCTGGCCGGCGACATCGAGGAGTTCCGCGCCCGCCACGGGCTGTCCCGGGTCGTCGTCATCAACGTGTCCTCCACCGAGCCGCCGGCCGACCACCGGCCCGAGCACGACGACCTGGACGCGCTGACCCGCGCCCTGGCCGACCCGGACGACAAGGCGCTGCCGGCCAGCTCGGTGGTCGCGTACGCGGCGTTCCGGGCCGGCTGCGGCTTCGTCGACTTCACCCCGTCCACCGGCGCCCGGCTTCCCGCGCTGGAGATGCTGGCGCAGCGGGAGCGGGTGCCGTTCGCCGGCTCCGACGGCAAGACCGGGGAGACGCTGCTGCGTACCGCCCTGGCGCCGATGTTCACCAGCCGCGCCCTGCACGTGCTCTCCTGGGCCGGGGTAAACCTGCTCGGCGGCGGTGACGGCGCGACGCTGGAGGACCCGCGCAACGCCCGCAGCAAGCTCAGCTCGAAGTCGGGCGTGCTGCCCGCGCTGCTCGGTGAGGACGTCACCGCCCCGCTGCACATCGACAACGTGCCGGACCTCGGCGACCACAAGACCGCCTGGGACCACGTCTCGTTCGAGGGCTTCCTCGGCGTCCGGATGTCCATGCAGCTCACCTGGAGCGGGGTGGACTCCACGCTGGCCGCCCCGCTGGTGCTCGACCTGGCCCGGCTGACCGCCGCGGCGCACCGCGCCGGGCACGTCGGCCCGATCGAGGAGCTGGGGTTCTTCTTCAAGGACCCGATCGGCACCGACGAGCACGCGCTGGCCGAGCAGGCGCAGGCGCTCGCCAGCTGGGCCAACGGGCTGGACGGCCGCGGCGACAGCTGACCTTCGTACCGGCCGCCGGCGCGGCGACTCCCGCGCCGGCGGCCCCGCCCCACGTATCCGCATCGAGGAGCCTCCCATGTCCCCACACGTCCCGAACGCGCCGGACCGGCCGAGCACGGATCCGGTGTGGACGCCGATCCTGACCGGTCTGCACGCGACCGCGCTGGACTGTCTCCAGACGAGCTTCGCTCTGCTCGCCGACTACGCGAACGGGTCCGGCAGCCATCTCGCCCTCGGCGCCCGGTACGGGTTCCGCACCCGGGATCAGGACGCTCTGATCTCCGTCGAGGCGACCTCGGACGACCGGGCCGCCGAAGCGGTCGACCTGCTGGGCCTGCGCGTCGAGGGCCGGTGGATGCAGCTCGACGGCCCGCAGGTCCGCCGGCTGTGCGCGCCCGGCCAGCCGCTCTACGTCACCGCCGACGCGTACGACCTGCCGTGGTGTCCCTACCACGGGCACGAGCACATGCGGCACAGCTTCCTCGTCACCGAGGCCGGACCGGATCAGGTAACAGTGGTCGACGCGTACCACAACGACACCGCCTGGGGCCCCGCGCGGCCCGGCGTGTGGCGGCTGCCCACCGCCGCGTTCGACGCGGCGCTGGCCGGGGGCGCGCACACGCTGGCGGTGACGGCACACCCGGCGCCGGAGATCGACGTGCCCGCCATGCTCGCCGGCAACGCCGCCCGGGCTCGCCGGGCCCGCCCGGAGATCGCCCGCTACCTGGACCGCACCGGCGCCGCCCTGGACACCGTGGCCGGGCTGCACCGCTTCGTGCTCGACGTCTGGCTGCTGGCGCGCGCACGCGACCTGCACGAGCGCTGGCTGGCCGAGGTCCGGCCCGAGGCCGTCGCCGCGCTGGCCGGGCAGGCAGCCCGCTGGCAGCAGCTCGCCACGCGCAGCTACGTGGCGCTGCGGCGGGCCCAGGCGGGCCGGCCGGCCGCGCCGGAGCTGGTGGACGCGCTCGGCGCGCTGATCTCCGACCATCTCGCCGCGCTGGAGTCGATCGCCGAACCGGCCGCCACGCCCGGCTACGACGCCGTGCCGCCCGCGCCGGAGGCGGCAGGTGGGGAGGGCGTACGCGCCGCGGTGCTCGGCGCGCTCGGCGAAACCCTGGACCTGGACGGCTCGACGCTGCGCACCACCGACGTGCTCCGGGAGCTTCCCGGCTTCGACTCGTTCCGGCTGGTGGACGTCATCGACCGGGTCGAGCGGCGGCTCGGCGTCGAGGTTCCGGCCACCGCGCTCTCCGCGGCCGACCTGCGCGACGTCGGCTCCCTGTGCGCCATGTTCGGCGCCGCCACCGGAGGTGCCCGATGAGTGCCGAACTGCTGCACGACCTGCTGGACCGCACCGCCGGCGCGCGCCCCGACGCGCCCGCCGCCGGGGACGGGACCGTCGAGCGCACGTACCGTCAGGTGCGGGCCGACAGTCTGCGCCTGGCCGGCTGGCTGCGCGGGCAGGGCGTCCGGCGCGGCGACCGGGTGCTGGTGGCGCTGCCCGCCGACGCGACGCTGCCGGCGCTGCTGTACGCGGTCGCCCGTACCGGCGCGGTCTTCGTCGTTCTCCGGACGCCGGCCCCCGAGGTCGCCCTCGCCCACGTGCTGGACGACGCCGAACCGGTCCTGGTCCTCACCGACGACCCGGTCCTGACCGGCCTGTCCCGCGCCCGCGGCGTCCCGGTGCGAGGCGCGGCCGAGGCGCGGCACGCCGCGTCCGCCACGGCGATCGGCGACGCGCCCACCGGCCCGGCCCCGCTCGCCGTCGACCCGGTCTGCCTGATCTACACCTCCGGCAGCACCGGCATGCCGAAGGCCGTGGTCTCCACGCACGCCCAGGTCACGTTCGCCGTCCGGGCGATCCAGTCGGAGCTGCGCTACCGGCCCGACGACGTGGTGCACGTCCTGCTGCCGCCGTCGTTCGACTACGGCCTCTACCAGATCTTCCTCAGCACCGTCGCCGGCGCCCGGCTGCGCCTGGGCGACAGCGCGGAGACCGGTGGCCGCCTGCTGGTGAACCTGGTCGAGTCCGGCGCCACGGTGCTGCCCTGCGTGCCGTCGCTGGCGATCAACCTGCTGCGGCTGCTCGGCCGGGCGGGCGCGCCGCGCCCGCCGCTGCGCCTGCTCACCAACACCGGCGCCGCCATGCCCCCGGAGGTGCTGGCCGGCCTGCGCCGGCTGCTGCCCGGCCTGAGCGTCCAGCTCATGTTCGGCCTCACCGAGTGCAAACGCGCGGCGATCATGCCGCCGGACGCCGACCTGCGCCGGCCCGGCGCCTGCGGGCGGGCGCTGCCCGGCACCGAGATCTTCACAGTGGACGCCGAGGGGCGGCGTCAACCACCGGGCGTTCCCGGCGAGCTGGTGGTACGCGGCCCGCACGTGATGGCCGGCTACTGGCGGCGGCCCGAGCTGACCGCCCAGCGGTTCCGCCGCGTACACGGGCTCTTCCCGCAGCTGCACACCGGCGACCACGGCCACGTGGACGACGACGGGTACGTCCACTTCGCCGGCCGGCGCGACGACGTCTACAAGGAGAAGGGCACCCGGGTCAGCGCCACCGAGGTGGAGGCCGCGGCGTACCGGGTCGACGGCGTGGCCGCGGCCGGGGTGCTGCCGCCGGCCGACGGCCACGACGGCGCGACGCTGTTCGTGGTGGCCGCGCTCACCCCCGCCGACGTGCTGCGCCGGCTACGGGAGCAGCTGGAGGAGATGAAGGTGCCGGCGCGCTGCGTCGTGCTGCCCGACCTGCCGCTCACCGGCAACGGCAAGGTGGACCGGCGGGCGCTGGCCCGGCTGGCGGGTGAGCACAATGGCTGACCTGCCCTTCGACACCCCGGCCTACCGCTACGACCTGGCCCGGGTACGCGCCAGCCACGCCGCCCTGGTCGCAGCGCTGCCCGCGCCGAGCCGGCTGTTCTACTCGCTCAAGGCCAACCCGCACCCGGCACTGGTCGCGGCGCTGCACACCGCCGGCTGCGACGCGGAGATCTGCTCGCCGGGCGAGCTGGCCGCGGCGCTGCGGGCCGGCGTGCCGGGTGACCGCATGCTCTACACCGGACCGGGCAAGCGCGACGCCGAGGTGACCGAGGCGGTGCGTGCCGGGGTCCGCTGGTTCTCCGTCGACTCTCCCGAGGGCCTGGACCAGGCCGACCGGATCGCCGCCGCGCACGGCGTCGAACTGCGCTGCCTGCTGCGGGTCAACGACCGGGTGCCCAACCCGGGTCAGGGGCTCACCATGACCGGCGTCGCGTCCCAGTTCGGCGCCGACGCCGACTGGATCGAGCGGGAACCGCACCGGTTCCGCTCCCGCCCGTCGGCCCCGGTACGCGGGTTCCACCTCTACACCGGCAGCAACGTCGACTCGGTGGACGCGCTGGTGTCCCAGTTCACCGCCGCGGCGCGTACCGCCCGGCGGTTGCGGGACCTGCTCGGCATCGACCTGACCCTGCTCGACCTCGGCGGCGGCTTCGGCGCGCCGTTCGCCCGGCCCGGCCACAACGCGGACCTGACCGGCCTCGCCGACCGGGTCGGCCCGGCCCTGGACGGGCTCTTCCCCGGCTGGCGCGACGGCGCGCCCGCGGTGGCCTTCGAGTCGGGACGGTTCCTCACCGCCACCGCCGGCACGCTGCTGACCCGGGTGCTGGACGTCAAGCGGTCGCAGGGCACGCCGGTGGTGGTGCTGGAGTCCGGCATCAACCACCTCGGCGGGATGTCCGGCCTGCGCCGGCTGCCGCCGCTCGTGCCCGCCCTGCACGCCGCTGACGACCGCGACGGCGCGCCACTGGAGGCCGCGATCGTCGCCGGGCCGCTGTGCACGCCGCTGGACACCTGGGCCCGAGCCGCGAGCCTGCCCGACGTACGGCCCGGCGACGTGCTCGCCGTGCCGAACGTCGGGGCGTACGGGCTCTCGGCGAGCCTGCTGGCCTTCCTCGGCCACCCGGCGCCGGTCGAGGTCGTCTGCGACGGCGACCGCGTCGTCGAGACGTCCCGGCTGACCCTGACACGGCACCCGGTCGACGCGCCGGGAGCCACTGACGAACCACGAGAAGAAAGGTGACGTCATGAACACCGAATTCACCGAGCTGCTCCGGCCGTTCCTCAAGTTCGCCGGCAAGGAGGAGATCACCGAGGACGCCCGGCTGCGCGACCTGGGCCTGGACTCCATGCGCGAGATCGAGCTGCTGTTCGCCATCGAGGAGACGTTCGGGGTCGCCGTGCCCGACGACAAGCTGGTCGACTCCACGTTCGCCACCGCTGGCGGGCTGTGGGGCGTGGTCGAGGAGCTGCGCACACCGGTCGGTGGTGGTTCCCGATGACGGCCGTCGCCGGGTACGCCCCGGCCGTCGAGACCGTCGCCGAGATCGCGGCGGAGCACGCCCGGGAGGCCGACGAGACCGCAGCCTTCCCCACCGAGGCGCTGGCCGCCATGCGCCGTACCGGGCTGCTGGGGCTGCTGGTCCCGGTCGCCGAGGGCGGCGCCGGCGGGACCCTGCCGGATCTGGTCGACGTCACGCTGGCACTGGGCCGGGTGGACATGTCGGTGGCGATGGTCTTCGCCATGCACTGCCAGCAGGTCGCCGCGATCACCGCGTACGGCGGGGAGAAGCTGCGCGCCGAGGTGCTGCCGTCGGTGGCCCGGGGCGAGCGGTATCTCGGCTCGGTCACCACCGAGGCCGGCAAGGGCGGTCACCTGCTGACCGCCGAGTCGGCGCTGGAGCACGACGGCGAGATGCTGCGCGTCGACCGGCAGGCCCCGATCGTCACCGGCGGCCCGTACGCGGACGCCTTCCTGATCACCACCCGCGCCCCGGGCGCCGGCTCGGCGGCCCAGGTGGACCTGGTCTACGCCGACCGGGACCAGGTGGAGGTCGAGGTCACCGGCGGGTGGCGCCCGCTGGGCATGCGGGCCACGCACAGCGTCCCGATGCGGCTGCGCGGCGCGGTGCCGCAGTGGCAGGTGATCGGCGAACACGGCGGGTTCCGGGAGATCGCCACCACTGTCTTCGCGCCGCTGGCGCACGTCGGCTGGGCGGCGGCCTGGATCGGGGCGGCGGCCGGCGCGTACGCCCGGGTGCTGCGGCACGCCCGCAGCGAGGCGGGACGGCGGCAGTTCGCCCCCTCCTCCGAGCTGGTGCTGCTGCGGCTGGCCGGGATCCGGGCCCGGCTGGACGCGGCGCACGCGCTGCTGCGGCACACCGTCTCGGTGGTCACCGACGCGCCGGACATGTCGGCGGCGCCGGTGCAACTGCTGCTCAACACGCTGAAGATCCGCGCGGCCGAGGAGTCCTTCGCCGCCGCGCACGAACTGGTCGAGCTGGCGGGGCTGCGCCACGGCTACCTGACCGACTCGCCGCTGGCGCTGGAGCGCACGTTCCGGGATCTGCGCTCGGCCTCGCTGAACTACGCGAACGACCGGCTGCGCCTGGCGAACGGGGCGCTGTCACTGCGTGACCCGGGGGTGCGTCTTGCCTGAGCCGACACCGACACCGACGCCGACCGGGGACCACGCCGCCCCGGTGGGCGCCGCGCTGTCCGGCGTGGACCCCACCGACCCGGGTGCGGTGTGGCGCGCGCTGGGCGCCGCCGGGACCATCGAGGCGCTCTACGCCGACGGCGTCCAGCCCGACCCCCGACGGCTGTCGGCCCTGCTCACCGAGCTGGACGCCCGGTGCCCGCTCGGCGTGACGCTGTCGGTCTGCGTCCAGGTCGCCACGGTGCTGCCGCTGCTGGCCGGCGCGACCGGCCCGGCCGAGCGCGCGCGACGCGGGATGCTGCGCGGCGAGACGGTGGTGGCGCTGGCCGTCACCGACGCCGCCGGGTCCGGATCGGACCTGCTCGACGCCACGACCCGGGTGAAGCTGGGCGACGACGGCGCCGTCCTGGACGGTGGCAAGGACTGGATCACCAACGCGACGAGCTGCGACGCGGCGCTGGTGCTGGCCCGACACCGCGAGGCGCGGCACTTCACCAGCTTCTGCTGGGTGCTGGCGCCGGCCGACGCGCCCGGCGTGACAGTCGGATCCGCCGGCCGGGCGTTCGCCGGGTCCGGCGTGGGCCACCTGCGCTTCGCCGGCGTGGCGCTGGCCCCGGACGCCGTGCTGGGCCGCCCCGGCCGGGCGCTGGCCGGGTTCGCTCGGCAGGTCGGCGTCGAACGGGTCGCCGGGGCGCTGTGGGCCCGGGCCATGTGCCACCGGATGCTGGCGGGCCTGCGCGACTGGCTGCGGCGCCGGCCGGCCGGGGCGGGCACGCTGTGGGACCGCCCGGCCGTCCGCGAGCGGTACGCCCGGTGCCTGGTCGCCACGCACCAGCTCGACGCGCTGTGCGCGCCGCTGCTGGACGCGCCGGCGGCCGTCCCGTCCGCGGTCACCGGGATGCTGCTCAAGGTCAGCGCCGCCGAGACCGTGGACCGGGTCGCCGCCGAGGCGGTGCGCCTGCGCGGCGCGGACGCGTTCCGCGACGGCGGGGAGGCGCAGCTGCGCACCGAGGCGGCCATGTTCGGCATCGCCGGTGGAGCAACCGGAGCGATGCTCGCCGGCATCGCCGACCACGCCGACGAGCTGGCCGGCGCGGTGACCTGAGGGCGTCCCGCGCCCGGTGGCGGCGGGACGCCGATCGACGACAGCACAGCGAAGGGAGCAACGCCGTGAGTCTCTACCAGTGGTTCGAGCGAACCGCGGCACGGGTGCCGGAGGCGGTCGCGCTGGAGGTCGGCGGGGAGCCGGTGACCTACCGCCGGCTGCGCGACCTCGCCGACGGCCTCGCCGGCCGGATCCACACCGAGGTGGGCCGACGCCCGCGCGCGGTCGGCCTGCTGGCCGCCCGCAGCCTGCCCGCGTACGCCGGTTATCTGGCCGCGCTGCGCGCCGGAGCGGTGGTGGTGCCGCTCAACCCGGCCTTCCCACCGGCCCGCACCGCCCGGCTGTGCCGGGACGCGGGGGTGGACGCGCTGGTGGTCGACGACGCCGGCGCCGCGACGGCGGCGCAGGTCGCGGGCGACGCCGTGACGGTACGCCTCGACGGCGCGCCGGGCGTCCCGCCGCCGGCCGCCCCGGTGGCGCCGGACGAGGTGGCGTACCTGCTGTTCACCTCCGGCTCGACCGGGCGGCCCAAGGGCGTGCCGATCCGGCACCGCAACGTCGACGCGTTCCTCACGTGCTGCCGGGACCGCTACCCGGTCGGCCCGGGCGACCGGCTGTCGCAGACCTTCGACCTGACCTTCGACCCGTCCGTCTTCGACATGTTCGTCGCCTGGGGCGGCGGCGCCACGCTCGTGGTGCCGCAGCCCGACGAGGTGCTGACGCCGGTGCGGTTCGTCAACGAACGACGGATCACGCACTGGTTCTCGGTGCCCTCGGTGGTCTCGCTGGCCCGCCGGATGCGGATGCTCTCCCCCGGCGCCATGCCGGGCCTGCGGCACAGCCTCTTCGCCGGCGAGGCGCTGACGCTGGAGCAGGCGCGGGCGTGGGCGGCGGCGGCGCCGGGCAGCGTGGTGGAGAACCTCTACGGTCCCACCGAGCTGACCGTGACCTGCACCGGTCACCGGCTGCCGGCGGATCCGGCGGACTGGCCGGCCACCTCGAACGGCACCGTGCCGATCGGCGACGCGCACCCCGGGCTCGACGCGATCCTGCGCGGCGAGGACGGCACCGTCGGCGGTGACGACGGCGAGCTGTGCGTGCACGGGCCGCAGCGGTTCGACGGCTACCTCGACCCGGCCGACGACGAGGACCGGTTCGTCACGTACGCCGGTCGCCGGTACTACCGCACCGGGGACCGGGTCCGCCGCGAGCACGGCACGCTCGTGCACCACGGCCGCCTGGACGACCAGGTGAAGCTGCGCGGCTACCGGATCGAACTCGGCGAGATCGAAATGGTTCTGCGCGGCCACCCGGGGGTGCAGGACGCGGTGGTGCTGGCGTTCGGCGCGGGCGCCGACGTCGCCCTGCGCGCCGTCTACACCGGCGCCGCCGGGATCACCGCCGAGTTGACCCGCCGGTGCGCGGACCGGCTGCCCGGCTACATGGTGCCGGCCCGGATCCACCACGTGGCCGCGCTTCCCACGAACGCCAACGGCAAGACCGACCGGCGCCGGACCGCCGACCTGGTCGGCAGCGCGACGAGAGGAGAACGACGATGACCGGGACAGGAGACGGACACGAGCAGGAAGGGGCGTTCCGTTCGGTGGCCGGGCGGTTCGCCACCGGAGTGGCGGTGGCGACGGCCGTCGGACCCGACGGCCCGGTGGGCATGACGGTCAACTCCTTCACCACCGTGTCGCTGTCGCCCCGGATGCTGCTGGTCTGCCTGCGGCGGGACTGCCGGCTGCTCGGCGCGGTCCGGCGTACCGGGCGTTTCGCGGTGACGGTGCTCGCCGACGACCAGCGCGCGGAGGCGGCCTGGTTCGCCAGCCGGGGACGGCCCAGCGGCGCCGACGGCTTCACCGGTGTCACCTACGACGCGGAGCGGGCGACCGGCTGCCCGCGCCTGACCGACGGGGTGGCGTACTTCGGCTGCGAGGCCGTCTCCGCCGACCCGGCCGGTGACCACGCCGTGCTGATCGGCGCGGTCCGCTCCGCCGGCCTGCTCCGGCCGACCCCACCGCTGCTGTTCGTGGACGGCCACTACGCGCGGGTCGCCGCACCGGCGGAAGCGCAGGTGGCGCGATGAGCATCGGCGCCGCTCCCGGCGACCTGCGCCACCTGAGCCTGCGCGCCGCGCGGGCCGGGGCGGACGCGATCCGCGAGGCACGGAGCCAGGGTTTCCGGACCATGCACAAGGGCGGGGCGGCACAGGACCCGGTGACCACCGCCGACCACGCCAGCGAACGGGCCATCCTCGACCTGCTCGCCCGCGACCGGCCGCAGGACGCCGTCCTGGCCGAGGAGTCCGGGCTCAGCGCCGGCTGCTCCGGCCTGCGCTGGATCGTCGACCCGCTCGACGGCACGCTGAACTTCAGCCACGGGGCGAGCCGCTACGCGGTGAGCATCGCGGTGGCGATCGGCTGTGACGACGGCGACGGCCAGGTGGTCGCCGCCACCATCCTGCAACCGGCAACCGGCGCCTGCCTGGTGCTCGACGGCGACGGCGCGCTCGACGGCGACGTCCCGGTCACCGTCGACCGGGAGGCCGCGCCGGGGCACGCCCTGGTGGCGTTCGCGGTGCCGAACGCGCCCGGCCCGCGGCGGCGGGCGTACCAGTCGCTCGTCGGCGTCGCGCCCCTCGTCGCGGACCTGCGCAACTCCGGCTCCACGGTCTGCGACCTGGCGGCGGTGGCCCGGGGGGAACTGGACGCGTTCGTCAGCTTCGACCCCGCGCCGTGGGACGTCGCGGCCGGCACCGCGCTGGTCGAGGCCGCCGGTGGGGTGACCCGGCGGTGGCGCCACGACGGGATGGTGGTCCTGGCCACCGGCGCGCCGGCCGTCGTGGCCGCGCTGGCCGGCTGGCTGAGCCCCGACCGTACGGACGACGCCGACGAGAAGAAGGGAACCGACGATGACCGGCAGCGATGAGTTCCGGCTGGCACTTGTGGGGGCGGGCCGGATGGGCCGCCACCACCTGCGGGCCCTGGCCGCCCACCGGACGGTCCGGATCCGGCACGTGGTCGACCCGGTTCCGGCGGCACGGGCGGAGGTCGCCGCGGCCGGGCTGCCCGCGTACCCGAGCGTGGCGGACCTGCTCGCGGACGCCACGCCGGACGGTCTCCTGGTGACCGCGCCCACCGGCCGGCACGGCGAGCTGGTCGCGGCCGCCGCCGAGGCCGGGCTGCCGGTGCTGTGCGAGAAGCCGGCCGGGCTCGACCCGGCCGGGGCCGCGCAGGCGGGGCGGGTGGCCGCCGCCGCCGGGATCCCGTTCCAGGTCGCCTACTGGCGGCGGTTCGTCCCGCAGCTGCGCCGGCTGCGCGAGCGGATCGCCGGCGGCGCGCTCGGCGAGGTCCTGTTCGTGGCCGCGTCGCAGTGGGACGGCGAGCCGCCGGCGGCGGCGTTCCGCACCGGCAGCGGCGGGATCTTCGTGGACATGGGCGTGCACGAGTTCGACCAGATCCGGTGGCTGACCGGGCAGGAGATCGACCGGGTCGCCGCGCAGCCCGCCGGTCCGGTCACCGACCCGGCGGTACGCGGCCGGGACGTGGACAGCGCGCAGGCGCTGCTCGGCCTGTCCGGCGGCGGTACCGCGCTGGTCTCGCTCGGCCGGCACCACCGGGGCGGCGACATGGCGACGGTGGAGGTGTTCGGCACCCGGGACCACGAGCGGCTGGCCTTCCTCGACCCGGCCGACGGGGACGCCACCATGTACGCGGCCCTGGCCTGCCAGGCGGAGGACTTCGCCGAGCTGGTCCGCGCGGGCCGGTCGGCGGGCGCCGGGGTGGCGGACGCGGTGGCGGTGCTCGACGCGGCGCACCGGGCGACGGCGCAACTCACCCGGGGTCACGAGATACACACCGATCGGTGACAACTTGCACCATCTGGGATCGAGGTATTCCCCAGCCGAAGGTGGGAATTCCAGCCGTGCACCACACTGTGGACGGTCCTGCGGAGCGGGGGAATACATCGATGCGGTTCAGTGTCCTCGGCCCGCTGGCCCTTCACGTGGACGATCACCCGATCACGCTCACCGGCACCAAGCCCCGCCTTCTGCTCGCCGTGCTGCTGCTGAGCCCGGGGCGCACGGTCGCCACCTCCCGGCTGGTCGACGGCCTGTGGCCGGACGCGCCGCCCGCGTCGGCGGTACGCAACCTGCGGACGTACGTACACCGGCTGCGGCAGGCGCTGGACCGCGGCGGCGACTCGGCCGACCGGCTGGTCCACGACGGCGCCGGCTACCACCTGCGGGTCGACGAGGACGAGCTGGACCTGCTGCGGTTCCGGCGTCTCACCGACGACGCCCGCCGGGCCGCGCGGGGGGACCGGCCGGAGGTCGCCGCCGAGCTGTTCGACCAGGCGGTCGAGCTGTGGGGCGGGCCCCCGCTGGAGGACCTGGCGGATCCGGGCACCGACCTGGGCGCGACCGTCACGGCGCTGCGGGAGCAGCACCGGGAGATCACGACCGAGCTGTTCGACCTGCGCCTGCGACTGCGGCAACCGGCCCGGGTCATCCCGTCGCTGCGCCGGATGGTGGCCGAGGAGCCGCTCGACGAACGCCGGCAGGCGCAGCTGGTGACCGCGCTGACGCTGGAGGGGCGTGTGGCCGAGGCGCTGGCCGTGTACCAGCAGGCCCGGCGCGGCATCGTCGACGAGCTCGGCGTCGACCCCGGTCCCACCCTCCAGGGCGCCCTCCAGGCCGCGCTGGACGGGGACTCCGCCGAGGTCCGACCACCGTCCGGCTGGCCGGCGGCCCTCGGCGCCGGGCCCGCGGCGCCGCCCGGCCCGCCGCCGAGCCCGCAGGCCCTGCCGATGAAGCCGCCGTCCCTGGTCGGCCGGGACACCACGGCCAGCCAGCTCCGCACCATCGCCGAGGGGATCGCCGACCCGGCCGGCGCCGACGAGCACGCCGGGGTCGTGCTCGTGTCCGGCGCGCCGGGCGTCGGCAAGTCGTCGTTCTCGGTGTCCAGCGGGTACGACCTGGCCGACCTCTTTCCCGACGGTCAGCTCTTCGTCAGCTTCGACAGCAGCGACGAGACACCCCGCGGCAGCGGCGAACTGATCAGGGAGCTGCTCGTCGAGCTGGGTGTACCGCTGGCCGACGTGTCCGAGGACATCCGGGAGCGTTCCGCCGCGCTGCGGTGCGCGCTCGCCGGCCGACGGCTGCTGCTCATCATCGACGACGTCCACTGCGCGCAGCAGGTGCGCCCGCTGCTGCCCGGCGCGGGCCGCAGCCTGGTGCTGATCAACAGCCGGCAGCGCCTGCTGGACCTGGACGTCGGCTGGCGGTTGACGCTCGGCGCGCTCGACCGCGCCGACGCGGTGGAACTGCTGGCCACGATCGCCGGTGAGCGCCGGGTACGTGAGCAACCGGAGGTGTTCGGCCGGATCGCCGCGGCCTGCGACCTGTTGCCACTGGCGCTGCGGATCGTCGGCAGCCGGCTCGTCACCCAGCCCGACGTCGCCCTGCCCGGCTTCGCCGCGCACCTGGAGGACGAGGAGAACCGGCTGTCCGAGCTGGCCGTCGGGGACATCTCGGTGCGCGACAGCCTCTCGGTCAGCTACCAGGCGCTGGACGTCGACGCCCGCCGGGCGCTGCGCGCGCTGGCCCGCGCCGGCTCGTTCATCACCCCGGCCAGCGCGGTGGAGATCCTGCGCCTGCCCCGGCAGCAGGCCAACCGGATGGTGGAGCACCTGGTCCAGCACAATCTGCTGCTGCCCGTCGACTCGGACGATCCGGGCCAGCACTTCCACCTGCCGGAGCTGCTGCGGCTCTTCGCCCGCGAGTGTGTGGACGCGCACGGCCGCCCGTTGCCGGCCACCTGACCCGCCGGCAGCCGGATCGGGGTGTGCGGGTCAGCCGACGCGCACACCCCGATCCGGGTCTCCTCACTTGAGGAAGCGGTCCAGCGCGGCCTCGATGGTGCCGCTGTCCGGCGTCGCGTACGACTTCATCGTCACCTTGTTGTAGGAGATGAAGCTCGGGCAGCGGGCGGCCGGAGCGTTCACCGTGCCGCCGTCACCGACCTTCTCGGCGGTCTTGGCGGCGTGGAACGTCAGCGTGTACCGCGAGGAGATGTAGTCGACGGTGACGACCTTGTCCTCGCTGTTCTTGTACTGGCACTTCTTCGGCGTGCCCTCGCTGCCCTCGACCATCTTGAGGCAGCCGATGACGGACACGGTGGCGAAGTCCGCCGACTTGGCGTAGTACGGCTTGGCCGAGCTGATCGTCTTCTGCGACCAGAACGTCGGCCGGTCCGGGGAGTTGGAGAAGACGTACGCCTTCGAGCCCGCCGGCGCGGTGTACGGGGCGGCGTTGAGGATCGGCCCCCCGTCGCAGACCGCCGACATCTCGCTGGCGTACCGCGCGGTGATCGCGTCGTTGTTGGTGGGACCGTCCGGCCCGGGCGACTCCGGCCCGTCAGCGCTGGGGGTCGCGGACGGACTGCCGTCCGGCCCGGGGGTGGCGCTGCCGGAGGCGACCGGCTTCGGGTCCTCCTCGTCGCCGTTGAAGGCGACGTAGGCGAGCCCGCCGCCGCAGCAGAGCAGCGTCAGCGTCACCGCACCGGCGGCGAGGCCGACGATCAGCCCCTTGCTCTTGCCGCCGCCGCCCTGGGGCGTGCCGGGCGCGTAGGGCGCGGCCGGCGGCGGGAAGCCGGCCTGCCCCGGGTACGACACCGCGGGCTGCGGCGCCCCGTACGGCGCGCCGGAGGCCGGCTGCGATCCGTAGGGCGCGCCGGAAGCGGGCTGGGCGCCGTACGGTGCGCCGGAGGCCGGCTGGGCGCCGTAGGGCGCGCCCGACGCCGGCTGCGAACCGTAGGGGGCACCTGACGCCGGCGGCGAGCCGTAGGGCGCGCCGGAGGCCGGCTGCGCGCCGTACGGGGCGTTCGGGTCGGGCTGGTTGCCCCACGCTCCGGCGTTCGGGTCCGGATAGCCTCCGTAGGGAGGGTGATTGTCACTCATCTGAGGTTCTTCCACCTGTCGTCCGTGGTTCCGGCGATCAACCACTTCGCAGCGTAATGACGGCCGCAAATCCGGGATCGCCGACGTTCGATCGGTCGCTCACCAGCCGTGCCGGGGTGGCTCCGGTGCGTGCCTCCGCGAATCCGGCCCCGGTCCACCCACCAGGAGTGACAGTGCCGGGGAGCGTTGCGCCGCAACGAATCGACCCGTCTACGGGCTCCCGGCACCCGACTCCGGGGACGCCGAAAAGTGTGACGCACACAACACCTGAGGCCGCGTCGGCAACCCTCCACCAGGCAGTGCCGGACCACATCCCGGGACACGCTTTAGTGAGCCCTGTCTATATTGACGTGCGCCACAGGCGTGGACAGAATCCCAGCACCACCACCAGGACCCCTCCGGGAGGGCCCCATGAACCGTCCCCGCCTGCCGCTGATGCGGACCGCCACCAGACTCGCCGCGGTCGCCGCCGCCACCGCCGGCGTGCTGCTCGCGGCCACCGCGCCCGCCGTCGCCGCCGCGCCCACCGGGCGGTACGTGGCGCTCGGCGACTCCTACACCTCCGCCCCGCTCGTGCCCACCCAGGTCGACCTGAACTGCCTGCGCTCCAACCGCAACTACCCGTCCCTGGTCGCGGCGTCCGCCGGTTCGTCGTCGTTCACCGACGTGAGCTGCTCCGGGGCCACCACCGAGGACATCCTGTACGGCGGCGACGGCGCGCTGGGCATCGCGCTGCCACCGCAGGTCAACGCGGTCACCGCCAGCACGGCGCTGGTCACGGTCCAGATCGGCGGCAACGACATCGGCTTCTCCGGCATCATCGGCGACTGCGCCGAGGCGAGCGTGAGCAGCCCGCTCGGGTCGCCCTGCAAGGACCGGTTCACCGCGGGCGGCACCGACCAGTTGCGGGCCCGGATCGCCGCCGCCGCGCCGAAGGTGACGGCCGTGCTGCGGGCGGTCCGCCAGGCCGCGCCGAACGCGCGCGTGGTGGTGCTCGGCTATCCGGCGATCCTGCCCGACAGCGGGTACGGCTGCTGGCCGGTGGTGCCGATCGCCTACCAGGACGTGCCGTACCTGCGCGGCGTCCAGAAGGCGCTCAACACGATGCTCGCCGACACCGCGGCGGCGGGCGGGGCCAGCTACGCCGACGTCTACACCCCGTCGATCGGCCGGGACGCGTGCAAGAGCAGCGGCACCCGCTGGGTGGAGGGGCTGGTGCCGCAGAACTCGGCCGCGCCGTTCCACCCGAACGCCCGCGGTGAGCAGGGCATGGCCACCGCCCTGCTGGCGCACCTGAGCTGACCCGGACGCCGTGAGCCGGCCCCGCCGAGGCGGAACCGGCTCACGGCCCGCGGGTTCACAGCCGGGTGATACGGACCGCGTCGGCGACCACGTACCCGGTCCCGGCGCTCCAGCGGCTCACCCCGACCTTGTCCCCGGCGCCGGCGGCGAGCGTGAACACGCCGAGCGAGACCCAGCGTCCGCCGCCGGTGCGCTGGTCGACCGCCACCGACCGGTTGCCGGTCGTGGTGGCGACCAGGTACGGGGTGCGGTCGTTGTAGCCGGGGTCGGCCGGGTACCACACCGACACCTCGTAGGCGCCGGTCGCCGGCAGGCTCGCCCGGAACCAGGCCACGTCGCTGGCCGCCACCGGCGTGGCGAAGCGGTAGTCGGCGCCGTGGCGCTGCCCGGAGTACGCGGAGGCGCCCCAGGCCGCGCCCGCGCTGAACCCGCCCGACGTGGCGTTGTCGACCGTGACGCTCCACGACGCGGGCGGGGTGCCGGCCCGTACGTCCAGGTAGTTGCGGTCGATCTTCATGGTCACGCCGCCCCACGTCTCGGTGACGTCCCCGGCGTACTGGTGCAGGCGCTGCTGGTCGGCGTAGCGGTCGTCGGCGCAGTACGTGCCCCCGTCGGTGTCCGCGACGCCGTTCCACCAGGCGATCCAGATCTGGTCCAGGCGCAGGTACCGGGTGTCGTCGTAGGCGTTGCAGACGTCGGTGATGCCGGAGGATCCGCTGGAGTACATGCCGGCGAGGTAGCCGCGCGTGTGCAGCCGCTCGACCCAGCCGGAGAGGAAGGAGAGCACGGCGGCCCGGCAGCTCGCGTTCGACGGGTACTGCTCGATGTCGTTGTAGAGCGTGCTGCCCGCGCCGATGCCGAGCGCCGTCGCGGCGGCGGCCGCGCTGTCCGCCGCGGTCCGGCCCTGCCCGCGGGCGGTGGCCGGGTCGGCGGACATCTTCGGCGTACGGGTGCCGCACGGCGCCTGGTAGCCCAGCTCGATCGGGATCAGCCGCCAGCCCTTGCGGGTCTGGTCGGCGACCCAGGTCGCGGTCAGGTTGGGCTGGGCGCACGTGCGGCTGGCGCCGCTGATGTAGACGCCGACCGCGCGGTACGGCGAGGCGGTCAGCCAGGCGTCCATCGCGGCCTGCGACGGCGCGGTGCACGTGTCGAAGCCCTTGCCGGTGAACGTGCCGGGCTGCGGGCCGACCGCGGCGACAGTGGCGGCGGCCTCGGCCGGGGCGGCCGCGGTGGCCGGGGCCGCGGCCGCGGCCACAGCGAGAAGTGTCAGGGCCGTGACGAACGCTCTCATCGGCGCCCCTCCTGTGAAGGATTCCTCGCTCGACGGCGAGACTTGGGCAGGATTTCTACCACGCATCGACGAACGACGACAGATGGCGGTGGCGAAAGTTTTCACAATGGAAACGATCATTGAAGGGTATCGACAGAGCGCCCGACGCCGGGATAGCGTTCCCACACTCACGAGCGTCGATCGATACTGCGCCGTCACCCGAGGAGCGCCATGCCCACGTCACGATCCCCCCGTCTGCGACGCCGAGGTCTGCTCGGCGTACCCGCCCTGGCGGCCGCCGCCCTCGTGGTGGCCGTCCGTCCCGGTACGGCGCACGCCGCGCCGAAGGCCGAGTGCCTCGCCGACCTGCTCCGGGAGCAGTGATGGCCACCATTCCCTGGCTCGTTGACGTGCTGCGGGCCGCCGGCGTGCAGGTGGTGGTCGAGGGCGACTGGCTCAACCGGATGCGCTCCGGCTCGTTCGACCCGATCGGCGTGCTCTGGCACCACACCGCCGCCACGTCCAGCGCCACCAACCCGCACCCGGCGCTGAACATCTGCATCAACGGCCGCTCCGACCTGCCCGGCCCGCTCTGCCAGGCGCTCGTGGACTACCACGGCGTGTTCCACGTGATCTCGGCCGGCCGGTGCAACCACGCCGGCACCAGCGGCGGCAGCGGCCCGATCCCGGCCGGCGACGGCAACACCCTGATGATCGGCTGGGAGATCGACTACAACGGCGTCGACCAGCGGATGACCACCGCCCAGTACAACGCGAGCATCGCGGCCACCGCCGCCGTGCTCAAGCGGCTCGGCCGGGACTCCAGCTACGCCCGGGGGCACCGGGAGACCAGCACCACCGGCAAGATCGACCCGTCCTTCATCGACCTGAACACGATGCGCGCCGACGTGGCCGCCAAGATGGCCGGCGGCGGCACCGGCTGGACGTCGACGGTGGACAACGCCACCGCGGGCCGGTTCACCGCCAGCGCCAACTGGGGCACCTCGACCTACTCCGGGCAGCGCTACGGCGCCGACTACCGGTACGCGGACCCGGTCGCCGCGAGCGACGCCGCCTGGTACAAGTTCAACGTCCCCCGTACCGGCAACTACCGGGTCGACGCGTGGTGGCCGGCGAACGCGGGCTACAACGCGGCCACGCCGTACATCGTCGCCACCACCACCGGCAACCGGACGGTCACCGTCGACCAGCGGGCGACCGGCGGGCAGTGGCGCTCACTCGGCACGTTCACGCTGCCGGCCGGGGACGCCAACCGGGTGGCGGTCAGCCGGTGGAGCTCCGCCGCCGGCCTGGTCATCGCCGACGCGGTCCGGCTGACCGAGGTCTGAATCCGCGGACGCGGCCGGGTGGACATCCCACCCGGCCGCATCCGTCCCGGCAGTCAGCGCAGCGAGCGGAAGGCCGCCCGCATCTCCTGCGCGAACAACTCCGGCTGCTCCCAGGCGGCGAAGTGCCCACCCCGGTCCAGCTGGTTGTAGTGGATCAGGTTCGGGTACGCCCGCTCCGCCCAGCTGCGCGGCGCGAGCAGGATCTCGTCCGGGAACTGGCTCACCGCGGCCGGCACCCGGACGCCCTTCGCGGCGAAGAACGACAGCGCGTTCTGCGCGTACAGCCGGGCCGAGGACACGCCGGTGTTGGTCAGCCAGTAGAGCGTGACGTTGTCCAGGATGTCGTCGCGGCTCAGGCCGCCGGGCCAGCCGGCGAAGGCGGCGCAGATCAGATCCAGGCTGGCTGCGTCGTGGTCGAGCATGAACGTCGCCAGCCCGGCCGGCGAGTCGGCGAGCGCCGTCAGCGTCTCCGGGCGGGTCGTCATGATCAGCGCGTACGCGGAGTGCTTCCAGAAGAAGTCGATCCGCTCGCAGGCGGCCCGCTCCTCGTCCGAGAGCCCGGCCGGCAGCTCCGCGAGGGGGTTGTTCACGCCGGTGATGCCGCGTTGCAGCAGCGCGTCGATGTCCGGCGGCACCACGCACGGCATGTTCGTGTGGATGCCGGCCAGCTCCGGCGGCGCCTGCACGCCGAGCATGTCGGTGATCAGCGCGCCCCAGTCGCCGCCCTGGGCCACGAACCGGGTGTAGCCCAGCCGCCGCATCAGCTCGGTCCAGGCGCGGGCGATGTGCTGCGGGTCCCAGCCGGGCCCGTCCGGCTTGCCGGAGAAGCCGTAGCCGGGCATCGACGGGATCACCAGGTGGAACGCGTCCGAGGCGCGGCCGCCGTGCGCGGTCGGGTCGGTGAGCGGGCCGATGATCTTCAGCTGCTCGATCACCGATCCCGGCCACCCGTGAGTGACGATCAGCGGCAGCGCGTCGTCGTGCCGGGACCGGACGTGGATGAAGTGGATGTCCAGGCCGTCGATCTCGGTGACGAAGTTCGGCAGGTCGTTGAGCCGCGCCTCGACCTTGCGCCAGTCGTACTCGGTCGCCCAGTACCGGGCCAGCGCCTGGCTGGTCTCCAGCGGCACACCCTGGGACTGGTCGTCCACCGTCTGGCGCTCTGGCCACCGGGTGGCCGCGAGCCGTTTCCGCAGGTCCTGCAGGTCCGCCTCCGGCACGTCGACGCGGAACTCGCGGATGTCGGCGCCGGTACGCGTCGGCGTCAGGGTCTTGACGGCCACGGGTTGTCCTCCTCGGGTCGGGTCAGGGACCGAACGTGAAGACGTACGCGCGGAGACGCCGACCCAGCGGTCGGCCAGCGTGCGCGCCGATCACCGTGAGCCCCAGATCCCGGTAGTCGCGGTGCCACGCCCGCACGTACGGGCGGTGCGGATCCAGTTCACGCAGGTGTACTCCCAGACGTCGACCAGAACCACGCGCCCGCGCAGCTCCTCCGGCGTCAGCGGCGCGGAGTTCACCCACCGGCGGACGTCGATCGGCGGCAGCCGGGTCGCCACGGCAAGGTCGTCACGCGAAGCACCGGTCATGCGGGACCCCTTCCTCGGCGGACCTTCGGCGGTTACCCGGACGGCACGGCTTCGAACGGCCGCCCGAGGCAGGTGCGCGGGCGTTTGCCCGCCGCCCGGCGGGGTAGGACGCTGCGCCACCCGAGGGCGGGCCGTGCCAGGCGGCGTGGGCGGCCGGGACGTCGCGGAGGGTCGATGACGGCTGGACCAGGGCGGGCGCAGGCCCCCCCGGGCGAGGTGGTGGAGCTGCGGGTGCACGGGGTCTCCGCGGGCGGGGCCGCCGAGGTGCTGGGCCGGCCGCTGGTCCGGCAGGTCGCGGGCGACCGCAGCGCCGGCTTTTACCGTCCCCGTCCGGACCTGGCCGACGGGCGCGGCGCGAGCGGAGTGACGCTGGAGGCGTACCAGTGGAACGACCTGCCGTCCGGCACCGCGCTGCGTACCCTCTCGCTGCTGTTCCTGATGCCCTTCATGCTGCTCAACGTGGCCGTGTGGATGCGGCCGGGGGACGCCGTCGGCGGCGCGGTGGTGCGGGCGCTGTGCCGGGTGCTGGGGTTGAGCCTGACCGCGTTGTACGTGCTCGCCGGGGCCGGGGTCGCGCTGGACCTGGTGGCCTGGCAGTGCCTGTCCGTCCCGGCGTGCGTCGCCGACCGGGAGTGGCTGTCCTGGATGGGCGGGCGGCCGGTCGGGCTGCGGCTGGTGGTGCTGGCGCTGGTCCCGGCGGCCGCGGTGAGCCTGGTCTGGTGGGTCTCCCGGCGGCCGGGACGCTCGTTCACCGCGTTCCGGGCGCCGGAGCGGGCGACGGCCGGGCCTCCGCTGAGCACGATCGGCCAGTGGGACACCGAGCCGCTGATGGGCCGGCTGCGTTCGATCCACATCGCGGCGGCCTTCGCCACCCTCGACGGCTGTCTCCTCGCCGCCCGGGCCGCGCAGGGCGTCCCGCCCACGGTGGCGGTGCTGCTGGCGGTCACCGGCGCGGTGCTGCTCGCCTGCCTGGTCCTGGTCTGCGTGCCGCCGCTCGTCGACCGGGCGCCCACCGACCCGCGACGTGACCGGGTCGCCCGGGTGCTGCGCGGCACCGCGATCGGGCTCACCGTCGTGGTGGCCGGGTATCTGCTGTTCGCCCCGGCCCGCTGGCGTGCCGGCGGCGGGCTGCCCGGCTACGGCTCGATCCTGACCTGGCTGCTGGTCACGCACGCGGTACTGCTCGGCGGCCTGGCCGCGGTGCTGATCTGGCACCGCCTACGAGTCCGCGGCCACCAGCCGCCGAACGGGCTCGGGGCGCTCGTGGTAGCCGCGGCGGCGGGCGGGCTCGCGGTGGCGTACTCCGCCGAGCTGGTCCAGCGCACCGCCGACCTGCTGGACCGGGGCGTGTCCCCGGCGGACGACATACCGGGCCCGGCGCACGCGTACACCTGGGCGATCTACGGCTTCTTCCGCGCGCTGCTGGTCACCCTGGTGGTCGCGGCAGTGGTGGCGCTGGTGTCCCGGCGCGGCCGGATGCGGGCCGCCGGGGCGATCGTCGAGCGGGACTTCCCGTCGCCGCCGGCCGAGGCGGCGCCCCGGCTGCGGCAGGTCCGGACGATGATCGTGCGGGCCCGGTTCACCGACCTGCTGGTGCCGCTGGCGGTGCTGTTCGCCGTCATGGCCGGACTGGGCGCGGCGACCACCGCGATGGCGCTGGTCCGTCCCGATCCGGGCGAGACGCTGGAGCACCGCACGCACGTCCCGGCGGAGCTGGTCATGTTCGGCATCGAGGTGGGCGGGGTGGCGATCTCGGCGGCGGTGCTGGCCCTCATCCTCGCCGGGATCTTCGCCTACCGCAGTCCCGGGTTCCGGCACCACGTCGGCGTGCTCTTCGACCTGGCCACGTTCTGGCCCCGGGCGGCACACCCGTTCGCACCGCCCTGCTACGCCGAGCGGGCCGTGCCGGAGCTGGCCCGGCGCATCACGTACCTGGTGCACAGCGGCAACGGGGTGCTGCTGTCCGGCTACAGCCACGGCTCGGTGCTCGTCGCCGCGACCGTCCTGCAGCTACCGGCGGAGGTCAGCGCGCGGGTCGCCCTGCTCACCTACAGCTCGCCGCTGCGCCGGCTCTACGCCCGCCTGTTCCCCGCCTACGTCGGCGGCGAGATGCTGCGCGGGATCGGCGGCCGGATCGGCTGGCGCTGGCGCAACCTGTGGCGGGACACCGACGCGCTGGGCGGATGGATCTTCTCCCCGCACCGCCCGGACGAGCCGGCCCGCGTCACCGGCCCGGAGGCAACTGTGGACCGTCGCCTCCGGGATCCGGAGAGCCTGGTCGCCCCGCCCTGGGACAGCGTCCCCCCGCCGATCAAGGGTCACCTCCCGTCGGAGGACGACCCGGCGTACGCCGAGACGGTGCGGGACCTGGCCGGGCGGCTGCGCGCCGCCGAGCCGTGACGCGGGCATGGCTTCACGCGGGCGGGTGCTCCGCCTCGAACCGCTCCCGGGTGAGGAACGCCAGCCTCGCCCGCTTGTCCGGCATGTCGATGTCGGGGCCGAACGTGAAGCCCTCGATGCGCAGGCGGCGCAGCATGGCGTCGTTGCGCACGTCCGGCTCGGCCACCACGCGACGCGCGGCCGGGTCACGCAGCAGGAACCGCATCAGGGCCGGGAAGACCGCGCCGGTCACGCCGCGCGGGTACCGCCGGGGCGGGTCGAGCAGCAGGTGCATCCCCACGTCGCCGGGCTGCACCGGGTAACGCTCGCCGACCGGGTCCGCCTCCGGCTGGTACGTCTGGAACAGCCCGATCGGCTCGCCGTCGAGCCGGATCAGGTACGCGTGGTGGGTCTCCAGCCCGTCGACGAACGCGTAGATGTCGCGTACCTGGTCGACGGTGTGCGAGCCCATGCCCCAGAACCGGTTGCGGGGCCGGATCACCCAGCCGTGCAGCAGGCCGGCGTCCCGCTCGGGGCGGAGCGGCTCCAGCGCCAGCGCGCCGAGGCCGGAAATCGACTCCAGGTGGATCACGTCGTCTCGTCTCCCGTCAGTGGGCCGGCGGGCACCGGGATCAGCGTCCCGGCGGCCCAGTGGGTCAGCTGGTCGGCGAAGTGCGGATCGCCGGGGCGCCCGGACGCGCCGAACGGGACGATCCAGCGGCTGGCCGCCCGGTCGGTCAGGTCCCACACGTAGCGGGCCACCGGGCCGCGCCAGCAGGCGTCGGAGACGCCCGGCACGCTGGAGGTGGCCAGCACGCAGTCGGTGTCACCGGCCAGCGCCACCCGCTCCCGCATCGCGGTCACCGCGTCGGTGACCGCAGGGGCGACGCCCAGGTGCACCGGGTGCAGCAGGTGCCGGCTGCCCCACTCACCGGGCGGCGGGCCGGCGGCCACCTCGGCCAGCGCCTCGGCCGCCGGTTCCGCGAGGTCGAACCCGGCCGCGAGGTGGTCCAGCGCCAGGCCGATCCGCGCCGCCGGGTCGGTCCAGGGGGCGAACAGCTCGTCGAACCCGCACGGCTCGTCGAGCGCACGCAACCCCGGGTGTACGCGCAGCCGCCGGGCCAGCGCCGCCCGCCAGGCCGCGTACGCGCCCGCCTCGGCCGACCCGCCCGCCATCGCCCGGTCCCATCGGCGCAGCCGCCGCAGCAGCGCGCGGGCGGGTTCGTCGAGCCGGCCCGGGTCGAGCCGGTCGAGCAGCCGGTACAGCGGGCCGGCCGGGAGCCGGTCGTCGGTGTGCACTGTGGACGCCTCGGCGCCGTCGGCGAGCAGCGCGCGGATCCGGCGCGCCCGGTGCGGCGGGGCGAAGTCGACACCGTGCGCTGCGACGTCGTCGCGGCGGTCGTTGGCGCACACCGCCACGCCGTCGACCGGCTCGTCCACCGGCGGCACGTAGTCGCCCCGCCACCGGTAGGCCGGCTCCCAGGCCGGCACCGGCTCCCGGCGGCACCGTTCGTCGCGTACCGGGACCAGGCCGGCGACCAGACGGCGGACGCCGCCCTCGGTGTCGGCGGTGAGCACGCTGTTGACCGGCTCGACCCAGTGGCGCAGCGCGTCGGCGACGTCGGCGGCGCGCCGGGCGCGCAGCAGCGGCAGCAGCGCCTCGAAGCCGAGCCGGGCCTCCACCCGGCTCGGGGCGCGCAGCGCGATGGCCTCGCCGGTGACCCGGTCGTGGTCGATCACCGGGCCGCGGGGCGTCTCGATCACCTCGACCGTCTCCGGGTCGCCGCCGCGGACCTCGATCTCCTCGACGTGACGCGCGACCGGGGTCCAGCCGTCGGCGTCGCGCGCCAGCACCCGGTCGCCGTCGCGGCGCAGCCGCTCGCGGTAGAGGTCCTGGTAGTCGGCCATCGCGTTGGTGACGGCCCAGGCCACGTGGCCGGTGTGGCCGAAGTGCGGCAGGCCCGGCACGCCGGGGAAGGCGAGGCCGACCACGTCGAACTCCGGGCAGGCCAGCCGGACCTGCTGGTAGACGCCGGGCAGTTCGAGCAGCCGGTGCGGGTCGCCGGCGATCAGCGGGCCGCGCCCGGTGGCCGGGTCGGCGGGCAGCGCCCAGGCGTTGCTGCCCGACGACGCGGGTCCTTCCACGGCGAACAGTCCGGCCGCATCGGGGCCGAGCGTGCGGGCCACGTGCGCGTGCCAGAGCTTGTTCGGGAAGGTGGAGAACAGCACGTGCTGGACGAGGAACACGCCGAGCGGCGACCAGGGGCGCCAGGGTTCGGGCGCGGCGCCGGTGGCGGTGAACTCGGGCGCGGCGGCGGCGCCCTCGGCGAGTCCGGCGTTGACCCCGTCCACGTACGCCTCGACCCATCGCCGGGTGTCCGGGTCCAGCCGTTCGTAGCAGCGCCGGGCGGTGTCGTCCAGCCGTACGCGGCGGGCGAACCGGTCCCACGCCAGCTCGGACGGTCCGACGTGGGCGGCCAGGCGGCCCTCGGCACGCCATCGTTCGACGCTGATCTGCCACGCCCGGTCGGTCGCGGCGACACGCCCCTGCAGACGGGCCAGCGCGTCGGCGTCACCGGCCCACAGTTGCGGCACGCCCCACTGATCGCGATCGACGCGCGTCACCGTCTCGGCCCGCCTCGGCGCGCCGGGCGGCGGTTCCGTTCCACAGTCAACTTAGGATAACCTCCCCTAACCGAGGGCGACCTTACCGCGACACGCGGCAGGCGCCAACCGGCGGTAGTTCCAGGACAAAGCGCACCGAGTCGCGCTTGCTAGTTAGGCGAGCCTAACCTAACCTGATCGCCGCGGCTGTGGCCGCACGTCCTGTCCGTACGACCGCTGGGAAGTCGCATGAGTTCGATCGGGAGCCCGACCGGCGCCGCGCCCACCGACACCGGCCGCGCCGCCGCCACGGCCCGCGACCACCTGTTCAACGCCGGCTCGCTCGCGCGGTACCGGGACGTGCTGGCGCGCGGCGTCGACCGGGTCGCCCGGCGGGTCGGCGAGGTGGACACGCCGTTCACCGGCGTCACGCCCGACCAGCTGGCGCCGCTCATCGGCGGCATCGACCTCGACCGGCCGCTCGGCGACACCGACGCCGCCCTGGACGAGCTGCACGACGTGTGGCTACGCGACGCGGTGTGGTTCCACCACCCGCGCTACCTCGCCCACCTCAACTGCCCGGTGGTCATCCCGGCGCTGCTCGGCGAGGCGGTGCTCAGCGCGGTGAACTCCTCACTGGACACCTGGGACCAGAGCACCGGAGCCACCCTGATGGAGCGGCGCCTGATCGAGTGGACGGCCGGGCGGATCGGGCTGGGTCCGACCGCCGACGGGGTGTTCACCAGCGGCGGCACCCAGTCGAACCTCCAGGCCATGCTGCTGGCCCGGGAGGAGGCGTACCGCCGGGCGGTGGGTGGCGCGGCCACCCGGCCGGACCGGCCGCAGGTGCTGTCCCGGCTGCGCGTCATCACCTCCGCGGCCGGGCACTTCAGCGTGCAGAAGGCCGCCAAGCTGCTCGGCCTCGCCGCCGACGCGGTGCTCACCGTACCCACCGACGCGGCCCGCCGGATGCGCGCCGACGAGCTGGCCCGCACTATCGACAACTGCCACCGCGACGGTCAGGTGGTGATGGCAGTGGTCGCCACCGCCGGCACCACCGACTTCGGCAGCATCGACCCGCTGCCCGAGATCGCCGACATCTGCGCCGACGCGGGCGTCTGGATGCACGTCGACGCCGCGTACGGCTGCGGGCTGCTCGTCTCCCCCACCCGCCGCCACCTGCTCGACGGCATCGAGCGGGCCACCTCGGTGACAGTCGACTACCACAAGTCGTTCTTCCAGCCGGTCAGCTCCAGCGCGCTGCTGGTGCGCGACGGCCGGGCGCTGCGCCACGCCACCTGGCACGCCGACTACCTCAACCCGGCCCGCGCCGTCGAGCAGGGCATCCCGAACCAGGTCGACAAGAGCATCCAGACGACGCGGCGGTTCGACGCCTGCAAGCTCTGGCTGACCCTGCGGATCATGGGGCCGGACGCGGTCGGCGAGCTGTTCGACCAGGTCGTCGACCTCGCGGCGCAGGCGTGGCAGCGGCTCGACGCCGACCCGCGCTTCGAGGTGGCCGCACCGTCGCAGCTGAGCACAGTGGTCTTCCGCTACCGGCCGTCCGGCCTCGCCCCCGACCTGGCCGACGAGGCCAACCTGCACGCCCGCGACGCGCTGGCCGCCTCCGGCGCCGCCCTGGTCGCCGGCACCAAGGTCGACGGCGCGCACCACCTGAAGCTCACGCTGCTCAACCCCGAGACCACAGTGGACGACATCGCCCACGTGCTGGACCTCATCGCCGACCACGCCGCCTGGTACGCCCGGACCGCTGCCGCCGAGCTGTCCTGCCCGGTCGGCTGACCCCCGTCGAGGAGAACGAGAACCCCATGTCGACCCACGACTTCATCGCCGTCGGGCTGGGCCCCTACAACCTCGGCCTGGCCTGCCTCACCGCGCCGATCGACGACCTCGACGGGCTGTTCCTGGAGGCCCGCGACAGCTTCGACTGGCATCCCGGCATGCTGCTCGAATCGACCCGGCTCCAGACGCCGTTCATCGCCGACCTGGTCACGCTCGCGGACCCCACCTCGCCGTACTCGTTCCTGAGCTACCTGAAGGAGACCGGGCGGCTCTACCCGTTCTACATCCGGGAGAGCTTCTTCCCGCTGCGCGCCGAGTACAACGACTACTGCCGCTGGGCCGCCGCCAAGCTGCCGAACCTGCGCTTCCGGCACGCCGTCACCGCCGTCGAGTACGACGCGACCGACGACCGGTACGTGGTGCGCGCCGACACGCCGGACGGGCCGGTCACCCACCGGGCCCGGCACCTCGTGCTCGGCACCGGCACCCCGCCGTACCTGCCGCCGGCCTGCGCCGGGCTGGGCGGTGACCTGATCCACAACTCGCGCTACCTGGAACACCGGGAGGCGCTGCGGGCCAAGGACAGCATCACCATCGTCGGCAGCGGCCAGAGCGCCGCCGAGATCTACCACGACCTGCTCGGCGACATCGACACGTACGGCTACCAGCTCACCTGGGTGACCCGCTCGCCCCGGTTCTTCCCGCTGGAGTACACCAAGCTCACGCTGGAGATGACCTCGCCGGACTACGTGGACTACTTCCACGCGCTGCCCGAGCCGACCCGCTACGCGCTGGAGGCCGCGCAGAAGCCGCTGTTCAAGGGCATCAACGCCGACCTGATCAACGACATCTACGACCTGCTGTACGCCAAGAGCCTGCACGGACCGGCGCCCACCCGCCTGCTGACGAACACCGAACTGGTCGAGGCGGCGTACGCCGACGGCCGCTACCGGCTCGGGCTGCGCCACACCGAGCAGGACCGCGCGTTCACGCTGGACACCGCAGGACTGGTGCTGGCCACCGGCTACCACTACCGGGTGCCGGAGTTCCTCGCGCCGGTACGCGACCGGCTGCGCTTCGACGCGCACGGCCGCTTCGACGTGGCCCGCAACTACAGCGTCGACCACACCGGCCGCCGGGTGTTCCTGCAGAACGGGGGCACGCACACGCACAGCATCACCTCGCCGGACCTGGGCATGGGTCCGTACCGCAACTCGTGGCTGATCCGGGAGATGACCGGCCGCGAGCACTACCCGGTGGAGAAGAGCATCGCGTTCCAGGAGTTCGGAGCGCCGGCGTGAGCGCGTTCACCCGCGTCGACGACGCGCTGGGCGAGTTCACGCTGCGCCCGCTGGACCCGGACGCCGACGCCGCGCTGCTGCACCGCTGGGTCACCCATCCCAAGTCCGCGTTCTGGCTGATGCAGGACGCCGACGTGGCCGCCGTCGCCGCCGAGTACCGGCGCATCGCCGACCACCCGCACCACGACGCGTACCTCGGGTCGTGGCGCGGCACCCCGGCGTTCCTGGCCGAACGGTACGACCCGGCGCACGTCGAGCTGGTCGGCCTGTACGACCCGGAGCCCGGCGACGTGGGCATGCACTTCCTCTGCGCACCCGCCGACACGCCGGTGCACGGCTTCACCCGCGCCGTCATCACCACGGTGATGGCCTGGCTGTTCGCCGACCCGGCGACCCGCCGCGTGGTGGTGGAACCCGACGTGCGCAACACGGCGGTGCACGCGCTCAACGCGGCCGTCGGCTTCACCGTCGTCGGCCCGATCCGCAAGCCCGAGAAGGAGGCGCTGCTCAGCGTCTGCACCCGGGACCAGTTCCGGGCCGCCACCGGCGCGCCCGCAGGCGAGGAAGGGGCACCGGCGTGAACGCCAGCGCAGCAGTGGACCACCTGACCCCCGAGGCGTGGGCGACCGCCAACCGGCTGCTGGTGCGCAAGGCGCTCGCCGAGTTCGCCCACGAGCGCCTGATCACCCCCGAGCCCACCGGCCCCGGGCAGTGGCTGGTCCGCAGCGACGACGCCGCCGTCGAGTACCGGTTCGCCGCGCGGCGGCTGGCGCTGGACCACTGGGAGGTCGACGCGGACAGCATCGTGCGCCGCCGCGACGGCGCGGACCTGCCGCCGGACGCCGTGGATCTGTGCGTGGAGCTGCGCGGCGCGCTCGGCCTCACCGACGCGATCCTGCCGGTCTACCTGGAGGAGATCACCTCCACGCTGGCCGGAACCGCGTACAAGCTGGCCAAGCCCGCGGTGAGCGCCGCCGAGCTGGCCGCCGCCGGGTTCCAGGCGATCGAGACCGGCATGACCGAGGGCCACCCCTGCTTCGTGGCCAACAACGGCCGCCTCGGCTTCGGCGTGCACGAGTACCGCGCGTACGCCCCGGAGGCCGCCGCGCCGGTACGGCTGCTCTGGCTCGCCGCGCACCGCGACCACACCACGTTCACCTGCGCCGACGACCTGGACTACGACACGCTGATGCGGGCCGAGCTGGGCGAGGCGACGCTGGCCGGGTTCACCGGCACGCTCACCGGGCTGGGCCTGGACCCGGCCGACTACCTGTTCGTCCCCGTGCACCCGTGGCAGTGGTGGAACAAGCTCGCCGTCACGTTCGCCGGTGAGGTGGCCGCGCGCCGGCTGGTCTGCCTCGGCGAAGGGCCGGACGAATACCTGGCGCAGCAGTCCATCCGCACCTTCTTCAACGTCAGCGACCCGGCGAAGCACTACGTGAAGACCGCGCTGTCGGTGCTGAACATGGGCTTCATGCGCGGGCTGTCCGCCGCGTACATGGAGGCGACGCCGGCGATCAACGACTGGCTGGCCGGGCTGATCGAGGGCGACCCGGTGCTCAAGCGCACCGGCCTGTCGATCATCCGGGAGCGCGCCGCGATCGGTTACCGGCACCGGCAGTACGAGGCGGCCACCGATCGCTATTCGCCGTACCGGAAGATGCTGGCGGCGCTGTGGCGGGAGAGCCCGGTGCCCGGGCTGGAACCCGGGCGGCGGCTGGCCACCATGGCCTCGCTGCTGCACCTGGACCGCGACGGCCGGTCGCTGGCCGCGGCGCTGATCGACGAGTCCGGGCTGGCCCCGGCCGACTGGCTGCGCCGCTACCTGGACGCCTACCTGGTGCCGCTGCTGCACAGCCTGTACGCCCACGACCTGGCGTTCATGCCGCACGGCGAGAACGTCATCCTGGTGCTGCGCGACGGCGTCGTCGAGCGGGTCGTGTTCAAGGACATCGCCGAGGAGATCGTGGTGATGGACCCGGACGCGGACCTGCCGGAGCGGGTCCGGCGGATCCGGGCCGCCGTACCCGAGGACGAGAAGATCCTGTCCATCTTCACCGACGTCTTCGACTGCTTCCTGCGGCACCTCAGCGCCACCCTGCACACCCGGGGCGTGCTCGACCAGGCCGAGTTCTGGCGCACCGTCGCCGCGTGTGCCGCCGACTACGCCGCCACGGTGCCGCACCTGGCCGACCGGATGCGCCGGCACGACCTGTTCGCGCCGGAGTTCACGCTGTCCTGCCTCAACCGGCTCCAGTTGCGTAACAACCAGCAGATGGTGGACCTGTCCGACCCGTCGGCCGCGTTGCAGTTCGCCGGCACGCTGGTCAACCCGCTCGCCCCGTACGCGCCGCGCGGATGACGAAGCGGGCCGGCGCGTCGTGCGCCGGCCCGCTCCCGCGAGACGATCAGTTCTCCGCGCGACCGGCCCGCCAGTAGCCCATGAACGCCACCGCGCGCCGGTCCATGCCCCGCTCGGTGACCAGGTGCCGCCGCAGGCCGCGGATCACCGCCGCCTCCCCGGCCAGCCAGGCGTAGAGCGCCGCGCCGTCGGGCCGCTCCGGCACCTCCCAGAGGATGTCCCGGTCCACGTCCACCTCGGCCAGCGGTGCGGCGCCCGCCGCGACAGGTACCGGCACCAGCCGGCCGGCCAGGCTCGTCACGGCCGGGGTGAGCCGGCTGCCGTGCGGGGCGCCGTCGCGGGGCAGCCAGGTCACCGTGACGCCGGCCGGGGGCCGGCAGGGCAGCTCGTCGCCGGTCTCCGGCACCTCCACCAGCGCGTGCCCGCGCGCGTCGGCGGGCAGCCGCTCCAGGATCGCGCAGATCGCCGGCGCTGCGGTCTCGTCGCCGGCCAGCAGCAGCGTCGCCCCGGCGGGCGGCTGGAACTCGACACCGCCGTGCGGGCCGTCCCAGCCGGCGTCCGGGCCGACCACGGCGATCCGGTCGCCGAGGCGGGCCCGCCGGGCCCAGCGGGTGGCCGGGCCGCCGTCGCCGTGCAGCGCCATGTCCACGTCCACCTCGTACGCCTCCGGCCGGACCGCGCGGACCGTGTAGGTGCGGATCGGGCTGCGCAGCGCGTCCGGCAGCTCACGCCACCGCGGGAACCAGTCCGGCCCGTCGGGCAGCTCCCCCGACGCGCCGTCGACCGGTGGCAGGGCCAGCTTGATCCGCTGGTCGTACCCGTTGTCGGCGAACCGGTCCAGGTCCGGGCCGGTGAGCGTCACGCGCAGGAACGACGGGCCGAGCCGGCGTAGCGCGCGGACCTCGACGGTGAAGACTCGCCAGGGCGCGACGGCCAGGGTGCTGGTCATGCGTCATTCCTCTCACGTGCGGGGGGTGGTTCGTCGGCGAACGGGTCAACGGGCGGCCGCGGCGGCGCGGGAACGCCACAGCAGCCAGACGAAGTACGGGGTGCCGATCATGGCGGTGACCAGACCGGCGGGGACCTGGGCGGGGGCGATGACGCTGCGGCCGAGCGTGTCGGCGAGGCTGACCAGGGTGGCGCCGAGCAGCACCGCGACCGGCAGGACGCGGGTGTGCCGCCCGCCGACGAGCGCCCGGGCCGCGTGCGGCGCGACCAGGCCGACGAAGCCGATCACGCCGACCGCCGACACGGCGGTGGCGGTGAGCAGCGCCGCCAGGCCGAGCGCGACCAGCCGGGCGCGTTCCAGCCGGACGCCGAGCACCCGGGGCGTGTCGTCGTCGAGCGCGAGCAGGTCCAGCTCGCGGCGCACGGCGGCGACCACCGGCAGCGCGACCAGCAGCGCGATCGCCACCGGCAGCACCTGCGGGGCGGTGCGCCCGTAGGTGGAGCCGGACAGCCAGGTCAGCGCCTTGCCGGTGTTCCACGGGTCGGAGGACACCACGATGAACGTAATGATCGCCGTGCCGCCCTGCCAGACCGCGAACCCGATCAGCACCAGCCGGTCGGAGTTGAGTCCCCGCCGCCGGGCCAGGCCGTAGACCAGCGCGAACGCGACGACCGCGCCGAGACCGGCGGCGCCGGACAGGGCGAGCACGCCGGCCATCGGCGCGAACGTCAGCAGCGACACCGCGCCGATGCCGGCACCGCCGGTGATGCCGAGGATGCCCGGCTCGGCCAGCGGGTTGCGGCAGACCGCCTGCACTGTGGTGCCGGCCAGGGCCAGCGCGGCGCCGGCCAGCAGCGCCGCGGCGACGCGCGGCCAGCGGGCGTCCAGCACGAAGGTGTACGCCGGTCCGGTGCGGCCCTGCACCCAGTTGACGATGTCGCCCAGCAGCACCCAGGTGTCACCGGCGAGCATGCCGAGCACCAGCGCGGCGGTGACGACGACCGCGCAGACCGCGACGACGGCGGCGACGAAGCCGCGGGAGCGCACGGCGGCGTGGCCGCCCGGCGCCTGCCGGGTCGGTCCGGCGTCGCGGTGGCGGCGGGCCAGCCAGACCAGCAGCACCGCGCCGAAGAGCGTGGTCACCACGCCGGTCGGCACGTCGACACCGGCCTGGCCGCCGAGCACGGCGCGCAGCAGCACGTCGGAGCCGAGCACGATGACCACGCCGACGATGCCGGACAGCGGCATCAGGACGCGGTGCCGGTGCACCTCGGGCACCCACTTGCCGAGCAGCCGGACGATCACCGGCGCGCCGAGACCGACGAAGCCGATCGGGCCGGCCAGGGTGACCGCCGCGGCGGAGAGCAGCACCGCCAGCAGCACGACCGTGAGCCGGGTACGACGCACGTTGAGCCCGAGCACGGTGGCGGTGTCGTCGCCGAGGGCGAGCAGGTCCAGCCGGTGCCCGAGTGCCACGAGCACCAGTGCGGCGACAGCGATCACGGGGGCGAGCTGGGTGAACGCGACCAGGTCGCCCTGCACGAGCGAGCCGTTGCCCCAGGCGAACAGGCCGATGGTGGCCTGCTCGAACAGCAGCATGAGCAGCATGGTCAGCGAGGACAGCGCCATCGCGGTGGCCGAGCCGGCGAGGATGAGCCGGGTGGTGGCGGCCTGGCCGCCGGCCGAGAGCAGCATGACCAGGGAGGCGGCGGCGAGTCCGCCGCAGAACGCCAGCCCGCCCGCGGGCAGCGCGGGCAGCGCGATCCCGAACGCGGCGGTGGAGACGATCGCCAGGTGCGCGCCCGCGTTGACGGCGAGCGTGTCCGGCGAGGCGAGCGGGTTGCGGGTGGTCGACTGCAACGCCGCGCCGGCGAAGCCGAGCGCGACGCCGACGGCCAGGCCGGTGAGCAGCCGGGGCAGGCGGGAGGCGACGAGCACCCGGGCGGTCTCGTCGTCGCCGCCGGTGAGCAGCCGGAGCAGGTCCAGCGCCCCGACCGAGGAGGTGCCCTGGGTGAGGTGCACCGCGGTGATCGCGACGAGCAGCGCGGCGGCGAGGGCGAACGCGCCGGCGACCCGGCTGCGCCGGGCGGGCGGCGGCCCGGCCGGGGCCGGCCGGGTGGCCGGCCCCGGTGGGGCGGGGGCGGTCATCGCGCTCAAGCCGTGTAGACCTTGACCAGCTCGTCGATGTACTGCTTGGCGGAGAGCGTGCCGCCGAAGGTCCAGATGCCGTTGGGCATCTTGTGCAGCTTGTTCTGCTGGACGAACGGCAGGGAACGCCAGATCGCGTTGCCGGCGAGGCCGTCGGCGAACACGTCGGTGCCGTCCGAGGCGTTGTAGAAGAAGTGCAGGTCCTGGCTCTTGAGGACGGTCATGCCCTCGACGTCGGTCTGGCCCAGGCCCCACATCTCGTCGGTCTTGCCGGTCCAGGCGTTCTTGAGGCCGAGCTGGATGCCTAGCTGGGAGACGAGCGCGCCCTCGCCGAACATCCGGATCGAGACGGTGCTGCCTTCCTTCCAGCCGTCGGCGATCGCGAACTGCTTGCCGGCCGCACCGGCGTCGGCGATCTTCTTCTTGCCGTCGGCGAGCGCGGCGTCGAAGTCGGCGAGCAGCTTGTCCGCCTGCGCGGTGCGCCCGGTCGCGGTGGCGATCATCTTCAGGTCCGAGCGCATCCGGCCGATGTTGTCGGAGGCGTCGCTGCCCTTGGTGACCAGCACCGGGACGTACTTCTCCAGCTGGGTGACGACGGCGGAGCCGCGCTCGGCCTCCATCACCACGAGGTCCGGCTGGAGGGCGACGATGGAGTCGACGCTCGGCTCACCCCGGGTGCCGACGTCCTTGACGCTCGGGTCGAGCGGGGCGGCGGTCACCCAGGTGGCGTACCCCTTGGGGTCGGCCACGCCGACCGGCATCACGCCGAGGCCGACGAGCATCTCGACCTCGCCCCACTCCAGGCCGACGACCTTGGTGGCGGGGCTCTTGAGCGTGATGGTCTTGCCCCGGCTGTCGGTGACGGTGACCGGGCCGGTGGGCGCGGCGTCGGAGGAGGACGGTGCGGCGGCGGGCTCCTCGGTGGTGCCGCAGCCGGCGATCAGCAGCGCGCTCGCCGCGGCGGCGGCGAGCAGGGTCAGGCGGGTACGCAGCATCGGTTTCTCTTCTGTGTGCAGGGATCGGTCAGGCGGGGATACGGGTCGTGTGCCGGCCGACGGGACGTGTGGAGAGCAGGTTGGTGACCGGGTCGACGATCACCTCGACGCGGATGCCGTACGCCTCGGTGAGCGCCGCCTCGGTGAACACCTCGTGCGGCGTGCCGGTGCCGCGGACCCGGCCCTCGTGCAGGAGCACGACCTGGTCGGCGACGGCGGCGGCCTGGTTGAGGTCGTGCAGCACCACGCCGACGGCGACGCCGGCGGTGTCGGCGAGGTCGCGCATCAGGTCGAGGATCTCCACCTGGTAGCGCAGGTCCAGGAACGTGGTGGGCTCGTCCAGCAGCAGGATCGCGGTGTCCTGGGCCAGGCAGGTGGCCAGCCAGACGCGTTGCAGCTCGCCGCCGGACAGCTCGTCGACCGGCCGGCCGGCCATGCCGTCGACACCTGTCACGGTCATGGCCCGGTCGATCGCGGCGGGCCCGTCGGGGTCGCCGGCGCGCCACCGCTGCCGGTAGGGGTGCCGGCCGTAGCCGACCACGTCCCGCACCGTGACCCCGCTCGGGGTGGGGCGGCTCTGCGCCAGCAGCGTGACCCGGCGGGCGAAGTCCCGGGGGGACAGCGCCCGGGCCGGGGTGCCGTCGGCGAGCACGACCTCGCCGTGTTCCAGCGGGTGCAGGCGGGCCAGCCCGCGCAGCAGCGTCGACTTGCCGCTGCCGTTCGGGCCGACCAGCGCGGTCACCGCCGCGGGGCGCAGCGTGATGGCGGCGTCGTGCACCACCGTCTTGCCGTGGTAGCCCAGCCGCAGCTCACTGCCCGTCAGGCCGTCGGCCCGCACTGCTTCGCTCGTCACGCAGGTTAGGCTAACCTAAGACTCGATCATCCTGTCAAGCCGGTCCTTCGGCCCGATCTCCTCTCCCACCATCCCTTCACCCGGTCGATCATGAGGTTGACGGCGTTGTCGATCTCCGATCCGGCCGCCAACCTCATGATCAACCCGGTGGGGCGCCGGGGTCAGAGCGAGACCTGGCGGCCGCCTAGGGTCACCGTGAGGCGGCCGTCGCCGGCGAAGGACCAGGCCAGGGCACCGGAGTACGTGGCGCAGCGGGAACCGTTGGAGCCGGACCAGAACTGGTTCGAGCCGTCCACGTTCCCGACGGTCCTGTCGTTCGATCCGCTGCCGACGAAGCGGCAGGAGGTGTTGTTCCGGTAGACCGAGGTGCCGGCGTCGAACGAGAAGTTCCGTTCGGTGCTGTCGATGCTCAGATTGTTCGAGATCGTCATGGTGCCCGGGTTCCGGTTGTACGTGAAGCCGTGCTTGCCGTTGCGGTACGCGATGGTGCGCCGCACGGTGTGGTTGACGGCGATGTCCTCACCGCCGAGCTTGAAGCCGTTGCGGTCGCCGTTGCCGTTCTGGGTGCCGTTGCTGAGCGTGCCGTTGCTGTATGCGAGCGAGTCCTCGATGGTCACCGGACCGATCGCGCCGGTGTCGGACTTGGTGTAGAGGTCCCACCCGTCGTCGATGTTGTGGTGCGACACCGCGTACCGGAAGACGTTGCCACCGCCCACTGTGAGCTTGGCCGCGAAGCCGTCGGCGTCCTCGCCGTCGGAGTCGGCGTTGTCGTGCGACTCCACGCTGACCATCAGGTTGTTGGCCGGCCACTGGTCGCGGGGCGTGCTGGAGGCGATCCGGGACAGTTGCAGCCCGGTGTCGCGGTTGAAGCGGGTCACCGTCCGCTCGATGATGTTGTTGCTGCCGCCGACGAAGATGCCGTTGTCACCGGCGCGCTCCACCACGAGCCCGCGCACGTGCCAGTACGAGGCGTTCAGCGCCAGCCCCCGGTTGGCCGGGTCCTCGCTCATCGCCGAGAAGTTCAGGATCGGCGTCTCGCCCGGGTAGGCGTACAGGTTCTTGCGGGCGCTCGACGTGCCGTTGTTGCCGGCGGCGACGGTGACCGTCTGGGACAGGTTGTAGGTGCCGCCGCGCAGGTAGATCGTGCCGCCGGCGCCGACGCGGGTGATCGCCGCGGCGATGGTGGTGGGGCTGGCCTGGGTGCCGGCCGCCCCGGCGGTGCCGTTCGGCGCGGCGTAGATCGCCCCGCCGGCCGGCGGCGGCGTGGTCGGTGGCGGCGTCGTCGGCGGCGGGGTGCTCGGGGGCGGGCTGCTCGGCGGGGCGCTGGTCGGTGGCGTGCCGGTGGTGGGCGTGACGCCACCGGTGCACGTGACGCCGTTGACGGCGAACGAGGTCGGGACCGGGTTGCTGGTGTCGTTCCAGGTGCCGTTGAAGCCGAACGACGTGCTCGCGTTGGTGCCGAGGCTGCCGTTGTAGCTGACGTTGGCGGCCCGCACCGACGCGCCGCTGGCGGTGATCTCGGCGCCCCAGGCCTGGGCGACGGTCTGCCCGGCGGCGAACGTCCAGGTGACGGCCCATCCGTTGAGCGGGTCGCCGAGGTTGGTCAGGTTGACGTTGGCGGTGAAGCCGCCGCCCCACTGCGCGGTGACGGCGTAGTCGACGCGGCAGCCGGCGGCCGCCTGGGCGGCGGTCGCGCCGACGGCCAGGCCGGACGCGGCGAGCGCCGCCGTCGCCGCGGCCGATGTCCACAACACCGTACGACGGTGTCGGTTGATCATGATGGTCTCCTCCGGGTGGTGGTGCGGTGCCCACGCCGCTACCGGCACCGATGCCCGGTCGGTGTCAGGGGCGGGCCTTGTCGCCCGGACGTCCGTGTCACGCCGAACGCTCACGTCTCCCGCGCAGTAAGCGCTTTCAGCGCAGCCTAACGACGGACGTCGATGCGGTCAAACATCCGGGGGTGCGCTGAACGATCTCGCGCCGCCGTCCGTATCCACTGCCGACGGGAACATCGGCCGGAACCGCGATGCCGGAGCGGGCACGAGCACGATTCCTCCAGTCGTCACTTCGCACCGTGGAGACGGCGCGGCAGCCGCCGCACCCTCCCGGTCAACCAGAGGAGAGGTGCATGGCCAGGGGTACGCGCAAGACCGCGGTCCTGAAGCTCGGCGGGGTGGGCGCCCTCGCGGCGCTGTTGTTCGCCGGCGGGCTGCAACTGGCGTCGGCGGGCGAGAACAACCGTCCGGCCACCACCGCCGCCGCGCAGACCGTGAACTGCCCGACGGTACGCGACAAGCTGCCGGCCGTACCGGCGGCGGCATCGGCCCAGGTGGAGCGGGAACTGGCCAACCTGGACCAGGAGATCGCCCGGCAGAACGAGCGGCTGGCCCGGCAGGCGGTACGCCCCGAGGGCGGACCGGCGTTCATCGACAACGCGATCCTCGGCCCGCTGCGCAACAAGCGCGTCGCCGTGCTCGACCGCATCGAGATCGCGTTCAACCGGATCGGCGCGCCGCGCCCGGACCTGGACGCGCTGGCGGCCTGCTCGCTCAACGCCCCGGGCGTGCCGAGCGCCGTCAACGGCGGCGCCGGCCAGAACGCCGGCGGCCAGAACGGCAACGCGGGCGGTCAGAACGGCAACGCCGGGGGCCAGAACGGGAACAACGGCGGCCAGAACGGCAACGCGGCCGGATCGGCCCGGACGGTCGACTGCCCGCGCGTCGCGCTGCCTGCCGTCCCGGCGGCGGCCGCCGGCCAGGTGCAGGCCGAACTGGCCACGCTGGACAAGCAGATCGCCGAGGCGAACGCCCGCCTCGCCCAGCTCGCGGTGCGCCCCGAGGGCGGACCGGCCTTCATCGACAACGCGATCCTCGGGCCGCTGCGCAGCAAGCGCGTCGCGGCGCTCGACCGCATCGAGATCGCGTTCAACCGGGTCGGCGCGCAGCGCCCGAACCTGGACGCGCTGGCCACCTGCGGCCTGAACTGAACGCCCGGTCGCGGCCCGGCGGCGCGCATCCCGCCGGGCCCCGACCCCGGGTCACAGCGGTCCGAGGACGTCGGCCGGGTCGGCGTCCAGCGCCAGCGTCTCCAGCACCGAAAGCAGCTGCCGCTCCTCGTACCGGAAGTGCGACTCCATGATCGCCGACACGCCCTCCAGGTGCCGGGCCAGCTCGTCGGGCGGGGCGTCGCGAGCCACCGCCGCACCCAGCCCGGCCAGCAGGTAGCCGATCATCGAGTGGTCCTGTCGCAGCCGGTCCAGCGTCTCGCGCAGCTCCGGATGGCGCGTCGCGATCGCCGGGAAGAGACTGCGGTCCTCGCCCTCGTGATGCGCGGTCAGCGCCGCGCAGAACCCGTGGCAGAACAGCAGCAGGTCCCGTGTCGCGGGCCGTGCCGGCTCACCGGCGGCGAGCGCCAGCCGGGTCACCTCAAGCGCCTCGCGCAGCCGCTCGTGGACGGCGCGCATCTCCCGGCTCCAGGCCACCAGCCTGGTCTGTTCGCCCTCAGCCACGTGGCGAGGGCGAAGGGACGACGAGTGTCATCGTCGTGCTCCCTTCGATCCGGCGCCTCCATGCCTGACACGGTCTGCCACCGGCACGCGACGCTGCGCGGAGCCTAACCGGCGACGCCGGGAGCGATCAAGTAGTGCCAGCGCTACCCCGGCCCGGTAGCTGGTGGGATGGAACGCGGGACCGGTTCTGGCGAGGCTTGAGGCCGTACCCGTTCACCTCCGTCGAGGAGTTCCCATGACCCGCCGTACCCTCCCGATGGCCGTCGGCGCCACGGCCCTGCTGACCGTCACCGCGCTCGGTGTGCCCGCCGCGTCCGCCACGACCACCGACGTCCGGCGTCCCGCCGCCGACGCCGTCCAGACGCGACTGGACGGCCTGGTCACCGAGCATGGATTCCCCGGAGTGCTGGCCTCCGTACGCCGCGACGGCCGGGTGCGCGACTACACCGCGGGCGTGGGTGACCTGCGCACCGGCGCCGCGATCCCCCGCGACGCCCGGGTGCGCGTGGGCAGCAACACCAAGACGTTCACCGCCGTGGTCGTCCTCCAGCTCGTCGGCGAGGGCCGCATCGACCTCGACGCCACCGTCGAGCGCTACCTGCCCGGGATGGTGCGCGCCAACGGCAACGACGGGCGGCGGATCACCGTACGCCAGCTGCTGCAGCAGACCAGCGGCCTGCCCGACTACGACGAGGTCGTGTTCAGCGAGGCGCAGGATCTGGTGGACCGCCGCAGCGACTACTTCGACCCGCGCCGGCTGCTGGACGAGGCGCTCACCCAGTCGCGGCGCTTCCCGCCGGGTCAGAAGTGGGAGTACAGCAACACCAACTTCGTGCTGGCCGGGCTGATCATCGAGCGGGTCACCAAGCGTCCGGTGGGTGAGGAGATCACCCGGCGGATCATCGAGCCGCTGCGGCTGCGTGACACGTACTGGCCGCAGACCGGCGAGCAGGACCTGCCGGGCCGCCTGCCGCGCGGATACGTGGCGGTGGAGCCGGGCGCGCCGTGGGTCGACGTGACCCGGATGGACCCGTCGCTGGGCTGGGCCGCCGGTCAGCTCGTCTCCACGCCGTCGGACCTGCGCACGTTCTTCGAGGCGCTGCTGGCGGGCAAGCTGCTCAAGCCGGCCCAGCAGGCGGCGCTGACGCGCACGGTGCCGGCGCCCGACTTCGAGCCCAACGGGGTGTGGGAGTACGGCCTGGGCATCGCCCGGCACGAGCTGCCCTGCGGCGGCCACGCCTGGGGGCACGGCGGCGACATCCAGGGCTTCGAGACGCGCAACCTGTCCACCACCGACGGGCGCAGCGCCGTGGTCGCGGTGACCGCGCTGCCGACCAGCCTGGAGATGCTGGAGGCGGTCACCAGCACCGTCGACGCGGCCCTGTGCGGCACCCGCCGCTGATCCGGCCGACCCGTCCGCGCGCCGCCTCACCGCGAGGCGGCGCGCGTGCGTGTGCGCTACCGGCGGCCGTCGTCGAGGTAACGCAGCACCGCGGTGACCCGGCGGTCGGCGCGGTCGTCCGGCGGCAGGCTCAGCTTGGCGAAGATGCTGCGGATGTGCTTGTGCACAGCGCCCTCGGTGACGAACAACCGCTCGGCGATCGCGCCGTTGCCCAGCCCTTCGGCCATCAGCGCCAGCACCTCGTGCTCACGCGGCGACAGCTCGGCCAGCGCGGTGTCCGGCCGCCGGTTGCGGGCGAGCAGCTGCCCGACCACCTCGGGGTCGATCACGCTGCCGCCGCCCGCGACGCGGTGCAGCGCGGCGAGGAACTCCTCGACCCGGCCCACCCGCTCCTTGAGCAGGTAGCCGAGCCCGGAGGCGCCGACCGCGAACAGCTCGGTGGCGAACGCCTGCTCGACGTACGCGGACAGGACCAGCACCGCGAGGCCGGGACGGCGGCGGCGGGCCTCGACCGCGGCGACGATGCCCTCGTCGGTGTGAGTGGGTGGCATCCGCACGTCGACGATCGCCACGTCCGGCCGGTGCTCGTCGACAGCGGTCAGGAACTCCCCGGGCGTGCCGGCGGTGGCCACCACGTCCAGGTCCTCGGCGCGCAGTAGCAGCGCCAGCCCCTCGCGCAGCAGCGCGTCGTCCTCGGCGATCACGATCCGCATGGCAGCTCCACGTGCATCCTCGTCGGTCCTCCCGGTGGACTGGTGAGCGTCATCCGCCCGTCGTACGCCTCGACCCGCCGGCGGATGCCGGTCAGCCCCGAGCCGCGCGTCTCGTCGGCGTCCCCGCGCCCGTCGTCGGTGATGGTCACCAGCAGCCGGTCCCGTTCCCGGCGCACGACGACCTCGACGCCGTCCGCGCCGCTGTGCCGGACCACGTTCGTGAGCGCCTCGGCCACCACGAAGTACGCGGTGGCCTCCACCGAGGCCGCGCAGCGCACGTCGACGTCCACCGACAGGCGGCACGGCACCGCGCACTCCGCCGCGAGTCCGGCGAGCGCCCCGGCCAGTCCCCGGTCGCCGAGCACCGGCGGCAGGATGCCGCGCACCACCGTACGCAGCTCGCCGAGCGCCTGCTCGGCCGCGTCCTGCGCGCGTTCCAGGATCTCGTCGGCGCGGTCCGGGTCGCGGCGCACCGCCCGCCGGGCGGCGCCGAGCAGCACGTTCACCGCGACCAGCCGGTTCTGGGTGCCGTCATGCAGCGAACGCTCGATCCGGCGCAGCTCCACCGCGTGCGCGTCGAGCGCCGCGGCCCGGGTGGCGGTGAGTTCGGCGACGCGCAGCGACAGGTCGAACCCGGGCGGCGGGGGCAGCAGCCGCCGGCCCGGCCGGGCCTGGATCCGCGCGAGCGCCGGGCCGGTCGTGACCGCGAGAAGCAGCCAGCCGACCCCGAGCACGGCGACCGCGAGCGCGTCGCCGAGCCCGTCGATGTGCCACCAGCCGATGCCGGGCGCGCCGGCCTCCGGCGGCACCAGCCGGTACCAGAGCGGGAACGTCATGTCCTGCACGGCGTAGATCGGCAGCACCAGCGCGAGCAGCCCGGCCCCGAAGCCGAGCGTCCCGTGGACGGCCACCCAGCGCAGCTCCCGCCGTACCACCGGGTCGCGCAGCGCCGCGCGCACCCCGGCCGGGACCGGGCCGGGCGCCGGTATCGGCGTCCCCCATCGGGACAGCCGGGCGCGCTCGCGGTCGGCCACCGACCGCACGGCCTGCAGCAGTCCGGGTACGAGCAGCAGCCCGACCCCGCCGACGCACGCCGCCGCGACGACGAGCGTCCCGAGCAGCGTGCCCAGGGCCAGCACTGCGGTGCCCAGCCCGCCGACGAGGTGCTCCAGAGCGGCCACCGCCACGCGGAACCGCCTCCGCACGTACTCCATCCCGGCCCACCCCCGGGCGAAACGATAGGTCACCGCTGTCGCCGCCCGGCAGGCCCGGGCGCGGAAAGTACAGCCTGCTGTACCACGACTGTCGTGCTGGCGGGATCGTTACCGGCCGCTCCCGTCCCTACTGTCGGTGGTAGCAGAAATCATCGAGGAGGCAGCCGTGAACGACCTGGACCGTACCGCCGAGACCGCCGCCGCCCCGTCGTCGATTACCCGGATGCGCCCGCTGCTCTGGCTGGTGCTCATCGTGAGCGTGGCCGCGAACGTGGTGCTGTCGAGCGTCGTCGGCAACCCGTGGGCCGGTTCCGCCTTCGGCGCGCTGGCGCTGCTGAGCGGTGGGACGCTTGCCGTCGACCACTACCGCAACCGCTGATCTTTCGCCGGCCGGGCGCCGGACAGCCGCCGCAGGGCGGGCCGCGAGAACGAGCGGCCCGCCCTGCGGCGTTCGCGTCAGCGCTGCGAATCAATTGACAGTCGGCTATATGAACGCCAGGCTAAGGGGGATTGTTAGCGTTAACGCGGCCGTCATCTCCACCGCAGAGAAAGGCCCCCGTCGTGCCCCTGACCCGACGCGCGTTCACAGTCGGCGCCCTGTCCGCGGCTGCCGCCGCCTCCGGCGCGCTCAGCCTGCCCCGCGGCGCGTTCGCGGCGGCGAACACCGCCTACGCGATGGCCTACTTCACCGAGACGCCGAACGGCCTCGGCGCCGACTACGGCCTGCACCTGGCCGTCAGCCGGGACGGGCTGAACTGGACTCCGCTGAACCAGAACAACCCGGTGGTCACCCCGACCGCCGGGCAGCTCGGCCTGCGCGACCCGTTCGTGCTGCGCAGGACCGACGGCACGTTCGTGGTGCTGGCCACCGACCTCAAGGGCACCAACTGGGGGCTGACCAGCCAGTACCTGCACGTGTGGGACTCGGCCGACCTGACCGCGTTCACCGGCTACCGGCGCATCCGGATGCACACGCTCGACACCCACACCTGGGCGCCGACCGCGTTCTGGGACGCCGCCCGTGGGCAGTACGCCATCGTCTACTCCGCCAACAACGGCCGGGACGTACTGTTCGTCAACTACACGAGCGACTTCCGCACCGTCAGCGCGTCGCAGGTCTACTTCAGCCCCGCCTTCGGCGTGCTCGACGGCGACGTGGTGGTCGACGGCGGCACCACGTACCTCTACTACAAGAACCTCGACGACGGATATCTCTACGGCGCCCGCTCCACCACCGCCGCGCCGAACAGCTTCACCACGTACACCAGCGGGCTGCGGCAGGGCAACGCGATCGAGGCGCCGCTTCTGCTGCGCACGAACGAGGGCGGCTGGCGGCTGTGGGGCGACTCGTTCAGCCCGGTCAACAACGACTACTACGCCTGGTCCACGACTACCATCTCCGGCAACTCGTGGACGCCGCTGAACCAGCGCGACTACACGCCGCCGCTGAACTCCAAACACGGCTCGATGATCGGCATCACCGACGCCGAGTACGCCGGGCTGGTCAACCGCTGGGGCACGCCGAACTGGGTCCGGCTCAAGTCGTCGAACTTCCCCGACCGCTACGTGCGGCACGCCGACCGGATCGCCCGCGTAGACGCGTACCCGTTCGACCCGTACCAGGACCAGATGTGGCGGATGGTCCCCGGCCTGGCCGACGCCGCCGGCGTCTCGTTCGAGTCGGTCAACTACCCCGGCAACTACCTGCGGCACTACGACTACGCGGTCCGGCTGGACCCGAACGACGGCACCGCCACGTTCCGCGCCGACGCCACCTTCCACCGCACCGCCGGCCTGGCCGACGCCACCTGGTCGTCGTTCCGCTCGTACAACTACCCCACCCGTTACCTGCGGCACTACGACTACCGGCTGCGCATCGATCCGCTCGGCGCCGGCTCCCCCGCGGTCGACCGGCAGGACGCCACCTTCCGGGTCACCGCGTAGCCGTTCCCCACCACCACCGTCCCCGCCACCACCGTCCCCCGCCACGGAGGCCGTCCATGCCCGCTCCCCTGGTGAACCGCCGATTCCTGCTCCGCGCCACCGGCGCCACCGCCGTCGCGGCGACCGCCGGCGCCGCCGCCGGGTCCGTCACCGCAGGCGGTACGGCGCACGCCGCGCTGCCACCGGCCCGCCCCGACATCGGCGTGTCCGCGTACGCGTTCGACCCGGGCCAGGTCCGGCTGACCGCGAGCCGGTGGCAGGACAACGAGAACCGCACAGTGGCGTACCTGCGCTTCGTGGACGTCAACCGGCTGCTCTACAACTTCCGGGCCAACCACCGCCTGTCCACCGGCGGCGCCGCCGCCAACGGTGGCTGGGACGCGCCGAACTTCCCGTTCCGCACCCACATGCAGGGTCACTTCCTGACCGCCTGGGCGCAGGCGTGGGCGGTGCTCGGCGACACCACCTGCCGGGACAAGGCGCTCACCATGGTCGCCGAGCTGGCCCGCTGCCAGGCCAACAACGGCGCGGCCGGGTTCAGCGCCGGCTACCTGTCCGGCTTCCCGGAGTCCGACTTCACCGCGCTGGAGGCCCGGACGCTCAGCAACGGCAACGTCCCCTACTACTGCATCCACAAGACGCTGGCCGGGCTGCTGGACGTGTGGCGGCTGATCGGCAGCACCCAGGCCCGGGACGTGCTGCTGGCGCTGGCCGGCTGGGTCGACCAGCGCACCAGCCGGCTCACCTCGGCCCAGATGCAGGCCATGCTCGGCACCGAGTTCGGCGGCATGAACGCGGTGCTGACCGACCTCTACCAGCAGACCGGCGACGGGCGGTGGCTGACCGTCGCGCAGCGGTTCGACCACGCCGCCGTGTTCAACCCGCTCGCCGCCAACTCCGACCAGCTCAACGGGCTGCACGCCAACACGCAGGTGCCCAAGTGGATCGGTGCGGCCCGGGAGTACAAGGCCACAGGCGTCACCCGCTACCGGGATATCGCCACCAACGCGTGGGCCATCACCGTCGGCGCGCACACGTACGCCATCGGCGGCAACAGCCAGGCCGAGCACTTCCGCGCCCCGAACGCGATCGCCGGCTACCTGCGCAACGACACGTGCGAGGCGTGCAACACGTACAACATGCTCAAGCTGACCCGGGAGCTGTGGCAGCTCGACCCGGACCGCGTCGCGTACGCCGACTTCTACGAGCGCGCGCTGCTCAACCACATGATCGGCCAGCAGAACCCGGCCGACGCGCACGGCCACGTCACGTACTTCACCCCGCTCAACCCGGGCGGGCGGCGCGGTGTCGGCCCGGCATGGGGCGGCGGCACCTGGAGCACCGACTACAACTCGTTCTGGTGCTGCCAGGGCACCGGGCTGGAGACCAACACCACGCTCGCCGACGCGATCTACTTCCACAACGGCACCACGCTGACCGTCAACCTGTTCATGCCCTCGGTGCTCACCTGGAGCCAGCGCGGCATCACCGTCACCCAGGCCACCTCGTACCCGGTCGGCGACACCACGACGCTGACCGTCACCGGCTCGGTGAGCGGGTCGTGGACGATGCGGATCCGGATCCCGGCGTGGACCAGCGGGGCGAGCGTCAGCGTCAACGGCGTCGCGGCCGGCATCGCCACCGCGCCCGGAACCTATGCCGTCCTGACCCGCGCCTGGGCCTCCGGCGACACGGTGACGGTCCGGCTGCCGATGCGGGTGGCGACGGTGGCCGCCAACGACGACGCCGCGGTCGCCGCGATCACGTACGGGCCGGTGGTGCTCTCCGGCAACTACGGCAACACCACGCTGAGCGCGCTGCCGACGCTGGACCCGGCCTCGGTCACCCGTACCGGCACGGGCAGTCTCGCGTTCACCGCCCGGGCCGACGGCGCCACCGTCGACCTCGGCCCGTTCTACGACGCCCACGGGCACAACTACACGGTCTACTGGCGGGTCGGCACGGGCGGTGGTGGCGGCGAGGCGAGTTTCCGGCTGGCGAACGCGGCGAGCGGGCTGGTGCTCGGGATCCAGAACATGTCCACCGCAGACGGCGGGCTCGCGCTGCAGTGGGGTGACACCGGCACCGCCGACCACGACTGGCAGCTCGTGGTCGACGGGTCGGCGCTGCGGCTGCGCAACGTCAACAGCGGCAAGGTGCTGGGCGTGGAGAACATGTCCACCGCCGACGGTGCCCGGATCCTGCAGTGGGCGGACAACGGCACCGCCGACCATCTCTGGGCCGTCGTCGACGTCGGCGACGGCAGCCACAAGCTGCGCAACGTGCACACCGGCAAGCTGCTCGGCATCTCCGGCGGCTCGACCGCGCAGGGCGCGTTCGCCGTGCAGGACCCGGACAACGGCAGCCTGGACAACCAGTGGCGGTTCCTGCCCAACGGCGCGCGGCGGATCCAGAACCTCGGCAGCGGGCTGGTGCTCGGCGTGCAGAACATGTCCACCGCCGACGGCGGGCCGGTCATCCAGTGGGGCGACACCGGGACCGCCGACCACCTCTGGACCGCGCTCGTGGACACCGGCGGCTACCTGCGGCTGCGCAACGGCAACAGCGGCAAGGTGCTGGGCGTCGAGGGCGCCTCGACAGCGGCCGGCGCCCGGATCGTCCAGTGGGCCGACAACGGCGCCGCCGACCACAGGTGGCGGCTGCGGCACGGCGGCGGCGGCTGGTTCCGGATCCAGTGCGCGAACGGGGGCCGCGTCCTCGGCCTCAGCGGCGGCTCGGGCACCCAGGGCGCGCAGGCGGTCCTCGCCGACGACACCGGCGCCGCCCACCAGCGCTGGCGCTTCCTCTGACCCACCCACCCCCGCCGCCCCAGCTCGCCGATCTTGCGCTTTCGGCCCCCGCGAAGTTCGCCAACCGGACATCCTGCGGGCGCGAAGTGCAAGATCGGCGAGGGCGGGTGGGACGCCGGGTGGGTCAGCGGGTGGGGGGTGGGCCCACGCTTCGGCGCGGGACCAGCGTCGGGGCGATGGTCTGGCGCAGCGGGCCGGCCGACTCCGACTCGATCTGGGCCAGCAGGAGGTCCAGGCTCGCCGCGGCCACCGCCGTGAAGTCGGGCCGCACCGTGGTCAGCGGCGGAATGAAGTACGCCGCCTCGGGCACGTCGTCGAACCCGACGACGCTGATGTCGTCCGGTACGCGGCGGCCGTGCTCGTGCAGCGCGCGCAGCACGCCCAGCGCCAGGTGGTCGTTCGCCGTGAAGACCGCGGTGACCTCCGGCATCCGGGCCAGCATCTGCCCGCACCGGTAACCCGCGGCAGCGGACCAGTCCGCCGGGACCAGCGGCGGAACCTCGGCGCCCGCCTGCCGCAACGCCTCGCGCCACCCCTCGATCCGGCCGGCGCTGTCGAACCAGTCCGACGGGCCGGACACGTGCCAGACGGTGCGGTGCCCGGCCGCGAGAAGGTGCTCGGTGGCGGCCCGGGCGCCGGCGACCTGGTCGACGGTGACCAGCGGGATCGGCCGCCGGGGGTCGCCGTCGACTGTCACCAGCGGCACGTCGTGGGGCAGCCGTTCCAGCGCCTCCCCGGCCGACTCGACGGGCGCGATCACCACTATGCCGGCCACCCGGTGCGCCAGGTGCCGCTCCACCGCCGCCGAGATGGAACGGTGGTCGAGGTCGCGGACGCTGCCGACGCTCACCGCGAAACCCGCCTCGGCGGCGGTCTGCTCCAGCGCGGCCAGCAGCGACGCCGGGCCGTACAGCGTGGTGTTCTGCGCGACCACGCCGATCACCTGGGAACGGCCGGTCACCAGCGCGCGGGCCGCGCGGTTGGGCCGGTAGCCGAGCTCGGTGATGGCGGCCTGGACCCGCAGCCGGGTCTGTTCACGCACGTTGGGATGCCCGTTGAGCACCCGGGAGACCGTCTGGTGCGAAACCCCGGCAAGGCGAGCCACGTCCGTCATCGCAGGACCGCGCACGGCCACCTCACTTTCGCCACTGCCCGCGGCGGCCACACCCGGTCGATCTCGACCGGACCGTCCCGGGTGGCGACAGTCTACGCCAGCGGTCCCATCGGTATCGCTACCGCAGATCGACCGTTCCCACCGTGGCGCGCCGATTATCGCGGAATCGACAGGCGGCTCATTCCCTTCCGTTGCGCAGCGGCACGAACAGGCAGCTCGGAGCGGGTGGAATTGGGCCCGGGGTGCGGCATTTCCGGCGATTGCCGGAGCCGCACCCCGAGCTATGGAAGATGTGTCAACGGCCGCGAATGGTGACCGTTGTCACGGTGTCGTCAGCGAGAACTGCCGCACCGTCACCGCGCCGCCAAGCGATTGCGTGGCGTAGTTGAAGAAGCCGAACCGGTAGCCCATGAAGAACTGCCACGCGTTGTTGAGCGTCAGCGCGTTGCCCAGCGACACGAAGTTCACCCCGTCGGTGCTGTAGGAGAACCGCGCCTGCCGTCCGGAGCCGGGCCGGATGTCGGCGTTGGCCCGCAACCAGATCCGCCCGCCGGACACCGCCGCGCCGGCGATCTCCGTCCCGGTGCTCGTGGTGTTCCAGTTCGAGCCCATGGTCAGACCGTTTGTCATCACCACCCGGGTCGCGCCGTTGTCCCGCCGTACGCCGATCCAGGCCGAACTGTCCCGCAGCATCGCCAGGCCGGCCCGGTCACCGTCGCGCATGGTCGAGTAGTCCAGCTCGATGGTGCCGGTCGAGGTCGGACCCTGGATGCGGTGGGTGAGCGTGTTGCGGGCCCGGTACAGGTCGTTCGTGACGGTGGCGGTCTGCAGGCGCAGGCCGTTGTTCACCGACCACCTGCTGTTGTCCGGGTTGTGGTTCCACTCGTACTGCGGGCCGAGCGTGGTGCCGGAGAACGTGTCGGTGCCGGTGAGCGGCTTGACCGGGCGGGTCGGCAGCGGGTTGGGGTAGCTCGCGCCCCAGGCCCCGTTGACGGTCTGCAGCTGCGGCCAGCCGTCGGAGGTCCAGGTGATCGGCGCCAGCGTCGGCATCCGGCCGCCCGGGTAGGCGTCGGTGAACGCCATGTAGTACCAGGCGCCGGTCTGCGTCTGCACCAGCCCGCCCTGGTGCGGCACGCCGCCACCGGAGATCGGGCCGGGCAGGTTCAGCAGCACCTGCCGCTGCTCGTACGGGCCGAACGGGCCGTTCGTGGACTTCAGCACGTACTGGCCGTTGGCCGGCCGGGTCAGCCAGATGTAGTACGCGCCGTTGCGCTTGTAGAAGCGCGCCCCCTCCAGCGTGCCGATGCTCGACGGCGTCTGGTAGACCTGCTGCGCCCGCACCTGGCTGCGCCCGTCGGCGGAGAGCTGTGCCACGCTGATCGTGCCGTTGCCGTACGCGACGTACATGGTGTCGTTGTCGTCGATCAGCATGCCGGCGTCGTAGTAGCAGTTGGGGATGGTGGCGAGGCGGCTCCACGCGCCGTCCACGGCGGTGGCGGTGTAGATGTGGGTCTGCGCGAAATCGATGCACCCGGCCCAGTAGAACGTGCGGTTGCTCGGCCGGTAGTTCAGCGTCGACGCCCAGATGCCGTCCACGTACGCCTGCTCGCTGGCGCTCAGGTCGTACTTGGTGCCGAACTCCAGCCGCGGCACCGAGTGCCCGGCGAACTCCCAGTTCACCAGGTCCCAGGAGCGCAGCACCGGCGCGCCGGGCGAGTAGTGCATGGTGGAGGCGGACATGTAGTAGACGTCGCCGACCCGGATGATGTCGACGTCGGCGAAGTCCTGCCAGACCGCCGGGTTGGTGAAGTTGCCGCTCGGCGTGCCCGGGTCACCCGGGTTGCCGCCGACCCGCACCAGCTGCCACTGCTGGTTCGCGCCGTTCCAGTCGTCGTACTGGACGATGTTGCCGCCGTCGGCGGTGGAGGCGTTCTGCACCTCCATCACCTTGTTCGAGTTCCGGTTGATCAGCCGGACGTACCCGCTGTCGGAGTCGGCCAGCCGGAACTGCTGGTTGGTGCCGCCGTGGTCGGTCCACTGGACCACCGCGGCCCCGTTGGCGGTGGACGCGCCGGTCACGTCCAGCACCTTGCCCGAGTGCCGGGAGCGCAGCCGGTAGTAGCCACCGCCGGAGTCCACGAACTGCCACTGCTGCCAGGCGCCGTCGTTGCGCGTCCACTGGGTGATCCGCGCGCCGTCGTTCGTCGCCTGGTTGTACAGGTCCAGCGCCTTGCCGCTGTTGCGGTTCACCAGCACGTAGTACGCGCTGGTGTCCACGGTGGCCGCGGAGACGGGCGCGGGCACGGCGCCCACCACCACGCCACCGACAAGCAGCGCCACCACCCCGGCCAGCAGCCGGGACAGGCGTCCACGTCCACGGGACAGTCGAGCCGTCACCATGATCCTCCTTCGTCGACCGGAGCCCGGGCACGGCGACGCGCGCCGACGACGTCGGCGTTATCGCTAACAGCGATGCCCACCCAGGCGGGAGTCGGATCCCTGGCAACTGCGGCGCAGATCGCGCCCGGAACGGCCCGCGAGCGGTGCCGGTGACCCTATCCATCGACTGTGAGCGATAACATGGCGTTCGTCAAGGCGTAACACGCCGCCCGCCACGCGGGGTCGGCGCGGCGGGCGGCGAGGGGGTTCAGAAGCCCCGGGCGAGCCGGTAGTACGCCTGGTTCCAGCGCAGCTCGTCGGCGAAGCGGTGCGGGCGCGTCTCCGCGTCGATGACCACCAGCTCGGTCCGAGCCATCGCGGCCAGGTCACGCAGCTCCTCCACGCCGACGGCCTGGGAGAGCACGGTGTGGTGCGGCGCGCCCGCGGTGATCCACGCCTCCGCCGAGCCGGCCAGGTCGGGCTGCGGACGCCAGACCGCGCGCGCCACCGGCAGCCGGCGCAGCGGGTGCGGCGGCGGCACCACGTCCACCGCGTTGGCCACCAGCCGGAACCGCTCCCCCATGTCCGCCATGCCCAGCACCACGGCCGGGCCGGGCGCGGCGTCGAAGACCAGGCGCACCGGGTCCTCCCGCCCGCCGATGCTCAGCGGATGCACCTGCGCGCTCGGCACGTCGGCGGCGATGCTCGGGCACACCTCCAGCATGTGCGCGCCGAGGATCAGCTCCTGGCCGAACGTCAGGTCGTAGGTGTAGTCCTCCATGAACGAGGTGCCGCCCGGCACCCCGACGGCCATCGCCTTGAGCGTGTGCACCAGCACCGAGGTCTTCCAGTCGCCCTCGCCGCCGAAGCCGTAGCCGTCGGCCATCAGGCGCTGCACCGCGATCCCGGGAAGCTGGCGCAGCCCGCCGAGGTCCTCGAAGTTCGTGGTGAACGCCCGGAACCCGCCGGCCTCCAGGAACGCGCGCAGGCCCAGCTCCTGGCGCGCCGCGTACCGCAGCGAGTCGTGCCGGTCCCCGCCGGGCCGCAGCTCCGGCGCCACCCGGAAGGTGTCGTCGTACTCCTTGACCAGGTCGTCCACCTGCGCGTCCGCCACCTGGTCGACGGCCGCGACGAGGTCGTTGACGCCGTAGGTGTTCACCGATACGCCGAAGCGCAGCTCCGCCTCGACCTTGTCCCCCTCGGTGACCGCGACGTCGCGCATGTTGTCGCCGAAGCGCGCCAGCCGCAGCGTCCGCAGCGCCGACCAGCCGACGGCGGCCCGGGCCCAGGCCGCGACCCGGCCGACGACGCGCGGGTCGGTGACGTGGCCGGCGACGGTCTTGCGGGCCACCCCGAGCCGGGTCTGGACGAACCCGAACTCCCGGTCGCCGTGCGCGGCCTGGTTGAGGTTCATGAAGTCCATGTCGATCTCGTCCCACGGCAGCGCCACGTTCGCCTGCGTGTGCAGGTGCAGCAGCGGCGTCCGTAGCGCGTCCAGCCCGGAGATCCACATCTTGGCCGGGGAGAACGTGTGCATCCAGGCGATCACCCCGACCGCGCCCTGCACGGCCGCGTCCCGGCACACCGCCAGGATGTCCGCGCTGGAGGTGAGGACCGGCTTCCAGACCACGCGGACGGGGATGTCCGGCGAGGAGTCCAGGCGCGCGGCGATCTGCCGGGACTGCTCGGCGACCTGCCGCAGGGTGTCCTCGCCGTAGAGGCCCTGGCTGCCGGTGAGGAACCAGACCTCGGGCTGGGGGTGAGTTGCCATGTTGTTGCCTTCCGCGCTAGGAACCGTCACTTGAACCGGATGCCGATGAGGCGCTGGAGGAGGATGAACGCGAAGAGCAGCCCGCCGATCACGATCTTGGTCCACCAGGAGTTGAGGCTGCCGTCGAACGTGATCAGGGTCTGGATCACGCCGAGCACCAGCACGCCGAGCACGGTGCCGAAGACGTACCCGGAACCGCCGGTGAGCACGGTGCCGCCGATCACCACAGCCGCGATCACGTCCAGCTCCATCCCGACGGCGATCAGCGGCGCGCCGGAGAGCGTGTAGAACGACAGCAGGATGCCGCCGATGGCCGAGCAGAGCCCGCTGATCGTGTAGACGGCGATCCGGGTCCGCGCCACCGGCAGGCCCATCAGCAGCGCCGACTGCGCGTTGCCGCCGACCGCGTACACGTTGCGGCCGAACCGGGTGTACGCCAGCACGTACGCCGCGATCAGCACCACCGCGAACGCGATGAGCACGCTGATCGAGACAAAGTTGCCGGCCGGGTCGCCGATGCGCTGCTGCGACATCGACGTCCAGAAGCCGTCGGTGATGGAGATCGAGGAGTCGCTGATGAACGTGCACATGCCGCGGGCGAAGAACATCCCGGCGAGTGTGACGATGAACGGCTGGATCTCGAAGAAGTGGATCGCGCAGCCCATCAGGAAGCCCAGCGTCGGGCCGATCAGCAGCGCGATGACCAGCACCAGCGCCGCGGGCAGGCCGTCGCGCAGCAGCGACGCCGACACCATCGCGGTCATCGCGACCACCGAGCCGACGGACAGGTCGATGCCGCCGGTGAGGATCACGAACGTCATGCCGACCGCGACCACGAGCAGGAAGCCGTTGTCGATGAAGACGTTGAAGACGACCTGGATGTTGGAGAACGCGCGGTACTGGGACACGCCGATGCCGTACATGACGAGCAGCAGGGCGAGCGTCGCCAGCACCGGGACGTGCCGCCGGGGCAGGCTGGGCCGCCAGGAGCGGCCGGTGGTCAACGACGTGCTGCTCATGCCGGCACCTGCTCCTTCTCCCGCTGCGGCGCCGCCGGCCCGGGCTCGGTCCCGCGCCGCCGCCGGCGCAGCCGGGCGCGGAACGCCGGGGCCTGCACGAGGCAGACGGCGATGACGACGACCGCCTTGAACAGCAGCGACGTCTGCGGCGAGATGTTCATGGCGTACACGGTGGTGGTCAGGGTCTGGATGATCAGCGCGCCGAGGACGGTGCCGCCGAGGGAGAACCGGCCACCGGCGAGCGACGTGCCGCCGATCACGACCGCCAGGATCGCGTCGAGCTCGATCCACAGGCCGGCGGCGTTGCCGTCGGCGCTGGACACGTTCGCGGTGACCATGAAGCCGGCGAGCGCGGCGCAGGCGGCGCTGATCACGTAGACGAGGAAGACGATGCGCCGCGACCGGATGCCGGCCAGCCGGCTGGCCTCGGCGTTACCGCCGACCGACTCGACGATCAGGCCGAGCGCGGTACGCCGGGTGAACGCGGCCACCAGCAGCGCGGCGGCGAGCGCGATCAGGATGGCCAGCGGCAGCGTCAGGAAGTGCCCGAGCCCGATCGCCCGGTACGGCCCGGAGTTGATCGTGATGATCTGCCCCTCGGTGACCAGCTGGGCGATGCCCCGGCCGGCCACCATGAGGATCAGCGTGGCGATGATCGGCTGGATGCCGATGACCGCCACGAGCACGCCGTTCCACGCGCCGAGCACCAGCGCGGCGCCGAAGGCCAGCGCCAGCGCGGTGGCCACCGTGGCCGGGCTGTTCTGGTCGGCCGCCCCGCTTATGTGCAGGCAGGCGATCGCGCCGCTGATGGCGCAGAGCGACCCGACGGACAGGTCGATGCCGCCGGTGGCGATGACGAGCGTCATCCCGAGCGCGACCAGGATCAGCGGCGCGCTCAGCCGCAGGATGTCGATGGGCGTGCCGTACAGGTGGCCGTTCTTGACCTCGACGGCGAGGAAGCCGGGACGGTAGACGGTGTTCGCGGCGAGCATCACCACGAGCACCAGCGCCGGCCAGAACAGGCGGTGGCCGGTGAGCGGGCGGAGGCGGGCGGCGACGGCGGTCATCGGGTCACCTCCTTCCGCGTGGTGCCGCTGGCGATGGTGCGCATGACGCGGTCGGCGTCGAGCGTGTCGTCGTTGTCGAGCTGGGCGACCATCTCGCGGTCGCGCATGACCGCGACCCGGTGGCTCAGGCGCAGCACCTCCTCCAGCTCGGCGGAGATGAACAGCACCGCCATGCCGCCGTCGGAGAGCTGCACCACCAGCTTCTGGATCTCGGCCTTCGCGCCGACGTCGATGCCGCGGGTCGGCTCGTCCAGGATGAGCAGGCGCGGCTCGGTGATGAGCCAGCGGGCCAGCAGCACCTTCTGCTGGTTGCCGCCGGACAGGTTGCGCACCGGCAGTTCCGGGTTGGCCGGGCGGATGCTCAGCGCCTCGACGTACCTGCGGACCAGCTCGTCCTGGCGGCGGCGCGGGATCGGACGCAGCCAGCCGCGCGCGGCCTGCATCGCCAGGATCATGTTCTCCCGGACCGTCAGCTCCGGGACGATGCCCTCGGCCCGCCGGTTCTCCGAGCAGAAGCCGACGCCCTGGCCGATGGCCTGGATCGGGTTGCGCACCGGCGCCCGGCCGCCGTCGAGCCGGACCTGGCCGTGGTCGGCCCGGTCCGCGCCGAAGATCAGCCGCGCCACCTCGGTACGGCCGGAGCCGAGCAGTCCGGCCAGGCCGACCACCTCACCGGCGTGGATGCGCAGGCTGAACGGGGCGACCGCGCCACGCCGGCCCAGCCCGTCGGCGTCCACCAGCGGGGCCTCGTCAGCGGTGTCGACGGTGGCGCGTTTCTGCTGCTCGTCGAGCCGCTCCAGCACGTCCAGCTCCTGCCCGATCATCTTCTCGACCAGGCTGAACTGCGGCAGCTCCTCGGTGCGGTACTCCCCCACCAGCGTGCCGTTGCGCAACACCGTGATGCGGTCCGCGATGCCGTAGACCTGGTCGAGGAAGTGCGTGACGAACAGGATCGCGATGCCCTCGTCACGGAGCTGGCGCATGATCCGGAACAGCTGCGCCACCTCGCCGGCGTCCAGGCTGGACGTCGGCTCGTCCAGGATCAGCACCCGGGCCTGCACGTCGATCGCCCGGGCGATGGCGACCATCTGCTGCACCGCGAGCGAGTACGTGCCCAGCGGCGCGGAGACGTCGAGGTCGAGGTCGAGCCGGGCCAGCAGGTCGCGCGCCCGCCGGCGCATCTCGCCCCAGCGCACCGCGCCGAGCCGGCGCGGCTCGCGGCCGATGAAGACGTTCTCCGCCACCGACAGGTTGGTGCAGAGGTTGACCTCCTGGTAGACGGTGCTGACGCCGGCCGCGGCGGCCTGCATCGGCCCGCTGAACGAGACCTGCTCGCCGTCGAGGGTGATGACTCCCGCATCGGTCCCGTAGACGCCGGTCAGCACCTTGATCAGGGTGGACTTGCCGGCGCCGTTCTCACCCATCAGGGCGTGGACCTCGCCCGGGAACAACCGAAAGTCGACGTCGTGCAGCGCGCGGACCCCGGGGAAGGTCTTGCTGATGCCGGTCATGGTCAGGACCGGACGGTTACCCGTCATCCCATCGGACCTCTTCTAGACGGTGGTGGCACGGGGGCCGCCGTCTCGCGACGGCGACCCCCGGGGTGGGTCAGTACTTGCGGTTGGGCAGTGCCTCCTTGGCCTGCTCCTGGGTGAAGGTGGTCTCCTCGGTCTCGATCCGGGCGGGGACCTCCTCGCCGGCCTTGACCTTCTTGACCAGCTCCATCAGCTGCGGGCCGAGCAGCGGGCTGCACTCGGCGATGAAGTTGAACTTGCCGTCCGCGAGGGCCTGCATGCCGTCCTTCACCGCGTCGACGGTGATGATGGTGATGTCCTTGCCGGGCGTCTTGCCCGCCGCGCTGATCGCCTCGAGCGCGCCCAGGCCCATGTCGTCGTTGTGCGCGAAGAGCACGTCGATCTTCGGGTTGGCCTTGAGGAACTGCTCCATGACCTGCTTGCCGCCGGCCCGGGTGAAGTCACCCGACTGCGACGCGACGATCTTCAGGTTGGGGTTGGCGGCGATCGCCTCGGCGAAGCCCTTCTTCCGGTCGTTGGCCGGGGCCGAGCCGGTCGTGCCCTGCAGCTCGACGATGTTGACCGGGCCGGACGCCGCCTTCTTCTGCTCCACCAGCCACTCGCCGGCGAGGCGGCCCTCCTTGACGAAGTCCGAGCCGAGGAACGTCTTGTAGAGCGACTTGTCGGCCGAGTCGACCGCGCGGTCGGTCAGGATGACCGGGATCTTCGCGTCCTTGGCCTCCTTGAGCACGGTGTCCCAGCCCGACTCCACCACCGGCGAGAAGGCGATCACGTCGACCTTCTGCTGGATGAAGTTGCGGATCGCCTTGATCTGGTTCTCCTGCTTCTGCTGCGCGTCGTCGAACTTCAGCTCGATGCCGGCCTCGGCGGCCGCTTCCTTGATCGAGGTGGTGTTCGCGGTGCGCCAGCCGCTCTCGGCGCCCACCTGGGAGAAACCCAGGACGATCTTGTCGTTGCCGTCACCGGAATCGCCACCGGTGTCGCTGTTGCCGCAGGCCGCCATGCTGCCGGCGAGCAGCACGCCGGCGAGCGCGGCGATGACCCTGCGGGCCGTGCTCCTGGTACTCATCGGTTCTCCTCCGGGGTTGGATGTTCCGGACGCGCGGCGGGGAGCCGGTGCGTCCGGGTGTGGTGGTGGGGTGGGTGCGCGGCGCCCGATCCGGGGTCAGGGCGCCGGCGGGCGTTGGCCGTAGACGTTCTGGTAACGGTCGTAGAGCGAGTCGATGTCGGCCGGCGCGATCGGCAGCGGCTGCCCGAGCGCTCGGGCCAGGTGCGCGGTGCGGGCGACGTCCTCGCACATCACGGCGGCCTTGACCGCCGCCCGGGCGTCCCGGCCGATGGTGAACACGCCGTGGTTGCGCATGAGCACCGCGGGCGAGCGGTGCCCGGACAGCGTGCTGACGATCCCCTTGCCGATGTCGTCGCCGCCGATCAGCGCGAACGGCCCGACCGGGATCTCCCCGCCGAACTCATCGGCCTGCGCGGTCAGCCAGCACGGGATCGCCTCGCCCCGGGCCGCCCAGGCGGTGGCGTAGCCGCTGTGGGTGTGCACCACGCCGCCGACCTCGGGCATCGCGCGGTAGACGTAGGCGTGCGCGGCGGTGTCGCTGGACGGCGAGCCGCCGCCGTCGACGACAGTGCCGCTCAGGTCGCAGACCACCATGGACTCGGCGGTCAGGTCGTCGTAGTCGACGCCGCTGGGCTTGATGACCATCAGGTCCTGACCGGGTACGCGGGCCGAGACGTTGCCGGCGGTCCAGGCCACCAGCCCGTAGCGGGTCAGCTCGCGGTGCAGGCGGGCCACCGTCTCGCGCAGCTCGGCGACCTGGCTGTTCATCCGACCACCTCCAAGGGCGCGGCGGCGCGGGCGTCGACCGCCGCGTTGCGGATCGCCCGCAGGCGCAGCATGACGTCGTTCGCGCCGCGGCCGAAGTGGTCGTGCAGCGCGCGGTACTCCGCGTAGAGCGCGTCGTACGCCCGGACGTTCTCCGGTACGGGCCGGTAGACCGCCTCCTCGATCCGTCCCATCGCGGCGGACGCCTCGTGGATCGACTGGTACTCGCCGGCCGCGACCGCGGCGTGGATGGCCGAGCCGAGCGCCGGCCCCTGGGCGGAGCCGATGATGCTCAGCGGCCGGTTCGTGACGTCGGCGTAGATCTGCATCAGCAGCCGGTTGGAGGTGAGCCCGCCGGCCACCACCAGGTCGTCGACCGGCACTCCGGCCTGCGCGAACGCCTCGACGATCATCCGGGTGCCGTACGCGGTGGCCTCCAGCAGCGCCCGGTAGACGTCCGGCGGCCGGGTGGCCAGCGTCAGCCCGACGATCAGCCCGCTCAGGTCGTGGTTGACCAGCAGCGACCGGTTGCCGTTCCACCAGTCCAGCGCCACCAGGCCGTGCGCGCCGACCGGCTGGGCCGCGGCGGCCTCGGTGAGCCGCTCGTGCGAGTCGAATCCGGCCGGGGCGCCGTGGCGCACGAACCAGCCGAAGATGTCCCCCACGCCGCTCTGCCCGGCCTCGAAGCCCCAGGCGCCGGGGCTGATGCCGCCGTCGACCACGCCGCACATGCCCGGCACCTCGGCCGGGTGGGTGCCGTTGAGCACGTGGCAGGTGGAGGTGCCCATGATGGCCACCAGCCGGCCGGGCCGCAGCGCCTGGGCGGCGGCGGCGGTGACGTGCGCGTCGACGTTGCCGACCGCGACCGCGATGCCCTTGGGCAGGCCGGTCCAGGCTGCGGCGCGGGCGTCGAGCGCGCCGGCCCGCGCGCCCAGCGGCAGCAGCGGACCGTCCAGCTTGGTGACGAAGTCGGTGAAGTCCGGGTCGAGCGCGGCCAGGTAGTCCGGGGACGGGTAGCGGCCGTCCTGCCGGATGCCCTTGTAGCCGGCGGTGCAGACGTTGCGCGTCTCGACGCCGCACAGCTGCCAGACGATCCAGTCGGCCGCCTCGATGAAGCGCTCGGCGCGCCGGTAGATCTCCGGGTCCTCGTCCAGGATCTGCAGCCCCTTGGCGAACTGCCACTCCGCGGAGATCTTGCCGCCGTAGCGGCCGATCCACGGTTCGCCGCGTTCGTGCGCCAGCGCGTTGATCCGGTCGGCGTGCGGCTGCGCGGCGTGGTGCTTCCAGAGCTTGACCCAGGCGTGCGGCCGGTGGCGCAGCTCCGGGATCTCGCACAGCGGCGTGCCGTCGGCGAGCGTCGGCAGGACCGTGCAGGCGGTGAAGTCGATGCCGATCCCGACCACCAGTGCCGGGTCCACGCCGGCCGCCGAGAGCGCTGCCGGTACGGCGTGGCGCAGCACGTCGCGGTAGTCGTCGGGGTCCTGCAGCGCCCAGTCCGGCGGCAACGCCGGGCCGTCGTCGGGCAGCGCGGTCTCGATGACCCCGTGCCGGTAGTCGTGCACCGCGGTGCCGAGTTCAGCGCCGTCGCGGACCCGGACCACCAGCGCCCGGCCGGACAACGTGCCGAAGTCGACCCCGATCACGTACCGGTCGGTCGCGTCCACTTCGCTCATTTGCACCTCCGCCGTGTCACGGAGTTAGTGTTAGCGCTCACATACACATCCGTCAAGACACGTCCCAGCAACAGCTACGTAACGAGCGGCGGCGCCCGGAACCGGCGTCCTCCGCCCCGCGCGGACCGGCCCGGCCGCCGGCCGGGAGATCCACGCCGACGGCGCGGTCGAACCTCGGGCAGACGGCCTGTTAGCGACAACAATCGATGGAACTTCCGGAAATTCTCTCGGCGCTCCCGACTCCCCCGGCCCGAGGACCCAGACGCCGCCGCGGGGCCGCCCAGAGGGCCGCTCAGCGGCTCTTTTTCTCGCCGCGGCACCCTCGGCAGCAGGCCGCCGCAAGCCGCCCGAGGGTCGCCAGGCTATTTACAGTGTTTGATGTCAGCGATAACATTTCGCCATCCCCACACACTGTGGCGCCGCTGTCCGGGAAACCCCGGCGCCGCAGCCGGGCGGCGACGGACGGCGACCCCGTCGACCGCCGGAACCCCACCACCCACGAGCGCCCGCCGGCACCGACCGGCCCTGGTGGAACTGCCGTGCCGCGTCCGTCCCCGTGGACCACGGGCGACGCCGTGCGACCGGCGGGCCGCTCCCTTCCGGGTACCGGCACGGACGGCGCCCGGCCACCGAGGAGGACCCAGTGCGCAGATGGACCCGACGGACGCTCGCCGTCCTGGGTGTCGCGGCGGTGGCGCTCGCAGCCACCGTCACCGACGGGGCAGTCGCCCCACGCCCGGCCCGGGCGCTGGACAACGGCGTCGCCCGTACGCCGCCGATGGGTTGGAACACCTGGAACACGTTCGGCTGCAACATCAACGAGACCCTCATCCAGCAGACCGCCGACGCGATCGTCGCCAACGGACTGCGCGACCTCGGGTACAAGTACGTCGTCGTGGACGACTGCTGGTTCAACCCGAACCGGGACGCGCAGGGCAACCTCCAGGCGCACCCGCAGCGGTTCCCCAGCGGGATGAAGGCGCTCGGTGACTACCTGCACGCCCGTGGCCTGCTGTTCGGCATCTACCAGGTGCCGCTGGACAAGACCTGCGCCCAGGTCGGCGGCGCGTTCCCCGGCGCCACCGGCAGCCTCAACCACGAGTACCAGGACGCGCGGCAGTTCGCCGCGTGGGGCGTGGACTACCTCAAGTACGACTGGTGCTCCGGCACCGGGACGATAAACGACCAGGTGGCGCGGTTCGGCATCATGCGCGACGCGCTGGCCTCCACCGGCCGGCCGATCGTCTACAGCATCAACCCCAACAGCTACCACGCCAAGACCGGGCCGCAGCGCAACTGGAGCGACGTGGCGAACCTCTGGCGGACCACCGAGGACATCACCAACGCGTGGAACACCGGCCAGACCAACGGCTACCCGATGGGCATCCAGAACATCGTCGACGTCACGGTGCCCCTGGCCGGGTACGCCGCCCCCGGCGGTTTCAACGACCCGGACATGCTGGAGGTCGGCCGAGGGGGCATGAACGACACCGAGATGCGCAGCCACTTCGCGCTCTGGTCGATGCTGGCGGCGCCGCTGATGATGGGCAACGACGTACGCTCGGCGAACGCGGCCACACTGGCGATCCTGCGCAACGCCAACCTGGTCGCGATCAACCAGGACACGCTCGGCCGTCAGGCGGTCCAGGTCTCCTTCGACGGCACCCGGCGGGTGCTGGCAAAGCCGCTGGCGAACGGCGACGTGGCGGTCGCCTTGTTCAACCAGGGCAGCTCGACCACCACCGTCTCCACCACGGCGGCGGCGATCGGCAAGAGCGGCAGCTCGTTCACGCTGCGCGACGCCTGGACCGACGCCACCTCCAGCACCAGCGGCACGATCTCCGCCAGCGTGCCCGCGCACGGCACCGTGGTCTACCGGGTCAGCGGCGGCGGCACCACCACCCCGCCACCGGTCCCGACCACGTTCCGGCTGCGCAGCGAGTCGTCCGGCCGGTGCCTGGACGTCGACAACGCCGGCACCGCCAACGGCACCGGCACGCTGATCTGGGACTGCCACAACAACGCCAACCAGCAGTTCACCGCCAACGGGCAGGCGTTGCAGGTGCTCGGCAAGTGCCTGGACGTGCCGACGAACGCGACCGCCGGCACCCGGGTGCAGATCTGGGACTGCAACGGCGGCACCAACCAGCAGTGGACCATCAACGGCAACGGCACGGTGAGCAACGTGCGCTTCCCGTCGCTGTGCCTGGACGTCGACAACGCGGGCACCGCCAACGGCACCCGGGTGATCGTCTGGACCTGCCACGGCAACGCCAACCAGCGGTGGAGCCGGGCGTGAGCGGCTGCGGCCGGTGAACGGCGGTCGGCCGGACGAAGGGGCGAGCGTCCGGCCGGCCGTCACCGGGCGCCGGCCGCCCGGCGCTTGTTCCAGATGTCGAACGCCACCGCCACGAGCAGGACGAGACCCTTCACCACCGACTGGACGGACTGGTCGACGCCCATGAGCTGCATCCCGTTGCTCATCACCGCCATGATCAGGCCACCCACCATGGCGCCGACCACGGTGCCGACCCCGCCGGTGACCGCCGCGCCGCCGATGAAGGCGGCCGCGATCGCGTCCAGCTCGAACATGTTGCCGGCGGCCGGCTGGGCGCCGTTGGACCGGGACGAGTAGATCACGCCCGCCACGGCGGACAGGAAGCCCATGTTGACGAAGATCCAGAAGTTGACCCGCTTCACCCGGACGCCGGACAGCATCGCCGCGGGCAGGTTGCCGCCGATCGCGTACACCTGCCGGCCGAACACGGTACGGCGGGTGAGCAGGCCGTAGATCAGCACCAGCACGGCCAGCACGATGAGCACGATCGGCAGGCCGCGGGCGTTGGCGAGCTGCCAGGCGAACCACATGACCACGGCGCCGACCACCACGATCCGCAGGACGAACAGCGGGAACGACTCCACCGGCTGCTCGTGGCGCACCCGGGCGACCCGGGTCCGGAACACGGCCACCGCGTACCCGACGACGGCGAACGCGCCGATGAACAGCGTGAAGGCGTCGTAGCCCTCGCCGCCCAGCAGTCCGTTGAGGAAGCCGGCGGCGACCCGCTGGTACTCCTCGGGGAACGGCGACAGCGAGATGTTGTCCAGCACCCGCAGCGTGAGGCCGCGGAACAGGAGCATGCCGGCCAGGGTGACGATGAAGGCCGGGATCCCGGCGTACGCGACCCAGAGCCCGTGCCACGCGCCGACCGCGACGCCCACCGCGAGCGCGGCCAGCACGCCGGCCCACCAGGGCATGCCCTCCCGGATGACGAGCACCGCGGAGACCGCTCCGGTGAGCGCCACCACCGATCCCACGGACAGGTCGATGTGGCCGCCGATGATCACGATGACCATGCCGATCGCGAGCACCAGGATGTAGGAGTACTGGAGCACGATGTTGGTCAGGTTGCCGGGGCTGAGCGAGACACCGTCGGTGAGCACCGCGAACAGCGCGACGATCACCACCAGGGCGATGTAGATGCCGCTCTGCCGCAGGTTGCCGAGGATCAGCGTGCGCGGATCGCTGGTGCCGGTGTGCAGGCTGGCGGCCGCGCCGGTGTCGGGCGCGGCGACCTTCTGGGGGGTGGGCTTCGTGCTGGTCATCGGACGAGATCCCTGTCCTTGGTCATGAGTTCCATCAGGTTCTCCTGGGTGGCCTCGCGCACCGGCATCTCCCCGGTGATCCGGCCGGCCGCGAGGGTGTAGACGCGGTCGCACATGCCGAGCAGCTCGGGCAGTTCGGAGGAGATGAGGACCACCGCCTTGCCCTCGGCCACCAGCCGGTTGACGATCGTGTAGATCTCGAACTTCGCGCCGACGTCGATGCCCCGGGTCGGCTCGTCGAGGATCAGCACGTCCGGGTCGGTGAACAGCCACTTCGCCAGCACGACCTTCTGCTGGTTGCCGCCGGAGAGCTTGCCCACCACCGACATCACGGTCGGGGCCTTGATGTTCATGTCGCGCCGGCCCCGCTCGGCGACCTGGATCTCCCGGTTGCCGTCGATCCAGCCGTTGCGGGCGAGCTTGTCGAGCGCGGCGGCCGAGATGTTGCCCCGGACGTCGTCGATGAGGTTGAGGCCGTAGTGCTTGCGGTCCTCGGTGGCGTACGCGATGCCGTTGGCGATCGCCTCGGCCACCGTGCGCGCCCGCACCTCGCGGCCCTTGACGTACAGGCGGCCGCTGATGTCGCGGCCGTAGGCGCGGCCGAACACGCTCATCGCCAGCTCGGTGCGCCCGGCGCCCATCAGGCCGGCGATGCCGACGACCTCACCGGCGCGCACGTGCAGCGAGGCCCGGTCGACCACCAGGCGGTCCTGTGTCGGGTGCCGCACCGTCCAGTCCTCGATCCGCAGCACCTCCTCGCCGGGGGTGACGTCGCGGGTCGGGTAGAAGGTGGCCAGGTCGCGCCCGACCATGCCGCGGATGATCCGGTCCTGGGTCGCGCCGCCGTCGGCCATGTCGAGCGTCTCGACGGTACGGCCGTCGCGGATGACGGTGGTCGAGTCGGCGATCGCCGTGATCTCACCCAGCTTGTGCGAGATCATGATGCAGGTGATCCCCTGGTCGCGGAGGCTGCGCATCAGGTCGAGCAGGTGCGCCGAGTCGACGTCGTTGAGCGCCGCTGTGGGCTCGTCGAGGATCAGCAGCCGCACCTTCTTGGACAGCGCCTTGGCGATCTCCACCAGCTGCTGCTTGCCGACGCCCAGCTGGATGACCGGGGTGACCGGGTTCTCGTGCAGCCCGACCGACCGCAGCAGCGCCGCGGCCTCGGCGTTGGTGCGGTGCCAGTCGATGAGCCCGCCGCGGCCCCGGCGCTCGTTACCGAGGAAGATGTTCTCGGCGATCGACAGGTACGGCACCAGCGCGAGTTCCTGGTGGATGATGACGATGCCGCGCGCTTCGCTGTCCTGGATGCCCCGGAAGCCGACCGGCTCGCCGTCCAAGACGATCTGGCCGTCGTAGCTGCCCGCCGGGTAGACCCCGGACAGCACCTTCATCAGGGTGGACTTGCCGGCGCCGTTCTCGCCGCAGATCGCGTGGATCTCGCCGCGCCGTACGGCGAGCGAGACGTCCTGCAGCGCGGTGACCCCGGGGAAGGTCTTCGTGATGCCACGCATCTCGAGGATGTGGTCGCTCATGGGTATCCGTCCTGCTCGTGGTCGTGGTGTCCGGAGCGGGGCGGGCCCGGTGGCGTACCGCGCCACCGGGCCCGCCGGCCGGATCAGCCGGCTCGGCCGGCGGCGACCTCCTGCTCGGTCAGGTAACCGGAGTCGATCAGGACGGACTTGATGTCCTCCTTGTAGACCGTCTGGACCGGCAGCAGGAACGCGGGCACGACCTTGACGCCGTTGTTGTACGCCTTGGTCTCGTTGGCCTTCGGCTCCTCCTTGCGCAGGAACGCCTCGGCGGCGATCACCGCCTGCTCGGCCAGCAGCCGGGTGTCCTTGAACACGGTGGAGCTCTGCACGCCGTCGTTGATGAGCTTGACGGACGCGACCTCGGCGTCCTGCCCGGTCACCACCGGCATCTTCTTGGCGCCGCCGCGGTAACCGGCGTTCTGCAGGGCGGTGATGATGCCCCGGGAGAGGCCGTCGAAGGGCGACAGCACGCCGTCGACCTTGCTGCCGTCGTTGTAGCTGGAGGTGAGCAGGTCCTCCATCCGCTTCTGCGCGGTCTCCTGCTGCCAGCGCAGGATGGCGGCCTGCTCGATCTTGGTCTGCCCCGACTTGACCTTCAGCGTCCCGGCGTCGAAGTACGGCTTGAGCGTGTCCATCGCGCCGTTGAAGAAGAAGCCGGCGTTGTTGTCGTCGAGCGAGCCGGCGAACAGCTCCACGTTGAACGGGCCGGTCGCGGTGCCCTTGGAGCCGTCCTTGTTCAGCAGGCCGAGGCCGACCAGGAGCGCGTTGGCCTGCGCCACGCCCACCTTGTAGTTGTCGAAGCTGACGTAGAAGCTGACGTTGGGGCTGTTACGGATGAGCCGGTCGTAGGAGATGACCGGGATCTTCGCGGCCGCGGCGGCCTGGAGCTGGCCGCTGAGCGCGGTGCCGTCGATCGGGGCGATGACCAGCACGTCCGCGCCCTGGGTGATCATCTGGTCGATCTGCTGCGACTGGGTGGGGATGTCGTCCCCGGCGTACTGCAGGTCGACCTTGTAGCCCTTGGCCTGCAACTTCTCCTTCACCGAGTTGCCGTCGGCGATCCACCGTTCCGAGGTCTGGGTCGGCATCGAGACGCCGATCGTCAGGTCGCCGGGCTTGGCGGAGCTGGTGTCCGAGCCGCCTCCGGCGCCCTCGCCGCTGCACGCGGCCAGGCTGATCGCGAGCGCGGCGCCGCTGACTGCGGCCAGGATTCGTCTGCGCACGAGCGTCCTCTCCCCTCCGTGGGCCCCTGTGACACAGGTAACCGTCACGGCGAGTGTTAACGCTCACAAGTTGCCCCGTCAACCAATCGCGCGAAATGTGCATGTCTCTTTCTTGTAACAGAGACGGCGCTCCAGGTAGGACGCGACCGGACGTCGCGGGGGCGGCACGTCGTACCGCCCCCGCGACGCCTGAGCTCAGGAGGCGGAGCAGGTGGGCGTCATGCCCGATCCGCTTCCGTTGCCCTGGAACCCGAACTCGGCACTCTGGCCGGCGCCGAGCTGGCCGTTGTAGTCGACGTTCGTGAACCGCACCGTGCCGCTGTTACCGCTCGCGGTGGCGCTCCAGGTGTTTGTGACGCTCGCGCCGCCCGGCAGCGTCATGGTGACGGTCCATCCCCGGGTGCCCGACGAGCCCGCTGTCACCTTCACGTTGGCGACGAAGCCACCGGTCCAGGAGTTCAGCGTCACCGAGGCCGTACACCCGCCCTGACCCGGCGGTGGCGTGGTCGGATTGTTGGGCGGCGGGGTGGTCGGGTTGTTCGGCGGCGGGGTGGTGGTCGGCGGCGGGTTGTTGGTGCCGGAGTTCAGCGCGTCGAGCACCGCGTTGTACGCCGCCTTCTTGTTGCCGGAACAGTCGAACAGCAGCGCGTTGTCCGAGCCGCGCCACGAGTCGCAGTCCCGCACGCCCCACACCGTGATGCCGGCGCAGCGCGACACCGCCAGGCAGGCCCGGGTGACGGCGGCGTAGATGTTCGCCTGGTTGCCGCCGGTCATCACGTCCAGCTCGGTGATCTGGACCTCCACGCCCAGGTCCGCGAACCGCTGGAGGTTGGCCTGGTAGTCACCGGGGATCGTGGTGCCCAGGTGCGACTGGAAGCCGACGCAGTCGATCGGCACGCCACGCGACTTGAAGTCGCGCACCATGTTGTAGATGCCGGTCGACTTCGCGTTGATGCCGTCGGTGTTGTAGTCGTTGTAGCAGAGCTTCGCGCCCGGGTCGGCGGCGCGGGCGGCCCGGAACGCGGCCTCGATCCAGTCGTTGCCGGTGCGCTGCAGGTTCGAGTCACGGCGCCCGCCGCTGCCGCCGTCGGCGAACGCCTCGTTCACCACGTCCCAGGCGTAGATCTGCCCCCGGAAGTGGGTGGCGACCTGGGTGACGTGGTTGATCGCGGCGTTGCGCAGCGCGCTGCCGGACAGGCCCTGCGCCCACGACGGCTGCTGCTGGTGCCAGAGCAGCGCGTGCCCGCGCACCGACATCCCGTTCGCGCGGGCGTGGCTGACCAGCCGGTCGCCACCGCTGTAGTTGAACCGGCCCTGCTGCGGCTCGGTGGCGTCCCACTTCATCTCGTTCTCGGCCACCACGGAGTTGAACTCGCGGTTCAGCACCGTGGCGTACGTGTTGTCGGACAGCTTGTTGGTGGCGACCGCGGCGCCGAAGTAACGGCCCTTCTCGGCCGCCGCCGCGCGCAGCGTGGTGCCGGCGCTCGCGGCCGGCGCCAGGGCCACCGCCATGCCGGCGGCGAGCGCGCCGGCCAGGATGCCGGTGGTCAGCAAGGCTCTCTTTCGTCTCATGCGGATTCCTCTTCCGGGGGTTACGCGATGGTGGTGGTGCGACTCCCCCGACTCCGCGTCCGGTGACGGTGTCGGGGTACGACCAGCGCGGCTCGCCCGGTGAGCCTTGCGGCGCTCATGCCCTGCCATCGACTGTGAGCGATAACATCCCCCGGCGTCAACCCCTGGCGCCTATGGATAGACGTCCTCGTGCGCCTTGCGGTAGTCGACGATCTCGTCCAGCCGGCCGGCCGCGGCGTGCGTCACCCAGGCCGGGTTGCCGAGCAGCGCGCGGCCCAGCGCGACCAGGTCGAACTCCCCGTCCGCCAGCCGCGCGGCCAGGCCCGCCACCGACTCCGGGCCGCCCGCGCGCAGGAAGTCCCGGCGCAGCCCGACCGAGCCGACAGTGATCGACGGCAGACCGGTGAGACGCTTCGCCCAGCCGGCCAGGTTCAGCGGCGAGCCGGGGAACGCCGGCTCCCAGAAGCGACGCTGCGAGGCGTGCAGCACGTCCGCGCCGGCCTCGGCGAACGCGCCGAGGATCCGCGCCAGCTCGGCCGGGGTCTCGGCGATCCGCGCGTCGAACGCCCGCTCCTTGAACTGGGAGAACCGCACGATCACCGGCCGGTGTGCCGGGACCTGCTCGCGCACCGCGCGGACCACGGCCGCCGGGAACGCCGCCCGCCGCGCCGGGGAGCCACCGAACGCGTCGGTCCGGCGGTTCGTGTACGGCCACAGGAACTCGTCCAGCAGGTAACCGTGCGCGGCGTGGATCTCGACCGCGTCGAACCCGGCCCGGACCGCCACCCCTGCCGCGTCCGCGTACGCCGCCAGCAGGACCTCCGCGTCGGCGGCGGTCATCGCGTGCGGCGCGGGGCGGCCCGGCTCGCGTACCCCCGAGGGGGTCCACGCCGGAGCGCCGTCCACCGGCTCGCGCAGGCTGCCCAGGTGCCACAGCTGCGCGGCGATCCGGCCGCCGGCGGCGTGCACCGCCTCGACCACGCCGCGCCAGCCGGCCTCGGCCGCGCCGGAAGTCATCCGTGGCACGGTGTCCTCGTGGCCGGCGCTGGGATGGTCCACCAGCACGCCCTCGGTGACGATCAGGCCGACACCCGCCGCGGCGCGGCGCCGGTAGTACTCGGCCATCTCCGGCGTCGGCACGCCGCCCGGCGCGCGGTTACGGGTCATCGGCGCCATCACGAAGCGGGACGGCAACGACAGGCCGGCGACGGTGACCGGCTCCAGCAGCGGCGTCACGGGCGATGCGGTGTCCAGAGTCGCGTTCATGCCCCGACGCTAGGAGTTGACACCGGTGTCAACTGCAAGCGCTCAGGCGGCCGGATCCCGGGTGTCCTCGGTCACTGTCATGTCGGCCACCACGTCGTCGAGCACCGCGACGGCGTGCGCGAGCCGTGCCATCTCGGCGGTCATCCGGGCCCGTTCCTCGCGCAGCCGGTCGGTCAGCCACGAGGTGCGGATCTCCGGGTGTGTCACGCAGGGCAGCAGCTCGGCCATCCGGCGACTGCTCAGCCCGGCGTCGAACAGCCGCTGGATGAGCCGGACCCGGTCCACGCCGACTCGGCGAAGACCCGCTGGCCGCTCGGTGTGCGCAGGGCGGCGAGCAGGCCCTGCTGCTCGTAGTACCGGATGGACCGGGCGCTGACCCCGGTACGCGCCGACAGCTCCCCGATCCGCATCGCGCCTCCCCGCTCGCCGGACCTCCATCATCGAGCATGCCGCGCCGGTCAGGACAGCAGCTCGACGTACCCGTCGGTGCCGTGCACGCGGATCCGCCCGCCGTCGGGGATCAGCCGGGTCGCGTCCGGCACCGCCACCACCGCGGGCAGGCCGTACTCGCGGGCGATCACCGCGCCGTGCGTCATCAGGCCGCCGATCTCCGTCACCAGTCCCGCGACGGCCACGAACAGCGGCGTCCAGCTCGGGTCGGTGTACGCGGTGACGAGGATGTCGCCCGGCTCCACGTCGGCCCGGGTCAGGTCCGTCACGACCCGCGCCCGCCCCTCGACCACGCCGGCCGAGACCGCCAGCCCGGCCAGGGCGCCCGGGGGCACGTCGTCGCGCCGGTACGAGCCGTTGAGCGCCTCCCCGTCGGAGGTGAGCACCCGGGGCGGGGTGAGCGCCTGATGCGCCCGGAACTCCTCGCGGCGCCGCCGGATCAGCCCGGCGTCGGCCCGCCCGGTGGCCGCGACCTCGCGGAACTCGTCGAAGGTGAGGAAGAAGACGTCCTCCGGACCGGCGAGCACACCGGCGCGCGCCAGCCGGCCGGCCTCGGCCATCAGCGCCTGCTTGTAGACGGCGTAGCGGCTCACGATGTCGTACTTCGGGTACTCGCGGTAGCCGGCGAACGTGCGTACCCGGTCGATCATGCGTTGCGTCTCGGCGGCCTTGCGCTCACCGTCGGGCAGCGCGCGCAGGCGGTCCAGCACCTCCCGGGCCTTCGCCTCGGCCCGCTCCCGGCCCTGGGCGAAGCGGCGCGCGGCGGCGCCCGGGGTGAAGGTGCGGACGTTGTCCAGGATCAGCGGCACGAGCGTGGCCGGGCGCTCGCCCCACCGTGGCCGGGTGATGTCGATCTCGCCGACGCAGCGCATGCCGTACCGGTCCAGGTAGCCCTCGACGGCCGCCCGCGCCTGCGCGCCGCCGGGGAGTTTCGGCAGCTCGTCCAGGAACCCGTCGCCGGCGTCCCGCAGGAACGCCACCACCTCGGGGTACGGCCGGATCACGTCGGCCACGTCGAGCAGCGCCAGCCCCATCTCGGCGGTGACGTTGCCGGGCGCGGACAGCGTGAGCGTGTCGGCGGCGTCGCGTTCGCCGAGCCACTCCCCCAGCTTGTCGTTGAGCCACCAGGCGGCCTGCATCCCGGCCATGATCACCTGGGCGCTCACCGGATCGGTGAGCACCCGCTTGTGCTCGGCGAACGCCTCGATCAGGAAGTCGAACAGCTCCGGTCCGCTGCGGCCCTCGATGTCGCGGCGCAGGGCGGCGAGGGACTCCCGGCTGCGCGCGACGAGGCCGGTGACGATCGCCGGATCGGTGTCGATCGGCGGTGGCGGCCCACCCGCGGGCGGGCCGGCCGGGTCCGGCGCGGCCGGTACGACGTCGCGGGCGAGGACCGTCTCCAGCGCGTCCCGGGTGAGCGGGTCGGCCCGGCCGATCATGCCCAGGAACGCGGTACGGCCCGCCGGGGTGGCCAGGTGCGGTGTGGCGTCGACGAACAGCCGGCCGCCCGCCTCGTGCATCGGCGCCATGGCGGTCAGCCGCCACATCGACAGGCCCAGCGGCTTCATCGCGTCGGTCATCATCTGCTGGTGGCCGACCGACAGGTAGACGTGGAACGTCCCGTCGGCGGCGGCAGCCGGCACCGGGAACAGCGTGGTGATCGGCCGGCTCTGCAGGATGTGGACGTCGTCCCCGGTCACCGCCCACTCGACGTCCTGCGGGCAGCCGAAGTACGCCTCGATCCGCCGGCCCAGCGCGGCGAGGCGTACCGCCTGCGCGTCGGTCAGCGCCGGCTGGGCCTGCCGCGCCGGGTCGACGGGCGCCTGCCGGATGCCGCCGCCGGGCGCCGCGTGCGCCGCCCGTGACTTCGCGCCGATCCGCCGGCCGACGACAGCGCCGTCGCGCACCGTGAACACGTCCGGATTCACCAGGCCGGAGACCAGGGCCTCGCCCAGCCCGAAGCCCGCCTCCACCGAGACCACCCGCCGGTCGCCGGTGACCGGGTCGGCGGTGAACAGAACCCCGGCGGCGTCCGGGAAGACCATCCGCTGCACCACCACCGCCATGTCCACGGCGCGGTCGTCGATGCCGTGGCGCCGCCGGTAGGTCACCGCCCGGTCGGTGAACAGCGAGGCCCAGCAGCGGCTGACGTGCCGCAGCACCTCGGCCGTGCCGACCACGTTGAGGTAGGTGTCCTGCTGGCCGGCGAACGAGGCATCCGGCAGGTCCTCCGCCGTAGCGCTGGAGCGCACCGCGTACGCGGCGTCCGCCCCGAGCGCGGCCAGCGCGGCGGTGACCGCCGCCGCGACGTCGCCGGGCAGGGCGGTCCGCTCGACGGCGCGACGGACCTCGGCGGCGGCCGTGCGCAGCGCCGCCGGGTCGTCCGCGTCCGCGCGGGCCAGCCGGTCCAGCGGGCCGGCCAGCGCCGGCGTCCGCGCCACCAGCCGGAAGGCGTCCGTCGTCACGCAGAAACCCCTGGGTACGCGCACCCCGTCGATCCGCGTCAGCGCCCCCAGGTGCGCGCCCTTGCCGCCGACCGCGGCGATCCGCGCCTCGTCCACCTCGTGCAGTTGCCACACGTACCGTCCGGTCATGCCATGCCCCCGTTTTCGCAGCTCAACCCGCATCGGCCGATGATTCTGCGGCATCACCGGGGCCTTGCGGCAAGACCGGGGGTGCGATATACATTGATAGTGGCAAGGAGATCTGTCTCCTTGCCTTTCGTTATGCCGCAGCCTTTCGTTTTGGCCGCACCACGAACCCCTGCCCTGACCCGCTGCCGTCACGTGAGTCAGATCTCCCCGCCCCGGGTGGAGTGCCGGGGGCGCGACGGGGCAAGAAGCGATCACGAGGCCGCGACGCGGCCCGGACGAGCGGGATCGGACGGGGTGGGGGAGACTCGGGCGATGAGCGGCGCTGACACCGACCCGCATACGCGCGCCGACGTCTTCGCCGTCGACGGCGAGATCGGGCCGGACCTGGCGCGCGTCGACTGGTCCGCGCACCCGCTCGGGCCGCCGGACACCTGGCCGCAGAGCCTGCGGACCTCGGTGCGGATCCTGCTGTCCTCCCGGTTCCCGATGTGGATGGCCTGGGGACCGCAGCTCACGTTCTTCTGCAACGCCGCCTACCGGCGGGACACGCTCGGCCGCAAGTACCCCTGGGCGCTGGGCCGCCCGGCGAACGAGGTGTGGACCGAGATCTGGGACGACATCGGTCCCCGCGTCGACACCGTGCTGCGCACCGGCGAGGCGACCTGGGACGAGGGGCTGCTGCTGTTCCTGGAGCGGGCCGGCTACCGGGAGGAGACGTACCACACGTTCTCCTACAGCCCGCTGCGCGACGACGACGGCAGCCTCGTCGGGATGCTCTGCGTGGTCAGCGAGGACACCGAGCGGGTCATCGGCGAGCGGCGGATGGCCACGCTGCGCGACCTCGGCTCGGACCCGAGCGTCATCCGCACCGAGCAGGAGACGCTCACGTTCGTCAGCCGCCAGCTGGCCCGCAACCCGCAGGACCTGCCGTTCACGCTCACCTACCTGTACGACCAGGACGGCGACGCCCGGCTGGCGGAGGCGACCGGGCTGCCGGCCGGTCACCCGGCGGCCCCGGCCACGCTGTCCCTCACCGACCCCGCCGCCCCGTGGCCGGCCGGCGCCCTCACCGAGGGCGACCCGGTACGGGTGACGCTCGACGGCCCGGCCTTCGCGGACCTGCCCGCGGGTGTCTGGCCCGCCCCGCCGGCCGAGGCCCTGCTGGTGCCGCTACGGCAGCAGGGCGGCGCGCCGTACGGGTTCCTGGTGGCGGGACTCAACCGCTACCGGGCGCTGGACGACGGCTACCGCGGCTTCGTGGAGCTGACCGCCGGGCACCTGGCGACCGGAATCGCGAGCGCCCGCAGCTACCAGGCGCAGCAGCGGCGGGCCGAGGAGCTCGCCGAGCTGGACCGCGCCAAGACCGCCTTCTTCTCCAACATCAGTCACGAGTTCCGCACCCCGCTCACGTTGATCATGGGGCCGGTGGACGAGCTGCGCGGCCGGCTGCACGACGCCGACGAGCGGGTCCGCACGGAGCTGGACGTCATCCGCCGCAACGGGCTGCGCCTGGGCAAGCTGGTCAACAGCCTGCTCGACTTCTCCCGCATCGAGGCGGGCCGGATGCAGGCCCGCTACGAGCCGGTGGATCTGGCCGCGGTGACCGCCGACCTGGCCAGCGTCTTCCGGTCGGCGATCGAGCGCGCCGGCCTCTCCTTCGAGGTCGACTGCGCGCCCCTGCCCGAGCCGGTGCACGTGGATCGGGGCATGTGGGAGAAGGTGGTGCTCAACCTGCTCAGCAACGCGCTGAAGTTCACCTTCGACGGGACGGTGCGGGTGCGGATGGACGCCGAGCACGGGATGGCCGTGCTGCGGATCTCCGACACCGGCATCGGCGTCCCGGCCGAGGAGATGCCGCGCCTGTTCGAGCGGTTCCACCGCATCGAGAACGCCCGGTCCCGCTCCGGCGAGGGCAGCGGCATCGGCCTCGCCCTGGTCAAGGAACTGGTCTCGCTGCACGGCGGCGACATCGACGCGGACAGCACGGTGGGTCGCGGCACCACCTTCACCGTCCGGTTGCCGTTCGGCGCCGCCCACCTGCCCGCCGACGCGCTCACCCCGGCCGGCGCCGGCCGGGCGCCCGGGTCGGCCGAGCCGTTCGTGCAGGAGGCGCTGCGCTGGCTGCCCGCCGACCCGGGCGCCGTCGTCGGCGAGGACGGGCCCGCCGCCACGGACGGCCCGGTGCATCCGCTGCCCGGCGGCGCGCCGGCCCGCGTCCTGGTGGCCGACGACAACGCCGACATGCGGGAGTACCTCACCCGGCTGCTGCGCTCGGCCGGACACGAGGTGCACACGGTCGCCGACGGGCGTGCCGCGCTGGACACCGCCCGCGCGCAGACGCCCGACCTGGTGGTCAGCGACGTGATGATGCCCCGGCTAGACGGCCTGCAACTGGTGGCCGCGTTGCGCGCCGATCCCCGTACGGCCGGCACCCCGGTGCTGCTGCTGTCCGCCCGCGCCGGCCAGGAGGCCTCGATCGAAGGGCTGGAGGCCGGCGCCGACGACTACCTGGTCAAGCCGTTCCCGGCCGCCGAGCTGCTGGCCCGCGTACGCGCCAACGTGGAGCTGGCGCGGCTGCGCAACCACCACGCGCGCTGGCGCACCGCGCTCGTCGACTCGCTGCAGGAGGCGTTCTTCGTCTGCGACGAGGACGGTGCCGTGGTCGAGATCAACGCGGCGTTCACCGACGTCCTCGGCTACGGGACCGAGGGCCTGCCCTATCCGCCGGTACAGCCGTGGTGGCCGGACCAGGAGGCCGAACCGGACGCGCACCGTCAGGTGGCCGCCGCGTTCTCGAGGCTGGTCGGCCAGTCCCGCGGCACCTACACCGTGCCGGTGACCCATCGCGTCGGGCACCGGATCTGGATCTCTGCCGCGTTCAACCAGGTGGACGACCCGGACAGCGGCCGGCGGATGATCGTGGGCACGTTCCGTGACGTCACCGCCGAGCACTACGCGGTCCAGCGGGAGACCGCCCTGGCCGGGCTCGGCATGCGCCTGTCCCGGGCCGACGACCTCACCGACGCGCTGCACGGCGTGCTGGACGAGCTGCGCAAGCTGTGGCGGGCCGCGGGCGTGCTCACCGCCGTCTTCGGTGACCTGCCCACCCCCGACGTGACCGGCACCGACCCGGCGGCCCGGTGGGCGACGCTGCCCGCCAAACGCCGGCAGGCGTTGCTCGCGCTGCGCGACACCCCGCTGCTGACGCCGGTGGCGACACGCCGGCACGGCGCCGGGATCGCAGTCGAGCACCCGCACGGCACCATGGCGCTCTGGATCGACCTGGGCGAGAAGCGGCCCTTCACCGAGCAGGACCAGACCCTGCTGGCGCTGCTGGCCGGCCACATCGGTCAGGGGCTGCACCGGGTGCACCAGATCGACCAGCAGCGGGAGACCGCGCTGGCCCTGCAACGGGCGATCCTCGGCCCGGCGCAACTGCCCGCCGGCTTCGCCGTGCGGTACGCCCCCGCCGCGGTGCCGCTGAAGGTCGGCGGCGACTGGTACGACACGGTGGAGCTGCCGGACGGGCGCATCGGCATCGTCGTCGGCGACTGCGTGGGACACGGGCTGCGGGCCGCCACCGTGATGGGGCAGCTGCGCAGCGCGTGCCGCGCCCTGCTGTTGCAGGACCCCAGCCCGGCCCGGACGCTGGCGGCGCTGGACCGGTTCGCCGCGCTGCTTCCCGGCGCGTCCTGCGCCACCGTCTTCTGCGGCGTCCTCGACCCGGTCACCGGCCTCATGCGCTACTCCAGCGCCGGTCACCCGCCGGCCATCGTGGTCGGCGCCGACGGCACTCCCCAGCTCCTGCAGCACGGCCGGTCCCGGCCGCTGGCCGTCCGCGCGGGTGAGGAACGACCGGAGGCGGAGGCCACGGTGCCGCCGCGCGCCACCCTGATGCTCTACACCGACGGTCTGGTGGAACGCCGCCGCCAGCCGATCACCGTCGGCATCGCCCGCGCCACCGACGCCATCCAGCAGGGCCACCACGCGCCGGTGGAGGTGCTCGCCACCGAGATCATGGATCGGCTCACGCCCGACGGCGGCTACCACGACGACGTGGCGCTGCTGCTCTACCGCCATCCCGGGCCGCTGGAGCTGGAGTTCCCGGCCGAGTCGACGCGGCTGGCCGAGGTGCGTACCGCGCTGCGAGGATGGCTGGACCGTTGCGGGCTGGCCCCGGCCCACGCCTACAACATCCTGGTGGCGGCCGGCGAGGCGTGCGCCAACGCGATCGAGCACGGGCACCGCGACAACCCCGGCGGGCGGATCCGGCTGCGCGCCGCCGCCACCGCGAACAACCTGCGCCTGAGCGTGACCGACAGCGGTCACTGGCGGGAGCGCGAGCAACCCCCCGATCCGCACCGCGGCCGGGGGCTCGTGCTCATGCGCGCACTGATGGACAGCATCAGCGTCACCCCGGGAGCGACCGGCACCACCGTCGACATGCAGGCGAGGATCACCGCATGAGCGCGTCCCTGACTCTCACCACGAGCGACCGTCCCGACGGCGTCCGCGTGCTGACCGCCGTCGGCGAGATCGACATGAGCAACGCGTCCTCGTTCGCCGACGCGCTGGCCGAGGGGGTACGGCCCGAGGGCGAACCCCTGGTCGTGGACCTCACGAAGGTCGAGTACCTGGACAGCGCCGGGCTGGCCGCGCTGTTCCCGCACGCCGACCGGATCGCGCTGGTCGCCGGTCCGCTGCTGGAGCCGCTGCTGACCATCTCCGGGCTGGCCGACCTCACCACGGTCCGCCGCGCCTGACGCCGTCGCGGCGTCAGGCGCTGTCGCGGAGTCAGGCGGCGTCGCGGACGATCACCAGCGGCGAGTGGGCGTGGTGCAGCACCGCGTGGCTGACCGAGCCGAGCAGCAGCCCGCCCAACGCGCCGCGGCCGTGCGCCCCGACCACCACCAGCTGGGCGTCCTTCGACTCCTCGACCAGCACCCGGGCCGGGGCACCGCGGATCGACCGCTGCCGCACCGGCACGTCGGGGTAACGCTGCGACCAGCCGGCGACAGACTCGGCGACGACGCGCCGGGACTCCTCGGCGAGCGCCTCCGGGTCGTACACCAGGGGCAGGATGTCGCCGGGGCCCATCGGGGTGGGGTACAGCCAGGCGTGCACCACGATCAGCGAGGCGCCCCGGCGGGCGGCTTCCTCGTACGCGAACCCGACCGCCGCGGTGGACAGCTCGGAGCCGTCCACGCCGACCACGACCGGGCCGTCGGCGCGTGCCTCGCCGCGCGTCACCAGCACCGGGCAGTGGGCGCGGGCGGACACCTGGAGCGTGACCGAGCCGATGAGCAGGCCGGCGAAGCCGCCCAGGCCGCGGTGTCCGAGCACGATCAGCGCGGCGTCGCGGGACTCGGCGACCAGCACCGCGGCCGGCGCGCCGTCGACCACCACGCCGGTGACCGGTACGTCCGGCGCGACCTTGCCGGCCTCGGCGACCGCCTCGGCGACGCACCGTTCGGCCTGGTTGCGCAGGCCGGCGCCGGCGGGCGCGCCCGGGGCCGGGGTGAGCGGCGCGCGGGTCAGCGGCCAGATGAACGCGTGCACCACCTGCAGCGGCCGGTTCCGGTCGGCGGCCTCGCGGGCGGCGACCCGGACCGCGTCCAGGGCGGTGGCCGATCCGTCCACGCCCACCACGACGGGGGCCTGCGAGTGGATTGTCATGACGCCTCCTTCACTGTCCTCAGCCTGCCCGTCCGGCGGCCGGCCGGGCAGGGTCCTGGGTCCCGGCGCGAGGGCCGTCGGTCCCGTCGGCCGTGCCGGAGCGGCGGGTCAGCCGCAGCACCAGCCCGGGCAGGACGCCGATCGCGGCGCAGGCGAGCAGGTCGAGCGCGCTCAGCGGGGACGTGCCGAGCAGCTCGCGCAGCGGCGGCAGCAGCACGCCGGCGACCTGGAGGACCGCGGAGATCGCGACCGCCACCGGCAGGGCGCGGTTGTGCTCCCGCGAGCCGGGCGCCCGGGTCGCGCGGACGGCCAGCGCCACGCCGAGCTGGGCGAGGCCGAGCACCACGAAGACCACCGACTGCCACGGCCGGTCCGCCGCGGCGGCCCACACGCCGGCGCCGAGCGTCGCGGCGGCGATGAGCGCGCCGGTGACCAGCACGTCCCGGCCGAGGCCGCCGCCGAGCACGGACTCCTGCGGCGAGCGGGGACGGCGGCGCAGCGTGCCCGGCTCGGCCGGCTCCGCGCCCAGCGCCACCCCGGGTACGCCGTGGGTAAGCAGGTTGATCCAGAGGATCTGCGCCGGCAGCAGCGGCACCGGCAGGCCGACCAGCGGTCCGAGCAGCATCACCGCGATCTCGGCGACCCCGCCGGCGAGCGCGTAGCGCAGGAACCGGCGGATGTTGTCGTAGATCCGGCGGCCCTCGCCGATGGCGGTCGCCACGGTGGTCAGGTCGTCGTCGACGAGCACCAGGTCGGCGGCCTGCCGGGCTACCTCGGTGCCGCCGCCCATCGCCACGCCGATGTCCGCCCGGCGCAGCGCCGGGGCGTCGTTGACGCCGTCGCCGGTCATCGCCACGACGTGTCCCCGGTCCTGAAGGCCGGCGATGATGTCGAGCTTCTGCTCCGGCTGGGTCCGCGCGTACACCCGGGTGTCGGGGTGGGCGCCGCCCGGGTCGCCGTCGTCGCCGTTGGCGAGCGGGTCGCCGTCGCGCCAGAGCCCGAGCCGGCCGCCGATGGCGGCGGCCGTCGCCGGGTGGTCGCCGGTGATCAGGACCAGCCGGATGCCGGCCTGCTCGAAGCCCGCCGCGATGCCGGGTGCCGCCGTGCGCAGCGGGTCGCCGACCGCGACCAGGCCCAGCGGGCGCAGGCCGGTCGGCCGGGCCGGGTCCGGCAGCGTGTCGACCACGGCCGAGGCCACCGCCAGCACCCGCAGCCCTTCGGCGGCGAGCCGGTGCGCGGCATCGGTCAGCTCGGCCAGCTCCTCGGCGCCGGCGTCCATCAGCGGCGGGGCCAGCAGGTTCTCCGGCGCGCCCTTGCAGACCACGAGGTAGCGCCCGTCGCAGCGGCGGTGCACGGTGGTCATCCGGCGCAGGTCCTGGTCGAACGGGGCCTCCGCGACCCGGGGCCAGGCCTCGCGGGTGGTCTCCGGGTCCAGACCGCAGCGGGCCGCGAACGTGACGAGCGCGGCCTCCAGCGGGTCGCCGATCGCTGTCCACTCCGGCCGTTCGCCGGTCGGCGGGGTCAGCGTGGCGTCGTTGCAGAGCAGCCCGGCGCGGGCGAGGGCGCGCAGCTCGTCCGGGGCGCTCACCGGCTCGCCCCGGTGGCGCACCTCGCCGTCGGGCGCGTAGCCGGTGCCGGTCACGGCGTAGCGGTCGCGGCCGGGCACTACCGCGTGCTGCACCGCCATCCGGCCCTCGGTGAGCGTGCCGGTCTTGTCGGAGGCGATCACGGTGACCGACCCGAGGGTCTCCACCGCGTGCAGCCGCCGGGGAATGGCCCGGCTGCCGGCCATCCGGCGTGCGCCCAGGGCGAGCGCGAGCGTGACGACGGCGGGCAGCGACTCCGGTACGGCCGCCACCACGAGGCTCACCGCGGTGACCGCCATCTGCGTGACCGGGCGTCCGTCGAACACGCCGAGCGCGAAGACCAGCCCGGAGAGCACCACGGCGGTCAGTCCGAGCACCCGGCCGAGCGAGGACAGGCGGCGTTGCAGCGGGGTGGGCGCCGGGCGGGTCGCCGCGACCAGGGCGCTGATGCGGCCCAGCGCGCTCGCCGCGCCGGTGCGTACCACGGTCCCGGTGGCGCGGCCGGTGGTGACCACCGTTCCGGCGCTCGCTTCCTCCCCCGCGACCCGGGTCACCGCCACCGACTCACCGGTGAGCGCCGACTCGTCCAGGCTGAGCCGTACCGCGTCGGTGAGGTCCAGGTCGGCGGGCACCACGTCGCCGGCCTCCAGCCGGACCAGATCGCCCCGGACCAGGTCGGCGGCGGGGAGCACGAGGTCACGGCCGTCGCGGACCACCCGCGCGGTCGGCGCCGCGAGCCGGTCCAGCGCCGCCACCGCCCGGTCGGCGCGTACCTCCTGCACCACGCCGATCGCCGTGTTGATCAGGACGACCAGCACGATCACCGCGGTGTCGGGGTAGTCGCGCAGCAGCGTGGTCACCACGGCGGCGGCCAGCAGCAGCGCCACCAGCGGGTCGGTGAGCTGACGGAAGATCCGGCCGGCCAGCCCGCGCTTGCGTGGCGCGGCCACCGTGTTCGGCCCGTCGGCGCGCAGCCGGGCGGCCGCCTCGGCCGAGCCGAGCCCGGTCGCGGGGGCCGGAGAGATCTCGGTGGGCGTCACCGTGCCCTGCCCGCCGTTGAGCACCACATTGCCCTCCATGTCGTCGCCGCCCGCGCCGGGCACTCCCAGCATGCCGGGTGCGCGGGCGCGGCTCGCAGGGCCGAGGGCCTGTCGGACCCGGGACCAACGGCCCCCGCGGTACGGGGCAGCGCGGCGTCCGACTCGTCGGTAACGTCCGTGCGGTGAACCGGACACGCAGCGCCACCGGGCCGACACCCCCGTCCCGTCACCGGCCGGTCCGCTGGGCGCTCGCGGTGCTCCTGCTCGCGTCGGTCGGATGCGGGAGGGGATTCGGCGAGGAGAGCGGCGACGAACTGGCGCGCGACGTCGCGGCGGCGGAGGCGAAGCAGCTCAACACGGAGCTCGGGCACCGCAACCGGGTCCGCGACGCCGGGTCGATCGCGGCGGCCGAGATCGTCCAGCAGCCGCAGGGCACCGCGTTGGGCGATGACGAGACGGTCCGGCGGGAGGCCCTGGCCTGGTCCGGCCGCACCGCCAGAGACGAGCGGGCCACCGTCGACGTGCGGTTCGTGGTGACGGTGCCGGAACGACCGCCGGTGTCGGTCGGCGGCGCGAGCAACAGCGCCGGCGACGCCACCCGCTGCTACCGGTACGAGTTCCAGCTCTACCGCTACACGACGTACCACGAGATCGACTGTCCGAGCGGGGCCGCGCCCTCGCCACCCACCGCCGCGCCGGTGCCGAAGGTGCCCGAGGACGGGCGGCAGCGGCTCACCGCCGTGCTGCGTACCGCCACCCCGGACACCCTTGCCGGCGCGGTGCGGGCGGCGTTCCCGCAGGACTGGATCACCGTCGACACGACGGTGCACGAGGGCGCGCTCGTCGCCGCCGTCGGCGTACCGGCCGAACGGGACTGCCTCCTGCTCGTCCGCACCCCGGCCGGGAAGATCGAATCCCCCGGGTACGACCGGATCTGGCTGGAGCCGGGCGAGACCGGCTGCCGGACGGGCCTGTACGTCTCGCCGCCGCGCTGAGACACCGGCCCGGTTTGCCGCGCGACGGCCGGAGGGCTGACCTTCTCGGGCCCGTGTCAATGTAGCGTTGACGAGTGAGCCTGGCCGGCCTGTCCGAGATCGCCGCGACCCGGGTCCGGCTGGACGACCGCGAGCTGGACCTGATCGACCGGGCCCGGCACGACGGCGCCACCTGGGCCGACATCGCGCGGGCGCTGGGCCTGGGCAGCCGGCAGGCCGCCGAGCAGCGCCGGCAGCGTCTCGCGGCGGCCCGGCGGGCCCGCGTGACCCGGCTCGACCCGGCCGGCTCCCCCGACCTGCCCGTGCTGCGGGCGGCGGTCGCCGACCTGCGCCGCTGGATCGAGACGGACCGCGCGTGGGACGGGCGCTTCCCCCGCGCGGCGTTGACGCGCCGCACCTGCGCGCTCGCGCTCGACGCCCCCGCCGGGCCGCTGTACGCGCTGGCCGCGCACCTCGCCGACGATCTCGCCGGGGCCGGACTCCGGCTGCCGCCTCCGGTACGCGACGCCGCCGGGCGCATCACGGTGACACTGTCAACAAGACATTGACGTAGTCCCGAAGTGTTGCCACGCCCCGGCTCATGTTCCGAGGATGAGTCCTCCAGGCTCAACTCTCGGGGGACCCATGCGCCGCAACGCCGTCCTGTTCGTGGCCGTCTCGCTGCTGTCCGGCCTGGGCGGCAGCGCCATGGCCCTGGTCTCCGGCATCTGGATCCTGGACCTGACCGGCTCCACCGGGCTCGCGGCGCTGGCCGGTCTCTGCGTCTACGCCCCGACGCTGGCCGGCCCCTGGCTCGGCGGCCTGCTCGACCGGGTCCCCCGGCGTCCCCTGGTGGTCGGCGTCAACCTCGCTCTCGCCGCCGCGCTGCTGAGCCTGCTGGCGGTGCGCGGGCCCGGCCAGGCGTGGCTGATCTACGACGTCTCGCTCGCCTACGGGATCGGATACGTGCTCGTCGACGCCGGCGAGACCGCGCTGCTGCCCGCCGCGCTCCCACCGGCCCGGCTGGCCGACGTCAACGGCTGGCGGTCGAGCGCGCAGGAGGGCGTGAAGCTGGTCGCGCCGCTGGCCGGGGCGGGCCTGTACGCGTGGCGGGGCGGGCACGTCGTCGCGGTGCTCGCCGCCGTCGTACCGGTGCTCGTGGCCGCCTTGTACGGCGCGTTACGCCTGGCCCGGGCGGCGTCCGCTCCCCCGACCGCACCCGCGGTGGGGCTGCGGGCCGGGCTGACCGCGCTCCTGGCCCGGCGGGCGGTACGCGTGCCGGTGGCGCTCGCGGCGGCGTCCATCGCGATGTCCGGCTTCACCACCGCGGCGCTGTACGACGTGGTGGTGACCGGCCTCGGGCTGCCGTCCACCTTTCTCGGCGTGCTGGCCGGCGCGCAGGGTGGCGGATCGCTGCTCGCCGGGCTGGTCGTCGGCCGGCTCGTCCGCCGCCACGGCGAGATCACGGTGGGGGTCGCCGGCGCGGTCCTGTTCGCGGCCGGCTGTCTGGGACGCTGCCTGCCGTGGTGGCCGGGCACGGTCGCCGCCTCGGTGGTGATCGGCGTCGGTCTGCCGTGGACGCTCGTCGCGGCGGTCACCGCCGTGCAGACGTACACGCCGCGGGAGATGCTCGGGCGGGTCGCCGGGACGGCGAACACGGTGATGTTCGGCCCGATCACGCTGGCCATCCCGCTCGGGTCGGCGGCGGTCGCGGTCGGCGGCCGGCCGCCGCTGGTACTCGCCGCCGTGGCGTGCCTGGCCGCGGCAATGACGGCCGCCCGGCCGGGTCGTCAGCCCGCGGCCGGCGGGCCGGACAGGTGGCGGATCAGCTCCGGCCGGGAGCGCAGCCGAAGCTTCCGGTAGACGTTGCCGAGGTGGTACTCGACGGTCTTCGGCGACAGGAAGACCCGGGCCGCGATCTCCCGGTTCGTCAGGCCCTCCGCCACGTGCAGTGCGATCAGGCGTTCCTGGCCGGTCAGCCGGTCGACGGTCCGGTCGCCGGGCTCGGGCGGCCGCCGGCCGGTGGCGTCGATCTCGGTGCGGCACCGCCGCGCCCAGCCCTGCGCGCCGAGCGCCTCGAACAACCGCAGCGCGGCGTGCAACTGGACCCGCGCGTCCCGGCGGCGCCGGGCCCGGCGCAGCCGCTGCCCGTAGCTGAGCAGCGTCCGGGCCCGTTCCAGCGGGACGACGGCGGGATCGCACCGGGCCAGCGCCGCCGCGAAGACCTCGTCCAGGTCCGGTTCGCCAGCGAGCAGGCCCTCGACGCGCGCGGCGGCGGCGCGGGCGGCGGCACCGCCGGCCCCGGCCAGGTCGCGCAGCCGCCGCGCCGACCGCTGCGGGTCGGACAGGTGCGCGTACGCCTCGGCCAGCTCGGCCGCGACGGGCAGCCACCCCGGTTCGGCGATGCCGCCGTCGCGCTGGGCCCGGCGGACCCGTTCCAGCTCGGTCACGGCGTCCTGCCAGCGCGCCCCCACCACCGCCGCGATTCCGGTGGCGTAGCGGAGCCGGACCTCGATCTCCCGGAACTCGCCCGGCAGGAGCCGGCGGGCGTCCTCGACGTGCGCGAGCGCCTCCGGCTCCTCGCCGAGCAGCGCCTCCACCAGGGCCAGCGCGGCCAGCGCCTCCGCCCGCAGCACCGGAAGCGCCACCTGCTCGGCGATCCGGACCGCCTCGGCGGCGGCCTGGTACGCCGCGTGCAGCCGGCCGGTGCGCCACTCCAGCCCGGCGAGCCGGGGCAGGGCGTACGCCAGCAGGAACACGTCGTCGGCGGCGCGGGCCCGGTCGATCTCCGGTTCCAGCAGCGCCCGCGCGGTGTCGTGGTCCCCGAGCCAGCAGAACACCTCGGCCAGCTCCGCCGCCGAGCCGTCGGCGTGGCCGGCGCAGGCGGCGACCAGGGCACGGGCCGACGCGACCCCTTCGGGCAGCCCGGCCAGCACCTGTGCCGCGGCCAGCCGGATCGGGCCCTTCGGCCAGGTCGCGCCCGCGTCCGCGGCGGCCAGCTCGGCCACCCGCGCGCACAGCGGCACCATGCCGGTGACGTCCAGCCGCGCCCAGAACTGGTTGACGCGGGCGCTCATCAGCCGGGCCGCGCCGAGCGGATCCGCTTGCGCGTACGCCTGCGCGTCGGCCAGGTACGCCTCGGCGCCCGCCGTGTCACCGTGCTGCTGCGCCAGGTGGGCGAGCAACGGCTTGACCCGGCAGCGCAGGTCGGCGCGCCGGGTCAGTCCGATCGCCTCCTCCCCCAGCGTGATCGCGTGCCGACTCGCGCCGGCGTTGGCCCAGGCGCGCGACGCGGCGGCGAGCCGGGACGCGCGTACGTCCGGGTCCGGGGTGAGACGGGCCGACCGTTCGTAGGCGCGGGCCTCGGCCACCACGCCGCCCCGGCGTTGCGCCCGCTCGGCGGAGTCGGCCAGCAACGCGGCGACGCCCTCGTCGGGCACGGTGGTGGCGGCCGCGAGATGCCAGGCCCGGCGGTCGGCGGTGTCGTCGCCGGTGAGCGCGGCGGCCACCGCCAGGTGGGCGGCCCGCCGCCGGCCGGGGCCGGCGACCGAGTGCACCGCGGCGCGGGTCAGCGGGTGGCGGAACGTCACCTCACGGTCGGTCACCCGGATCAGCCCGGCGTCGACCGCCGGGTCCAGCACGCCCAGACGCAGCCCGTCCGCCACCAGGATCCGCTCCAGCAGCGCCGGGGTGGTGACCTCGGTGACCGCGCAGGCGACGAGCGCACGCCAGGTGTCGTCGGGCAGCCCGCGGGCGTGCGCCAGGACGGTCGTCTCGATGCGTTCGACGAGCACGAGAGGCTCCCGCAGCGGCAGCCACCCGTTGCGGTGCTCCTCGGACAGCGTCGCCGGCAGCTCGGTCAGCGCGAGCGGGTTGCCGGCGGTGGCCGCCGCCAGGTCGGCGGCCACCCGGCGGTCCAGGCCGGCGCGCATGGCGAGCCGGATCGCGTCGTCGCGCGCCAGACCGGTCAGCGGCAGCTCCGGCAGGCCGGGCGCGGGGAACGCGGGGGCGTCGCGGGCCGCGAAGACGACGGCGACCCGGTCCGCGAGCAGCCGCCGGGCGGTGAACAGCAACGCCTCGGCGGAGGCCGGGTCGATCCAGTGCGCGTCGTCGACCAGGCAGAGCACCGGCGTGTCCTCGGCCGCCGTCGTGAGCAGGCTCAGCGTCGCCACGTACGCGGCGAGCCGGTTGACCGGACGGGAACTGCCGTCGATGGCGAATACGGTACGCAGCGCGTCGGCCTGCTGCGCGGGCAGATCGCCGAGCCGGTGCAGCAGTGGCCGCGCCAGTTGGTGCAGCGCGGAGAACGGCAGGTCCGCCTCGAACGGCGCGCCGGTGGCGCGCAGCACCCGCATCCCGGTGGACCGGGCGGCACAGTGCTCCAGCAGCGCCGTCTTGCCCACGCCTGCCGCACCGCGCAGCACCAGGGCGCCGCCGTGACCGTCGACCGCGTCGGCCAGCAACGCGCCGAGCCGCCGGCACTCGTCGGCGCGCCCGAGCAGGGCGTCATCACCGGTGTCCGTGGCCGTGCCGACGGCACCGGCCGGCGCCGGACCGCTGCCCATGACCGCACGCTAGCCGCCGGTGTGGTCCGTCCGGGCGGGCGCGACGCGAACCCGACAGGGTGCCCGCGCGGCCTCGTCGACTAGGAGGAACCCGGATCCGGGTGCCGTCGCGGCTCCCTAGCGTCTTCCCCAGTCGTCCGGCCGGTGACCACCGGCGGATCCGGGACGACGACACGACTCCGAGGGGAGACACCATGATCGGGAAGAGAGCGGCCGGGGTGCTGGCGGCGGGACTGCTCGCCGCCGGGTTCGGGGTGGCGTACGGCCCGCCGGCACAGGCCGCCAGCGGCCACTACGCCATCGTCAACTACGGCAGCGGCAAGTGCCTGGAGGTGGACCGGTCCGGCGCCCCGTCGTCGCTCGGCGGCCGGGTCGTGCAGCGCACCTGTGACGGCCAGGCCGTGCAGCGCTGGTCGCCGGTGGGCAGGGACACCTACACGTTCGTCAACCAGTTCAGCGGCATGTGCGTGGACGTCCGCAACGGGGTGAACGCCGACGGCACGCCGTTGCAGCAGTGGGCCTGCACCGGCACGTCGAGCATGAAGTGGACGGTCGACCCGAACTCGTTCGCGGGGGTGCACCAGATCAAGTCGCAGGTCGGTGGCCGGTGCATGGACGTGCGGAGTGGATCGGACGCCGACGGCGCGACGGTCCAGATCTACCGCTGCACCGGGTTCGGCAACCCGGCCCAGGTCTGGTCGTTCGCGGCGGTCTGACCGGCGCGGATGCGGCCCGTCCCCAGGGGTGAGGGGGACGGGCCGCACGATCGTCAGCGCCAGGTGTCGGTGACGGCCCGGGTGCCGCCGGCCGGCGTGGTGAGCGTCCGGTTCGCGCCGGACTCCCAGGTCACCGTCCCGTCCGGGTTCTTCTTGACGTACTTGTACTCGACAGCGGTGTTCGCGGGCAGGTCGACAGTGGCCCGCCAGACCGGGTACGCGGCCGAGGAGAGCGCGACGGCGGCGGCCGGGTTCCAGCCGCCGAGCGCCGGTATGTTGCCGACGACGAACACGTTCTGCCCGTAGGCGGTGGTCGCGGTGACGGAGAACGTGGTGGCCACAGCCGTGGAGACGGTGTCACCGCGGAACGTCTCGGTCACCGCGTACGTGCCGGTGGCCGGCGTGGTGAGCGTCCGGTTCGCGCCGGACTCCCAGGTGACCGCGCCGGCGGCGGTCAGCTTGACGAACTTGTACTCCACCGCGGTGGACCGGGGCAGGTCGACGGTGGCACGGTAGACGCCGCCGCCCTGCGCGGTGAGCTTGACGCCGCTCGCGGGCGTCCACGACCCGAGCGCGGGGATGCTGCCGACGACGCGGACGTCCTGCCCGGCGGCCAGGTTCGCGGTGACGGTGAACGTGGTGGCGATCCGGTCACCCGGGCTCACCGTGGGGGACACGGTCGGCGAGGGCGACACGGTCGGGGAGGCCGACGGGGACGGGCTCGCGCCCGGCCGGGCGTTCACGTGGATCGCGACCGCGTCGTTGGCCGGGAGGGTCACGGTGGCCCGGCCGCCGGACACGGTCACCGTGGAGCCGGTGCAGCCGCTGCCGGTGGCGACGCCGGAGATGACGTCGCAGTACCGGCCATCGGCGAGCCCGGTGGTGAAGGTGGCGGTGGTGGCGGAGCCGGAGTCGTTGATGCCGATCCACGCCCGGTCGCCCCGGTGGAAGCCGATCACGTTGCTGTTCACCGTGGTGAAGTCCGAGACGGTCTTCACCGGGCGGGCGGTGTTGGCCCAGCCGACCATGCCCTTGACGCCGGTGGTGCGGCTCAGGCAGGTCCAGGCGGCGCCGCAGACCGTGTCGGTGACCCGTCCGGTGCCGTCGTGCGGCGGGGACTGGTTGCGGTTGGACCAGGTGAAGCTGTCGTAGACCGACGGCTTGCCGTGCGGGTAGGCCAGCGCGAAGTAGTTGGCCAGCACGTAGTCGGTGCCGTTCTTGTACGACAGCACCACGCCGTCGCGCTCCAGGTCGTGGTTGGTGACCATGGCGAAGACGTTGGCGCCGGGCGCGTCGAGGTTCCAGTTCGGCACGTTGGCCAGCGCCGAGATGGAGCCCTGGAAGGCCGAGCGGATGCCCTTGGCGTACGCGAAGTCGAGCACGTCGCCGTTGGCGATGTACGCGCGGGCCTGCAGCGCGGAGTTGCTCGCCCCGTCGAAGATCTCCTGCGCGACGTACGGGCGCCGGCCCTCGACGACCGTGTTGTTCAGCTTGCCGAGGATGGCCGCGAAGTCGTCCTTGCGGATGTGCTTGACCGCGTCGACCCGGAAGCCGTCGACGCCGAGCCCGATCAGGTCGTTGAGGTACGCGGCGATCTTGTTCCGGACCGCTTCCTTCTCGGTGTACAGGTCCGACAGCGACAGCAGCTCGCAGCTGGTCACCTGGGCCTCGTTGTTCCAGTCGTTGATGGCGCCGCCGGTCGGGCAGTTGTCGCCGGGGCGGTGGAAGTCGCCGTCGCCGTACGGCACGGCCGGGTAGCTGTAGCCGGAGAACTCGGTGCCGGCGTAGCCGCGCGTACCGGCCGGGTTGTTGGTGCCGGCCATGTGGTTGACCACCGCATCGACGTAGACGCGCACACCGGCGTTGTGGCAGGCGGTGACCATCGCGGCGAACTGCTGGCGGTTGCCGAACCGGCTGTCCAGCTTGTACGACACCGGCTGGTACACCTCGTACCACGGGTAGGCGCCGTCGGCGCTGGCGGGCAGCTTCACCGACTCCTGCGGCGGTGCCACCTGCACCGCGCCGTAGCCGGCCGGTCCGAGGTGGTCGGTGCAGGCGGCGGCGACCGAGGTCCAGTTCCATTCCCAGAGGTTGGCGGTCACCTCGCTGTCGTTGAGTACGACGGCGGCGCGGGCGGGTGCGGCGGTGGTGGTGGCAGCCGCGACGGCAACCGTGCCGCCCGCCGCGACGAGCGCGGCGGCGAGCAGCAGGCGACCGGCACGGCCACGGGGGTGTGGCCTGACGGAAAGCATGGTTGGGGGACCTCTTCCGTGGGTTCGAAAGGGTGAGCGGGGGGTGGGGCGGCCGTCCCGGGTAGCGAACACCATGCGCCATCCATGAAAGTCTTTGCAAGAGCTTGCGGCAAAGTTTTCGAAACCCGCAGGCAACACGAGCGGGGTCAGATCCCCGACCACCAGCGGCGATCCACGCTGGACCGAGCGATCCGGCGCTCGGCCGGGATCCCGACGCTCGGGACGAAACAAACCGCTTCGCGGGACGACCGCAACTTCTGAGCAGATTTTCCAACGTTTGCGGGCCGGGTGTGCGCCGCTGATCCCCGACACCCGCCGGACACGGGACGAGCCCCGGTCCGTCGCGGCGCGACGGACCGGGGCTCGCTCGGAGACGGCAGATCAGGCCAGGTCGAAGCGGTCCAGCTCCATGACCTTCGTCCAGGCGGCGACGAAGTCACGCACGAACTTCTCCCGCGCGTCGTCGCTGGCGTAGACCTCGGCGAGGGCCCGCAGCTGCGAGTTGGAGCCGAAGATCAGGTCGACCGCGGTGGCGGTCCACTTGACCTGGTCGGTGGCCAGGTCCCGGATCTCGTACACGTGCTCCTCGGACTCCGACGCCTTCCACCGGGTGCCCGGGGAGAGCAGGTTGACGAAGAAGTCGTTGGTGAGCACGCCGGGCCGTTCGGTGAGCACGCCGTGCGACGCGCCGCCGACGTTGTTGCCGAGCGCGCGCAGACCGCCGACCAGCACGGTCATCTCCGGCGCGGTCAGGTTCAGCATGTACGCCCGGTCGACGAGCAGCACCTCCGGCTGGGTCTTCTCGCCCGGCCGCAGGTAGTTGCGGAACCCGTCGGCGCGCGGCTCCATCACCCGGAACGACTCGACGTCGGTCTGCTCCTGGGTGGCGTCGGTACGCCCCGGGTGGAACGGCACGGTCAGCTCGACGCCCGCGTCGCGCGCCGCCTGCTCGACAGCGGCCGAGCCGGCCAGCACGATCAGGTCGGCGAGGGAGATCTGGGCGCCGCCGGCGGCGTTGAACTCCTGCTGGATGCCCTCCAGCGTCGCCAGCACGGTGGCGAGCTGCTCGGGCTGGTTGACCTCCCAGTTGCGCTGCGGCTCCAGGCGGATCCGCGCGCCGTTGGCGCCACCGCGCTTGTCGGTGGAGCGGTAGCTCGCGGCCGAGGCCCAGGCGGTGGAGACCAGCTGGGCGGTGGTGAGACCGGACTCCAGCACCTTCGCCTTGAGAGCGGCGACGTCGGCGTCGTTCACCAGCTCGTGCGCGACGGCCGGCACCGGGTCCTGCCAGAGCTGGGCCTCCGGCACCCACGGGCCGAGGAAGCGGCTGACCGGGCCCATGTCACGGTGCAGCAGCTTGTACCAGGCCTTGGCGAACGCCAGCGCGAACTCGTCCGGGTTCTCCAGGAACCGGCGGGAGATCTTCTCGTACGCCGGGTCGACGCGCAGCGACAGGTCGGTCGTCAGCATCGTCGGCTTGTGCTTCTTCGACGGGTCGTGTGCGTCCGGGATGATCGCCTCGGCGTCCTTGGCGACCCACTGCTTGGCGCCACCCGGGCTGGTGGTCAGCTCCCACTCGTAGCCGAAGAGGATCTCGAAGAACCGGTTGGACCACTGCGTCGGCTTGTCGGTCCACGTCACCTCGAGACCGCTGGTGATCGTGTCGCCGCCCTTGCCCTCGCCGTACGTGCTGAGCCAGCCCAGACCCTGCGCCTCCAGCGGCGCGGCCTCCGGCTCGGGGCCGACGTGCTGGTCGGCGGGGCCCGCGCCGTGGGTCTTGCCGAAGGTGTGGCCGCCGGCGATCAGCGCGACGGTCTCCTCGTCGTTCATCGCCATTCGGCGGAACGTCTCGCGGATGAAGTGCGCCGCCGCGAGCGGGTCGGCGTTGCCGCGCGGGCCCTCCGGGTTGACGTAGATCAGACCCATCTCGGTCGCGCCGACGCCGGCCACCATCTCCTTCTCGGAGGCGTAGCGCTCGTCGCCGAGCCAGGCGTCCTCGGGGCCCCAGAAGATCTCCTCCGGCTCCCAGACGTCCTCACGGCCGAAGCCGAAGCCGAAGGTCTTGAAGCCCATCGACTCCAGCGCGACGTTGCCGGCGAGCACCAGCAGGTCGGCCCAGGAGATCTTCTGGCCGTACTTCTGCTTGACCGGCCAGAGCAGCCGGCGGGCCTTGTCCAGGTTGGCGTTGTCCGGCCAGCTGTTCAGCGGGGCGAACCGCTGGCCGCCGTCGCCGGCGCCACCGCGGCCGTCCTCGATGCGGTAGGTGCCCGCGGCGTGCCAGCTCATCCGGATCATCAGGCCGCCGTAGTGGCCGAAGTCGGCCGGCCACCAGTCCTGCGAGGTGGTGAGGACCTCGGTGATGTCCCGCTTGAGCGCCTCGACGTCGAGCTTGGCGAACTCCCGGGCGTAGCTGAACTCCGGGCCGAGCGGGTTGCCCTTGTCCGAGTGGGCGTGCAGCACCGACAGGTCGAGCTGGTTGGGCCACCAGTCACGGTTGCTGCGCGGACGACCGCCGGTCTTCGGGGTCGGCGAGTCGATCGCAGGGTTCTCGCTCTCGCTGCCGTGCGCGGTCACGGAGTCGTGCGCGACCGGGCAGCCGGCCGCCTCCTTCGCGTCCACGCCCTGCGGGCTGACGGGCCGGTTGTCCTGGGTGTCGCTCATCTGTTTCCTTCCGAACTGGCGGATCACTGGGCGGTGCGGTCGGCCGCGCAGCCGGGGCAGGCGCCCCAGTAGACGACCTCCGCCTCGTCCACCACGAAACCGTGGTCGTCGGAGGCGGTGAGACAGGGGGCGCTGCCGACGGCACACTCGACGTCGGCGATGGCGCCGCAGGAACGGCACACGACGTGATGGTGGTTGTCTCCCACCCGAGACTCGTAGCGGGCCGTGGCGCCGGCCGGCTGGATGCGCCGGATCAGCCCGGCGTCGGTGAGGGCCCGCAGCACATCGTAGACCGCCTGGTGGGACACGGTGGGCTGCTCCGCGCGGACCAGCGCGATCACGGTGTCGGTGTCGACGTGCGGGTGGTCGCGCAACGCCGCGAGCACCGCCAGCCGGGGCCGGGTCACCCGCAACGAGACCGCCCGGAGCTGCGTCTCGAAGTCGGCCGTCATGCGACGACCTTAGCCCGGTCTTTTGGAATGAATCAAGTTTCTGCCCAGGTGTGTCGGCCGCCACCGCGGCCGTCCGCGCACACGAAAACGGGGGTGCCGCGCCTGGCGCGGCACCCCCTCCCCGGAAGAGGGCTCAGGCGGCTGAGCAACTCGCGGTGGGCGTGTTGCTGTTGCCGTTCTTGTAGAGCGTGATGCCGAAGTTGTTGCCGTTGCCATTGGGACGCGCGGTGAGCGTGCCGCTGGTGCCGCTGACCGAGGCGTTCCAGCTGTTCTGCAGGCTCTGGCCGCCCTGGGTCTGGATGCTGACGACCCAGTTGCTGGTGCCGCTGACCGAGAAGGTCACGTTGAACCGGTCGCCCCACTCCTCGGCCCGGCTGACACTGACCGTGCAGCCACCGTTGTTCGGCGGCGGGGTGGTCGGGTTACCGCTGGTCCCGCCGATCGTGATGTTGGAGTTGCCGCTGCTCTGGTAGCCCTCGGTGGCGAGGATCTGGTAGTCGTGCGAACCGAGGTTCATGCCGTAGCGGGACCAGGCGTCGAAGTGGTTGCCGGCGGTGATGGTGCCGCCCACGCGCTTCGACTGCCGGACGCTCCAGTACTGGTAGAACGTCCGCGTGCCCTCGATCGAGGGGGCGTTGACCCGCTGGGTGCGGTAGATGTCGTACGTGCCGCCGTCGGAGGACACCGAGCCCATGTAGCCGCTGCCCGGCGGGCGCCAGCTGCCCCAGCTGTCGACGATGTAGTACTCGACGAGCGGGTTGCGGGTCCACCCGTAGAGCGTCAGGTACGCGTTGCCGGACGGGTTGAAGCTGCCGGAGTAGCTGACCGTGCGGCGGCCGCCCGGGTTCCAGCCCTTGCCGGCGACGAAGTTGTTGATGTTGCTCCACTGGGTGCTGTACTGACCACCGTTGCCCATGGTCATGGAGACGTTGCCACTGTCTTTCCAGAAGGAATAGAAGTAGCCGTTGTTGGTGCCGGTCGAGTTCGACGTGACGGTGGTGTCGGCGTAGGCCGGGCCGGACGTGACCGCCGTCGTCCCGGCGGCGATCAGCGCCACGGCACAGGCGCCGCCGAAGAGCATCCGGAGGCGTCCGCGCCTGCGGTTGCCCGTGCGGACGGGGGCGTCGTTCATGGACGGGTTTCCTCCCTGTGACCGGCTGGCGCGGCCAGCCGGGTGGCACGAGCCGCATGTGGCCGTCCGCTGGTGGACGGCGGGACGGGCGACTGCGCGCCACGGCGGTGGACGGACATCGACGTCAATCGAGATACGCCGATGGCCACAGTATTGGAGGCTCATTTCTCCGTGTCAACAAGTTCCGGAAATGTTGTGGAAACCCGAAGTGGCACAAATAGGGCGTAGCGCTGCCGCGTGAGGCTTTCGCAGCCCTGCCGGGGGTCTCTTGAACGAGCCGAGTAAGCGATGGTGACCGGAAGTTTCGGCGGCTTTCCGGATCAAGGCCGGGCCCGCGCCGGGCGCCGCTACCCGGTCGAGCCCAGCATCACCCCGAACACGCCGCAGCAGGCCAGCCCGCCGACGACGAGCGTGACGAGGGCGACCGAGTAGTTCGACCACAGGCCGAACCGCGTCACGTCGGTGCCGTACCCGTCGTGCACCCGGTTGCGCCAACCGCCGAAGCGGAACACCAGGTGGTGGGCGGCTCCCGGCTGGACCATGAGCGACGTAGTCATCAGCGGGACGCCCATGAAGTCGGTGTAGCGGACGTCGTGCCCGCCGGCCGGGACGGCGACGTGCCACGTGCCCTCGCCCGGGATCGCGACCACCTGGCGGTCGATCTTGAAGCGGCTGGTGACCGGCGCGGGAATCATGTACGGCCCCCGGTTCACCGAGACCACGAGCACTCCGCAGCCCGGCGGCGGGGCGATCGGGTGCGGGTAGGCGATCAGCGGGACGACGCCGTGCATCGGCGGGTACGGCTGCGAGGGGAGGTAGGACACGGCCAGATTCTGGCACGGCCGCGCCAGGTGTCGATCTCCCCCGCTCAGCCGGCGCCGGGCGCCGCGGCTCCGGCGAGCAGGCGCTGTCGCATCAGGAACTTGCGGACCTTGCCGGTGGGTCCCATGACCACGTCGCCGTCCGGGACGGTCACCACCCGGCGCAGCGTCGCGGCCACCGCGGGGCCCAGCGCGGCCCGGACCCGGTCGGTGCGGTCGCGCGCCGGATCCGCGTCCTCGGCGAGCAGGAGCAGCACGTCGGTGACGGTCGTGCCGTCCTCGGCCGCCGCCGCGACCACAGTGCAGTCACGGACGTCCGGGCAGTGCCGCAGGACGCGCTCCTCGGACAGCGCGGTGTACAGCCAGGTCCCGCCGCCCAGGTCGACCGCGTCGCTGGCCCGGTCGACGTGGTGGTAGTCGCCGGCCTCGTCGCGGTACATCAGGTCGCCGGTGAGGTAGTAACCGCCCAGCCGGGTGCGGTACGTGGTGACCGAGTCGTTCCAGTACCCGAGCGCCAGCGTCGGCGACTTCAGGCCGACGTGCCCCACCTGCCCCGGCGCTACCTCCTCACCGGTCTCCACGTCGAGCAGCGCGATCTCGGCGAACGGGTACGGCTTGCCGACACAGCGGTCGTACCGGTCGCTGCCCAGCCGGTGGGTGATCCGGAACGCGCCGTGCCCCATCTCGGTGGAGCCGAGCATGTCGACGAACTTCGAGCCGGGGGCGTCCACCATGCCGTCGCGGGTGTACGTGGGATGGCTGCCGACCGCGACCAGCCGGCGTACGTGCGACTCGTGCGCGCAGTCTCCGGTGTTGAACCAGTTGCGCACCGAGCTGAGGTCGCGGGTGGTGAGGTCGACCCGCGCCAGCTCGGACCAGGTCACCGCGAAGCCGAAGACGCCGGTGGGGCGCCACCGTTCGATCGCGGAGAGGATCGTCTCGGCGCTGCGCGCGAACGGGCCGCCCTGCGCGGACAGGCACAGCAGCTGGTAGCCGTTGCAGAGCGCCTGGTTGAGCGTGATGATGCCGGCGGCGTGCGCGGCCGGCAGCGCGGACATCTCCCGCACCTCGCCGTACGGCCGGGACTCGGTGAGCCGGACCGCGCGGATCGCGGCGAACAGGCCGTGGTGCGAGTGGACGATCGCCGCCGGCACCCGGGTGGTGCCCGAGGAGTGGGTGATGACCACCGGGTCCTGCGGGTGGTGCCGGTGGTGCGGCGGGGCCTGCGCCGGGTCGCCCGCGCCGGTCTGCGCCGCGTCGCCGAGGACCGGCGCGCCGAGGTCGTGCCCGGCCAGGGCGGCGTGGTCGGCGTCGACCACCACCCCGGCGGCGCGCAGCCGCCGCACGAACTCGGCCGCCAGCTCGATCGGCATGTTGCCGTTCATCAGCGCCGGGATCGCGCCGAGCCAGGTCAGCGCCAGGAAGTTGAGGAACACGTCCGGCGCCGAGGTCACGTACACCGCGATCGGGTCGGCCCGGCGGACGCCGCGCGCCCGGAACCACGCCGCCCGCGCCGCGACCCGCTCGGTCAGGGTGGCGAGCGACAGCGGCGTCCAGGCGGGGATGCCGTCGACGTCGACGTCGAACGTCACCCGGGGCATGTCCATGTCGGCGCCGTGCTCGGCCAGCCGGAGCAGCACGTTGCCCGCGCCCAGCTCCATGTCGGCCGCCAGCGTCGCGCGGAAGTTGTCGGCACCCAAACGAGTCGCCTCCTCAGCTGACACACGTCACGGCCGCGCCGGCGGCGTACCGGCCGCCGGGCGGGGACACGATCAGGCTAGAGCGCCCGCCACGCTGAGACAATGCTCGATGTACGCTCGGTCAGGAGACGTCGCGGTTGAACAGCCGCGACGACCAGAACAGGCTCGCCGCGGCCAGCCCGGACATGATGAGCGCGCCCTGCCAGACCACGCTCTGGGTGATCTGGCCGGCGAACAGCGCCCGCATGCCGTCGGTGGCCCAGGCGAACGGATTCCACACCGCGACCCGCTGGATCCACATCGGCGCCAGCACGAGCGGGATGAGCACGCCGGCCAGCAGCGACACCGGCTGCCCGACGGTGTTCACCAGCACGCCGAGGCTGTTCTCGTTGCGGACCAGCAACGCGATGTCGTACGAGATCGAGGTGCTCAGCAGCACCATCACCGACAGCAGCGCGTACGACACCAGCAGGTTCGCCAGGTGCACCCGCAGGCCGAACGGCAGCGCCACGAGCGTGACCACCATGGCCTGCACCACGTTGAGGCACACGTGCATCAGCGCCCGGCCCAGCAGCAGGCCGGTCCGGCTCACCGGCGTCACCCGGCACCTGTCGATGATGCCCGCGCGCAGCGCGCTGAGCAGCCCGTAACCGGCGAACAGGCCGCCGAACAGGCCCATCGCCACGAACAGGCCGGGTACGTAGATGCGGTACGCGTCGGCGTAGGTCGAGGCGCCCCGGTCGACCATCACCACCTTGAGGAACGGCGCGAAGAGGATCAGGTAGGTGATCGGCTGGGCCAGGCTGAACGCCACCATAACCGGGTTGCGCACCATCAGGCCGGCCTCCTGCTGGAAGATCAGCCAGGTGTCGCGGACGAGCTTCACGCCGTACTCCTCTCGGCGTCCGGTCACTCGGCGAGCGACCGGCCGGTCTTGGCCAGGAACACGTCGTCGAGGCTGGGCCGGCGGGCCTCGATCGCGCCGGGCTCGATGCCCCGGTCGTAGAGCGCCCGCATGACCTGCGGGATGGCCGTGGCGGCGCTGTCGACGTAGAGCCGCAGCGTGCCGTCGACCGGCTCGGCCGCGTGCACGTACGGCGCCTCGGCCAGCAGCTTCGTCGCGGCCGGCAGGTCGCCGCCGGTCTCGTCCGCGACGTCGGCGGCGGCGAAGTCGACGGCGACCACGTCGCCGGAGATCTCGCGCTTGAGCGCCGACGGGGTGCCCTCGGCCACGATCCGCCCGGCGTCGATGATCGAGACGCGGTCGCAGAGGCTGTCGGCCTCGTCCAGGTAGTGCGTGGTGAGGAAGATGGTCATGCCCTCCTCGCGCAGCCGCCGTACCTCCTGCCACATCCGGACCCGGCTGGGCGGGTCGAGCCCCGCCGTCGGCTCGTCCAGGAACATCACCTGCGGCGAGTGGATGACGCCGAGCGCGACGTCGAGGCGGCGGCGCTGCCCGCCCGAGTACGTCTTGATCTTGCGGTCGGCGAAGTCGTCGAGCTGGAACGCGCGGATCGCCCCGGCGGCCAGTTCCTGCGCCACCGACTTGGACAGCCCGTGCATCCGGGCCTGGAGCACCAGGTCCCGCCGGGCGGTCGAGTCGTCGTAGGTGCCGCTGGCCTGCGCCACGAAGCCGATCCGCCGCCGCACCTGCGCGGGCGAGCGCAGCAGGTCGACCCCGGCGATGGTGGCCGCTCCCCCGCTGGGCCGGATCAGCGTGGCGAGCATCCGCAGCGTGGTGGACTTGCCCGCGCCGTTCGGGCCGAGGAATCCGACGATCTCGCCGCGCCGGACCGCGAAGTCGACGCCGCGTACCGCCTCGACAGTGGTGGCGCCGCGGCCACGTCCGACCCGGAAGGACTTGCGTAGGCCGGTGGCCTCGATCATCGAGCCTCCTCGTGCGGCGCGACGCCGGCGCGGGTGCGTCAGGTCAGGCTAGTTCGGCCCCGACGGTTGGACAACGATCGATGCGTCAGTGTCGGGAGCCGTGCGTGCCAACACGGCGAGACGTGCCGCCGCCGCGCGGGCGCCGCCGGCCGCCGCGAACGACTCCCCCACCCGGCGCGCTCCCGCCCGGTACGCGGGTTCGTCGAGCACCGCGCTCAGCGCGGCGGTCAGCTCCGCCGGGGTCGCGGAGCCGAAGGAGACCTCCAGTCCGGCGCCGGCCCGGCGCACCTGCCGCGCCACCGCCGGATGGTCGTGCCGGATCGGCGCGACCACCACCGGCACACCGTGGGCCAGCGCCTCGGACACGGTGCCCAGCCCGCCGTGCGACACGAGGGCGTCGAGCCGGGGCATCAGCGCGAGCACCGGCACCCGGGGCGCGACGAGCACGTGCGGCGGCGGGTCGGGCACCAGTCCGGCGCCGGCGGTGAGGATCACCTGGACCCGGTCGGCGAGCGGCGCGGTCGCCGCCGTCATCCGCCGGTAGAAGTCGGCGGCGAGGTGCTCGGCCATCGTGCCGACCGTGACCAGCACGTGCCGGCGGCCGGGATCCCACGCCTCCCAGGCGAACGCGGGCGCGTTCGGCCGCCGTCCCAGCGCCGGCCCGGTGAGCACGCAGCCCGGCGGCAGCGGCGCCGGGCCGGTGAGCGCCGTCGTGGTCAGGCCGATCACGAGGTACGGCGAGAAGCGCAGGTCGATCGTCTCGTCCACGGGCAGGTCGGTCATCGCCCACACGCGGCGGACCTGGGCGTCCACCCAGCCGGTGAACTCGGGCATCTCCTCGGTCGGCGGTGTCAGCTCCAGCATGCCGACGCAGAACGTCGCCCACGGCAGCCCGCGGCGGTGCGCGGCGAGCGCGCCGGCCAGCGCGTACTGGTCGGCCACCACCACGTCCGGCCGGTACCGCTCGACGGCGGCGTCGGCGGCGTCGCGGATGAACCGGTTCGCGGGCAGCACGTGCCCCTCCCAGAGGCTGCGCACCGAGGCCATCCCGGCCGCGTCGTCGGAGCGGTAGTAGCGCTTGCCGGTGGGGAACAGCGTGGCGTCCGGGCCGACCAGCGGGCGCAGGTCGCTGCGCGGCCCGACCCAGGCCACCTCGTGCCCGGCCGCCTCCAGCTCCTGGACGATGGCGACCGGCGCGTTCAGATGGGACTCCACCGGCAGGACGACGAACAGGAAGCGAGCCACGTCGATATGATCGCACGCGCGTTGACATCCATCGGCGTCACTGATCTGATCCGTGTCGTGACGGTTCGCGCATGACGGCCATCGAGGCCGTCTCGGTGTTCCTGCCGCAGCGCCGGGTGCCGGTCGAGAGCCTGGCCGCGCCACTGGGCCTGAGCGACATGCAGGTGCGCCTGTTCCGCCGCTTCCACGGCCTGACCGAGGTCCGCCGCGACCCCGGGCTGTCCCTGACCGACCTGCTGCTGCGCGCCGCGCACGGCCTCACCGCGCTGCACACGCTGCGGCGGCGGGTGCGGTTCGTGGTGTACGGGCGGGCCTTCCCGGTGGTCACCCCCTACCCGGTCAACCCGCTGCACGAGGTGTGCCGCGCGCTCGGGCTGGGCCACGCGCTCGCGTTCACGCTCACCCAGCAGTCCTGCGCCAGCGCGCTCGCCGCGATCGACGTGGCCGGGCGGCTGCTCGCGTCCGAACCGGACACGCCGGACGGTCCGCCGCTGGCGCTGGTGCTGACCGGCGAGAAGGCGTTCACCCGTGACGCCCAGTTCATCCCGGAGACGTCGGTGTTCAGCGAGGGCGCCTCGGCCTGCCTGCTCAGCGCCGGTGGCGGCCGGGACCGGCTGCTCGCGTACGCCTGCCACCAGCGGGGCGAGTTCGACGTGGCCGGCGGCGAGTCCCCGGCGCGGTTCCAGCGGGCGTACCGGCCGGCGCTGGCCGAGGTGATCGGCCGGGCGCTGGAGCGGTCCGGCACGACGCTGTCCGAGCTGCGGCTGGTGCTGCCGCACAACGTGAACCTGATGACCTGGAAGCGGCTGTGCCGGCTGATCGGGCTGCCGCTGGACCGGGTGCTGCTGGACAACGTCACCGAGACCGGGCACGTGTTCTGCGCCGACGCGTTCGTCAACTACCGCACCGCCCGGCAGCGCGACCTGCTCCGGCCCGGTGACCGCTATCTGGTCGCGGCGGTGGGCGCCGGGGACGGCGCGACGTTCGCCGCCATGGTCTTCGAGCACTGAGCGGCGGAGGCCACCATGGAGACCGGACTCCGCCTGCTGCGGGCCGCGCGGCGCACGTTCACCGGTCCGGCCGCGCTGCTCGGCGACCCCGTGCTGCGCGAGCGCGCCGCCGGCTACCTGGCCGACCTGACCCGGCCGTACGGGCTGCGTGTGCCCGGCGGCCTGTTCGACGCGCCCGCGGCGGCGCTGGGCCAGTCGTACGGGGAGATGGCCGCCGAGCTGATCCCCGCCGTCGTGCCGCCGGACGAGCCGGTGGACCTGCTCGTGCTGGCGTTCGCCGTGCACGACATGCTGCCCGGGCGGGCCACCGCGGCGTACCTCAGTCACGTCTGCCCGGGCACGCCGATGTCGTTCGCGCTCTGCGACCAGGGTTCGGCGGCGGCGTTCACCGGGCTGCGGATCGCCCGCGCGTACGGGTGCCGCCGCGCCCTGGTGCTCACCGTCGAGCAGGCGGTGCTGCCGTACGACGCGGCGGTGCCCGTACCGGCGCGCCACCGGGCCGTGGCCATGCTCTACGACGCGCTCGCCGACGACGGCGCGACCGGCGGCGACAGCGATGGTGCGGCCGGCGGTCCCGAGCTGATCGGGCTCGGCGGCGGCGCGCGGGTGACCGCGCTGCGCCAGCACGTGGACGTCGACGCCGGCGACGTGGCCGCGCTCGCGGCGGCCGAGGTGGGCGAGCTGACGGCCGGACGTACCGATGTCGCGGTCGTGCTCGGCGCGGACCTGGCCGCCGTGTGGCCCGGCCACGGCGGCGCCGCGATGACGACCGGGCCGCGCAGGCAGCCGTCCACCGGGGTCTGGTGGGCGCTGCTGGACCGTCTCGCCGGGGACGCGGCGCGGCCCCGGCCGGTGGTGGTGGCCGACTACGAGCCCGGCCTGAACTACCTGAGCGTGGTCGCGCTGGCGCCGGCCGGCCGGTCAGAGCCCGTCGGCGAGCGCCGCGCGGACGAACGCGAGCAGCCGCTCGTTCGCCTCCGGGGAACCGACGGTGATCCGGACCCCGGCGCCGGGTAGCGCCATGACCAGGATGCCGGTCTCCCGGGCCCGGTCGGCGAACGGCACGGCCCGCTCTCCCAGCGGTAGCCACACGAAGTTGGCCTCGCTGGGCGCCACGGTGAGCCCGAGGCCGCGCAGCGCGCCGACCAGGCGGGTACGCTCCGCCACCAGCTCCGTGCACCGCCGGGTCAGCTCCGCGTCCACCTCCGGCGTCAGGCTCGCCACCGCCGCCGCCTGGGCGAGCGCGGAGGGGAAGAACACCGCCCCGGTGAGCGCGGCGGCCCGGGTGAGCCGGGGCGGCACGACGGCGTACCCGACGCGCAGCGCGGCCAGCCCGTACGCCTTGGAGAACGTGCGCAGCACGCAGACGTTGCCGTACGCCCGGTACAGGTCCATCCCGTCCGGCGAGCGGGGGTCGGTGACGAACTCGCGGTACGCCTCGTCCACGATGACCGGCACGTCGGCCGGGATCCGGTCCAGGAACGCCTCGACGTCGTCGCGGCGCAGCGCCGCCCCGGTCGGGTTGTTCGGGTTGCACAGCAGCACGCAGCGGGTCCGCTCGGTCACCGCGTCCGCCATCGCGGGCAGGTCGTGGCCGTACCCGTCCATCGGCACCGGCACGGCGCGGGCCCCGGCGTTGCCGATGATCAGCGGGTAGCCCTCGAACGACAGGGCCGGGTGGACGACGTCCGGCCGGGGCCCGAGGGACTGCACGAGGTGCTGGCACAGTCCGGCCGAGCCGGGGCCGACGAGGATCGCCTCCGGTCCCACGCCGAGCCGCCGGGACAGCGCGGCCACGAGCGCCGCCGACGTGCGGTCCGGGTAGCGCTGCAGCGCCGCGGCGGCGTCGGCGACCACCCGCCGCACCCCCGGCAGCGGCGGGTAGGGGGTCTCGTTCATGGACAGGTCGGCCGGCGGGTGCGTCCCGACGGCGGTGCCAGGCGTCATGGTCGCTCACTTTCCGACGGGACCGGCGGGGTGTGCGCTCGCCGGTCGGCCAGGAGCCCGAGCTGGTACAGCCGGTCGACCGCGGACAGCGGCCGGACGTCGGTGCCGGAGAGGTTGCCGGCGGTCAGCCCGAGCAGGCGGGGGTTGGCGGCGGTGCGGCGCATCATCCGCGCGCCGAGCAGCTTCGGCAGCCCGGACACCGCGGTGATCATGCGGGAGGCGTTGTGGCTGACCGTCGCGACGTGGTCCAGGCGGGGCCGCCGCGCCGCCTCGAAGGCGAGCAGCGCCCGGTCCACCGCCGCCGGTTCCGGCGCGCCGCCCTCGGCCGCCAGGCAGGCGGCGAGCGTCTCGGCGTCGCCGAGGGAGCTGTTGACGCCCTGCGCCGCCATCGGGTGCACCGCGTGGGCGGCCTCGCCGGCGAGCGCGAGCCCCGGCACGGCCAGGCGCGCGCTGCGCAGCCGGTAGACCGCGAGCAGTTGGCGCCGGTCCAGGCTCGCGCGCAGCGCCGCGCCCAGCGGGCGGATCGCCGGCACGTCGGCGAGCAGCCGGTCGCACCACGCGCCCAGGTCGACGCGCCCCCGGAACTCGTCCGGCGTCACCTGCGCGTACAGGCGGCACCGCCCGCCCGGCAGCGGGTAGACCAGGCAGAGTCCCCGGCCGGTGCGGTAGGCGGACACCTCCTCGGCCACGTCGGCGCCGGCCACGTCGAAGGCGACCAGGCCGTGCGGGTACTCCTGGCGCCGCACCGCGATCCCGGCGCCGCGGCGCAGCGGCGACGACATGCCGTCGGCGGCGACCACCAGCGGCGCGTGGATCTCCTGTTCGGCGCCGTCGGCGACGAACCGGACGCCGCCGATGCGCCCGTCGCTGTCGCGCAGGACGCCGGTGACCCGCGCTCCCCACCGGATGCGCGCTGCGGACGGCAGCCGGTCGGTGAGCACGCGGCGCAGGTCGCCGTAGTCGGCGCAGAGGATCTGCCGGTACGCGCCGGGCAGCCCCGCGTAGTCCAGGCAGAGCAACGGCTCGCCGGCCGGGTCACGGATGGCCAGCCGCCCGACCGGGCGCGCGCCGGTGGCCCGCAGCGCGTCCAGCAGACCCCAGGAGTCGAGGATGCGTACCGTCTCGGGCTGCAGGATCTCGCCCTTGGCAATCGACGCCGGGGTGCGCTGCCGGTCCAGCACCAGCACCCGCAGGCCGAGCGCGCCGAGCGCGCGGGCGCAGGCCAGGCCGCCGGCGCCCGCGCCGGCCACCACCACGTCGGGGGTCATCGGGTCACCGCCGGCGGCGCCACGTCCGGCCGCGCGGCGGCGGCCCGGCGGTACTCGCCGAGTGCCCGCAGCGCGAGCGCCTGGGTGATCACGGCGTTGGGATAGCGCATGTGGTGGCGGATGTAGTTGCACACCCGGGCCGCCGGCCAGCTCCCGTCCGGTCCGGCGGCGGCGACCAGCCGGGCCACGCCCCGGTCCACCGCCCCGGTGGCGTCCGGGTCGCCGGTGGCGAGCAGACCCTGGACGGCCCAGGACGTCTCCTCGACCGAGCCCGCCGTGCCGTCGCCCGGCCCCCACGAGCCGTCGGGCAACTGGGTGTCGCGCAGCCACCGGGCCGCCCGGCGCACCACCTCGTGCCGGGCGTGCCCGACCCGGGACAGCGCGGCGACCACGACGGCGGTGCCGGAGGTGTGGTCGCGGTACCAGAGGTTCTCGAACGTGCCGTCGGGCGCGGCCCGGGTCAGCAGCCAGGCCGCCGCCCGGGCGATCGCCGGATGGTCGTCCGGGTGGCCGGCGTCGTGCAGCGCGAGGATCGCCTGGCTGGTGATGGCCGGGCACGGACCGTCGTTGGCGAGCCGGGTGTCACGGACCCACAGGCTCCACGAGCCGCGGCTGTCCTGGCGGCCGACCAGCCACGCCAGTCCGTCGCGCAGGACCGGGTCGGCGTCGGCCCCGGGAAAGCCGGCCAGCGCCGAGAGGATCTCGGCGGACTCCAGCGTCACCGGCCAGCCGCGCGCGTTCGAATAGCTCCATCCGCCCGGCGGCACGTCCAGCACCTCGAACGCCTCCGGTTTGCGGCCGGCGTGGAGGAACTCCCGGGTGGCGCGCAACCGGGGGTCGTCGGCGTAGCCGGCCGCGATCAGCCCGGTCGCCGCGTACCCGGTCCGGGTCAGGTCCAGGTTGGTGACCGCGTCCCAGGCGCCGTCGGGGCGTACCGCCCGGCGCAGCCAGCCGACGACGGCGCGGGCGATGTCCGGCGCCTCGCCGCTGCGGGCCAGGCCGAGCAGCACCAGCGCGGCCGGCCACGGGTCCTCGCTGAGCGCGCCGGTGCCGCCCTCGTGGTCGTGGATGGACCGCAGCAGCCGCAGCGCCACCGGCCGGGCCCGGCCCAGCGTGGCCCGGCGCAGGCGGCCGGTGGGCAGCAGGTCGGCCTGCATCAGGGCGAGCCCGATGAACGGCGCGGTACGGAACGACAGGCGCTGCCGGCGTACCCGGTCGAACAGGACGATCTCCAGTGGCAGCCGGCGCAGCGGGCCCGCCTCGGCGGTCATCCCGGCCATGGTGAGCAACTGGCGGCAGAGCAAGGAGATGGCCGGGTCGGTGACGGTGTCGACGCCGCCCAGCGCGGCCAGCCGGGTCCGGCCCGCCGCGATCGCCCCGGCGCTGTCGGCCGGCGCGGTCAGGGCCAGCGCCGCGATCGCGACGGCGGTGGGCACGACCTCGGTGCCGGCGCCCACCACGCCGCCCCAGCCGCCGTCGTCGTGCTGCTGCCGGCGCAGCCACGCGGTTCCGGCGCCGACCAGGTCCGCGCAGCCGGACGGGTCGGCGGCGTGCAGCGCGGCCACCGCGCCCGCGGTACCCAGCACCGAGGCGGGCGGGTCGTCGCCGAACGCGCCGTCGGGGCGGCGCCGGCGCAGGAGCGCCTCCGCGCCGGCGGTGACGGCCTTCCCGACGGCCTCGGTGGTCACAGTGGTCATGGCGCGTCCTCCACCGGTACTCGACTGCGGGTGGCGAGGGTCAGGCCCGCGACCGGCGGACCGAGTTCGTGCCGGGCACGCATGGCGCGCTGCGCGACCCAGGTCAGCGCGACCATCGGCAGCGCGAGCGCGAGCTGCACGGCGACGCCGAGGCCCAGCCCGACCGCCGCGGAGGCCAGCGCGACCCGCTCCACCACCAGGACCGAGTGCGCGCGCAGCGCCACCACGACCGGCATGCCGCCGCGCCGGCGCACCAGCGGGGCCAGTGCCACCACGCCGGTCAGCAGGACCACGAGCACGGTGATCAGGTACGCGGTCCGCGCGTCCCGGCCGGCGAGCAGCCCGGCGGCCACGGCGGCGGCGATCGCGACGGCGTAGAGCGCCAGCACGGTCCGCACCGCGAACGGCACGCCCCGCCCCACCGGCAGCGTCCGGTAACCGCCCGCGCGGTCGCCGTCGATGTCGCGCAACGCGCCGACCAGGTTGGACATCGCGTCGTGCGACCAGAACGCGACGACGAGCGCGAGCAGCACCGGCGTCGCCGAGGCGCGGTCCGGAGCGAGGCCGGCGGCGAGCGCGCCGTAGACGAGCGCGACCGCGCCGAGCGCGCCCCGGACCAGGTTTCCGGCGATGCCACGGGCCTTGAACCACCTGCTGTACGCGACGATGCCGCACCCGGCCAGCAGCGCCGCCGCGGTGGTGCCCCACCCGCCCAGCACGGCCAGGACGCCGAGCAGCGTGAAACAGGCCCAACCGCACCAGAGCGCGGTGCCCGCGCCGAGGCGCCGGGAGGGGATCGGCCGGTGCGGTTTGCTGCCGGCGTCCAGGTGCCTGTCGAAGTAGTCGCCGAGATAGTGGCCGCCGAGCCAGCCGGCGGTCGGCGCGGCCCAGGCCGACAGCAGCACCCACGGATGGTGCGGGCCGCCGGCCACGGCGGCGCCGGCCAGGCCGACCAGCCCCACGTACCAGAGGGTGTAGGGCCGCCAGGTCTCGACGTGGGCCCGCAGTGCCCGCACGGCGGCGGCCGTGCTCACGCCGTCCCGCTCGTCATCCAGGCCGCGATGCCGGTGAGCACGTCCGCGCCCGCGGACGGGGTGAGCACGGCCAGCTCGGCGCGGGCCCGCTCGGCGTGCCCCACCATCCGCTGGCGGGCGCCGTCGACCGCGCCGACGTCGCGCAGCAGCGCGGCGACCCACTCGACGTCGCCGGGACCGGCGCCGCGCCGGTGCAGCACCGCCAGCAGCTCCACCCGGGTCGCGTCGGTGACCGCGTCGTACGCCAGCAGCAGCGGCAGGGTGGGGCGGCCGTTGTTGAGGTCGCTGGACGCCGGTTTGCCGGTCTGTTCCGGGGTGGCCAGATAGGACAGCAGGTCGTCGCGGATCTGGAAGGCCATCCCGAGGTGCTCGCCGTACCGGGCCAGCGCGGCGGCAACCGGCTGGTCCGCGCCGCCGAGCAGCGCGCCGATCTCGCACACGGCGCGGAACAGCGCGCCGGTCTTGAGCCGGATCATCTCCGGATACCAGCGGGCGCCCGCGTCCAGGTCGCCGACGAGCCGCGCCTCCAGCGCCTGCCCCCGGCACAGGTCCTGTCCCGCCTCGGCCAGCGCGGCCACCGCGGCGACGACCGGGCCGGCGGGGGTGTCCGGAGCGCCCTCCACGACGGCCCGGAAGGCGTGGAAGATCAGGTGGTCGCCGGCCACGATGGCGCCGGGGATGCCGTACGCCACCGGGACCGCGGGGCGGCCGCGGCGCAGCGTGTCGGCGTCGATGATGTCGTCGTGCACGAGCGTCGCGACGTGCAGGTACTCGGTGGCGAGCGCGGCGGCGAGCGCGTCGCGGGGAGATCCGCCGACCGCCTCGGCCGCGTGCAGCGTCATCATCGGGCGCAGCATCTTGCCCGCCGGCAGCAGCGCGTAGCGCACTATCGCGTCGAGCTGGTCGGGTGTCTCGGGCCACCGCCGTCCGAGTTCGGCGCGCAGCAGCCGTCCCGATTCGCTGCGGGCGAGGTCGTCGATGAAGGGCGGATATCGCGTGGAGCCAGCAACCGTCATGACGCGTCGACCCTTTCGCGAGGGATCGGCTAGTCGCCACGCGAGACGTTACCGGCCGCCCTCCCCGCGAACAACCATTGATAAATGCGAGCAGATATGGGTGGCGGCAAATGTCGTGACCGCATTTCTCAGCACATTGACCGATGCCCAGAGAAAACCGCCCTTCCACCCAGGGCCGCCATGTCGATGCATATACGTCAATGATCGGGCGCACGGGACGGCACCGGACAGGTGCGACGCGCCCTCAGGCGCCGGCGGCGAACTCCATGAGCGTGAGCCCGTCGGCGCCGTGGTACGTGCGCCGGGGCGACAGGCCCGCGGCGGCGGCCAGCGCGGCGAACTCGGGCAACCCGCGTTCCCGGCCGCCGACGAGCACCAGCATCCGCAGGTCGTACGCGGACAGGTGCGGCACGTGCGGCACCGTCGGCAGCACCTCGATGACGAGCACCCGGCCGGCCGCTCCGGCCGCCTCGGCGCAGCGCCGCAGGATCGCCGTGGCGTGGGCGTCGCTCCAGTCGGTGAGCGCGCGCGAGACCACGTACACGTCGGCGCCGGGCGGCAGCGGGGCGAAGAAGTCCCCGACCACGGTCTCGACCCGGTCGGCGAGGCCGCACTCGGCGAACGTCGCGGCGGCGGTGGCCACCGGCTCGGGGCGGTCGACGAGCGTGCCCCGCAGGTGCGGATGGGCGCCCAGCACCTCCCGCAGCAGCCCGCCCGCGCCCCCGGCCACGTCCACCACGTGGCCCGCCTCGCGCCAGGGGTAGAGCGCCGCGACCTCCGGCGCGGTGAACCGCTGCTGGCTGAGCATCAGCGCGTCGAAGTAGGCCCGGTGGTCCGGGTGCGCGTCCAGGTCGGCCCAGAAGTCCCGCCCGTGCACCTCGCGGTAGCCGGGCCCGCCGGTGCGGATCGCGTGCGGCAGACCGGCCCAGGCCAGGTCCATCCGCGCGCCGAGGCCGCCGAGGTCCAGATAGGCGCCGAGGCCACCGCCCTCGCGGTCGCAGAGCAGCTCGCCGACGTCGGTCAGGCCGAAGACGTCCGGCGACACCTCGACGAATACGCCCCGGTGCGCGAGGTAGCGCAGCAGGCGGCCCAGCGCGGCGGCGTCGGCCCCGGCGGCGCCGGCCAGCTCGGCCAGACCGGTGACGCCGTCGGCGATCAGGTCCGGCACGCGCAGGGTCACCGCCGTACGGACCGCGAACGGGGTGGCCAGGTCGGTGAGCCGGTCGAGCCGCTCCGCCGCGTCACCCTCGATCGGGGCATCGATCGCCACCCGCGCCTCCTCCACGTCGCGGGCCGGCCTCGCCGCCCCCGCCGGCACCGAATGGTTCCAGGCGTACGCCGGGTGAGTCAACGACGACGGCTGGTGAGGACATTCACGGGCGTGGAACAATTCGCGGACCAGCCGTGGCGCGCAGACCGGAGGGATCATCGATGACCACATCCATCGCGGCCGAGGTCCGGCTCGTCTCCGGCGCGCTGGGCGCCGAGGTTCACGGCATCGACCTCAACACGCTCACCGACGAGGGCTTCGCGCTGATCCACGACCTGCTGCTCAAGCACCAGGTGGTCTTCCTCGCCGGCCAGACCGGGCTGACGCCGGCCGCGCACGTGGCGTTCGGCCGCCGCTTCGGCGAGGTCGAGCTGCACCCCTATCTGCCACGGCTGGACGGGCACCCGGAGATCGTCGTCATCGACTCCGCCGACGGCGGCAAGGTCGACGTCTGGCACACCGACATGACGTTCCACCAGAGCCCGCCGATCGCCTCGATCCTGCACCTGGTCCAGCTGCCCGAGGTCGGCGGCGACACCATGTGGACCAACCAGTGCCGGGTCTACGAGGCGCTCTCCGCGCCGATGCGTGACCTGCTCGACGGGCTGACCGCCATCCACGTCATCCGGATCGGCACCAAGTTCACCAGCCGGGCCGAACACCCGGTGGTCCGGGTGCACCCGGAGACCGGGCGTCGATCGCTGTACGTCAACCGGCTGTTCACCTCGCACATCCCGCAGCTGACCCGCAACGAGAGCGACGCGCTGCTGGAGCACCTGTTCGCCTTCTCCGAGAGTCCCCAGTTCACCTGCCGCTACCGCTGGCGGACCGGGGACGTCGCGGTCTGGGACAACCGGGTCACCCAGCACTACGCGGTGAACGACTACGAGGGGCTGCGCCGCGGGCAGCGGATCACCGTGCTCGGCGACCACCCGACCGGGAACCCGCCGCGCTGGGAGCACTACGTGCCCGCGCCCGGCGAGCGCTACTGGCCGGGCCGGGTCAACGCGGTGGAGAGCTACTGACCGCCGCTCACCAGGTCACCGGGAACGAGGCGATGCCGCCGTTCATCCGGTCGTGCCGCCACGGGATCTCGGCCGGCGGCACCGCCGGCGCGAGCGCCGGCATCCGGGTCAGCAGCGCGCCCAGCGACAGCTCCACCTGCATCCGGCCCAGTGCCGTGCCGAGGCAGAAGTGCGGCCCGAAGCCGAAGGTCAGGTGCGGGGCGTCGGGCCTGCGGTCGATGTCGAAGACGTTCGGCTCGGGGAAGAACCGGGGGTCGCGGTTGCCGGCCCACGGGACCGCCATCACGCAGTCCCCGGCGCGCATGCCGACGCCGCCGAGGACCAGGTCCTCCCGGACCACCTGCACCCGGAACATGGCGCTCACCGACGTGTAGCGCAGGATCTCGTCGGTGGCCGCGGAGAGCTTCTCCGGCGCCGCGCGCAGCTTGGCCAGCTGCTCCGGGTGCCGGAACAGCGCGAGCAGGCCGGCGCTCGTCGAGTTGATCTCCAGCCCGCCGAGCAGCACCCCCATGGCCAGCTCGACCAGCTCGGCGTCGGCCAGCTCGTGCGTGCCGCGGACCCAGGCCGAGAGCAGGTCGTCGCCGGGCTCGGCCCGCTTGCGCGCGAGCTGACCGGCCAGGTAGTCCCGTAGCTGGGCCTGCGCGGTCGCGGCGTCGGCCGAGCCGTACGCGGTGACCGAGTTCAGCCCCTCGATCCAGGCGTAGAAGCGGGGACGGTCGGCGGCCGGCACGCCGAGCACGTCGCACACCACGAACACCGGCAGCGGCGCGACCAGCCCGGCCACCACGTCGGCCGGGCGCGGGCCGGCGAGCATCGCCTCGACCAGCTCGTCCACCAGCCGCTGCACCCGGGGACGGAACGTCTCGATGCGGCGGGCGGTGAACGCGCGCGCGGCCACCCGGCGCACCGCCGCGTGCGGCGGACCGTCCATGTTCAACTCGCGGGGACCGCCGCCGTCCGGCGTCGCGGTGGCGCCGAGCGGAAGCCGGGAGAAACGGGGGTCGGCCAGCACGGTGCAGCACTGCTCGTAGCCGAGCACCAGCCAGGCGGCCCGCCCGTCGGGCAGCCGCACCCGGCTGACCGGCTCGGTCACGACCATCTCCAGCAGCTCGGCCGGAAGATCGCCGGTGAATGGCTCGAACGGATAGGAACGCAACCCGGAATTGACGCTCAACGCACCACCGCCTGCCGATCGCGGTCCACCTCGGGCACCGGCTAAGACTCCAGCATCGGTTAGCCCGGCGTCAATATTCATTGCGGTCGTCCGCGACCTTCCGCGTACCGCTTCCATCACCTAGCATCGGTTGGCCAGGACTGCCGTTTCACGCGCGGATTGGTGGGATTTGACTGCGGCTCTGCGAATTCTGATGTCGACGTGGGGCTGGCGGTCGCATTTCTACGGCCTGGTCCCGCTCGGCTGGGCGCTCCAGGCCGCCGGCCACGAGGTGCGGGTGGCCAGCCACCCCTCGATGGTCGCCGCGATCAGCTCGGCCGGGCTCGCCGCCGTGCCGCTGGGCGCCGACGTCGACTTCGCCGCCGCGTTCGCCGGCCGGATCGGCGCGGTGGCGCCGCTCGACGGGCCCGCCACGGCGGACGCCCTGGAGCCGGCGATCACCGCCGACGGCGGGGTGGTCCGCTTCGCCGACGCCGTGCTCGACGAGCTGGTCTCCTTCGGCCGGTCCTGGCGGCCGGACCTGATCCTCTGGGAGCCGTTCAACCTGGCCGCGCCGGTGGCCGCCGCCGCGCTCGGCGTACCCGGCGTGCTGAACCTGTGGGGGCCGGACTCCTCGACCACGCTGCGCCTCGACCCGGAGTCGGTGGTCGGGCCGCTCGCCGCCCGGTTCGGGCTCGCCGCCGCCGAGGTGGCGTTGGACGGAGTGCTGACGCTCGACCCGGTGCCGCCGCCGATGCAGGTGCCGATGCGGCGCCCCGGCCGCCCGGTGCGGTTCGTGCCGTACAACGGCCCGGCCGTGCTGCCGCCCTGGCTGCGCCGCCCGGCGGACCGGCCCCGGGTGTGCGTCACGGCGGGCACCATGATGGCCGGCGCGGGCCTGGACGACCGGCTCGACCTGGCCGGGGTGATCCACGCGGTGGCCGGGCCGGACGTGGAGGTCGTCGTCGTGGTCGAGCCGCGCCAGCGCGAGGCGCTGGGGCCGGTGCCGGCCGGGGTCCGCCTGGCCGACGGGCCGCTGGCGATGCGGCTGGTGCTGCCGACCTGCGCCGCGCTGGTGCAGCAGGGCGGGGCCGGCACCACCATGACCGCGCTCGCGTACGGCGTGCCGCAGCTCGTCCTGCCGCAGGTCAGCGACCAGCACTTCAACGGTGAACGGCTGGCGGCCACCGGCGCGGGCGCCTGGCTGACCCGCGAGCAGGCCACCGCCGCCGCGGTGCGGGACCTCGTCCGCGAGCTGATCGCCGACGGCCCGTGGCGGCGCGCGGCGGCGCTGATGCGCGACCGGGTCCACGCCATGCCCGCCCCCGCCGACCTGGTGCCGACGCTCGCCGCCCTGGCCCGGGGCGGCCCGATCTGAGGAGTCGCAGATGACGCAGGACCCGCCGGCCATCCCGTACCCGCTCGCGCCGGCTCCGACGATCTACCACCCGTCGCCGGACTACACCCGGATGCGCGAGACGTGCCCGGTGGCCCGGGTCGAGCTGCCCGACGGGGCGTGCGCGTACCTGGCCACCCGGCACGCCGACGTGCGCCGCGTCTTCACCGACCAGCGGTTCAGCCGGGCCGCCGCGGCCGGCCCGAACCGCCCGACCCGGGAGCTGGGCTCGCTCGCCGAGGACTCGCTGATCGGGATGGACCCGCCGCGGCACACCACGATGCGCCGGGCCGTGTCGCACGCGTTCACCGTCCGCCGGGTGGAGGAGCTGCGCCCGCGGGTCGCGGCGCTCGTCGACGCCATGATCGACGGCCTGGTGGCCGCGGGTCCGCCCGCCGACCTGATCACGCACGTCTCCGGCCCGCTGCCGATCTCCGTGATCAGCACGCTGTTCGGCATCCCCGAGCGGGACCGGGAGCGGGTACGTCAGTGGTCGGACGCGCTCGTCGGCGACTGGGACGCCGACCCGGAGGCGCCCCGGGCCGCGCTGGAGGCGTTCCGCGAGCTGATCGAGCAGCGCCGCCGCGAGCCCGGCGACGACCTGATGAGCGCGCTCATCGCGGTCTGGGACGAGCACGACGACCTCACCGAGCGGGAGCTGGTCTCGGTCACCGCCGGCATCTTCGTCGGCGGGCACGAGACCACCACCAACCAGCTCAACCTGTTCCTGCTCGTACTGGCCCGCCACCCCGAGCAACTGGCCGCGCTGCGCGGCGATGACCCGGTCGCGGTGGCCCGGGCGGTCGAGGAGCTGTCCCGCTTCATTCAGCTCGGCGACAACGGGGTGCTGCTGCCCCGCGTCACGACCGAGGAGGTGGAGCTGGGTGGCGTACGCCTGCCGGCCGGCGCCGCGGTGCTGCCGGCGATCGCGTCGGCGAACCGGGACGCCACCGTGTTCCCGGGCGCGGACACGCTCGACCTGACCCGCGCGCACAACCCGCACCTGGCTTTCGGCGCCGGCCCGCACCACTGCCTCGGCGCGGCGCTGGCCCGGATGGAGCTGCAGGAGGCGCTCGGCGGCCTGCTGCGCCGGCTGCCCGGGCTGCGGCTCGCGGTCGACGAGTCGCAGCTGCGGTTCCGGCCTGGTCTGGTGGTGCGCAGCCTGGAGTCGCTGCCGGTGACCTGGGACGCGTGACCGGCGCTGTGACCGGTCAGCCGCCCGCCGATCCCGGGATCACCCGGGTCGGGGCGGCGGGGTCGAGGGCCGCCTCCACCGCCACCTCCTCCACGCCGCGCAGCAACCGTTCCGCCTGTTCCTCGGTGAAGCAGCCGAAGTCGAAGATGACCTGGAGGTAGACCGTCTCCGGCTGGTCCTCGACGGTGATGAACACCTGCTCGGGCAGGTGGTCCAGCGGGCCGTCCCAGACCAGGAACGTCTCGTCGGCGCGGCGGCGGATCCGCTCGGCGGTCACCGGGTCGTCGTGCAGCCCGACGTCGGCCGCCTGCCGCGTGGTCACCCGCCGGTCGTTGATCCGGCAGCTGATCCGGGCCGGGTATCCGCGTTCGGTGTCCAGCCGGTCGGAGACCTCCGCGAGCTGCGCCGGGTCGTAGTAGGCGTACTTCCCGGCCGACACCGCGGCCCGGCGGGCACGCGTCACCACCTCGTCCACAGTGGTGTCGGCGGTGTCGACGCGCAGCACGCCGTTCTGGCTCAGCGGGGCGATGGCCTCGGCGAAACCCGGCCGGAACCGGTTGCCGACGATGAGCTTGGCGGTGAGCGGACTGACGCCGGTGGCCCGGCCGATCGCGACCGCGATGACCGCCAGCAGCACGCGCGAGGTGTCGGTGCGGGTCCGCGCCGCGATGGCCCGCACCGCCAGGTACGCCGCCGGTGAGCTGAACCGGCCGTGCCAGTACCGGTGCCCCCGGCGCCCACCGGCGGCCGGCTCGCCGAACGTCAGCGGCGGGATGTCCCGCAGGTGCTCCGCCCAGTGCCGCACGGCCCGGTCGCTGACCCGGCGCAGCGGCGGCGTCTCCTCCCGCCGGCCCAGGTCGAGGATCTGCACGGTACGCGGGTCGGCGACCCGGCGCACCGGGCGGCCGGCGAGGCCCAGATCGGCCAGGAGCAGCGACGTGGCGGTGCCGTCGACCACGAGGTGGTCGATGGTGAGCACCCGGTGCACCAGGACGCCCCGGTGCCGGATCACCGCCATCTTCACCGACCAGTCGCGGTAGAGGTCGTAGTGGCTCAGCAGGCGGGCGTGGCCCAGGTCGTAGGCGAACGTGGCCACGTCGGCCGGGTCGGCGTCGTCGGGCACGTCCACCACGTCCAGGACCGTCTCGCCGGTGGCCGACACGACCTGGCACGGACCGCCGTCGCCCTCGCCCAGCCGCATCCGCAGCGCCGGGTGCCGGGCCATCAGCGCGGCGAACTCGGCCGCCACCTGCTCGACCGTGACGCCCGGCGGCACCGGGTGGGCGCCGCTGACGTTGTGCGTCCAGCCGGTCTCCCGCATGTCCTGCATGATCGCCTTCTGCCCCCAGGTCAGGGGCGCGACGCCGGCGCCCGGCCCGGCGAACGCGACGGGAACGTGGGCCTGGACCGTCTGCGCGAACACCGGTCAATGAGAGCAACGGGCATCGGTGTGTGTCAACGCGACGGCGCACCGTTACGCTGCCGTCCATGCGGGACGCCGTACGGGTCTGGGTGCTTGCGGCCGGGGCGCCGCCGGACGTGCTGGCCCGGTACCGGGCGGTGCTCGACCCGGCCGAGCGGGCCCGGGCCGCGCGGCTCGCCGCCGACGGGCTGCGGGACCGGTTCACGGTGGCGCACGGCGCGCTGCGCGTGCTGGCCGGGCGGGCCACGGGCGCGCCACCGGCGGCGCTGACCTGGCGCCGCGGCCGGTACGGCAAACCGGCGCTGACCGGGCCGTGGCGCGGCCTGCACACCAGCCTGTCCTACTCCGGCGATCTGGTCGCGGTGGCGCTCAGCGACGGCCGCCCGGTCGGGGTGGACATCCAGCACGTCGTGCCGGGCGGGGACCCGGTGCCGGCGTCCGCGCGCTTCTTCCACCCCCGGGAGGCGCGGCACGTCGCCGCCGGCCCCGACCAGGCCGCCCGGGCGCGGCGGTTCGTGCGGCTGTGGGCCCGCAAGGAGGCGGCCGTCAAGGCGGCCGGGGGCCGGCTGTGGCCCAACCTCGGGATGCCGGTGGACCGGGCCGACGTGGTCGAGTGCGCCGACCCGGCCGGCCGGCACCGGCTCGCCGACCTGGTCGCGCCACAGGGGTACGCGGTGGCGGTGGCGCTGGCCGGCGACGAGCCGTACGCCGTCGAGTGTCGCACCGACCTCGGTGACTGCCCGTGACCACCATCGCACCCGTTGACACTCACCGATCTCCCCTGCTCTGATGACTCCATGCTGGAGCGCGTGATCGACCCGTGGGAGCCCCGGTGCTAGAACACGACGCGCCGCCCCGGGACCAGGTCGTGGACCGCCTGACCGTGCTGCTGACCCGCATGCTGCGGCCGGACGCGCCGGTCACCGAGCAGACCCAGCTGATGGACGAGCTCGGCCTCAGCTCCTCGCTCGGCCTGGAGTTGCTGCTGGCGCTGGAGGACGAGCTGGAGATCCAGATCGACGTCGAGGAGCTGGACGAGGACCGGATGGCGACGCTCGGGGACCTGGCCGACTACATCACCGCCAACTCCACCGCGCGCTGAGCATGCCCACAGCGGACCGGCCCAGCCTGAGCGTGGTGGTGCCCGCGCACGAGAACCCGTCCGCGCTCGACACCACGCTGCGCTCGCTGACCCGGCAGACGCTGCCGGCCGCCGACTTCGAGGTCGTCGTCGGCGACGACGGGTCGGCCGTCGCGCTGGGCCCGGTGGTGGACGCGTACCGGGGCCGGCTGCGGATCGAGTACGTGCGCAGCGACCGGAACCGGGGTCGCAGCGCCAACCGCAACGCCGCGGCGGCCCGGGCCCGCGCGGCCACGCTGATGTTCCTGGACGCCGACACGGTGGCGCATCCCACGCTGCTCAAGCGGCACCGCGACTTCCATGCCGGGCGCGCCGGCCGGCCCGGGGTGCTGCTCGGCCAGCGGTACGACCTGGACTGGGCCGGCGCGGACGCGCTGCGCCGCGGCGAGCCGGTCGTGCCGGCGATGCTGGACGCCGAGCGCGGCGACCCGCGGCTGGAGGACATCGCCCTCCCGCAGCGGATGGGCGACTTCCCGAGCGCGCCCTGGGTGCTGGGCCTGACCCACAACGCGTCGGTGGACCACGAGTCGTTCCGGCGGGTCGGTGGCTTCGACGAGGCGATGGTCAAGTGGGGCTTCGAGGACCTGGAGTTCTTCTACCGGGTGTTCCACCTGCACGGCGCCCCGCCGGAGCTGTTCCGGCTGGACGTCGACGCGCTCTCCTACCACCTCCCGCACTTCCGCAAGACGTCCAACGGGATCGCCTCGATGGACAACATGAAGTACCTGCTGCGCAAGCACCTGCGCTACGACGTCGAAGTGCTGTACGGGATCAACACGTTCGGCCGGCACCTGGGCCGGATCCGGCTCTACGGCGCGGCCATCGAGGCGTACCGCTCCGGTGGGCTGGGCCGGCCGGACGTGCTGCCCGGGTCGCTGCGCGACGAGCTGGCCACGAGCGCCGCGCTGGTCGTCGGCAACGGCGTGTCCGCGCTCGACCTGGGCCCCGGGTCGCACACGTTCGACCACGACGCGCCGGTCGGCGGGACGAACTCCCACCTGCTCGGCACCGTGCTCCAGCAGTTCAAGGCCGGCGCGCTGGACCTGATCGTCAACGTCGACATGTGGCGCTGCCTGCTCCCCGAGGACCTGCCGGCGTTCCTCACCCGGGGGCTGCTCAAGGCCGACCGGATCGAGCTGGTCGCCTCCCGTACCGGCCTGGACCAGCGCGCTCTGCTGCCGGTGCCGCTCGTCGCCGACCTGGACTACGTGGCCGACATGCTGCGCCCGCACTTCAGCGTCGCCGTCGCCGCGTACGACGCGGCCACGGTGATCACGCTCCGCTGACCCGCCGCTCAGGCGGGCCGCGCCAGGACGAGGCTGACGTTGTGGCCGCCGAAGCCGAACGAGTTCGACAGCACCGCGTCCACCGTCGTCGCGCGTGCCCGCCCACGGATGTGGTCGACCTCGCCGTCGCGCTCCGGCTCGTCCAGGTTGCGGGTGGGCGGCAGCAGGCCGCGGCGCAGCGCCTCGACCGCGATGGCCGCCTCGATCACGCCGGAGACGCCGAGCATGTGCCCGGTGACGCCCTTCGTCGAACTCAGCGGCGGCGCTTCCGCGCCGTAGACGTCGGCGAGCGCGGCCAGCTCGGCGGCGTCCCCGGCCCGGGTGCTGGTGCCGTGCGCGTTGACGTACCCGATGTCGGCGGGCTCCAGACCGGCGTCGCGGACGGCCAGGCGCATGCACCGGGCCGCGCCGGCGCCGTCCGGACGCGGCGTGGTCGGATGGTGGGCGTCGTTGGTGGCGCCCCAGCCGAGCACGTCGGCGTGCCGGCGGGCGCCGCGCGCGGCGGCGTGCGCGGCGCGTTCCAGCACGAACACCCCGGCGCCCTCGCCGAGGACGAGCCCGTTGCGGCGGCGGTCGAACGGGCGGCTCGCGGCGGCCGGGTCGGCCCAGCCGCGGGCGAGCGCCCGGGCGTTGCCGAACGCGTCGGCGAACGTCGGGAACAGCGGCGCCTCGGCGCATCCGGCGAGCACCACGTCCGCGTCGCCGGCGCGCAGGATGCGCAGCGCCTCGCCGATCGACTGCGCGCCGGCCGCGCACGCCGTGCCGATCGACGAGGTGTAGCCGTGGATGCCGAACTTGATCGCGATCCGGGCCGCGCCCATGTTGGGCAGCGTGCCGGGCAGCATGTACGGGCTGACCCCGAACCGTCCGCGCCCGGCGCGGGCGAGCACCTGTTCCTCCAGCGTGGACAGTCCGCCGACGCCGGAGACGACGACCGCCACCCGGTGGCTGTCGACGTCGTGGCCGATCCGCAGTCCGGCGTCGGCGAGCGCGTCCTCGGCCGCGCGCAGCACCATGACTATCGACCGGTCCACGACGCGGGACTCCGGGCCGGGCAGCACGGTGGCCGGATCGATCGCCGGGGCGAACGCGGCGACGTCGACGACGCCGTGCAGCGGATGGTCGTGCGGTGGCCGGGTGAGCCCGGAGCGGCCGTCGCAGACCGCGTCGAACACCTCGGCGGCGGTCGCGCCGACCGGGCTGACGAGCCCGATGCCGGTGACCGTGACCCGTTCGCGCACGCTCACCGGAACCGGCGCGCCGGGGCGTGACGCGGCCGGGTGCCGTGCCCTGGCATCGGTCAGTGCGCCGAGGCCGGGGCGATCCGCGCCGCGACCGCGCGGCTGAACTCGCCGACTGTCATCATCGCCAACTCCTCCGCCTCGTCGTCGTCGAACGCGACCCCGAACCGGTCCTCCACCCGCACCGCGAGCTCGGCCAGGCCGAGGGAGTCCACGTCGAGCCCGGCCGGGCCGAAGACGGTGTCGTCGTCGACGTCGCCGACGTCGTACTTCATCTCGGTCAGTGCGGCGAGGAGGAACGCGCGGATCTCATCGGTCATGTCCGGTGTTTCCCTTCCACGGTGCCTGGCGGCGCGCTCGACCTGCTCGACGGAACCTGTGAGGCGCGGAGCGGACACTCCGCGTAGCATCGACCTTACTCGATCAGGTTGGTTTGACAAGGCACCCGATCGGTCAGCCGTACCGGCAGCCGGTCGTACCCGCGCAGCATCAGCGCGCGGCGCGGCCCCGGTTCGGCGGTCAGCGCCGGGAAGCGGTCCAGCAGGCGGGGCAGCACCAGCCGCCCCTCGGCCCGGGCCAGCGTCGCCCCGAAGCAGTAGTGCGGCCCGGCGCTGAACGCCAGGTGCCGGTTGTCGGCGCGGGACGGGTCGAACCGGTCCGGGTCGGGGAAGCGGCGCGGATCCCGGTTCGCCGCGCCGGTCAGCACGACCACCGTCCGCCCGGCCGGCACCGGCAGGCCGGCGACCTCGGTGTCCGCCGCGGCGTACCGGACCGCGAAGTGCACCGGCGGCTCGTACCGCAGGATCTCCTCCACGTAGGACGCCGCCAGCGACGGGTCGGCGCGCAGCGCGGCCCGCGCGTCCGGCCGTTCGGTGAGCAGCACCAGCCCGTTGCCGAGCAGGTTCGCGGTGGTCCGGAACCCGGCGTTGTACATGATGATCAGGTTGGCGAGCAGCTCGTCGGCGGTCAGCCGGCCGGGTTCGTCGTCCAGGCCGCGCAGCAGCGCGGAGACGAAGTCGTCACGCGGGGTCGCCCGGCGCGCGGCGACCAGGTCGGTGAAGTACGCGGTCAGCTCCGCCGCCGCGACGTTGGCGGCCCGGACCTCGCGCATGGACCGGCGGCCGATCTCCAGCACCGCGTCGAACGCGCGGACCCGGGGCGGGAACCACTCCCGGTCCTCCTCCGGCACGCCCAGCAGCTCGCCGATGACGTCGCTGGGCAGCCGCAGCGCGAAGCGCGCCATGAAGTCGACGGGCCGGCCGTCCGCGCCCGCCTCGGCGAGCCGGTCGAGCAGGTCGTCGGCGATGCGCCCGATGGCCGGTTCCAGCGCGGCGACCCGGCGCGGGGTGAGCGCCTGGGAGAACAGGTGCCGGACCCGGAGGTGGTCGCGTTCGGCGGCGTTGAGCATGGACGACTGCAGGATCCGGGTCACCTGGTGCTGGCGCCAGCGGACGCCGGCCCGGTCCAGGTAGTCGGCGCCGAGCACCCGGAACACCGGGTCGCGCAGCACCCGGTTGACCGCTTCGTAGCCGTGCACGACGAGCGCGTGCGGGTCGCCCGGCCGAAGCCGGGCCGCCTCCCCCGCCTCGTGCAGCCGGGCGTAGAAGGGGTACGGGTCGCGCCGCACCTCGTCGCCGAGCAGCTCGTCGAGGGAGACGCGGACGCTCATGGCCACTCCTCGCGGTCACCGCAGTCCCGTGACCATAGACTCACCGGCGCCGATGTGTCCACGGGACGTCCGGCGGTCAGTCCGGGCCCGCCCCGCAGGCGTCCTCGCGTACGCCGGCGAGCATGTCGGCGGTCGTGTGCGCCTGGATGCCGGGCGGCACCGGATCGGCGAACCGCGCGACGACCGCCCGCACGTGCCGTTGCGCGGGTTCGGCCAGTCCGTCGTAGACGGCGGTGAACAGGTCCCGGGCCGGCCGGCGCAGCCATCCGGCCGGAAGCAGCTCCAGCGGCAGCCGCGGGTCGAGCGTGGGGAACCGCCGGTAGGTGTCCATCACCTCGGTGCGGGCCCGCACCGCCGCCGGACCGTCGACCGACTCCAGCCGGGACGCCAGCGGGGTCCACCGGCGCAGGAAATCCTCGTACTGGGCGCTGATCGCGGCGATGTCCCAGGCGTCGACGGGGGCGCGCTGGCCGGTCACGTCGAGCGCGTCCTGCCGGCCCCGGAACACGGTGACCGCGCCGGGCGCGAGCTGCGCCAGTCGCGACCGGGCCGGCTCCGCCAGCTCGTACGGGGAGATCCACAGCCCGTCGTACAGCGGCGCGAAGCCGAGCCAGCGCAGTTGCCCGCGCAGGGCGCGGCGCTGCGTGCCGCGGTCCTGCGGCAGCGAGAACGCGACCACCGTCCAGCACCCGTCCCACGCCTGCGTGTCGGCGGTGGAGGCGACGATCCAGCTCCCGCCGGCGGAGAGGTCGGCGGCGGCGCCACGACTGAGCCGGTAGAAGCTGTTGCGGCCCTGCCGGCTGCCCTCCAGCACGCCGCGCCGGGCCAGCCGGCTGATCGCGGTACGCGCGCCGGCGCTCGTCACCCCGGTCTCGGCGAGCAGCTCGACGATCGCGGCGGACGGCAGCGGGGCCCGGGTACGCAGCGTGTAGTCGGCCAGGAGGGTCACCGCCACGCTCTGCGGCGAGGTGCCGGCCTGCCGCCGGGGCAGCCGTGGCGTGGGCGCCTCGTCCGGGTAGATCTCCTCGATGTCGAACGGGCTTGGCACACGCGCTCCGGGCTCGGCTCAGGGACGGAGCATCGACTCTAGACGAACGCCGCCGCAGCGTATCGGCGTGCTTCGATTGACAGTTCACCGCCCGACGGGAACACTATGTGCCATATGAGCGCGGAGCCGGGCCGGGCAAGCCACATTCCGTGAGCGAGGCGCGACACCGCTGCCGTCCGGGCGGCCGGCGCGGCGCGTGACCGCTCATTCCCGCCTGCACACAGGCGATCGAAGGAGTCTCCGTGAGAATCAGAGCCAAGATGGTGGTGGCCCTGGCCGCGTCGCTGGTGGCGGCCGGCCTGGTGATCCCCACCGTGCAACCCGCGTACGCGGCGTCGCTGGCCGAGGTGACCAGCTTCGGCGACAACCCCGGGCGCATGCGCATGCACGTCTACGTGCCGGACAACCGCCCGTCCCGGCCGGCCACGGTGGTGGCCATGCACGGCTGCGGCGGTTCCGGCCCCGGCTTCTACTCCGGCAGCGAGTTCGCCGGGCTGGCCGACCGGTACGGCTTCATCGTGATCTATCCCAGCGCCACCCAGCAGGCCGGGTTCGGCAACTGCTTCGACACCTGGTCCGACGCGGCCAAGCGCCGCGGCGGCGGCAGTGACCCGGTGTCGCTCATCTCGATGGTCCGCTACGTGCAGCAGCAGTACGGCGCCGACCCGGACCGGGTCTACGCCACCGGCAGCTCGTCCGGCGGCATGATGACCAACCACATGCTGGCGCTCTACCCGGACGTCTTCAAGGCGGGCGCGGCGTTCATGGGGGTGCCGTTCAACTGCTTCGCCGGCGCCTCCGACTACCCGCCCGGGTCCAGCCAGTGCACCGGCGGGAACATGAACCGCACCCCGCAGCAGTGGGGTGACGCGGTCCGCCAGGCGTACCCCGGCTACACCGGGCCGCGTCCCCGCGTGCAGCTGTGGCACGGCACCAACGACACGCTCGTGCCGTACTCGCTGCTGCAGGAGACGATCGAGCAGTGGACGAACGTGTTCGGGCTCAGCCAGAACCCGACCTCCACCGACACGCCGCAGTCCGGCTGGAACCGGCGGCGCTACGCCGACTCCACCGGCACCGTGCAGGTCGAGGCGTACAGCATCCAGGGCGCCGGGCACAGCCTGCCGTCGTCCGGCATGGCTGCGGCGGCGATCGCCTTCTTCGGCCTGACCAGCACGCCCGGGCCGACCACGCCCCCGCCGGGACCGACCACTCCGCCGCCGGGGCCGACCACGCCCCCGCCCGGCCCCACCACCCCGCCGCCGGGACCGACCACGCCGCCGCCCGGCACCGGCGCCTGCTCGGTGCGCATCGAGCTGAACGCCTGGAACAACGGCCTGACCGAGAACATCACCATCAGCAACACCGGCTCGACCGCGGTGAACGGCTGGTCGCTGGCGTTCACGCTGCCCGGCGGCCAGACCATCACCTCCGGCTGGAACGCCTCGTACTCCCCCTCCTCGGGCCAGGTGACGGCGCGCAACGTCTCCTACAACGCGGCCATCCCGGCCGGCGGCTCGACCACCATCGGCTTCCAGGCCACGCACACTGGCAACGCCGGGCGGCCCAGCTCGTTCACCCTCAACGGCCAGTCCTGCACACTCACCTGACCGGCGTACCCCGACCCCGGTGACGTCCGGACGGCGGCCCCGCGACCCCGCGTCGCGGGGCCGCCGGCTACCCGGCCGGCGGGGCGGGTTCCGGAGCCCCGCCGCGGCTGATCCGAAGCGTCAACACGTCGGTGCGAACCGTGATGTGGCCGTGGAACAGCGCCGCTCCGCCCGTCCCGTAACCGACCTGGGTCGCGGTGACCAGCGGATGTCCGACCGCCACGCCGAGCCGCTCGGTGGCCTCGTCGTCGGCGAGCACCGCGGTGAGTTCGATCTCCGCCCGCCGCACCGGCATACCGGTCGCGCTGGCCAGGAACTCGAACATGTCCAGGTCGATGCTGAGCAGCCCGGACGGGTCGAGGTCGCGGCCGTCGAACCGCAGCGGCAGGTGATCACGGATCCAGGCCGCCGGGACCCCGTCCACGGCGAAGAGCCGGTCGACCCGCCACACCGGCGAGCCCGGCTCCAGTCCGAGGACGCGCGCGCAGTCGGCCGGGCACTTCGCCCGGCTGACCGACGCGTCCTGAAGCGTCGGACGGTGACCCGTGGCGGTGATCCGGTCCCGCAGCGCGGTGACGTCACCGATGGACACCGGCACCCGCTCGGCGTCGTCGTGCACGAAGGTGCCGATCCCCCAGGTCCGGGTCACCACCCCCTCGGCGGCGAGCTGCCCCAGCACCTCGCGCACCGTCGCGCGGCTGACCTCCAGACGATCGGCCAGGTCCCGCTCGTTGGGCAGCTTCTCACCCGACCGGAACTCGCTGCCGATCAGCTGCCGCAGCCGGCCGTGCGCCGCCTGTAGCGCGGTTTCCCGCCGAGCCATCCGCCCTCACCTCATCACTGCCCGCCGCCGCGTCGGCGTACGGAGTGTAGTTCGTCCACGTCCGCTCGGACGATCACCGGCACGGCCTCACCACACCTGCTCCAGCACCCGGATGGTGTTGCCGCCGATCACCTTGGCGATCTCGTCGTCGGAGTAGTCGTGCGCCACCAGCCAGCCCACGATGTTCCCGAACGCCTCGCCCGGATTCTCCAGCCCGGACACGTACTCCACCCGCGGGTGCTGCGGACGGTTCCCGGCGTCGTGGGCGTAGTTGCCGGCGTAGGTGTCGTGCACCCCCACGTGGTCGCCGAACATGGTGTCCGGGCCGAACGTGACGTGGTCGATGCCGACCAGGTCCACGCAGTAGGTGAAGTGGTCCATCACCGACTCGATCGAGTGGTGCTGGTGCGCCTGCGAGAGCGTGGTGTGCGGGGCGGCCTCGATGCCGATCACGCCACCCCGCTCGGCGCAGGCCCGGATCACCTCGTCCGGCTTCATCCGGGAGGTGTCCCAGACCGAGCGGGCGCCGGCGTGGGTGATGAACACCGGCACCCGGCTGGCCTCGATGACATCCAGGCAGGTCTGGTCGCCGGAGTGCGAGATGTCGATGGCGATCCCGAGCTTGTTCATCCGGTCCACCGCCCGGCGGCCGAAGTGCGTCAGCCCGCCGTCGTGCTTCTCCGACAGGCCCCCGCCGAGCATGTTCGCCTGGCTGTACGCGATGCCGAGCTGGCGTACGCCGAAGCCGTAGAGGATGTCGATCCGGTCCAGCTCGTTCTCGATCGGGCTGCTGCACTCCAGGCCCGCGACCAGGGCCAGCCGGCCGTCCCGCTTCGCGGCGTGGATGTCGTCCAGGGACGTGGCCAGGAAGACGTGGTCCTGCTTGTAGAGGTCACTCATCCGCATCCCGAGGGCGTAGACGAGGTCGTTCCACTTCCAGCCGTTCTCGCTCGTCACGCAGGAGGCGCCGGCCATGAAGTTGTCGAAGACGGCGGTCAGGCCGGAGCGCGCCAGCCCCTCGTATCCGGTGCGCTGGCGGGCGGTGCGGTTGTAGGCCCGCAGCTCGCTGACGTCGGCCGGCAGGACCACCGGATGCTCGTGCAGCGAGATGGCGGCGTGCTCGGTGAGCAGCCGCGTCACCCGCGCACGCTGAGCGTCGGTCAGGCCGAGGTCGTGCTCCGGCACCCGGCCGATCTCCTCGGCCAGCGTGAACACCCGGTAGTCCGAGTGCGGCTCCAGGTACGAGTACGACCTGTGACCCTTGTACCGGGGGGCGGGTTCTTGCAGCAAGACGCTTCTCCTTTGGACGATCGCCGGCCGTCACGCGGCCAGCGGGAAGTGGCAGGCGACCGGATGCGCGCCGGCGGCCAGCGGTGGTTCGGTGGTGGCACAGGTGTCGGCCGCCTGCCAGCAACGGGTCCGGAACCGGCAGCCCGAGGGCGGATCCACCGGACTGGGCGGGTCGCCGGCCAGCAGGATCCGCTGCCGCCCCTGCCGGCCGGCCGGGTCCGGCACCGGCACCGCCGACAGCAGCGCCCGGGTGTACGGGTGCCGGGGCGACTCGTAGAGGCTGACCTCGGGGCCGGTCTCCACGAGCTTGCCCAGGTACATCACTGCCACCCGGTCGGAGATGTGGCGCACCACGGACAGGTCGTGGGCGATGAAGACGTACGCCACGCCGAGTTCCTCCTGGAGCCGCTCCAGGAGGTTGACCACCTGCGCCTGGACCGACACGTCCAGGGCGGAGACGGGCTCGTCGCAGACGATGACGTCGGGGCTCAGCGCGAGCGCCCGGGCGATGCCGATGCGCTGGCGCTGCCCGCCGGAGAACTGGTGCGGGTAGCGGTCCAGGTGCAGGCCGGGGTCGAGACCGACCAGGTCGAGCAGCTCCTTGATCCGCTCGATCCGGCGCCGGCGGTCCAGCACGTCCGGATGGATCTCGAACGGCTGGAGCAGGATCTCCCGGATCGTGCGGCGGGGGTTCAGCGACGTGTACGGGTCCTGGAGCACGATCTGGATCCGCCGGCGCAGGGCCCGCAGCTCCCGTCCCCTGGCCTGGTGCACCACTGACGTGCCGAAGCGCACCGCGCCGGAGGTGGGCTGCTCCAGCCCGACGAGCATGCGGGCCAGCGTGCTCTTGCCGCAGCCGGACTCGCCCACCACGCCGAGCGTCTCGCCCCGGCGCAGGTCGAAGGAGACACCGTCGACGGCCTTGACCACGCCGCCGGAGGTGAACGGGACCCGTCCCTTGACCGGGAAGTGCTTGACCAGGTTCTCGACCCGCAGCACGACCTCATCGCCGGGTGGCATCGAGCACCTCCTCGTGGTGGTGACAGGCGCTGGCGCGATCGGCCGGCAGCGCCAGCAGCGGCGGCAGGACGACCCGGCACTCGTCGGTGGCCCGGGGGCAACGCAGGTGGAACGGGCAGCCGGCAGGGAGCCGAGCCGGGTTGGGCGGAGCGCCGGGAATCGCGTAGAGCTGCTCGTCGCGCCGGTCCACCCGGGGCATCGAGTTGAGCAGCCCCTCGGTGTAGGGGTGCGCCGGACCGGCGAAGATCTGCTCGACGGTGCCCCGTTCGACGATCCGGCCGGCGTACATCACCGCCACGTCGTCGGCGACCTCGGCGACCACCCCCAGGTCGTGGGTGATCAGCAGCAGGCCCATTCCGCTGTCCCGCTGGATCTCCGCGAGCAACTCCATCACCTGGGCCTGCACCGTCACGTCCAGCGCGGTGGTGGGCTCGTCCGCGATCAGCAGGTCCGGTTCCAGGGCGATGGCCAGCGCGATCATGATGCGCTGGCGCATGCCCCCGGAGAACTGGTGCGGATAGTCCCGCATCCGGTCCTTGGCCGCCGGGATCCGCACCCGGTCGACCAGTTCGACGGCGCGGCGGCGGGCGTCGGCCCGGGACATGCCCCGCCGGACCCGCAGCACCTCCACGATCTGGTGCCCGACGGTGAAGACCGGGTTGAGCGCGGCCATCGCGTCCTGGAAGACCATCCCGATCTCCTCGCCGCTGACCCGCTCCCGCTGCTTGCGTGACAGGGTCAGCAGTTCCCGGCCCCGCAGCTGGACCGAGCCGCTGACCGTCGCCGGCGGCACGTCGAGGATGCCCGTCACCGCCTGCGCGGTGACGCTCTTGCCGGAGCCGGACTCACCGAGGATGGCCAGGGTCTGCCCCGACTCGATCCGCAGCGACACCCCGTTCACCGCGTTGACCGGCCCGGTCGGACCGGGGAACGCGACCTTCAGGTCGGCGATCTCCAGCAGGCTCATCGGAGCACTCCGGCGCGGCTGAGGAAGTCCCGCACCACCTGCTGGAACAGCTCCGGCTCCTCCAGTTGCGGCGAGTGGCCGGAGGACTCGAAGACCACCAGCTCGCCGCGGGGCACCAGGTCCGCGATGACCTGCGAGGCGGCCACCGGGGTACGCCAGTCGTGCCGGCCCACCGTCACCAGGGTCGGGCACGTGATCGACGGCAGCTTCGGCTTCAGGTCGTAGCGGGGCATGTTCTGCCCGAAGGCGGCGTTGTGGGTGCGGTAGTGGAACCGGGTGGCGGCCAGCCGCGCCTCGTCCTTTGCCGGGTCGTGCTGGTGGTCGTAGAGCGGCAGGATCGCTTTCCAGTACTCGCGCAACTGCTCGTTGCTCTCGAACCGGCCGGTGCCGATCCGGTCGATGACCCACTCCGGGATCACCGAACGGTCGGTGTTACGGGCCCGCTCCACCGCGAGGTGGTCGTGCGCGGTGTCCGCGGCGGTGTCCCGCAGCACCAGCGCGGAGACCCGCTCCGGGTGGGCGATGGCGTACTCCATGGCGATGAACCCGCCGTACGAGCCGCCGGCCATGACGATCGTCTCGTAGCCGAAGTGCGCGCGGATGGCGTCCACGTCGGCCACCCACTGCTCGTGGGTGAACGGTTCGTCGTCGCTGGACTCGCCGGAGCCGCGGGCGTCGAAGACGATGACCCGCATGCGGTCGGCGAACGGGCCGAACGAGCGCTTCGGCTCCTGGCGGGAGCCGAGGCCCGGCGCACCGTGGTGCACGATCATCGCCGGGCCGTCGACCGGGCCGAACGCCTCGACGACCAGTTCCGCTCCGTTGATTCTCATCGGATCCCCTCGATGATGTTGGACGCCAGGTCACGCGGGTACCGGGTGAGCCGGCGCGGGCCGTCGTCCTGTACCAGGACCGTGTCGGAGATGCGGTAGCCGGCGTGGCCGGGCACGTAGACGCCGGGCTCGCTGGACAGCAGCATCCCGGGGGCCAGCACGGTGTGGTCGCCGTCCTCGACCCAGGGCGCCTCGTGGTTCTGCAGCCCGATGCCGTGGCCCTGCCGGTGCCGGATGTAGTCGCCCAGGCCCCGGTCCCGCAGGACGTCCAGGCAGATCCGGTTGACCTCGGCGCAGGTACGCCCGGCGATCATCGCCTGGGTGCCCACCTCCTGCGCCTCCCGGTCGGCCTCGTAGTAGCGCACCTGCTCGGCGGTGGGCTCGCCGATGACGAACGTCCGCTCGCTCTCCACGAACCGGCTGGCCACCGCCGCGCCGAGGGAGAGGATCAGGGTGTCGCCCGGCTGGAGCCGCCGACGGGTCGGCAGGCCGTGCGGCAGGGCGGAGTTCGGGCCGGCGTAGACCAGCCCGCCGGCCAGCTTGGTGGTGTAGACGACCAGGTCGTACTCGGCGTACATCCGGTCGGTGCCGAAGCCGATCACGTGCCGGGCGATCTCGTCCTCACGCGGCAGCGGCCGCCCGGCGGCGAGCGCCTCCTCGATCAGGGCCCGTCCGGCGGCCAGCATCTCGTCGCAGATCCGCGCGGCCGCCTCGTGGAACGGGATCTCCTCGGGGAACTTGCGCAGCCGCAGCTCGGCGACCGCGTCGGTGGTCTCCAGCGTGGCCCCGCCGATGGCCCGGGACAGCGCCCGGAACGCGCCGACCGAAAGGCCCGCGCCCACGCCGATACGGCGGACCGGACCGCCCGGACGGGACAGCGCCGAGGCGAGCGTCTCCTCGGCGGTGACCACGCCCGGGTACTCGAAGTACGTGACGGTCTGGACCGTCACGCCCTGCTGGGCCGCGTACTCCTCGTCGAGGCGCGGGATCACCAGCAGCGGATCCCCCGTCCGCGGCAGCCAGAGGTACACCGGACGTTCGGTGGCGATGTAGAAGAAGCCACTGAGGAAGGCGACCTCCGCCGGCGAGGTGGCCAGGAACCCGTCCAGCCCTCGTTGTTCGAGCGCCTCGGCGAGCCGGCCACGGACGCTGTGGTAGAAGCTCTCGGGCAGTCGCATGGTCAGCCTCCGTTGCGACGGGGGTCGCGGGTGTCGTTGAACCGGGTTCCGGCGAGGGTCGCCGCCAGCACCAGGAACAGGATCGCCAGGGACGGGAAGAGCGTCTGCCACCAGGCGATCGCGATCGTGCCGCTGCGCTGGGCGTTGAGCAGGATGCGTCCCCAGGACCAGGCGTCCGGGTCGCCGAGCCCGAGGAAGCTCAGGCCGGCCTCGGAGATCACCGCCCGGGAGGCGGTGAGCAGCACGCTGACCACCATCAGCGAGACGACGGCGGGCAGGATCTCCCGGGTGACGATCCGCCAGCCGGTGGCGCCGAGCACCCGCGCACCGTCGATGTAGGGCATCGCGCTGATCACCAGGCCCTGTGACCGGATCAGCCGGGCCACCTCGGGCCAGGCGAAGAACCCGATGATCAGGGTCAGCGTCGTGACGCTCGGGCTCACCACCGCCGCCAGCATGATCATCAGCGGCAGGGTGGGCAGCGCCAGCATCACGTCGGTGATCACCGTGGCGACCGCGTCGAACGGCCGGAAGTACGCCGCGGCCAGCCCGATCGCGGTGCCCAGCACGATGGCGAGCAGCGAGGCGGCCAGGCCGATCACCATGCTGGTCCGGGTGCCCCAGACCACCTGGGCGAAGATGTCCTGCCCGAGGTCGTCGGTGCCGAACCAGTGCGCCCCGGAGGGCGGTTGCAGCACGTCCGCGCCGGCGCCGGCGGGCTCGTCGGCGATCAGCGGCGCGAAGACCGCCAGCACCGCCATCACGAGCAGCACCAGCACCGACAGCGCCACGACGGGCTGACGCAGGTAGCCGGAGAGGAAGGACCGCCTGGGCGCGGCCGGGGCCGGCGGGAGCGCCTGCTCGGTCAGCACGGGGGCACTCACGGCACCCTCCCTTCGGTGGTGGCGGCGAACGGATCCGGGCGACGCGCCGGGACGCGGCGCGCGCTCACAGCCGGATCCGGGGGTTGAGGACCGCGTAGAGCATGTCGGTCAGGGCGTTGGCGATCACCACGGTGACGGCGAGCATGATGAACGCCCCCTGGATCACCGGGTAGTCCTGCTGCCCGACCGCCTCGTAGATCAGCCGGCCGACCCCGGGGTAGGCGAAGACCGTCTCGGTCAGCACCGCGCCGCCGACCAGGGTGCCCAGTTGCAGGCCCATCAGGGTCAGTGCCGGCAGGATCGCGTTGCGCAGGCCGTGCTTCCACACCCGACGCCGGGCCGAGAGACCACGCGCCTGCGCGGCGCGGATGTAGTCCTCACCGAGGACCTCGATCATGTTGGTACGGAGGGTCAGCGCGTACGGGCCGAGCTGCACCAGGACCAGGGAGAGCACCGGCAGCACCAGGTGGTGTGCCAGGCTCAGGTAGGCCGCCGCGCCCCGGGTGTCCGGGTCGATCGCCCCGCCGATCGGAAACCAGCCGAGCTGGGCGCCGAAGAAGACCAGCAGCAGGATCGCGACGCTCGGCACGAACAGCGCGTTGGCGCTGATCCCGAAGCCCTGCAACGCGCGGTCGAGCCACTTGCCGCGGTTGACCGCGGCGGCCACGCCGATCGGGATGCCGACGGCGACGGTCAGGACGAACGCGCTGCCGGCCAGCAGCAACGTCCAGGGAAGCCGGTCGAGGATGATGTCGGTGACCGGCTGGATCTGACGGAACGAGATGCCCAGGTTGCCCTGGACCAGCTCGCGCAGGTACGACACGTACTGCTCCCACAGCGGACGGTCCAGGCCGTACGTCTTGAGCAGCGCCGCCTGCATCTCCGGTGTCATGTCGCCCTCGACCATGAGGGTCGTGGGGTCCCCCGGCAGGAGCCGGAGCAGAAAGAACGTCGAAGTGATCGCGATCCACACGGTCAGGACGGCCTTCAGTGCCCGGCTGAGCACGAAACGCGCCACGGGGGACCCCTCCTCTCCTCTGGTTGGGTGGGTTACTTGACCGGGGTGACCTGGGCCAGCGAGTACGCGGTGACCATGCCGAGCAGGTCCGACGGCGACGGGACGAAGCCGGTGAACTTGCTGGCGTTGTAGGCGAACTGGAAGTTCTCCACGTACAGCGGGGTCAGGTACGCCTGCTCGTGCACGACCTTGTCAATGTTCTTGATCTTGGTCTTGAACGCCTCCACGTCGGTGGTGCCGGCCGCGTCGTTGATCAGCGCGTCCATCTCCGCCGACTCGAGCAGGTTGTAGTTGATGCCACCCGGGTTGCTGGACAGGTAGGTGCTGCGCAGCTGGTCCATCGGGTTGTCGAAGACACCCCACTGCGAGGCGTCGATGTCGTACTCGCCGTTCTTGGTGCGGGTGAGGAAGGTGTTCCGCTCCACGCACTCGTTCTCCAGCTTCACGCCGGCCTTGGCCGCGCTCTCCCGGAACAGCTGCACGACCCGGGTGATGTTGGCGTTGGACTGGTCGCACGCCACGCCGAACTTCAGCTCGTCGAAGAAGCCGTCGTTGTTGGCGTCCTTGTAGCCGGCCGCGCTCAGCTTGGCCTTCGCGCCCTCCGGGTCGAACGGGTACGGCTGCAGCTCGGTGTTGTCGTACTCGGAGAAGATCGGCGAGATCGGGCCGGCCATCTGCTGGCCGTCGCCCTGCAGCACGGCCGAGATGATCGCCTTGGTATCGACCGCCATCGACAGCGCCTGCCGGACGTCCTGGTCGGCGAGGTACTTGTTCTTCATGTTGTAGGTCAGGTGCGCGAAGCCGAGTGCGCCGACCTTCTTCAGCTTGATCTTGTCGTCGTTCTCGAAGGTCTTCGCCGCCGAGACCGGCACCGGGGTGCCCATCATGTCGATGTCGCCGTTGCGCAGCGCCAGCATCATGGTGTTCACGTCCGGGTAGACCCGGTACTCGACCTGGCTCACCGCGGCCTTGCCACCCGGCGCGAGCGGGTAGTGCTCGTTGCGCTTCATGACGTAGCGCTGGCCCTTGGTGATGCTGTCCAGGACGAACGGCCCGGCGCCGACCCAGTTGGAGTCGTTGGCGAACTTGGACAGGTCACCGGCCGGCTCGAAGACGTGCTTCGGCACGACCGACATCCAGAAGCCGACGCCCTCGGCGAACGGCGCGTACGGCTGCGAGAGCTTGAACTTCACAGTGGTCGCGTCCGGCGCCTCGACCGACTCGACCCAGGTCAGCTTCGCCGCGACGTTGCCGAGCTTGTACTTCATGATCGACTCGGCGGAGAACTTCACGTCCTCGGCGACCACCGGCTTGCCGTCGGTCCACTTGAAGTCGTCGCGCAGCACGAAGACGGCGGTCTTGCCGTCGTCCTCGTAGCGGTACTCCTTGGCCAGCTCGGGCGACTTCTTCGCGTTCTCGTCGATCCGCAGCAGGTGCGGGTACATCGCGTTGAGGATCCACGAGTCGGTCTTGCTCAACGACTGGAGCGGGTTGAAATTGCTCACGTCGGTGGTGGTGCCGATCCGCAGCACCGAGTCCGACGACGAGCCGCTGGAGGAGGAGGTCTCCTCGTTCAGACCGCAGCCGGAGACACCGAGCGTGGCCGCCACGCCGAGCGCGACAGCGAGCCGCCACCGACCCTTGACTGTCTTGTTCACCAAACCTCCTGAAGAACCCGGATGATGTTGCCGCCGATGACCTTGGCGATCTCGTCGTCGGAGTAACCGTGCGTGACCAACCACCCGACGATGTTGCTGAAGCACTCCGCCGGGTTCTCCATGCCACTCACGTACGGAACCCGAGGGTGGTCCACCACTCCGTGGGCCTTTCCGATCGCCAGGTGCTGGGTAAAGCTGTCGTGCAGTCCGACGTGGTCACCGAAATTGGTGTCCGGGCCGAACGCGACGTGGTCGATGCCGACCAGTTCCACGCAGTAGGTGAAGTGGTCCATCACCGACTCGATCGAGTGGTGCGGGTGGTCGCCGGAGAGGGTGGTGTGCGGAGCGGCCTCGATGCCGATCACGCCACCCCGCTCGGCGCAGGCCCGGATCACCTCGTCCGGCTTCATCCGGGGGGTGTTCCAGACCGAGCGGGCGCCGGCGTGGGTGATGAACACCGGCACCCGGCTGGCCTCGATCACGTCCAGCGACGTCTGGTCGCCGGAGTGCGAGATGTCGATGGCGATCCCGAGCTTGTTCATCCGGTCCACCGCGCGCCGGCCGAAGTGGGTCAACCCGCCGTCGCGGTCCTCGGAGAGGCCGGAACCGAGCATGTTCGCCTGGCTGTACGCGATGCCCATCTGGCGTACGCCGAAGCCGTAGAGGATGTCGATCCGGTCCAGCTCGTTCTCGATCATCGTGGCTGCTTCCAGGCCGGCCACCAGGGCGATCTGCCCGTTGCGCTTGGCCTCGAAGATCTGTTCGAGCGTGGTCGCCACCACCACGTGGTCCTGCTTGGCGACGTCGGCGAAGCGCAGGCCGATGTCGTAGATGACGTCGTCCCACTTCCAGGCGTGCTCGCTGGTCACGCAGCCGGTGCCGTTCATGAAGTTGTCGAAGACCGCGGTCATGCCGGACCGGGCCAGGCCCTCGAACCCGAAGGAGTTGCGGCCGGTGCGGTTGTAGTCGCGCAACTGCGTCACGTCGGCCGGCAGGATCTTCGGGTGCTCGTGCAGCGAGATGGCCATGTGCTCGCGCAGCAGCCGGGAGACGCGGGCACGCTGGTCGTCGGTCAGGCCAAGGTCGTGTTCCGGCACCCGGCCGATCTGTGGCGCGAGCTCGAAGACCTTGTAGTCCACATGCGGCACCAGGTAGTCGAAGGACCGGTATCCGGCGTAGCGGGGGGCGGGTTCCTGCACTGGTCTACTCACCTCGTCAGCTAGAGGCATGAGGAGTGAGGTCTGACCTCATGCCTCGTGGAACGTACCGAGCGCAAGCACGGCACAGGAATACCTCGTGACCTTTCCGTTACCGGAATCGGGGAACATTCCCGCAGGTCGGGACCGGGCTCCGGCAAGCAGGCCGAGCAACTGAGCCGGCCCCGGCCGAATGCACGAGGCGATCGGGCCGAACGGCGGACCGCGCCTCGATCACCCCAAGTGGTCAGACCACTCGACGGCGAAATGCACGCCGACTGCGCGGCAATGGTGAACCAAGGGGTTCAGTGTTGTACGGTGAACCATGTGGTTCAGCAAGAGACGCTCGACCGGGTCTTCGCCAGCCTGGCCGACCCCACCCGACGCGACATCCTGATCCGGCTCGGCACGGGTCCGGCCACCATCAGCGAGCTCACCGGGCCCACCGGGATGAGCCTCACCGGCATGCGCAAGCACGTCCGCGCGCTGGAGGACGCCGGTCTCGTGGTGACGCAGAAGGTCGGCCGGTCCCGGCAGTGCCGGCTCAGCGAGGCCCCGCTGGACACGGCGATGGCCTGGATCAGCTTCTACCGGCGCCTCTGGGCACGCCGCCTGGACGGCCTCGACGCCTATCTCACTCTCACCACGGAGGACCGTGACCATGACGCTCCAGATCCACCTGACCCGACAGCTTCCGGGCACGCCTGAGGAGGCGTTCGACGCCTACACCGACGCCGGCAAACAGAAGATCTGGTTCGGCATCCTGGACGAGGAGCCGGGCATCGTGGAGATCGACGTCGACCTGCGGGTCGGCGGGAAACAGACAGCCGTCTGGGGGCCCTCCCCCGACATGCTGTTCCGCGAGACCCAGACGTTCCTGGAGATCGACCGCCCGCACCGCCTGGTCACCGAGTCCTCCGGCAGCAGCCCGGACGGCGAGACGATGACCACCCGCGTCGAGGTCACCTTCGAGGAGAAGGACGGCGGCACGCTGATGACCGTGACGCAGAGCGGCTTCCCGGCCCCGGAGCTGCGCGACTTCTTCGCCACCGAGGTGTGGACCGGGGCGTTCGCCCGCATCGAGGCGTACCTGACGCGGGAGCGCGGGACGCTGCCCTCGCCCGGCTGACCGGCCGCGCCGTCACGGATTGTGGTCGGGTAGACAGCGCCGGATCCCGCTTTTTGCCGACATCGCGTTGATAAGATCGCGACATGGTGTCGACAAATGTGAGAGGTGGCGGCTGATGTTCCTGGCCATTCGCGAGCTGGGGTTCGCGCGGCTGCGATTCGCCCTGATGGGAGCCGTGATCGTGCTGATCTCGGTGCTGATGGTGATGCTGTCCGGCCTGTCCGTCGGACTGGTCCGCGACGGCGTCTCCGGGCTGCAGAACCTTCCGGTCACCTCGTTCGCGTTCGCCCACGGCGTGCAGCACGACTCGGCGTTCTCGCGCAGCGTGGTGGACGCCTCGACGGTGGACACCTGGCGCGAGCAGCCCGGGGTGGCGGAGGCGACCCCGTTCGGCAACACGCTCATCAACGGGCGTACCGACCGGGGCACCGAGGTCGACCTGGCGCTGTTCGGCGTCGAGACCGACTCGTTCCTGTCGCCCGCGGTCAGCGAGGGCGACCGGCTCGGCCCGGCGGACGGGATCGTGGTGAGCCCCACCGCGATCGACGCGGGCCTGCGCGTCGGCGACACCGTGACGGTGGACCGGCTCGGCACGAAGCTGCGGGTCGTCGGCGTCACCGAGCAGCAGGACACCTTCGGCCACGTCGACGTGGCGTACGTGCCGCTGGCCACCTGGCAGGCGGTCAAGTCCGGCACGCCGGCCGGCACGCAGGTGTCGGCGCAGGCCGCCCAGGAGATCACCGCCGTCGCGGTCCGCGCGGCCGACGGCGACTCGGTGGACCTGGCCGCGGGCGACAAGGCCGCCGGCACGGAGAGCCTGACGCTGGAGGAGTCCTACGGCGCCTCGCCGGGCTACACCGCCGAGACGACGACGCTCCAGCTGATCCAGGGCTTCCTCTACGCGATCTCGGCGCTCGTGGCCGGCGCGTTCTTCGCGGTCTGGGCGATCCAGCGCAAGCAGGAGGTCGCCGTGCTGCGGGCGCTGGGCGCCTCGACCGGCTGGGTGCTGCGCGACGCCCTCACCCAGGCGCTGATCCTGCTGGCCCTCGCCATCGCCGTCGGCATGGGGATCGGACTCGGCCTCGGCGCGCTGATCTCCGGCGGCAACGTGCCGTTCGCGCTGCACCCGCAGAGCATCGCCGCCGCCGCGGCCGGACTGCTCGTGCTCGGCCTGGTCGGCGCGGCAGCCGCCGTCGTCCGCCTCACCTCCATCGACCCGGCGACCGCCCTGGGAGGCAACCGATGAGCAGCCGGACCACAGCATCCCCCTCGACGACGGGCACCGCGCCGGCCGACCTCGGCCTGGTCATGCGCGGCGTCCACCTGCGGCACGGCGACGGCGCGGAGACCGTGCACGCGCTCGACAACGTGGACCTGACCGTCGCGCCGGGCGAGCTGGCCGCGATCGTCGGGCCGTCCGGCGCGGGCAAGTCCAGCCTGCTCGCCGTCGCCGGCGGGCTGGCCCGCCCCGATCAGGGCGCCGTCACAGTGGCCGGCCACGACATGACCGTGTCCAGCCGCCGGGCGCGCACCGAGCTTCGCCGCCGGCACGTCGGGTTCGTGTTCCAGTCGGGCAACCTGCTGCCCGCGCTGACCGCTGCCGACCAGCTGCGCCTGCCGCTGCGACTGGGCGGGCGGCGGGACCGCGCCGGACGCGACCCGCTGGAGATGCTCGCGCACGTCGGCCTGGCCGGTAAGGCCGACCGCCGGCCGCACCAGCTCTCCGGCGGCGAGCGCCAGCGCGTCGGCATCGCCCGGGCGCTGATGACACAGCCGTCCGTGCTGCTGGTGGACGAACCGACAGCGGCGCTGGACCGGGCCCGCAGCCACGACATCGTCCAGCTGCTCGCCCAGGAGGCACGAGAGCGGTCGGTGGCGGTGGTCATGGTCACTCACGATCACGACGTGCTGCAGTACTGTGACACCGTCTACGAGATGATCGACGGCAAGCTCGCCACGAGCAGCTGACCGCGACGGCAGGGCGCGACGCGGACCCGGTGCGCGCACCGGAGACTTGGAGGTTGGCGTGCCGAAGATCCAGGCCTCAACCGTCGCCGAGCACCGGGCCGCCCAGCGGGCGGCGCTGCTCGACGCCGCCCGCGCCCTGCTCTCGCAACACCCGGACCAGATCCCCAGCCTCGCCGACGTGGCGCGGCACGCCGGCCTGGCCCGGTCCAGCGCGTACTCCTACTTCAAGTCACGCACCGACATGTTCGACGTGCTCGTCGCCGACACCTTTCCGCGGTGGTCGGCCTTCGTCGAGAACCGGATGGCCGAGGCCCGCACGCCCGGGTCGCGGATCCTGGCGTACGTCGAGGCCAACCTGCAACTGGTTGCCCGGGGCGACCACGCGCTGGCCCGGGCGATGGCGACAGTCGGCAACAGCGAGGTGCTCGCGACCTCCAGCCGCCTCCTGCACGACAGCCTCGAGGCGCCGCTGCGCGCCGCTCTCGCCGACCACGGGGCGAGCGACCCGAACCGGATGGCCGAGGTCATCCAGTCGATCGTCTACGCCCTCAGCCGCATGATCGAGAACGGCCTCGACCTTCCCTCGGCCACCGGCCTCGCCCGCGAGCTGCTCACGCCGTACGTGCGCCCCGCCGCTGCCTGACCCCCGCCACCGCCGGCACGTCCCACCCGGCCGCCTCGCGGCGAGCGTACCTCCGAACCGGACAGTGCCGACCCGGCCGACCGAACGATCGAAACGGACCGCCGGCCGGTCGCCGGGCGGCGGCACTGTCATCTCCCGTGGCCGCCCGAACGATCGAGCCACGAATCGACGAACCTTGCCCGCTTGCGTTCCGCCTAGTGGAACAGCAGGTCAGAGGCAGTACGGTTCGGTAAGTTACCGATCAGTAGCCTGTTGACGGAGACCGGCGTCACCCCTACCGTTCCACTCAATCGAACGGCGTACGGTTCAACCGAACGCTCTCGGCCATGCCGAGTGCGGCCCGAAACAGGAAGTCCGAGGCATGCCTGACGACAAGCTTCTCGCTCTTCTCTCCCCCACCCGGCTCGGTCGTCTCACACTGCGGAACCGGGTCTTCGTCCCCGGTCACACCACCAACTTCGGACTGAACAACGTGCCCACCGGGCGCCACGTGGCCTACCACGCGGAGCGCGCCCGGGGCGGCGTCGGCCTGATCATCACCGAGGCGATCCGCGTGCACCCCACGAGCGCGGGCCGCAGCATCAGCCTCGGCAGCTTCGACGACTCGTCGATCCCGGCGTACGCGGCGGTGACCGAGGCCGTGCACGAGCACGGCACGCGCATCTTCGCCCAGATCATGCACGCCGGCCGGCAGGCGAACGGGGACGCGACCCGCACCGCCGCCTGGTCCTCGTCACCGGTACCGTGGGCGGCCGGCTCACACGTGCCGCACGCGATGGGACGCCGGGACATCGCCGTCGTCGTCGAGGCGTTCGCCGCCGCCGCCCGGCGGATGCGTGATGCCGGCTTCGACGGCCTGGAGGTGCACGCCGGCCACGGCCACCTGCTGCAGCAGTTCCTCTCGCCGCACACCAACACCCGCGCCGACTCCTACGGCGGCAGCCTCGACAACCGGATGCGGCTGACCCGTGAGGTGCTCACCGCGGTGCTGGCCGCCGCGCCGGACCTGCCCGTCGGACTGCGGGTCAGCGCCGACGAGTTCCTGCCCGGCGGTCTCGACCCGGCCGCGGTGCTGGAGATCGTCGGCAAGCTGCGCGCCGACTTCCCGCTCGCCTACGTGCACGTCAGCCACTCCGCCTACCACGGCAGCTGGTCGCTCGCGACGCAGATGGCGGACATGAGCTTCGGCCACGCCCCGTTCCGGCACCACGCGGCGCTGTTCAAGCAGGAGTTCCCGGACCTGCCGGTGCTCGCGGTGTGCCGGCTGGACAGCCTGCCGGAGGCCGCCGAGCTCGTCGCCGCCGGCGAGGCCGACCTGGTCGGCCTGGCCCGCCCGCACATCGCCGACCCGCACCTGGTCCGCAAGGCCGAGCAGGGCCGCCAGCACGAGGTACGCGCCTGCCTCGCCTGCAACCAGGGCTGCATCGGCCGGCTGGAGACCAGCCTGCCGATCTCCTGCGTGGTCAACCCGGAGGTCGGCGCCGAGCGGGAATGGGCGCAGGCCTGGCCGGAGCTGCCCGGACCGTCCGGCGCGCGGAAGGTCCTCGTCGTCGGTGGCGGCCCGGCCGGCCTGGAGGCCGCCCTCTCCGCCCACCGGGCCGGGCACCAGGTGTCGGTGGTCGAGGCGCGCGGGCACCTCGGCGGGCAGGTGGAACTGGCCGCGCGCGTACCCGGACGGGAGCGGCTCGGCCTGCTCACCCGCGACCTGGCCCGCGACGTCGAGGCCGCCGGCATCCCGGTACGCCTCGACCACCGCATCGGCGTCGAGGACGTGCTGGCCGGCGGCTACCAGGACGTCGTCCTGGCCACCGGCTCCCGGCCCACCCGGCGGGAGCTGCCCGGCGGCCCGCCGGTGATCGACATCTGGCAGGCCGTCGACGCGCTGACCGACCCCGACTTCCGGCCGACCGGCGCCGTCGTCGTGCTCGACGACGAGGGCACCTGGGCTGCCGCCTCGGTGGCCGAAGGGCTGGCCCGGCGCGGCGCCCGCGTCCACCTGGTCTCCCCCACCGCCTCGGTGAGCGCCAAGATCACCACGTACTCGCGGCTGGCGCTGCTCAAGCGCTTCGCGGACCTGGGGATCGCGGTGCACCCGATGCGCACGGCGCGCCCGGCGGGCGCCGACGCGGTCGCCCTGGGCGGTCCGCTCGCCGGCGCCGACACCCTCGTCGAGGGCGTCACCACAGTCGTCGACGCCGGCTCGCCGCAGGCCGCCGACGAGTTGTACCGGCAGCTCGACGCGCTGCCCGACGGTCCCCGGATCCACGTCGTCGGCGACGCGAACGCCCCCCGCACGGCCTTCGAGGCCGTCTACGAGGGACGCATGGCGGGTGCGTTCCTCGGCCGCTACGACACCGCGTCCGCAGATCGCGTGCGGTACGCCCACTGACCCGTCCATCCCGGTCGCGGCCCGCCGCGGACCGGTCCTCCCCCACCTGAAGAGGAGACACGCATGCTGGACATCGAGGAGCGCCTCACCCTGGATGAGCGTTCCGCCGTGGACTTCGTCCTCGGCCTGCGCAAGCGCTGGGCGGACACCGTCTACCCGGCGCTGCGCGAGGAGTACGGCGCCACCGGCGCGGCGGCCACCACGGTCGGCGACGCGAGCCAGGTGCTGCGCGGCCTTCCGCTCTACCCGTGGTTCAGCCACCTGGAGCGGGTGCAGCAGAAGATGCTGTGGAAGGTCGCCGGCGACGCGGTGCTCAGCCGCCGCGAGGAGCTGACCGACCAGCTGACGTCGGTGCCCGAGCAGCCGAAGGGCTCGCTGGAGCTGAACCCAGACCTGGAACTGCCCGACTGGTACACCGACTACGACATCCACATCCAGCCCGGCAGCTTCTTCTCCGACGACATGTCGGCCTACGTGTACGAGTTCGGGGCGCGCATCGTCATGCTGCGCGACAACGACGGCTACAAGTTCCACACGCTGTTCGCCAAGACCGCCCTGCCCGAGCTGCCCGCGGCGACCCGGATCGTGGACATCGGATGCGGCTTCGGCAAGAGCACCCGGCCGCTGCCCGCCAAGTACCCGACCGCGCAGGTGATCGGCGTGGACCTGGCCGCGCCGGGTCTGCGGCTGGCCCACGCCGAGGCCGAGGCGACCGGGCTGGCGATCGACTACCGGCAGGCCGACGGCCGGGCCACCGGCATCGAGTCGGGCAGCTGCGACGTGGTCACCGGCACGATGGTGCTGCACGAGATGCCGGCCACCGCGATCCGGGAAACGATCGTGGAGGCGGCGCGCCTGCTCAAGCCGGGCGGCTCGCTGCGCTTCCTGGAGTTCATGCTCACCGGCGACCCGCTGCGCGACGCCACCGTCTACGAGCACGCCGAGCGCAACAACGAGCCGTTCTTCCACGACCTGTTCGGCTCGGACCTGATCGAGGTCTGCGCCGAGGCGGGCCTGACCGACGTGTCGTGGACCCCGTTCGACGAGCGCCGCAACGGCGTCCAGCCGCAGGGCTGGGGCGACCGTCCCGAGTGGCACTTCCCCTGGGCCGTACTGGCCGCGACCAAGCCGGAGGCGTGATGAGCACCGAGTTCGACTACTTCGGAGACCCCAAGGTCGGCAAGCTGCTCGACCTGGTGCTGCAGCTCTCCACCGAGCTGCACGTGACCCGGCAGCGGGTACGTGTGGTCGAGGCGCTGCTGACCCGTTCCGGCGTGCTGACCGAGGGCGCCGTCGACGGGTTCGCCTCCACCGAGGAGGAGCAGCAGGTCCTCGACCGCGAGCGGGACGCGCTGCTGGCCCGCCTGATGCGCATCCTCACCGAGCACGGCCCCGCGGAGCACCCGCTGCGGGACCAGTGGGAGGCGGCGCTGAGCGAGAAGACCGGCTGATGAGCGCACCGGACGCGCCCGGGCTGATCGACAGCTACCTGCAGCTGTGTGAGGACCGCCGGCTCGACGAGGCCGGCGCGTTCCTCGCGCCGCAGGCCCGGCTGGTCTTCCCGGGCGGCCGGGAGTACTCCTCGCTGCGGGAGATGGCGGCCGCCTCGACCGGGACCTACCGGTGGGTGCGCAAGCACCGGGACCGCTACCTGGTGGGTGACGACAACGGGCGGGTCACCGTGACCTCGCTCGGGCGGCTGTACGGGGAGTGGCTCGACGGCACGCCGTTCGAGGACATCCGCTACGCGGACGTGTTCGTGCTCGACGGCGCGCTGATCGTCGAGCAGCACGTCTACAACGACCTGGCACTGGTCGCGTCGCTGCGCGACGCCTGAGGGCACTGGGGCGTCGCCGCGCGACGCCTGACGGCAACTGTCGCGTCGCGCCGCGACGCCTGATACCCCGCCTCCGCCGCCACGGCGGCGGAGGCGGTCTCCCCCGACTCACGACGAGGTGTGTGCATATGAAACGGAAGTGGGCACTGCTCCCGGCGGCGCTGGCCGCCACGCTGGTTCTCTCCGCCTGCGGCGGCGGCTCCGACGACGAGGCCGGCGGCGAGGGCAAGGAGGCGAAGCTGACCATGGCCATCGCCTCGGCCGTGATCGGCCCGAAGGAGGAGGTGGCCGTCTACGCGGTCGCCAAGGAACTCGGCTACTTCGCCGAGGAGAAGTTGACCGTCGAGACGATCAACGCCGACGGCTCGGTCGCGGCCCTCCAGGCGGTCGCCTCCGGCAGCGGCGACATCACCCCCGCCGACGCCGGCTCGGCGCTCGGCGCGGTGGAGAAGAACGTGCCGATCAAGGCCATCGGCGGCCTGGTGCAGAACTGGCCGTGGGTGATGGCGGTGAAGCCGGACTCCCCGATCACCGGCGGCGCGGACCTGCGCGGCAAGAAGATCGGCGTGATCAGCCTTGCCTCCGGCTCGGCCCCGTACGCCCGCGCCTACGTCAAGGCCGCCGGGCTGGACCCGGCCAAGGACGTCGAGCTGCTGCCGGTGGGCGTCGGCGCGCAGGCCGCCGCCGCGCTCAACGACGGCAAGGTCGACATGCTGGCGCTCTACACCCAGGCGTACGCGGTCATCGAGAACGCCGGCACCCAGCTGAAGTACCTGACCAACCCGGACGTGTTCACCGGCATCCGGTCGCTCACCTTCAGCGTCGGCGCCCGTGACTTCGACGCCAAGAAGGACTCGTACGAGCGGTTCCTGCGCGCGGCGTACAAGGCGATGCTCTTCTCGGCCAAGAACCCCGAGGCCGCCATGAAGATCGGCTACAAGGTCTTCCCGCAGATCCTCGCCGGCAAGTCCGCCGACGAGCGGCTCAAGGCGGACACCGAGAGCCTCGCCGCGTGGCTGAAGACGGCCACGCCGGCCAGCGGCGAGCCGGAGCAGTTCGGTGACTGGGGCGCGATCAGCGACGACGAGTGGGCGAAGACCCAGGCGTACACCAAGGAGGCCGGCCAGATCTCCGGTGACGTCGACCTGAAGAAGCTCTGGGACCCGAGCCTGCTCTCCGGCGCGAACAACTTCGACAAGGCCGCGGTGCTCAGCAAGGCCGCGAACTACACCGCCTAGCAGCGGACAGCGGAAGGGATTTCGATGGCCATCAAGGCGACGGCCCGCCGGGCGCAGACGCAGGCTCCGGCATCGGTGTCGGAAGACTCCTGGATCGAGATCGACGGGCTGGACAAGGAGTACCGGCCCCGGAAGTCGGCACCGACCCTGGCGTTGAGCGACATCAACCTGACGGTACGTCGCGGCGAGTTCATCTCGGTCGTGGGACCGTCCGGGTGCGGCAAGACCACTTTGCTGAAGATCCTCGCCGGGCTCAGCCCGAAGACCGGCGGCGCGGTACGGATCGCCGGGCGGGACGTGACGAAGCCCCTTCCCGAGGTCGGGATGGTGTTCCAGGCACCGACGCTGCTGCCCTGGCGCACCATCTTCGACAACGTGATGGTGCCGGCGGAGATCCAGCGACTGGATCCCCGCCGGCACCGGGAACGCGCGCAGCAACTGCTCGAGATGGTCGGTCTCAACGGCTTCGAGCAGAAGTACCCGCACGAGCTCAGCGGCGGTATGCAGCAGCGGGCCGGCATCTGCCGGGCGCTCGTGCACGACCCGGCGGTGCTGCTGATGGACGAGCCGTTCGGCGCGCTCGACGCGATGACCCGCGAGTACATGAACGTGGAGCTGCTGCGGATCTGGCAGGAGAGCAACCAGACGATCGTGCTGGTCACGCACTCCATCCCGGAGGCGGTCTTCCTCTCCGACCGGGTGGTGGTGCTCAGCCCGCGGCCGGGCCGCATCGCCGAGGTCATGGACATCGACCTGGAACGGCCGCGTGAGCTCGGCATCATGTCGTCCGACCGGGCCGGGGTCTATGTGGAACGGATCCGCCGACACTTCAACGCCGCCGGCGTAATCGACTGACGAGGGACAGCCATGGCAACAAGCAACCTGGTCCGCAAGCCGGCCCAGCCACCGGCGCCGTCCGCCCGGCCCGCCCGGCGCAAGTTCGACCTGCGGGAGAAGCCCCAGCTCTGGCTGGTCCCGACGGTCTTCGTCGTGGTCGTGCTGGCCTGGGAGTACGGCGTCCAGCTCCTCGGCGTGGACGAGTACGTCCTGCCGCTGCCGTCGAGCGTGGTCGAGTCGCTGTGGCAGCAGCTCGGCGACGACCAGTTCTGGGGTCACTTCTGGGTGACCACGCAGGAGGCGCTGCTCGGGTTCGTGATCGGCGTCGGCGCCGCCCTGGTGCTCGGCACGTTCATCTCCCAGATCAAGATCGTCGAAGCCACGCTGATGCCGTACATCGTGGCCTTCCAGACCGTGCCCAAGGTCGCCCTGGCCCCGCTGTTCGTGGTCTGGTTCGGTTTCGGCCTGACCAGCAAGGTGGTCATGGCCGCGGTGATCTCGTTCTTCCCGATGCTGGTGAACGTCATCGAGGGTCTGCGCGCGGCCGACGCCGACAAGATCCAGATGCTGACGGTGTTCGGCGCGAGCAAGGCGCAGATCTTCCGGATGGTGCGGCTGCCCAGCGCGCTGCCGTTCATCTTCGCCGGCCTGGACATCGGCATCGTCTTCGCCATCCTCGGCGCGGTCGTCGGCGAGTTCATCGGCGCCAAGGAGGGCCTGGGCTACCTGCTGCTGCAGACCAACTACAACTTCGACATCGCCGGCATGTTCGCCGTGCTGGTGGTGCTGTCGCTGATGGGTCTGGTGGCGCACTTCGTGATCCGGCTGCTGCAGAAGCGGCTGGCCTTCTGGGCCGAGGACACGAAGGTGATCGGCGCGTGACGGCAGTGGACGGGACCGCCGTCACGTGTTGGGGGCACCGGTCGGGCGTGCGCAACGCCCGCCCGGCCGGTGGCCGGACCGGAAAGGCAGGACACGCGACATGAACACCGACCCGAACCGGTTCGACGGCCGGGTGGCAGTGGTGACCGGGGCGGCCCGCGGCATCGGGGCCCGCATCGCGGCGACGCTCGCGCAGCGCGGGGCCACCGTGGCCCAGGCCGACCTGCTCGACGACTGGAGCGAGGCCGAGCTGTCCGGCGGCGCGCACACCCGGCACCGGGTCGACGTCCGGTCGGCCGGCTCCTGCGCCGCGCTGGTGGACGAGGTCCTGGACTCCCACGGCCGCCTGGACCTGCTGGTGAACAACGCCGGGATCGTCCGGCGCGGGCCGGCGGCCACGATGTCCGAACAGGACTTCACCGACGTCCTGGACGTCAACCTCACCGGCACGTTCCGGATGTGCCAGGCCGCGTACCCGGCGCTGCGGCAGACGAGCGGCGCGGTGGTGAACATCGGCTCCACGAACGGGCACATCGCGGTGCTGAACACGCTCGGCTACTGCGTGAGCAAGGCCGGCGTGATGCACATGGCGCGCGTGCTGGCCCTGGAGTGGGCGCCCGACCGGATCCGGGTCAACGCCGTCGGACCGACCATCGTGCCCACCGACATGACCTCCGACGTACGTGGCGACGAGGCGTACCTCGCGGACAAGATGGCGAGCATCCCGCTGGGCCGGATGGCGCAGCCGCAGGACGTCGCCAACGCGGTCGCCTATCTGCTGAGCGACGCCGCCGCCATGACCACCGGCCAGACGATCTTCGTCGACGGCGGCGTCACCATCCACTGACTTCCCCCTCTCCGACCCCTTCTGTGAGGACCACCATGCCCAAACCGGATACCGCGGCCGCGCTGGCGGCCGTCGACGCCCACTTCGACGAGTTCGTCGAGGAGCTCCAGCAGCTGTGCCGCATCCGCAGCCGCCGCCAGGAGCCGGAGCAGATGGAGGCCACCGCCGAGTTCATCGCCGGATCGGTCCGCCGCTGGGGTGGCGAGGCCGAGATCATCCCGTGGGAGCAGTCGTACCCGTACGTGCTGGCCGAGGTGGCCGGCGAGGGCGACAAGGCGCTGCTGCACTTCACGCACTACGACGTGGAGGTCGAGCCGGCCGGTGACGACGCCGACTGGATCAGCCCGCCCTACGCGGCGGAGATCCACGACGGCCGGCTCTACGCCCGGGGCGTGGCCGACGACAAGGGCGTCATCATGTCCCGCATCCACGCGGCGGCGGCCTGGAAGCTCGCCGGGCTCACCCCGCCGGTGACCAACCGGATCATCTTCGAGGGCAAGAAGTGGCTGCACAGCCCGGGTCTGGGCTCGTTCGTGCAGGCGCACGCCGACCGGCTCGCCAGCGACGCGGCGCTGTGGGAGAACTCCTGGCTCGACGGCGAGGACCGGCTGCTGCTCAAGCTCGCCGAGAAGGGCGTGCTCTACCTGCGCCTCACCGCGCAGACCCTGCCGCGCGACCTGACCAGCCAGAACACCGCGCTGCTGCCGGCCGCCACGGCCCGGCTGGCCGCCGCCCTGGCGCAGCTGCAGCGGCCCGACGGCACCGTGACGATCCCCGGCTTCGCCGACGACGCACGGCCGCCGACCGACGAGGAGCGGGCGCTGCTGGAGAAGGTGGCGTTCGACGGGGACTTCCTGCGCAAGCGGGCCCAGGTCGACCGGTTCACCGGCGACCTGGACGACCAGGCCGCGGCGGTGGCCATCCGGACCGTGCCGACGCTCACGGTGGCCGGCATCGCCGGTGGCGACATGCGTGACGACGTGACGCTGGGCATCCCGTCGACCGCGTCGGCGAAGCTGGAGATCCGGCTGGTGCCGGGCCAGGACCCGGAGCGCGTCCTCGGCTGCGTGCGCGACCACCTGGCCGCGACCGGCTTCGGTGACCTGCGCATCGAGGTGATGGCGACCAGCCGGCCCAACCTCACCGACCACCGGGACCCGTTCGTCGCGCTCGTCGCGGACGCGGCCCGCCGGGTGTACGGCACCGAGCCGGTGATCGAGCCGTACACGCAGTGGATCGGCAACCAGGGCGTGATCGCCGACCGGCCCATCGTCGGCGTCGGCGTCTCCCGCGCGGACTCCGGTGTGGACGGCCCGAACGAGAACATCCGGCTGGACGACTACAAGGCCGGCATCAAGCACGTCATCGAGGTCATGGCGGCGCTGGCGGTGGCCGAGTGACCCGGGCCCGCGGCGTGGCCCGCCGCGCCTACGTCGACGTGCCGTGGGGTCAGGTGCACTACCGGCACGGCGGCGACGCCGACGCACCGGTGCTGCTGATCCTGCACCAGTCCCCGCTCTCCTCGGCCACCTACGACGCGGTCATCGAGCCGCTGGCCCGCCGCGGCCTGCGGGTGATCGCCCCGGACACGCCGGGCTTCGGGATGTCCGACGCCCCGCCGCGCCCGTGGTCCATCCCCGAGTACGCGGCCGGCGTGTGGCAGTTCGCCGACGCCCTCGGGCTGTCCAAGGTGCACCTGCTCGGGCAGCACACCGGCGCGATCGTCGGCGCGCAGGCGATGATGTCGGCGCCGGAGCGGGTGCACCGGCTGATCCTGCAGGGCATCCCGCTCTACGACGAGCAGGAGCGGGCGGAGAAGAAGCGGTCGTACGCGCCCGGCTACTCCCCGGACCGCGACGGCGGGCACCTGAAGGTGATCTGGGACCGGGTGTACGGCCTGTACCCGGCGCTGACCCCGGAGGAGGCGAACCGCCAGGTCACCGAGTACCTGCTGACCGGTCCGGACTACGCCACCGCGTACCGGGCGGTGTTCGACCACCACGTCGACACGGCCGCCCTGGACGCGCTGCCCATCGTGCTGCTGCACGGCGCCGACGACCTGCTGGACCGGATGACGCCGCAGGTGCGGGCCGCGCTGCCCAGCGCCGAGCTGGTCACCATCCCCGGCGGCACCGACTTCGTGGCCGACGAGCAGCCGGAGGCGTTCGCCGACGCGGTCGCCGCGCAGGTGCACGCGGACCTGGGAACGGAGGTGCCGGCATGAACGTCGGCACCCCGGCGTCCGAGGCGAAGGTCGTACCGGCGAACACCGTCTACACCGCGAAGGTGGAGGTGTCCGGCGGCCGGGGCGGAAGCGCCCGGTCGCTGACCGGGTCGCTGCGGGTCGACCTGACCCGTCCCGCCCAGCGGGGCCCGGACGCGCCCGGCACCGACCCGGAGGAGCTGTTCGCCGCCGGCTACGCCGCGTGCTTCGACAGCGCGCTCGCCGTCGCCGCCCGCCAGGCCGGCGTCAAGCCCGGCCCGACGACTGTCACCGCGTCGGTCTCCCTCGGGCAGACCGACGACGGCCGGTACGCGATCGCCGTGGTGCTGGACGTGTCCGCGCCGCAGTGCCCGCAGGCCGACCTGGAGCGCGCGGTGGAGCTGGCCGACCGGATGTGTCCGTACTCGAACGCCCTCCGGGGCAACACCGCGGTGGCGATCCGGGTAAATGGACACCGCTGACGTGACCCGGCCCGCGGCGGCCCGCCACCCGGCGGATCCGCCGCGGCCCGCCGGCCCGATGGCCCTGGCCGTCGGGCTCGGCGCGGTCTACCTGATCTGGGGCTCGACCTACCTGGGCAACCGGGTGGCCCTGGACAGCATTCCGCCGCTGGTGGCCACCTCGGCCCGGTTCCTGGCCGCGGCGCTGCTGCTGTTCGCGGTGGCGGCGCTGTGGCGGGGACCGGCGGGGCTGCTGCTGCCCCGGCGGCAGTGGACCGGGGTGGGTGCCAGCGGGCTGCTGATGGTCGGCGCCGGCAGCGCGCTGCTGGCGCTGGGCCAGCTGTACGTGCCGACGGGTCTGACCTCGCTGCTGGTGGCCGGGATGCCGCTGTGGGTGCTGGTGCTGCGGCTGGTGGTCGGTCCGCGGCCGTCCCCGCTGGCGGCCGTGGGCGTCCTCGGCGGTGTGGTCGGGCTGGCGCTGCTGTTCGCGGTGCCGACGCAGGGGTGGCACCTCGGCGGGATGCTGCTGGTGGTGCTCTCCACGATGGTGTGGGCGCTGGGCTCGACGCTGTCGCAGCGGCTGCGCATGCCGGCCGACCACCTGGTCGGCACCGGCTGGCAGATGCTCGTGGGCGGTCTCGCGGTGGCGGTGGCCAGCGTGGTCAGCGGTGAGCTGAGCGGGTTCCGCCTGGCCGACGTGACGGGGCGGTCCTGGCTGGCGTGGACCTACCTGATGCTCGTGTCCACGGTGGTCGGCTTCAGCGTCTACACGTGGCTGCTGCGCAACGCGCCGATCCAGCTCGCGTCCACCTACGCGTACGTCAACCCGGTGGTGGCGGTCCTGCTCGGCATGATGGTGCTGGATGAGTCGTTGTCCGGACGTCAGGTGCTCGCCGGCGCCGTGGTGCTCGCCTCGGTGGCACTGGTGATCGCGCGGGAGCGACCCCGGCAGCCGGACGGCCTGCCGCCCGGGAAGACTCCGGTCGCGCCCGCCTGAGGCCCGGCGATCCCGCCCTACGTCGACAGTGGAGGAGAGAAGATGATCACCACAGCGGTTGTCGAGAGCGCCACCGCCGGCCGGACCCGCTCCGGCCTCGGACGCGCCCTCGACATCGTCAACATCATCGCCGAACGGGCGCCGGAGACCCTCGGCGTGTCGACGATCGCGCGGGAGCTGGGACTGCCCAAGGCGGTCGCGCACCGGATCCTCAAGGAACTGGTGGCCGACAGCTTCCTCACCTTCAACGAGGAGACCAAGCGGTACCGGCTGGGCAGCGGCGCGCTGGCGGTGGGACTGGCCGCGCTGCGCGCGCTGGACGTGCCGGACATCGCCCGCCGGTACCTGGTCCGGCTGGTGCGCGACAGCGGCGAGACCGCGACGCTGTCGGTGCGGCAGGGCTGGACCCGCGTCTACATCGACCAGGTGCTCTCGCCGCACGAGGTACGCATGTCGGTGTCCCTGGGCACCAGCCACGCGCTGCACTCCGGGTCGTCGTCGAAGGCGATCCTCGCGGCGCTGCCGGACGCGGAGATCGAGGACTACCTCGACCACCACCCGCTGGACGCGGTCACCTCGGCCACCATCACCTCCACCGCGAAGCTGCGGTCCGAGCTGGGCCGGGTCCGCCGCCAGGGGTACGCGGTGAGCATGGGCGAGCGGCAGAACGGCGCGGGCAGCGTGGCCGCGCCGGTGCGCTACGCGACCGGGCAGGTGTTCGGCTCGATCTCGCTGTGCGGGCCGCAGAACCGGTTCACCCCGGAGGTCTGCGCCGCGCACGGCGCGCTGGTCGCCGCGGCGGCGGCGGAGATATCCGCCGAACTGGGTTTCCGGCCGCCGGCGCAACGTGCCGCCGGACGGACGGGTCAGGAACAGAACTGGGGAGGTGGAACAGGTGAGTGACGGACCCCTGACGGGCCTGCGCGTGCTGGACGTCTCGACGATCCTCGCCGGACCGCTGTGCTGTCAGATCCTCGGCGACTACGGCGCCGACGTGGTGAAGATCGAGCACCCGACCATGGGTGACAGCATGCGCGGCCACGGCAAGACCAAGGACGGCCATCCCCTGTGGTGGAAGGAGATCTCCCGCAACAAGCGGCTGATCGGGCTGAACCTGTCCGCGCCGGACGGCGCGGCGCTGCTGCTGCGGCTGGCCGAGCGGGCCGACGTGCTGGTGGAGAACTTCCGCCCGGGCACGCTGGAGCGCTGGGGCATCGGCCCGGAGGAGCTGCACCGGGTCAACCCCGGCCTGGTGATCGCCCGGATCACCGGCTTCGGGCAGACCGGCCCGTACGCCTCCCGCGCCGGGTTCGGCACGCTGGCCGAGGCGATGAGCGGGTTCGCCCACCTGACCGGCACGGCCGACGGCCCGCCGACGCTGCCCGCGTTCGGGCTGGCCGACAGCATCTGCGGCATCGCCACCTCCTCGGCGGTGATGATGGCGCTGTGGCACCGGGAGCGCTCCGGCGGCCGGGGCCAGGTGATCGACATGAGCCTGCTGGAGCCGATCATGACCGCCGTCGGCCCGGGTCCCACCGTCTACGACCAGCTCGGCGTGGTGGAGCAGCGGCAGGGCAACCGGTCGACGAACAACGCGCCCCGCAACACGTACCAGACCAAGGACGGCTCGTGGGTCGCCATCTCCACCAGCGCCCAGGCGATCGCCGAGCGGGTGCTGCGGCTGGTGGGCCACCCGGAGGTGATCGACGAGCCGTGGTTCCGTACCGGCGTCGGCCGGGTGGCGCACGCGGACCTGCTCGACGAGTACGTCGGGTCGTGGATCGGTGAGCGGACCCGCGACGAGGTGGCCGCGGCCTTCGCCGAGGCCGGCGCCGCCGTCGCACCGGTCTACAGCGCCAAGGACATCGTCGAGGACCCGCACGTGCAGGCCACCGAGATGATCACGAAGGTCGACGACCCGGACCTGGGCCCGATGCGGATGCACAACGTCATGTGGCGGATGTCGGAGACGCCGGGCCGGATCCGCTTCACCGGCCGCTCCCCCGGCGCCGACACCGACGCCCTGCTCGTCGAGGAGCTCGGCTGCGACCCGGCCGAGATCGCCGACCTGAAAGCCCGTGGCGTCGTCGCCTGACGACGCCGACAGCCGAAACGCGAGGAACCCCGTGGGCACCACTGCCAGAACCGCCGACCGCCTGCTCGACGCCGTGCAGGCCGGCGTCACGATCTACGACCTGGGCCGGCGGCTGACCGTCGGCATGCCGCAGTCACCGAACCACCCGGCGTTCGGGCTCACCCTGCCGCGCCGGCACGGCGACATGGTGCGCGCCGACGGCGGCTCCGCCGCCAACGACCTGCTGGTCATGGGCACGCACGTCGGCACGCACGTCGACGCCCTCGCGCACGTGTCCCAGGACGGCCGGCTGCACGGCGGCGCCGACGCCGCCGCGGCGCAGGTCGGCGGCCGGTTCGACGAGCTGGGCGTGCACACCGTCGCGCCGATGGTCCGCCGCGGCGTGCTGCTGGACGTGCCCGCCACGCTGGGCCTGGAGGGCTGCGAGGCCGGCTACGAGATCACCCCCGCCGACCTGGACGCCACCGTGTCCCGGCAGGGCACGCCGGTGGGCGCGGGCGACGTGGTGCTCATCCGCAGCGGCTGGGGCCGGCTGTTCGACCACGAGGACCGCAACCAGTACATCGGCAAGGACTCCGGCGTACCGGGGGTCGGCGCGGACGGCGCCGGCTGGCTGGCGCAGCGGGGCGTGCACGCGGCCGGCGCGGACACCATCGCCTTCGAGTGCCTGCCGCCGGGCAAGGGCCACAGCACGCTGCCGGCGCACCGGATCCTGCTGGTGGAGCACGGCATCTACCTGATCGAGACGATGGCGCTGGAGGAGCTGGCCCGCGACGAGGTGTACGAGTTCACCTTCGTCATGGCCCCGCTGCCGCTGTACGGCGCCACCGGCTCCCCGGTGCGTCCGCTGGCGGTGGTCAGCCGTGGCTGAGCCGACCCTGGGCCGGCACCTGGCCGCCTTCGCCGCCGACACCTCCGCCGCGACGCTGCCCGACGAGGTGGTCGCCAGCGTCCGGGCCCGCGTGCTGGACGTGCTCGGGCTCTGCGTGGCGGCGCAGCCGCTGCCGACCAGCCAGGCCGCGCTGGCGTACGTCGCCGAGCAGGGCGGCCGTGGCCAGGCCACCGCCGTCGGCGTGGACGAGAAGGTCCCGGCCGCGCTGGCCGCGTTCGCCAACGGCGTGCTGGCGCACTCCCTCGACTACGACGACACGCACCTGCCGTCGGTGCTGCACCCCAGCGCCACGGTGGTGCCGGCCGCGCTCGCCGCCGCCGAGCTGTCCGGCGCCTCCGGGCAGGAGACGGTGGCCGCGATCGCGGTGGGCCTGGAGGCGTGCGTACGCCTCGGCATGGCCGGCTACGACCCGGCGGCCGGCAACTCGGTCTTCTTCGAGCACGGCCAGCACGCCACCTCGATCTGCGGCACGCTGGGCGGGGCGGTGGCCGCGGCCCGGCTGCTGAAGCTGGACGCGGGCGGCACGCTCGACGCGCTCGGGGTGTCCGCCTCGATGGCGGCCGGGCTGATCGAGTCCAACCGCAACGGCGGCACCGTCAAGCGGATCCACTGCGGCTGGGCGGCGCACGCGGCGGTCAGCGCCGCGCAGCTGGCCCGGCACGGCGTGACCGGCCCGCCGACCGTGCTGGAGGGGCGCTTCGGCTTCTTCCAGGCGTTCCTGCGCGGCGAGTTCGACGGCGACGAGATCGTCCGCGGGCTCGGCTCCGAGTGGGCGGTGCCCGGCATCTTCTTCAAGCCGTACCCGGCGAACCACTTCACCCACGCCGCCATCGACGCGGCGATCGCGCTGCGCGAGCGCGGGCTGCCGCTGGACGAGATCGAGTCGATCACGCTCGGCGTGCCCACGCCGACGGTGCGTACCATCGGCCAGCCGATCGAGCGCAAGCGCGCGCCGCAGACCGGCTACGAGGCGCAGTTCAGCGGCCCGTACGCGGTCGCCGCCGGCCTGATCGGCGGCGGCGGTCTGGGCGTGGAGCTGGCCGACTTCACCGACGCCCTGGCGCACGACCCGCAACGGCGGGCGCTGATGGCGCGGGTCGACGTGGTGGCCGACGAGCGGTGCGACGAGATCTTCCCGCACCAGTTCCCGGCGGTGCTGCGGATCGTCACCCGGGACGGACGCGAGTGGGTGCAGGAGGTCCTGGCCAACCGGGGCGGCCCGCAGCGTCCGCTCAGCGACGCCGAGCTGGCGGTGAAGTTCCGCACGAACGCCGCGTCCCTGCCCGAGGCCACCGCCGCCCGCATCGCCGACGAGGTCCACCGGCTCGACCAGGCCCCCGACGTCCACGGCCTGATGGGCCTGATCAACCGCCGCTGAACCGAGCACGAGGAGCAACACCATGAGCACCTACGACCTGCTGTTGACAAACGTCCGCGTGGTCCGGCACGACCGGCCCGAGCCCGAGCTGATGGACATCGGCGTCACCGACGGGCGGATCAGCCGCGTCGCCCCGCAGATCGACCGGGCGGAGGCCGCCCAGGTCGTCGACGGCGGCGGCCGGCTCGCCTTCCCCGGCGTGGTCGACGCGCACCAGCACTGGGGCATCTACAACCCGCTGAGCGAGGACGCCGTCTCGGAGAGCCGCGCGTCGGTGCAGGGCGGCGTCACCACGGCGCTGAACTACATGCGCACCGGGCAGTACTACCTCAACCGGGGCGGCCGGTACGCAGACTTCTTCCCCGAGGTCCTGGCCGCGACCGAGGGCCGCTCCTACATCGACTACGGCTTCCACCTGGCGCCCATGTCGCGGGAGCACATCGGCGAGGTGCCGTCGCTGGTGGAGGAGCACGGGGTCACCTCGTTCAAGATCTTCATGTTCTACGGCAGCCACGGCCTGCACGGCCGCTCCGCCGACCAGAACTCGTTCCTGATGATCCCGGAGGGCGAGCGGTACGACTACGCCCACTTCGAGTTCGTGATGCGGGGCGTCCAGGCGGCCCGGGAGCGCTTCCCCGAGCTGGCCGACGAGATCTCGCTGTCGCTGCACTGCGAGACCGCCGAGATCATGAGCGCGTACACCAAGCAGGTCGAGCAGGACGGCACGCTGCGCGGGCTGGAGGCGTACCACGCGTCGCGGCCGCCGCACTCCGAGGGACTGGCCGTGTCGATCGCGTCGTACCTGGCGCACGAGACCGGTCTGCCGAAGATCAACCTGCTGCACCTGACCTCGGAGAAGGCGGTCGACGCGGCGCTGCGGATGGCGCGGGCGTTCCCGCACATCGACTTCCGCCGCGAGGTGACCATCGGCCACCTGGTGGCCGACATCGACACCGCGCACGGCCTGGGCGGCAAGGTCAACCCGCCGCTGCGCCCGCGCGCCGACGTCGAGGCGCTCTGGGGGTACGTCCTGGACGGCAAGATCGACTGGGTGGTCAGCGACCACGCCTGCTGCAAGGACGAGGTCAAGTTCGGTGAGCCGCGCGACGACATCTTCGTCGCCAAGTCCGGCTTCGGCGGCGCCGAGTACCTGCTGCCCGGCCTGGTCACCGAGGGCAACCGGCGCGGCCTGTCCTACCAGCGGGTGGCGGAGCTGACCTCGTGGAACCCGGCCCAGCGCTTCGGCCTGCGCAACAAGGGCGCGATCGCGCAGGGGTACGACGCCGACATCTGCCTGGTCGACCCGAACTCGACCTGGACGGTGCGCGCCGAGGACTCCGAGTCGACGCAGGAGTACACGCCGTTCGAGGGCTTCGAGCTGACCGCCCGGGTCACCGACACCTTCGTGCGCGGGCAGCACGTGCTCGTCGACGGCAAGGTCACCGGCGAGCCGGCCGGCCGCTACCTCGCCCGCCCGCAGCGGTAGGGGGAACGACTGATGGCGGCGGTGGCGCGCAGTTACCTGTACGTGCCGGGCGACCGGGCGGACCTGCTGGACAAGGCGGCCGGGCGCGGCGCGGACGCGCTCGTGCTCGACCTGGAGGACGCGGTCACGCCGGCCCGCAAGGCGCACGCCCGGGAGACGGTCGCCGGGTACCTGGGCGCCGCCGCGCCGGCCGGCCCCGAGCTGTGGGTGCGGATCAACAGCGACCAGGTCGCGGCGGACGTCGAGGTGCTCTCCCCGGCGGCGGCCGGGGTCTGGGTGCCGAAGGCCGAGCCGGAGCTGCTCGCCGAGGTCGACGCCGCGCTGACCCGGGTGCAGCGGCGGCTCGGCCCGGACGCCCCGGCGTTCCGGGTGGTGGCGCTGATCGAGACCGCCCGGGGCGTGCTCACCGCGCCGCGGGTGGCCGAGGCGCCACGGGTGCTGCGGCTCGGCCTCGGCGAGGCGGACCTCGCCGGTGAGCTGGGGTTGCAGCCGGGACCGGAGCGGGCGGAGTTCGCGCCGATCCGTTCCCAGGTCGTGGTCGCGTCGGCGGCGGCCGGCATCACCCCGCCGGTGGGACCGGTGGAGACGACGCTGCGCGACCCGGAACGGCTGGAGCTGACCACCCGGGCGCTGCTGCGGCAGGGCTTCCGGGCCCGCAGCGCCATCCACCCCGGGCAGATCGCGACGATCAACGAGGTGTTCACCCCCACCGAGGCCGAGGTGGCCTCGGCGCGGGCCGTGCTGGCGGCGCTGGAGCGGGCCGAACGCGGCGGCTCCGGGGTGGCCACCGACGCCGACGGGCGGCTGCTGGACCGGGCGGTGGTGCGGGCCGCCGCCGAGGTGGTACGCCGCGCCGAGGCGTCCACCGACTGAAACCGCGAGAACGACCGGGCGGGGCGCCCCACCGCGCCCCGCCCGATCCGTTCCCGGCGCCCGGCCCGCTCAGACCACCGCGGGCTGGGCCTCGACGGCCATGGCGAGCGAACCGAGCAGCGCGGCGTCCTGCGCGAAGTCCGACAGCACGATCTCCGGCGGGTACGGCAGCGTGTGGGTGAGCCGTTCGGTCAGCAGCGCCCGCACCAGGTCGTTGCCGGCGACGCTGCCGACCAGCACGATCCGCTGCGGGTCGAGCAGCAGGCAGCACGTGACCAGCTGCCGGGCCAGCTCGTCGACGCGCAGGCGGAGCTGCTCGCGGATCGGACCGGGCCGCTCCGCGGCCGCGCACAGGCCGGCCGCCCGGCCGTCCACGCCCAGCCGCTGCGCCAGCTCGTCCAGGGCCCGGCCGGAGAACGTCGCCTCCAGCATCGGTTCCAGGCGGGGCGGCCAGCTGTGGTCGGTCAGCCCGTAGGCGATCTCCCCGGCGGCGCCGTGGCGGCCCGGCAGCACCTCGCCGTTGACGGTGACCGCCGCCGCGACGCCGGTCCCGAGCCCGACGACGAGTCCCGGGTCCGCGTCGCGCAGCGCCCCGAGCCGCAGCTCGGCGTGGGCGGCTGCCTTCAGGTCGTTCGTGACCCGCACGTGCGCCAGGTTCAGGTGGGCGCGGACCGCGTCGGCGAGCCGCAGCTGCTCCCAGCCGGGCACGTTCGGCGCCAGTTCGATGCCCTCGTCGTGGACCACGCCGGGCGAGGCGATGCCCGCCGCGACGAGCGTGCCGCCGGTCTGCTCGGCGAGTTCGCGGGCCCGGTCCAGCGCCCGGGTGAGGGCCTGCTGCGCGCCCTGCTCGGCATTGGTGGGCAGGCGCTCGGAGACGAGCAGCCGGCCGTCGGCGTCGCCCACGCCGATGGCCATCTTGGTGCCGCCGAAGTCGATGCCGAGCAGGCGCGGATTTGCCGGTCGTTCCATGGTGATGTCAGATCGCCCTTCGGGCCGTCGGTCCAGATCACGTGGTCGCCGCGACACGACGTCCGCGACCACGGCCAGCTGCGTCTGTCGCCCCGTCACGGGCCTACCCTCGCCGCGACCGCCTCGGCGAGAGCCGTGTCGGCACGGGTCAGCCGCTCGCGCAACGCCTGCGCCCGCTCCTGCACCGCGTCGAGCATTGTAGACAGTCGTCCGACCTGGTCCCGGACGGCCGCCTCGCCGGGGCCGTCGGCCTGGGCGCGGCGCAGCACGAGTTCGGGGCGGACCGCGGCGGCCAGCAGGTCCCGCACCGCGGCGTCGTCGAGCGTCAGACCCAGCTCGGCGGCGGTGGACCGGACCAGGTCCCCGGTCCAGGTGGCCGGCGCGCCGCCGCGTACCAGCCGGCCGAGCAGCGAGTGGGCGCCCCGGAACGGCACACCATGGCGGGCCAGCGCGTCGGCCGCGGCGGTGGTGGTGGCGCCGGAGGCGACGATCTCCTCAGCGGACGGCGGGCGCAGCGGGTCCAGCTTCTCGATCAGGCCGCCGAGCAGTGAGAAGAACCGGTACGCCCGGTCGTCGCCGTCCCAGAGGCGGGCCTGCACGTCGGTGGTGGCGTTGTTGGAGTCCTCCCACCAGGCGGCGCCGACGTTGTTCAGCACGCTGGCCGCGTCGGCCGCCGCGGCGCCCGCCATCGAGACGAGGTGCTCCAGCACCACCGGGTTGCGCTTCTGCGGCATGATGCTGCTGCCCTGGGTGAACTCGCCGGGCGTGACCACCCAGCCCCAGCTCAGCCAGTCCATCAGCGTGCGGGCCAGCCGGGCCCCGGTGGCGAGCGCCTGCGCGTTGAGCGTGGCGACCCGGACCAGGTGGTCCGCGCCGGCCACCGCCTCGTACGAGTTGACGATCAGCTGGTCGAAGCCGAGCAGGTCGGCCAGCCGCCGGGGCGAGATGTCCAGGTCGGTGCCGGCGAACGCGCAGGAGCCCAGCGGCGAGCGGTTCATCTCGTCCAGCAGGTCGGCGTACGCGGCGGCCTCACCGGCAAGCGCCTCGGCGTAGCCGGCGAAGACGTGCCCGATGCTGGTCGGCTGGGCCGGGCGGCGGTGCGTGTAGCCGGTGACCACCACGTCGGCGTGCCGGTCCGCGCGGTCCAGCACGGTACGGCCGGTGGCCAGCAGCGCGTCGAGCACCTGGAGCAGCTGGTCGCGCAGCACCATCCGGAACACGCCGGCGTCGAGGTCGTTGCGGCTGCGCGCGAGCTGCACGCTGAGCTGCGACGGCTCGATGCCGGCCGCGGCGGCGAGCCGCTTCTCCAGCGTGTAGTAGACGTCCTCGACGCTGCCGTCGTACTCCAGTTCCTCGGGCCGGTCCCCGGTGAGGGTGACCAGGCCGCGCAGCATCGTGGCGGCGGCCTCGTCGGTGATCAGTCCCTGCTCGGCGAGCATGACGACGTGGGCCTTGCTGGCCGTGACCATCGCCGGGTAGAGGTGGGCGACGTGGTGGTCGAACACCACCCGGAGGTGGTGCTGTTGATAGACGGTCAGTGACGGGCTCATGGTGGCCTCCCGAGGTGGTGCGTTGTCGTGCGGCGTGCCGCGCGTGGTCATCCGGTCGTCTGGTCCGGCCCGTCGGCGCCGGGGGGCCCGGGCAGCGGCGCGGCGAGCCACGCCACGACCAGCTCGCGCAGGCGTGCGCCGGCGGTGGCGCGGATCCGGCCGCCGGCCTCCTCCCCGGCCAGCGAGACATGGCCCGACCAGCCCTGCCACGGGTCGGGCCGCGACTCCACGAGCACGTACGGGTACGGGGTGGGCAGTTTCGGCTTCGGCGGCAGGTCCGGCGCGGCGTCCAGGCGCACCGCGTCCGGGTCGAAGCCCAGCACCGCGGAGCTCTCGTACGCGCCGCCGTGCCCCCGGGCGGGCAGCTCACCGAACATCTCGGTGGTCTCGTCCGGGCCGACGAGCTGGAACCAGTTCACCAGCATCATGCTGGCCCGGTGCCGGCCGGAGACCCACTCCATCGCGGCGCGGACGGTGGACATGTTGGCGTCGTGCCCGTTGACCACGAGCACCCGGGGAAAGCCCGCCTCGACGATGCCGGCGAGCACGTCGGCGAGGTAGCCGACGGCGATCTCCGGTCGCAGCGCCACCGTGCCCGGCCACGGCCGGGTCTGACCCGGGCAGGCGGCGTACGGCGTGGCCGGGAACAGCACCGCCCGGGCCGGCCCGGTGGCCAGTTCCCCGGCGAAGCCCTCGGCCAGGATCAGGTCGGTTCCGATCGGCAGGTGCGGGCCGTGCCACTCGACCGCGCCGACCGGCAGCACCGCCAGGTCGGCCGCCTCGGTCACGGCGGCGAACGCGTGCCCGGGTACCCGGGTGACCGGGAGCAGCCCTCCCCCGGTCCGCCACCGTTCGATCAGTTCGTCCACTGCTCGGCCCTCCGGGTCGCGGTCCGGCTGCTCTCCAGCCGACCGGAGAACCACATCACCACGAAGATGAGCAGCACCTGGAGCATGCCGTAGGCGGCCGCGGTGCCCAGCTCGAAGCTGTACATCCGGTTGTTGATGGCGACCGAGATCGGCACCGTCGACGAGGTGTAGATGAGCACCGAGGCGACGAACTCGCCGACGCCGTGCACGAACGCCAGCAGCGCGCCGGCGAGCACGCCGGGCAGCATCAGCCGCACGGTGATCGTGTAGAACGCGCGCAGCCAGGAGGCGCCGAGGTTGCGGGCGGCGTCCTCCAGCGACGGGTCGATCAGCGCCAGCGTCGCGGAGCTGGACCGGAACACGATCGGCAGGAACCGCACGAAGTAGGCCAGCGGCAGGATCCAGAACGTGCCGACCAGCACCTGCCCGAAGCTGAACGCGTTGCCGGTGCTGAACGCCGAGATCAGGTTGATCGCGACGACCGTGCCGGGCAGCGCCCAGGCGATCATCACGGCCACGTCGAGCAGGCCGCGCCCGACGAACTTCAGCCGCCGCACCGCGTACGCGATGAGCACGCCGATCACCACACAGCCCACGACCGCGATCAGGCTCATCTGCACCGAGTTGAGGATCGGCTCGAACGCCTTGGGGTCGGTGAAGATGGTCACGAAGTTCTCGAACGTGTACGTCGGCGGCAGCACCTCGGTGGTCCAGGACCGGTCCTCGGAGAAGGCGACGAGCGCGATCGCGGCGACCGGGGCGAGCAGGACCAGCGTGGCCAGCACCGAGGCGAGCGGCGCGAGCCAGCGGCCGATCGGGTTGGTGATCTCCCGCCGGACCGCCGAGATGCCCTTGGACTGCGACTGGTAGTTGCGCCGTCCCTCGTACCAGCGCATCGCCAGCAGGAAGATGATCGAGACGATGCCGAGCACCGAGGCGTACGCCGAGGCCATCGGCAGGTCGCCGTTGGTGCGGTTGATGTAGATCTGCATCGTCATGGTCTGGCTGACGTTGAACAGCAGCGGCGCGGTGTACGACGCCAGCGACGTCATGAAGACCAGCAGCGACGCCGAGATCAGCGCGGGGGTGAGCATCGGCAGCAGGACCGTGCGCCACACCCGGAACCGGCCCGCGCCGAGGTTGTACGCCGCCTCCTCGACCGACGGGTCCATCCCGGCCAGCGCCGCGGAGGCGGCCAGGAAGAAGAACGGGTACATGGTGAACGTGTGCACCACGAGCACACCGGCGATGCCGTCGAAGGCCAGGACCGGCTTCTCGGTGCCGAGCAGCGCCTGCAGGCCGCGCGGCACGATGCCGATGTTGCTGTAGAGCAGCTGGAAGGACACGGCGCCGATCAGCGGCGGCAGGGCCGCCGGCACCAGGATGAACGCCTCGATGAGCCGCCGGCCGCGGAAGTGGAACCGCTTGAGCAGGAACGCCATCGCCACGCCGACGATGCCGCAGAGCAGCACGCTGGCGGCCGAGATGAACAGCGAGGTGAACAGCGACTCGCGGGCCACCCCGGAGGAGGAGAGGAACTGCAGGTAGTTGTCAGAGCCGTTGGCGCTGACGCTCTCGCGGAAGGTGGCGAACATCGGCTGGACGACGAAGCCCCAGAGCACCAGGACCAGCGGCAGCACCAGCAGGTACGGGAACCAGCGGGAATTGGCCCCGCCGGACAGACGCCGGCCGAGGGCCGCCGCCCAGGCGGGGGCGGTCCGGGTCGCAGCGGTCACGGCTTGACCACCCAGAGGCGCTCCGGTACGAGCCGCAGTCCCACCACGTCGCCGAGCTGCAGGCCGGCCGGCGCGTCGATCAGCGCCGCCATCACCTCGTTGCCGTCCACGTCGACGCTGATGTTGGTGGCCATGCCGGTGAACTCGACGTGGCTGATCCGGCCGCGCATGGCCGCCGTGTCGTCGTCGCCGCCGAGCGCGATGTGCTCGGGGCGCGCGGAGACGAGCGCGGTGTCGCCCGCGCCGAGCCCGTGCCCGGCGGGCGCGCCGACGTCGATGGTGGCGCCGCCGGGCAGGCGCACCGCGACGCTGTCGTCGGTCGCGCCGGTCACCGGCAGGCTCAGCACGTTGCTGCGCCCGATGAACCGGGCCACGAACGCGTTCGCGGGCTTGTAGTAGATCTCGTGCGGGGTGCCGACCTGCTGGACCCGGCCGGACTCCATGACGGCGATCCGGTCCGACATCGCCATCGCCTCGGCCTGGTCGTGCGTCACGTAGATCGAGGTGGTGCCGCTCTCCCGCTGGATGCGCCGGATCTCGGCGCGGGTCTCCTCGCGCAGCTTCGCGTCGAGGTTCGACAGCGGCTCGTCGAGCAGCATGGTGCGCGGGCGGATGACCAGGGCCCGCGCCAGCGCGACCCGCTGCTGCTGGCCGCCGGAGAGCGCGTCGATGCGCCGGTCGCCGTACCCGGCGAGGTGCACCTGTTCGAGCGCCTCGGTGACCCGGCGGGCCTGGTCGGCGCGGGAGACCCGGCGGACCTTGAGCCCGTACGCGACGTTCTGCGCCACAGTCATGTGCGGGAACAGCGCGTAGTTCTGGAACACCATGCCGGTGTCCCGCTTGTTCGGCGTCCAGTGGGTGACGTCGTCGTCGCCGAAGTGGATGTGACCGGAGGTCGGGAAGTAGAAGCCGGCCACCATGCGCAGCGTCGTCGTCTTGCCGCAGCCGCTCGGTCCGAGCAGCGTGAAGAACTCGCCGGCTCCGATGGTGACGGTGACGTCATCGACCGCCGCGGAGTCGCTCGACTTGGCGAAGCGCTTACTGACCGCCGTCAGTCGGACATCGATCATTTCGTGGGTCCTTCCAGGACGAAGCCGGGCCGTGCCGCAGCACGGCCCGGTTCCGAGCGTCTTAGCCCTTGCCCTTGATCTGGGCGTTCCAGTGGGTGATCCAGGCGGTCTCGTTCTTGCCGATCACGTCCCAGTTGACGTCCATCGGCTTGAGGTCGAGCTTGGTCAGCCACTCGGGCTTCTCGGCGATCTCGACCGCGGGGATCTGGAAGTAGTCCTTGGCCAGGCTGGCCCGCAGCGAGTCGTCGAAGAGGAACTCGAGGAACTTCTTCGCGCCCTCGGTGTTGCCGCCCTTGACCGCGGCCACGCCGTCGACGAGCACCGGCGCGCCGGAGGCCGGCATGACGTAGCCGAACGGCATCTTCTCGTTGGCCTGCAGCAGGATGTCCTGGAGGTTCCAGGCGCTGACCACGCCCTGCTCACGCGACATCTTCAGGTAGAGGTCGCTCGGGTTGGCGGCGTACTCGACGGTGTTGGCGTCGAGCTTGCGCAGCCAGTCGTAGCCGGGCTGCGGGTTCGACCCGTCGGGGGTGTAGCGCTGGATCATCGAGGCGTAGATCGAGCGCATGGTGCCGGAGGCGGCCACGTCCCGGATGATGATCTTGTCTTTCCACTTCGGGTCGACCAGGTCGTCCCAGTCCTTCGGCGCGGTCTCCGGGGTCAGCGCCTTGTTGTTGTACATGATGACCTCGGGCAGCAGGATCTCGCCGAACCAGCGGCCCTCGGCGTCCTTGTACCGCGCGTCGATCTTCGAGGCGAACGACGGCTGCCAGGACTCCAGCAGCCCCTCGGACGCGCCGGCGGCCAGCCCCTGCTGGGTGCCGCCCCACCAGACCGACGCCTGCGGGTTGGCCTTCTCGGCGCGGACCCGCTCGAGCACCTCCTGGGCGCCCATGTTGAGCACCTCGACCTTGCCCTTGTACTCGGGGTTCTTGGTCGTGAACTGCTCCACGACGTAGTCGGTGACCGACTTGTCGCGGGCGCTGTAGATGACGACCTTCTCGGCCGGCGCGGCGCCGGAGGAGCCGGTGTCCTTGTCGTCGTCACTGCTGCCGCACGCGCTGACGGCCAGCAGCGCGCTGAACGCGACGGCCAGGGCCAAACGACGTTTCATTGGTACCTCCATTTTGCGGGGGAACTATCGGGAGCGGAGAAAGACGGTGTGCGGTGCCGGCCCGGGGACGCCGGCGGGTTCGCCGGCCCCCCGGGCTCGGGGTCGAAGGTCCGCGGGTCGCGCCCGGACCGGGGCGCGCCGCATCGCGCCGCGACCTGTCGTCCGGGATCCGGACGCGGTCGCCGCGACGGTGACTGTGGGTGTGGTGGGTGGGTGTCGGGGTCGGGGTCGTCGGGGGCCGGGGTCGGGTGGTGGTCAGGGAAGCGAGGGGCGGGGCACCGCGGCCGAGAGCGCGTAGCTGATCGCTCCGTGCAGCACTGCCTGGTCACCGAGGGTGGCCCGGCGTACCTCGGTGGGGGCCGGGGTCCGGGCGGAGACGAGGGTCTGAAGCTGGTCGAGGGCCGCGTCGTCCAGTTCCGCGGCGGCGCCGCTGAGCAGCACCAGTCCCGGATCGACGACGCAGGCGCAGGAGAGGATGAGCCCGGCCCAGGCGCCGAGGACCTCGTCGAGGTACTCGCGGGCGGGCGCAGACGTCGCGGCGAGGCGGCTCAGCTCCCGTACCGGTGACTCGGGCCGGCGGCCCGGGTTGAGCGCGACGACCCGCTCCGCGATGGCGTTCACCGACCACCGGGCCTCGAAGTCGCCGACACCGCTGTAGCGACGCTCGGTCGTGCCGCCCAGCGGCAGGAAGCCGACCTCGCCGGCGGCTCCGCTGGCGCCCCGGCGGACCTTGCCGTCGAGCACGAGGCCGGCGCCGATGCCCTCGGCGACGTGGATCAGCAGCAGGTTCGCCACGTCCGCGCCGGCGCCGGCGACGCACTCGCCGGCGGCCATGAGGTTCACGTCGTTGTCGACGACCACGGGTACGCCGAGCCGCCGTTGCACGGACTCGCCGATCGGCCACGCCTCGACCAGTCCGACCGACGGCGCGAGGCGTACCGCGCCGTTGGTGGAGACGCCGGGCACCGCGATCGCGACGCCGCGCAGCGAGGGCAGGTTGTCGCCGACGAGGTCGAGGACGAACTCGCAGACGGTCTCCACCACGTTCGCGCCGAGCCGCGCGACGCGGTGCGCGATGACCGCGCCCTCGCTGTCGGCGATCTCGCAGCTGATCCGGGGTGGCTCCAGCGACACCGCCGCGACGAGCTCGGCGCGGGGGTTGAACTCGAGCATCTCCCGGGGCCGGCCGGTGGTGGGCGCGCCGGGCCCGCGTTCGATGAGGTAGCCCTCGGCGACGAGTTCCCGCACGAGCGCGGTGACCGTGGCCGCCGAGAGGCCGGTCATCTCGGCCAGGTCCACTCGGGACAGCCGCCGGGCCTGCCGGGCGGCCAAGATCACCGAGAGACGCTTGATCTCACGGGACCGCTCACGGCTGACCGGGCTGGTCGGGGCTTTGTCAGACACGCTTTCTTCCTAGTGTGAAAAAAATGAGACGTCAAGTAACGAGATGATCTCGGAGCTCCGGCCAGCGGAAATTTGGGAAGTGGCAAGCCGGACGCGCCAGGCCACCCCGACATGGCACGCAAAACCGGGCCCTCGCGTCCACATTGGGTGCCCAAAGTCGGGCAAAGCGCCCCCTACGGCTGATGCAGGCCGAGCAGCCGGGCCACTGAGCTGCGGGGATTGTTTCTTCGAATAAGGAAGAAAGTCGTCCGGGCCTATTGACGACGCCTCCGCAAGATCCCTAGGTTACGGCCCGAAGGCCTTCCGGTGGACCGATCCGTCGCCACCGTGTGCACCGCTCACGCCGTGACGGTGCGCGTACACCATCACCCCGTTGTCGAGCACCACGACCAGCGAGGACCCAACAGTCCTCAATGGACAGCTGTCCGCGTCACGACCCGGCGCGCGCCGGGCCCGTGACCCGTCCCCCAGCCGCAGCACTCTCGCTTCGAGACGAAGAGGTATGCCCATGAGATGGCGCACCACGGCAGCGATCGCCATGTGCGGTCTTCTGTCGTTGGGCCTGGCCACTCCGGCCCAGGCCAACCCCCAGAACGCAGCACCGAAGCCACAGGCCAAGAAGTCCGACAAGCCCGTCGACCTGGACATCATGTTCATCGGCGCGCACCCGGACGACGAGGCAGGCCAGCTCGGCATGCTCGGATACTGGAACGAGTATCACGGCATGAAGGCCGGCGTCATCACCACCACCCGCGGCGAGGGCGGTGGCAACGCCACCGGTCTCGAGGAGGGCCCGGAGCTCGGCATCCTGCGGGAGGCCGAGGAGCGCAAGGCCGTCGGCTGGGCCGGCGTCGAGCACATCTACAACCTGGACGCGCTCGACTTCTGGTACACCGCGAGCGCCCCGCTGACCGAGGAGGTCTGGGGCCACCAGGAGACGCTGTCCCGGATCGTGCGGGTCCTGCGGACCACCAAGCCCGAGGTCATCCTCACGATGAACCCCTCGGCGACGCAGGGCAACCACGGCAACCACCAGAAGGCGGCCATGCTGGCCGTGGAGGCCTTCTACGCGGCGGCCGACCCGAAGGCGTTCCCGGAGCAGATCAAGAAGGAAGGGCTCAAGCCCTGGCGGGTCTCCCGCATCTTCCAGACCGGTGGCAGCGGCACCACCGGCACCAACGGCCCCGCCTGCGAGACCACGTTCACGCCGGCCGAGGCCAGCAACGTCATCTTCGGCACCTGGCAGGGCTACGAGTCGGCGCGGCACGACGGCAACCGGTGGAACACGGTCCAGACCTGGGCCCGCCGGGAGTACGTGTCGCAGGGCTGGGGCAACAGCTCCTTCCCGACGACCAACCCGGACGCCATCGGCTGTAACCGGCTGACGCTGATCGACACCCGCACGCCGTACCCGGACCCGAACGTGGGCGCCGGCACCGGTGCGCTGCAGGGCGCCACCCTGCGTGCCCCGGGCGGCCTGCCGCTCGGCACCGAGGTCCACGTGCGTCCGCGCACCTGGGAGGCCGTCGGCGGCCAGCCCATCAAGGTGGACACCGTCCTGTACGCCGAGAAGGCCATCCCGGGCGCCAAGGTCGCCCTGGACGTCCCGGCCGGCTGGAGCGTCAGCGGCAACGGCAACGTCGGCACGCTGACCCCGGGCAAGGAGGTCGTGAAGACCTTCACCGTCACCCCGCCCGCGCAGGTCGAGGTGGGCACCCGCTTCCGGCTCAACGCCACGCTGACCAGCAAGAAGGACGGCAGCGGCGTCAGCAGCGCCCAGGTGCAGGGCACCGCTCCGGTGCGCGGCACCCTGGAGCCGCTGGAGGAGATCGCCGACTTCCGCGCCTGGACCGTGCGGAACAAGACCCAGCAGCTCGACGCGCTCATCGAGTCCCTGCTGAACATCCCCAGCGGCGGCACCCGCAGCGTCAAGGTCAACCTGACCAACCACGGCACCCGGGTCGAGTCCGGCTCGGTCAAGCTGAACGTTCCCGCCGGCTTCTCGGTGGCCGAGCAGCAGGTGCCGTACAGCGGCCTGCGGCCGGGCGCCACCACCTCGGTGACGTTCACCGTCAGCAACACCGACACGTCGCTGCCGACGGCCAACCGGGCGCCGGACAACGGCGCCTACCGGGTGCAGATCGAGACCAGCTACGTCGGTGGCAGCGCCACCGAGCCGGGCGCGTTCAACCTGGTCCCGACCACCACGATCCCGAAGGCCACCACCGCGCCGACGGTGGACGGTCACGGGCACGACCACGAGTACACCGGCGAGGTCATCGACATCTCCACCCGCTGGGAGGGCACCGCCGCCCCGGCGTCGGACATCTCCGGCACCGCCCAGCTGACCCACACCGACGACGCCCTGTACGCCATCTTCAACATCACCGATGACGTGCTCGGCACCGTCCTGCCGCCGGAGGACTGCAAGCGTCCGCGGCGTAACGACAACATCGAGTTCGGCATCGACCCGCGCGGCAACTCGGCGAACACCTCCACGGTGTTCAACATGGCGCTCTTCCCGGCCACGAACGACCCGGCCAACGGGAACCCGCCGTGCTTCGCCCGGGAGCGGGACAACCACCAGGGCGGCCCGGAGACCGCGCCGGGTGTGGAGATCGCCTCCGTGGTGACCAGCAACCCGTACACGGGTTACCGGATCGAGGTCAAGATTCCGTTCAGCGTGCTGCCGGACACCATCGACCCGAGCCGGATGGGCCTGAACATCCTGGTCAACGACTCGGACACGCAGGACCTCAGCTCGCAGACCCGGGTCGGCTGGTCGACCTGGAGCGGCGTGCGGGCCGACCCGTGGCGCTGGGGCAACGCGCTCCTGCCGGGCCTGCCGGCGCAGCCGTCGGCGCCGAAGGCTCCGATCATGCCCGACACCGCGGCGCTGAGCGTGGACTCGCCGCAGACCCTGCTGCAGTCCGTCTCGGACGGGGTCGCACCGGGTGGTTACGCCAAGCTGGCGGACAACACGGTGAAGCTCAAGAAGGTCACCCGCACCGCCAACAAGGTCTCGGTGCAGCTCCAGGTGAAGAAGGCCGGCACCGCCCGGGTCTTCGTCTGGGACGGCAGCCGGGTCGTGGCGCAGACCCAGGCCAGCCTGCGGAAGGACGGCACGCTCGTCCTGCCGCTGAGCGGGTCGCTCCCGGCCGGCACCTCGCTGCTCGTCTCGTACGAGAGCGGTGGCGCCACCACCGCTCTGGCGAAGAAGCTGTGCTGACCGGACGGTGAACGCGTCGACCTGACGCGCTGACGCGATGGGCCGGGCCGTGAGGTCCGGCCCATCGTGCCGTATCCGGGCCGTTCAGCGTTTCGCCGCCGGCACCGGCAGGGGCCGGTCCGGAGACGCCGGGGCCGGCCACCAGCGGCGCGAGGCCAGCGCGGCCAGTCCGGCGCCGGCGGTGTTGAGCAGGACGTCGTCCACCGAGGACACCCGGTCCAGCCGCAGGACGTACTGCGCGACCTCGACCAGGACCGAGCAACCGGCCGCGAGCGCCAGGATCCGCGGCACCGACGCCAGCGCCGCGAACCGCAGCGGGCCGAAGAACCCGAGCGCCGCGAACACCAGCAGGTTGCCGACGATCTGGACCGTCACCGTCAGCGGCCCGCTCGCGAGGACGGTCAGCAGGTCCCGCAGCGGCACCAGGCTCACCCGGCCCGGAACCACACCGACGCCGTCCCCCGGGAGCATGATCATCCAGACCCACGGCACGGTCCCGTAGACGATGCCGACCTCGGCCAGCGACAGCCGCCAGGCCGGCCCGCCGCCGCGCCGGCGCGCGAGGAGCCACACCACCAGCGCGGCCAACGGCAGCGCGGCCACCGTGACGAGCACGACCCCGTTGATCGTGCCGAACCAGCCGTGCCACCCCTCGACCACGCCGCCTCACCTTCTGTCCGCCCGGGGATCCTGCCAGGTCCGACCGGCGCGGACCGGCGCCCCGGCCCGCTCAGGGTGCCATCCTGCCCGCCACCCCGCGGGCCCCCGCCCCGGGCGGCCCGCGCGGACGACAGCCCGGCGCACGGGCACGACGCGGACCCCCGGCCGACCCACCGCCGCCGACCGGCGCGGGCGCACAATTCCGTGTACGGAACCGGCGCTGCGGAAATTCGATTTCCGCCCCGGGCGGCGAAACCAATTCCCGGCTCCGGAGCGCCGATTTCCGCACATCAATTCACCTCCCCGATCCGGCGCATGACCCTCGGCGCGCTCCAGGCCGTTCGCCGGACCGCACCCTGCGCTCGGACCAGCGCGGACGGGGCCAGCGCACGCCCACCTCGCACCGGCAAACAAAGGCTTTCCTTACAAAGGTAGCCTCATCTTCGCCCGCCCGGGAGTTCGCGCGGGATCGACGGTTTACCGCCGCCGACGCCGCATTCCGCTGCTATGGTGAGCATGATCCTCACTTCGGGCGGACAGGTTTGAAGCCCCGCTCGCAGGGCTAATACCGAATGGCATTCGAGCACCACGAGGCCGGCCGTCGCACCGCCGGCCCGCATGACTTGGAGGCACCATGAAGACGCTGTTGCAGTCTCCGCCGGTACGTGAGTGCGCCGCCACGGCGTGCAGTTTCAACGACAACGGTTGTCACGCGCCCGCGATCACCGTGGCGGCGAGCGCCGACGCGGCGTCCTGCGCGACGTTCGTCGAGTCGTCGATGAGCGGCGGGATCGCGGAGGTCACCGGCGCGGTGGGCGCGTGCGCGCGGGCCGAGTGCGTGTTCAACACCAACCTCGCCTGCACGGCCGAGTCGATCACGGTGGGCCCCGGCGCCACCGTCAGCGACTGCCTGACCTACCAGCCCGCCTAACAAAGCGGACACCCACGCCCGTACGGGTCACGACGGTCACCGTCGTGACCCGTATGCGTCTCCGGCACCCGACCCGCCGTTGCACAGGTAAGCCTTACCTACTACCGTCTGACCTGGGCCGACTTCACCCCTTCCGGCCGAGGAGACAGACATGGCGTTGCACCCCGCCGGGCGCCCGGCCCCGTCGACCGGCGTCACCCCGGTCGCCGCCGGGCCGTCTCCGGTCACCTCCACGCCCCGCGACGCCGTCGCCGCCCGGTGCGTGCTGAGCGCTGCCTCGTCGCTGCGGCTGACGCTCGGCGACACCACCGCCGACCTCCTGTCCGCCCACGCAGTCCTCCCCGACGGCACGATCGTCCTCGCGGTCGACGCGATGAGCCGCACCGGCGGCCTGCTGGTGGCCGCGCGCGGTCACCGCGGTGCGGTACGCGTGGACGTGACCCACCTCGCTCCGGTCGCCGTACGCTCGCGGGTGCGGGACCGGCTGCGGATCCTGGGCACCGCCCGCCGCTTCGATCCGGCCGCGCTCGACGCCTGCGACCCGGCCACCGTGATGTCGCTGCTCGACCTGCCGCCGGTGGCGCTGTGGGCGATCGAGCCGGACGAGATCCTCCTCGACCGGGCCACCGAACCCGTCACGGTGGACCTCGGCACGTACCGTGCCGCCCGCCCGGACCCGATCGCCGTCGACGAGGCCGCCCACCTCGCGCACCTGACCCGGTGCCACGGCGACCTCCTGGACCGGCTCGGTGCGCTCGTCGACAGCGCCGTCAGCGCCGGCGCGACGCGGATGGTCCCGGTCGCGCTCGACGCCGAGGGCATCGTGCTGCGCGCGGAGCGGCCGGACGGTCACGCCGACATCCGGTTGTCCTTCCTCCACCCGGTCACCGCCGGCGCCGGCCTCGCCGGGGCGCTGCGGACGCTGCTCGGCTAGGGCTGTCCGCTCCCTACCGAGCGCATCGCGGCGGCGGCGAGAAGGCGGGCGGTGGTGACCGCGGCCAGCAGGCGATGGAGGGTGCCGTATCCGATGGTGCTGGTGACGGCGAGGGCGGCGACGAGGCGCCACCCGTGACGCCCGCCGGCCGTGGGGCCGGCGGGCGCCGTCGTGGTGGTCATCAACTGGTGCAGCAGCCGCCGGTCTCGCCGTTGGTCGGGGTGTCGAGGCTGACCAGGCTGAGCGGCGCGGAGAGCAGGCCCCCGGAGATTCCGGTCGCCAGCCCCTTTGCGGCCGGCGTGGCCGCCGGGTCGGGGCCGCAGCAGCTGTCCGCGCCGGTGGAGTCGGCGGGGTTGCTGTTGCAGACGCCGGTCTCGGGCAGGTCGAGCTGGACGTCGCGGGCGGCGTCCCAGTCGCCGGCGAGAGCGGCGACGACGGAGCGGACCTGCTCGTAGCCGGTGGCCATCAGGAACGTCGGCGCGCGGCCGTAGCTCTTCATGCCGACGGCGTAGTAGCCGACCTCGGGGTGCGCGAGTTCGGCGGCGCCGTGCGGCGGGACGGTGCCGCAGGAGTGCTCGTTCGGGTCGATCAGCGGGGCGAGGGCGCGGGTGGCTCCCATGACCGGGTCGAGGTCCAGGCGCAGCTCGGCCGCGATGGAGTGGTCGGGGCGGAAGCCGGTGGCGGCGACGACGCGGTCCACGGTGACGGACTCGTCGGTGCCGTCGGCGTGCCGGACGGCCACGGTGACCCGGCCCTCGGCCGGGGTGAGGGCGTGTACGGAGAATCCGGTGAGCAGCCTGATCCGGCCGGCGTCGACGTGGTCGCGCAGCCGGGCGCCGAGCGCGCCGCGGGCGGGCAGGGCGTCGGCGTCTCCGCCGCCGTAGGTGCGGGCGGGGCTGGCCGAGCGGATCGCCCAGGTCACCTCGGTGCCGGGTTCGGCGGTGGCCAGCTCGGCCAGGGAGAGCAGGGTGTTCGCGGCGGAGTGGCCGGCGCCGACGACGAGGGTGTGCCGGCCGGCGAAGCGGTCCCGGCCGCTGCCGAGCACGTCGGGCAGGGCGTGCTCGAGGAACGCCGCGGCGTCCGTCTCGCCGCGGGCGGGCAGGCCGGAGGCGCCGAGGACGTTGGGGGTGCCCCAGGTGCCGGAGGCGTCGATGACGGCGCGGGCGAGCAACTCGCCGCCGTCGGCGAGGCGGATCAGGAACGGCGTCTGTTCGCGGCCGGCGGTGCGCAGCCGGTCCAGGCCGAGCCGGCTGATCGCCTCCACCCGCGCGCCGTAGCGCAGGTGGGGCTTGAGCTGCGGCAGGTCCGCGAGCGGCTGGAGATAGTCGGTGACCAGCTCGGTGCCGGTGGGCAGGGCATCCTCGACCGGGGCGACCCAGCCGGCGTCGTCGAGCAGCCGGCGGGCGGCGGGGTCGACGTTGTAGCGCCACGGGGAGAACAGCCGCACGTGCCCCCACTGCCGCACCGCCGCGCCGGTGGTGTCCCCGGCCTCCAGGACGAGGAAGGGCAGCTCACGCTCGTGCAGGTGGGCGGCGGCGGCGAGACCCACCGGGCCCGCGCCGATCACCACGACGGGCGACTCGTCCAGGACACTCATCGGGAACTCCTCGGTGTTGAGAATGGCGGATCAAGAGGTGCGGGTGACGCCTGCCTCAGCAGGCTCCGACCGGATCGGGGGCCGGGCGACCCATGACGACGTCGGCGGCGGACGGGAAGCACCCGACACAGGCGTCGTTGATGCGGTAGTGGCGTGCGGTGCCGACCGGCTCGACGAGCACGAACCGCACCTCGGTGAGGATCTTCAGGTGCTGGGAGACGGTGGACTGGGCGAGCCCGACGGCGGCGACGATCTCCCCCACACTCATCGGCCGGGCGTGGCGGGCCAGGTACTCCACCACCTGCACCCGCGTCGGGTCCGCGAGGGCCCGGAACCACGAGGCATAGGTCTGCGCGGTGTCGCGGTCGAGGAGGTCCCCCATCATCTCTCCCTCCATCGTTAATCGCCGATTGACGATGGAAGCCTAGCAGGCGCCGGAGCGGGCGATCCGCAGGGCAGCGGTCCCGCTTCTCAGCGGGGTGCCGTCAGCGCGTAGGCGGTGGTGCGGGCGCGGTCGCGGAGGCGGGCGATCCTCTGCGCGGGAGTGGACACCCGGGCGCAGGAGTCGCAGAACCGGACCCCTGCCACGGATGACGGCCGGCGACGCGGGAAGCCGAACATGACGAGCCTCATTTCCTGGGAGCACCTTGTCTTGACATATGTCTAAACAGAGAGTTGCACGCTGATTAGATGGATGTCAACCTAGAGGCATGCCGAAGCGCCAAGCGCCGATCCCCCTCGTCGACCTCGACGCCGACGCGCCGTGCTGCCCCCCACTGGCGCAGCGCCGGGTCCCGGCAGAGACGGCCGCGATCCTCGCGCCCGCGTTCAAGGCCCTCGGTGATCCGGTACGGCTGCAGCTGATGTCGATGATCGCCTCCGCCGACGGCGGCGAGGCCTGCGTGTGCGACCTGACGCCGGCGTTCGACCTGACCGGGCCGACGATCTCTCATCACCTCAAGACCTTGCGCGAGGCAGGCCTGGTGGACGCCGAACGGCGGGGCACGTGGGTCTACTACCGGGCGCGGCCACAGATCCTGCGCCAGCTCGCCGGCCTGCTGTCGATCGAGCCGACCGCCGCGGCGCAGCGGTAGACCACCGCGCGGCGACTCGCGCTCCCGGGGGATCCGGCCGCGCGGCTTGACGCCTCCAGATTAATCAGAAATTATTGAGTCAATGGACATTGAGTCTTACTCGCTGGTCGAGCGCGCGCGGATCCATGCGGCGTTGGGCGACCCGGCCCGCCTGGCCATCGTGGACGCGCTCACCCTGGGCGACGCCTCACCCGGGGAGATCGCACACACCCTCGCCATGCCGACGAACCTGGTCGCCCATCACGTCAAGGTCCTCGCCGACGCGGGCCTCGTCGTCCGGGGCCGGTCGGAGGGCGATCGGCGACGCATCTACCTTCGACTCCGACCGGCCGCCCTCTCCGCCCTCACGCCGCCACCACTGGCGGGCGCGCATCGGGTCATCTTCGTCTGCACCCACAACTCCGCCCGCTCGCAACTGGCCGCGGCGCTGTGGAGGCAGCGCGCCAACGGCGACGCCGCATCCGCCGGCACCAGGCCGGCGCCGCGGGTCCATCCCCGCGCGCTCGCCGTGGCCCACCGTTACGCCCTCGACCTCGGCCCGGCCGGCACCGCACACGTCGACGACGTCGTCCGGGACGGCGACCTGGTCATCGCCGTCTGCGACAACGCCCACGAGGAACTCACCGGGCCGGTCCGCCCCCGCCTGCACTGGTCCGTGCCGGACCCGGCCCGCGTCGACACCGACGAAGCGTTCGAGGCGGCCTACGCCGACCTCGCCGACCGCGTCGATCGCGTCGCCCCGCACACCGCCGCACCCTGCGGGAAGCCGGCCTGATCACCGCCTCAGTCTGCGGGCGCCCGACGCAGCCGCCCGGCACAGGGCGACCCCACCCGACGCGCACGCGCCGGCACCGACGATCCACGGGAGCAGACCGATGAGCACCGCCACCAGAGCCGAACACGCCCCACCGTTGGTGGCACGCCTCTCGCGCCTCGACCGGTTCCTGCCGGTCTGGATCGGCCTGGCCATGGTCGCCGGCCTGCTGCTCGGCCGGATCGTTCCCGGCCTGGACGACGCTCTCGACGCCGTCCAGGTCGGTGGCATCTCCCTGCCCATCGCCCTCGGCCTGCTGATCATGATGTATCCGGTACTGGCCAAGGTCCGTTACGACCGCCTCGACACCGTCACCGGTGACCGGCGCCTCCTGGTCTCGTCGCTGATCCTCAACTGGATCGTCGGTCCCGCCGTCATGTTCGCCCTGGCCTGGATGTTCCTGGCCGACCAGCCGGAGTACCGCACCGGTCTGATCATCGTCGGCCTGGCCCGCTGCATCGCGATGGTCATCATCTGGAACGACCTGGCCTGCGGCGACCGGGAGGCGGCAGCGGTCCTCGTCGCCGTCAACTCGGTGTTCCAGGTCCTCGCGTTCGGCCTGCTCGGCTGGTTCTACCTGTCGGTGCTGCCGGGCTGGCTGGGTCTGGACGGCGCCGCGCTGCAGGTCTCCGGCTGGGAGATCGCCGGCAACGTGCTCGTCTTCCTCGGCATCCCCCTGCTCGCCGGCTACCTGTCCCGCCGCCTCGGCGAACGGACCAGGGGCCGCGACTGGTACGAGCGGCGATTCCTGCCCAGGGTCGGACCCGTCGCCCTGTACGGACTGCTGTTCACCATCGTCGTCCTGTTCGCCCTGCAGGGTGAGGCCATCACCGACCGGCCGGTCGACGTGGCCCGCATCGCCCTGCCGCTGCTGGCCTACTTCGCCCTCATGTGGGCCGGCTCCTACCTGCTCGGCCGGGCCATCGGCCTGAACTACGAACGCACCACCACCCTGGCCTTCACCGCGGCGGGCAACAACTTCGAACTGGCGATCGCGGTCGCGATCGGCACCTTCGGGATCGCCTCCGGCCAGGCCCTCGCCGGCGTCGTCGGCCCGCTGATCGAGGTCCCGGTTCTCGTCGGCCTGGTCTACGTGTCGCTGTGGGCCCGTGCCCGCCTGTTCCCCGCGCCGGGAACCCGGCCATGAGATGCCCCGACCGCGCCGCGGCACGTCACGGCAACCATCAGGATCATGGAGACCCGATGAGCGACAAACCCAGCGTCCTGTTCGTCTGCGTGCACAACGCCGGCCGTTCCCAGATGGCCGCCGGGTGGCTGCGCCACCTCGCCGGCGACACCGTCGAGGTCCGCTCCGCCGGAAGCGCGCCCGCCGGCCAGGTCAACCCCGCCGCCGTCGAGGCCATGCGGGAGGTCGGCATCGACATCACCGACCAGACCCCCAAGCGCCTGGAGTACGAGACGGCGGAGTCCTCGGACGTCATCGTCACCATGGGCTGCGGTGACGCCTGCCCCGTCTTCCCGGGCAGGCGATACGAGGACTGGAAGCTGGAAGACCCCGCGGGCAAGGGCGTCGACGCGGTACGCCCCATCCGGGACGAGATCCGCGCCCGGGTGGAACGGCTGCTCGCCGACCTGCGCCCCACCGCCTGACACCCCTGTCGTGCGACTCACCATGATCCGGTCCTGGTTGCACAGGCATGCGGCGGCCGTTGATGCAACGATGCAAGCGTGGGAACTGCGAAAACTGCCACCCCTGCCATCTCGCCGCTGACCGGCGAGCCGATCAAGCGTGCCGATGCCGAACGCCTCGCGGGAGTGCTGAAGGCGTTGGCCGACCCGGCCCGGCTGCGCCTGCTCAGCCTGATCCAGTCCGCTCCGGAGGGCGAGGCGTCCGTCAGCGACCTCACCGCGCCGCTCGGGCTCTCCCAGCCGACCGTCAGCCATCACCTTCGGATCCTCACCGAGGCCGGTCTGATCGAGCGTGAGAAGCGGGGTGTGTGGGCGTACTACCGTCTGGTGCCGTCCGCGATCTCGGCGATCGCCGAGCTGCTGACGCCGCCTCGTAAGCGACCGACGAGGAAGGTCCGCTGAGCAGGCGACCGCGGGGCTGCCGCGAGCACCCGCCGACCTGACCGGGTCGCCCCCGCCGGCCCTCTTGAGGAGCGCCGTCCGGCCCGGTAGAAACGGCGGGACCGACGGGAGATCAGCTATGACCGATGCCGACGGGCAGTTGTCCGCGACGCCCCGCACGAGCCTGCGCCGGATGAAGGAGAAGGGGCACCGCGACCGCGCCGCCCTGTTCGACGTGCTCCGGGCCGGGTTCGTCTGCCACCTCGGCGTCCTGGTGGACGGTCACCCGATGGTGGTGCCGACCGTCTACGGGTTCGACGACCGGCACCTCTACCTGCACGGCTCGGTGGCCAGCCGGAGCCTCACCACCGACACCGACGTCTGCGTCACGGTCACCGTGGTCGACGGCCTGGTGCTGGCGCGCTCGGTGTTCGAGCACGGCGTCAACTACCGCAGCGCGATGATCTACGGCCGGCCCCGGTGGGTGACCGGCACCGAGGAGAAGCTGCACGGACTCCGCCTGCTCACCGAGCACGTCGCCCCTGGCCAGTGGGACCACGCCCGCCGCCCGAACCGGCGGGAGCTGGCGGCCACGGCCCTGCTGGCGCTGCCGCTGGCCGAGGCGTCGGTGAAGACGCGCAGCGGCCCGCCGGACGACGGCGACAGCCCGGACGCCGCGCTCGGACTCTGGGCCGGCGAGCTTCCGCTCGTGGCCCGCTGGGAGCAGCCGGTGACCGACCCGGCGCTCCCGCCGACCGCGCCGGTGCCGGCCCACGTGGCCGCCCGCGCCGGCACCCGCGCCGACCGGCGCTGACCGGGGCGCCCGCGCCCCGGTCCGCCGGTCCCTACCGCAGTTGGCGGGCCACCTCCGCCAGCGGCAGCCGGGGCGCGACGGCGGCGCGGGCGGCGACCACCGCCAGCGCCCGGGGCACCCCCGCGCAGTGGGCGATGATCTGCCGTACCGCCTCGCGTTCGGCGGTGAGGCGACGCTCGCCGAGACGGGCCGCCAGCAGCTCCCACGCCTCACCGGCCGCCAGCTCGTCCACCACGACCGGACGCGCGGCCTCGCCGACGACCAGTCCGGTGAGGCGGTCCCGGCTGGTCACCACCACCATGCAGCCGGGGACACCGGGTAGCAGCGGCCGGACCTGTTCGGCGTCGCGCGCGTCGTCGAGCACGATGAGCATCCGGCGCCCGGCGAGCACGCTGCGGTACAGCCCGGTGCGCGCGGCCGGACCGCAGGGAATGCCGCCGGGCACGTCGAGCGCCTCGATGAGGCTGGCGAGCGCCTCCGCTGGCGCCACCGCCGGCCGGCGCGAGTCGCTTCCGCCGAGCTGGACGTGCAGCACCCCGTCGACGAACCGTGCGGCGGACCGGTGGGCCCAGCGCAGCGCCAGCGCCGTCTTGCCGATCCCGGAGCGTCCGGACAGGACGCAGACCACCACGCTGGACATCCGCCGCGGTCCGCCGTCGAGCAGCCGGTCGAGTTGCCGTAGTTGTGCCGAACGGCCGGTGAAGCCGGGAATCTCCAGCGGCAACTGCATGGGGCGGATCCGGGCCGGCGCCGGGTGTGCCGGCAGGCCGAGCACGTCGCGCAGCAGCCGCACTGTCGCCGGGCGCGGGCGGGTCACCCGCGACGACTCCAGGTTGCGGATGCTCCGGACGCTCAGCCCGGTGCGGGCGGCCAGTTCCTCCTGAGTCAGGTTGGCTCGTCGCCGAGCGGTAGCAATTTCGTCACCCAACGTATCCATGTAGCCGATCACAGCGTCGTCTCCGTACCGGTTCTGGTGGATTCGTACAGGCGGACCACCGCTGCGCGGCCACTGAGCGGGCAATCAGTAGCGCCATTGCCGGTGATCTGCCGGTGTAGCTCCTGTTGGCCAGCCGAGGTTAGGTCCACAGTGGGTCCGACGCTATCGACCGAAGTCGAATTGCCACTCCGGCAGGCGGTTGGCTCTGCGTCGCAGAAGCACCACTTCCGGTCACTCTCCGCAAACCCAGATCCGTCCGGCGCGCCCGACGGGCATCGCGCCGACCAGGAGGACGAACATGCGAAGGTACGTCAGCGACACCGCCGAGCTCACCGACGAGTACGGCATCCAGATCGGCCGCTGGACCCAGTACCGCGATCTCGGCCCGTTGCCGTTCGACGCCATGTGGTGCGTGATCCCGCCCGGCGGCAGCAGCACCGAGGACGTCCACCCCGAGGTGGAGTTCGCCGTGGTGACCCGCGGGACCGCCATCTACGAGGCGGGCGGCGAGAAGGTCGAGGTGCCGACCGGCGGGGTGATCCTGCTCGAACCCGAGCAGCGCCACGTCATCCACAACCCCTCCCCCGAGCAGCCGCTGACCATCCTGAGCGTCTACTGGATGCCGCGCCCCGAGACCGGCCGGCCGGACGCGGGCGACGGGACCGGCCGTGGCTGACGATCCGGCCGGGCGGGGCGCGGTGCTCCTGGTCACCCCGCCGCCGACCCCGAACGGTCCGCTGCACCTCGGGCACCTCAGCGGCCCGTACGTCGCCGGGGACGTGGCGGCCCGCGCGCTGCGCGCCGCCGGCCGGCGGGTGGTGACCCAGTGCGGGCTGGACGCCCACCAGAACTACGTGCTCGCCCGGGCGGAGGCGAACGGCGAGACGCCGGCCGACACGGTCGCCCGCTACGGGTCGCTGATCCACGCCGCGTTGCGCGCCGCGCGGATCCGGTACGACGTGATGGCCGACCCACTGGCCGACGAGGCGTACCGCCGGGCGGTGGCCGGCCTGCTCACCGAACTGGTCGAGGCGAAGGTGGTCGAGGTCGCGCCGGTGTCGCTGCGCGCCTGCGCGGCCTGCCGGCGGACCCTGCACCACGTGCGGGTCGCGGGGCGCTGCCCGGCCTGCGGGGCAGGCGCGAACGGCGGCACCTGCGAGGGGTGCGGCGGTTTCTGCAGCGCCGCGAACCTGGTCGACGCGCGGTCCACCTGCTGCGACGCGCCACCGGAGCCGGTCACCCACACGGTGCCGGTGCTGCGGCTGGACGAGCACCGGGAACGGCTCGCCGGGTTCTGGTCCGGGGCGGTGCTACCGCCCCGGCTGCGCCGGCTCGTCGCGTCGTACCTCGACGGCGGGCTGCCGGAGGTGCCGCTGGCGTACCCGACGGACTGGGGCATCGAGTGGGACGACGGCCTGCGCATCGACGTCTGGGCCGAGATGGCCCTGGCGAACCTGCTGCTGCCCGCCCGCCACCTGCGGCCGGACGCGGACACCCTGGCCGGGTACCTCGACGCGTGGCAGGACGTGGACGAGCAGTGGATCTTCCTCGGGGTGGACAACGCCTTCTACTACGCGCTGCTCATCCCCGCCCTGCACCTGGCCGCCGGGCTGCCCGACCGGCCGACCGGCCTGGTGGTGAACGAGTTCTACCGGCTCACCGGCGCGAAGTTCTCCACCAGCCGGGGGCACGCGATCTGGGCGCACGAGTTCCTCGCCGACGAGGACCCGGCCGTGGTGCGGGCGTTCCTGAGCTGGGACCGGCCGGACAGCTACGAGTCGGACTTCCGGCCCGAGGCGTACGAGGCGTTCAAGGCGCGCTACGCCGCCACGCGCGCCGGGGCCGTACCCGGTCTGGACGGTGTGCTCGCCGACGTCGAGCTGACCCGGGGCGAGCAGGCCCTGCGCCCGGCGCACTTCGACAGCGCCACCGTCGTCCGGGCGGCGCTGGCCGCGTACCCCGGTGACCCGGACCGGGCGGCCCGCCTGCTCGACGTCGTCGGCGGCGCGGAACCGGCGGCCTCCGGTGGGTGAGCCCCGCGTGCTCGTCGTCGGCGCCGGCCTCGCCGGTGTCCTGCTCGCCCGGCGGCTGCGGGACGCGGGCGCCGAGGCGGTGCTGGTCGGCCCGCACGGCGGCGGTCCGGGCGGCGGGCACGCCGACGCCACCGCCGCCTCCGGTGGCCTGGCACGCGCCTTCGAGCCCGATCCGGCCGCCCGGGCCCTGGCCACCGCGAGCCTCGCCGAGCTGTGGGACGACCCGGCGCTCGCCGCGGCCGCCGGGTGGCGGGCCACCGGCTCGCTCTACCTGCTCGACGCCGTCGACGCCGGGGCGGCGGCCGGCGTGGCCGGAGCCGAGGTGCTGACCCGCGACGAGGTCTCCCGGCGGTTCGGCTTCGACCGGCTCCCGGACGGCACGGTGGGGGTCTGGGAACGCCGGGCCGGCCACCTCGACCCGGACCGGTTGCGCCGCAGCGTCCTGCGGGGCCTGGACCGGACCGAGACCACGCCGGTGGCCCGCCTCGGCGACGGCGCGGTCGACCTGCGCGACGGCCGCCGCCTCACCGGTGACCTGGTCGTGGTGGCGGCCGGAGCCTGGACGCCGGGCCTGCTGCGCGCCGCCGGGCTGCCGAGCACGCTGCGCACCAAGCACATCCAGTACGCCCACCACCGCACCGGCCGGGCCGACCTGCCGTGTTTCGTCGATGAGACGAGCGGCCTGTACGGGCGGCCCGCCGGTCCGGGGCGTGTCCTTCTCGGGCTGCCCAGCGACCGCTGGGACGTCGACCCGCCCGCGCCCGCGCCGGACTCCGGCCTGGCGGCTCGGGTGCGGGCGGTCGCCGCGCGGCGGCTGCCCGGCCTGGACCCGCGCCCGGACGGCCCGCCGGTCAGCGCCGTCGACTGCTACAGCGACCCGCCCGGCCTGGCACTGCGCGCAGTGGCCGGCGCCGTGCACACCTTCACCGGCGGCAGCGGCGGCGCCGCCAAGACCGTCCTGGCCGCCAGCCGGCTCGCCGCCACCGCCCTGCTGAACTCCCGATCCGCGATCCGTGTCCCGCACGGCTAGACACAGAGGCAGACTGATGACGCAGACCTATCACACAGTGGGAATTGGCGCGGGGCCGGCGAACCTGAGCCTCGCCGCGATGTACGACGCGCTCGCGCCGCACGACATCGCGCTGTTCGAGGCGCGGGACCAGCCGGGCTGGCACGACGGGATGCTGCACAGCGGCGTGCGCATGCAGACCGGCTGGGTCAAGGACCTGGTCTCGCTCTACGACCCGACGCACCCGCTGTCGTTCCTCAACTACCTGGTCACCACCGGCCGGGTCTACGCCCTGCTGGGCGCCGGTTTCGACACCATCCCCCGGATCGAGTACCAGCAGTACCTGGTGTGGGCGGCGGAGCAGTTGCCGCGCATCACCTACGGCGCCCGCGTCGACCGGGTCGAGTTCGACGGCGCGATAGTCACCCGCAGCGGCGGCGTCGAGGTCGCCCGCTCCCAGCACCTGGTGCTCGGCAGCGGGACCGTCCCCTTCGTACCGGACTTCCTGGACGCCCTCGACCCCCGGCACCTGTTCGTCGCCGACGAGCTGAACCGGCGCCTGGCCGGCGTGCCCGACGAGCCGGACGTGCCGTGGGTCGTGATCGGCAGCGGCCAGACCAGCGCGGAGTGCGTCGCAGCGCTGCTCGCCCGCGGCTGCCGCGACATCAAGTGGATCGGCCGGCGGTCCTGGTTCGCGCCGCTGGAGGACTCCCCCTCGGCGAACGACCTGTACCGGCCCGCCTACCAGGAGGCGTTCCTCTCGCTGTCCCGGGACGTGCGGGAACGGCTGGTCTCCGGGCAGATCCTGACCAGCGACGGCATCTCCCCCGGCACGCTGCGCGGCGTCTACCAGCACAACTACGAGGAGCGGCTGCGGACCGGGCGGTTCCCGGTCACGATCATGCCGAGCCGTACCGTGACCGGCGCCCGGCAGCTCGACGGGGAGGTGGAGCTGGAGTGCCTCACCGCCGGCAGTGGCGAGGAACGGCACCGGGCGGTGAACGTGATCGTCGCGGCGGGCCGGCGGCTCGCCCCGCTCCCCTTCGATCCGGAACTGTCCGCGCTGATCGACGTGGACGAGCGCGGCGAACCGGTGATCGAGTCGGACTACTCGATCCGGTGGAAGCACGCCGACGACCACAAGATCTTCGTGCTGAACCGGGGGCGGTACGTGCAGGGGCTCGTCGACTCCAACCTGAGCATTCTGCCGATCCGCAGCGCGATGATCCTGAACTCGATCGCCGGCCGCACGGTCTGCCGGTTCCGTGACGACTACGTGAGCACCCGGTGGGCGTGAGCGCGATGACGACATTCGACTACGACGGCCGCGTCTTCGTCTCCGTCGACCACGCCGGTGACGGCGCCGAGCCGCTGCGGGGGCACTACCACCAGCGCGGCGACCTGGTCTGGGCGGAGATCACCGGCGGCCCGGTCCGGCACGGCCGGCTCGCGGGAACCTGCGACGCCCAGGGCGTGGTTCGCTTCGCCTACCTGGAGGTGCTCACCGACGGCACCATAGTGGTCGGCGAGTGCGAGTCCCGGCCCGAGCGGCTGCCGGACGGCCGGATCCGGCTGCGGGAACAGTGGCGCCGGCACGGGCCACGCCAGGACAGCGGTGTCTCCGTCATCGAGGAGGCGGCGCCGGCGCTCGCCGCAGGACAGGAGAGCCGGCGTCGTGTCTGACATCCAGATCATCAGTTTCGTCGCCGCCAGCCTGCTCATCATCATCGTGCCGGGCGTCGACTTCGCGCTCGTCACCCGGCAGACCGTCAGGTACGGCCGGCGGGCCGGGTTCGTGGTGCTGGCCGGGCTGTTCGTCGCCGCGCTGGTGCACGCGTCGTTCGCCACCGCCGGCCTGTCCGCGCTGCTGGTCTCCTCGCCGACGCTCTACACGGTGCTGCGCGTCGCCGGCGCGCTGTACCTGCTCTACCTGGGCGGCACGATCCTCTGGGCCACCCGGCCGCGCCGGACGGCCCCGGCGGCGCAGCCGGTCCCGGTCGGCGCGGGCGGCGCCGGGCCGGACCCGGACACCGGCCCCGCGCCGGTGCCGGAGGCCCCCGCCGCCGACGAGCCCCACGTGGCCCGCCGCTCGTTCGTCATGGGCGTCACCAGCCAGCTGTTGAACGTCAAGGTGGTCGTCTTCTACGTCTCGTTCGTGCCGCAGTTCGTCAGGCCCGGCGACGGGGCGGCGGCCCGCACGGCGGTGCTGGCCGCCACGTTCATCGGCCTCGCCGTGCTCTGGTGGGCCTGCTACATCATGCTCATCGACAGGTTGCAGCCCTGGCTGACCCGGCCGTCAGTGCTGCTGGTGATCGAACGGCTGACCGGGCTCATCCTGATCGTCCTGGCGATCCGGATCGCGCTGAGCCGGTGAGCGGCGACGGCGCCCGCCGGCAGCGGCGGGCGCCGTCGGTCTCACTGGTTGCGGGGGCGGTGGGCGACGGTGAGGACGTGGGTGGTCGGCCAGTCCAGCGGCCGGCCGTCGAGGTCGGTGAGGGACGCGACCGGTGCGATCCGGTTGTCGATCACCCACTCGTTGCGCACCGGCGCCGACGCCGGGCCGATCTCGAACCCCGCCTCGGTGAGCAGCGCCGTCCAGTCGGCGAAACTCAGGCCGCAGAACTGCTCCTGCGTCTCCGACAGCCAGTTGTCCGTGTAGTCCTTGCGGGTCAGGTAGTCCATCGCCGCACCCAGCGACAGGCGTACCGCGCCGTCCGGAAGCGGCTCGTGGTCGAAGTCGAACGCGAAGTCGACGGCGAACTGGTCCAGCCGCGCCCGCGTCGACAGCCCGCCGACGTAGCGCCGGACCTCCGCCGAGGTCAGCTCGGCGAGATCGCGGCGGGGCGCGGCCGGGTTGTCGCCGTCGTCGGCCGACAGCCGCAGCAGCACCTGCCGCCCGGGGTCGTCCGGACCGCACACGTCGCTGTTGATCCAGACGCCGCCGGGCACCGTGTGGTCGTGGATGCGGCGGGCGAACTGCAGCAGCGACTCCCGCTGCCGCCCGTACGACCAGATCTCATGGGTCAGCGCGAACGTGAGCGTGGTGTCGACCGAGCGGTCCTTGAACACCGCGCCGCCGAGGACGTTGCGGTGGAAGAAGTAGACGTTGGCGTTGCGGAACACGCCCTGCGCCTTCTTGTGCAGGCACTCCTGGTAGAGGTGGCGGGCGACCTCCACGCCGATCAGGTCGCTCTCGCGCAGCGCGGCCTCCCGGTCGGCCAGCTCCAGGACCGCGCCCGCGCCGCAGCCGATGTCCACGATGCGGCCGGGCTGCACGTACCCGCGCACCGAGTCCCACTTGCGCTGCGCGGCAGTGGCGAACGCCTCCACGTAGGTGCGGTAGTCGCGGGTCACGGTGAGGCCGCCCTCGTCGCCGACGAGCGGGTCGTTCACCACCGACCGGATCGACTCGACCAGGCGGTAGCGCTCGAACACGTCGATGGTGGCCGGGTGGGTGAGCGCGCGCCAGGTCTCGTCCCCGGCGGCCAGGCGCAGCAGCACGTCCCACGGCCGTTCGGGCGGCTCGGGCAGGTCCGGGTCCGCCTCGACCGGCGCGATCCGGAAGCCGAGCCGCTCGTACAGTTTCGCGACCTCCGGCGTGGAGCAGGCCAGCAGCGTGTCGGCGGGGGTGAGTTCGAGCCCGGTAACCACCGCGATGGATTTCAGCGTCACCTCGGCGAACGCGTCGGTGTACGCGGTGTCGAAGATCGGCACCACCACCGAGCGCAGCCCGCTCAGCACGCTGAACCGCTCGATCGCGGCTTCCCGCCGGTGGTACGGCACCGGGTTGCGTCTGGTGTTCTCGTGGTTGGCCGACGTCACCGCCCAGACCACTGTGGCCTCGTCCCCGGCCAGCCGGCACAGGTAGTCGGCCTGGAACCGGGTCAGCAGGTGGTGCCGCCCCGGGAAGAGCACGAAGCGGGCCGGCGCGTCGGTCATGTTCCCCTCACCTGGGTCGATGGGCGGTGCGCGGTCATACCGGGACGCTCCAGGAGCGCCACAGACGCCCGTACCGGCCGTCGGCGGCGAGCAGTTCCGAGTGCGTGCCCTGCTCCACGATCCGCCCGTGGTCGAGCAGGACGATCCGGTCGGCGGCGACCGCCTGGCTGAGCCGGTGCGCCACGATCAGCGTGGTCCGTCCCTCGGTGGCGGCCAGCGCCGCCCGGTCCAGGTCACGCGCTCCGGCGCTGCCGGCCTCGGCGGTCGCCTCGTCCAGCACGGCGACGGCGGGCGCGGCCAGCACCAGCCGGGCCAGGGCGACCTGCTGGGCCTGCGCGGCGGTGAGCCGGTGGCCGCCCTCGCCGACCGCCGTGGCCAGCCCGTCCGGCAGCGCGCGCAGCCAGGTGGTGGCGCCGACCCGGTCCAGCGCGTCGAGCAGTTCGGCGTCGGTGGCGTCCGGGGCGGCCAGGCGCAGGTCCTCGGCGAGCGGCCCGGCGAAGACGTGCACCTCCTGGCTGACCAGCGCGACGTCGCGCCGCACGGCGTGCTCGCCCCGCTCGGTCAGCGGCACGCCGCCCAGGCGTACCGACCCGTCGGTGGGCGCGATGATCCCGGCGGCGATGCCGGCGAGCGTGCTCTTGCCCGCGCCGCTGGCGCCCACGAGCGCGACCCGCTCACCCGGGGCCAGGCGCAGCTCGACGTCGGCCAGGACCAGGGGGCCGTCGTCGTCGTAGCGGTGCCGGCGGACCGTGACGTCCAGCGCCGCCGGGCCGCGCCGCCCGGCCGCCGACGGCGCGGACGGGGCGGTGTCGGGCAGCGCGGCCACGCCGACCAGCCGGGCGAGGCTCGCGCCGGCCTGCAGCACCGAGTCGGACTCCATCAGCAGCAGGCCGATCGGGTTGAACAGCCGGTGGAAGTAGAGCGCGGCGGTGGTCGCCGCGCCCACCGTGACCAGGTCGGCGCGGACCAGGAAGAACCCGGCGACGAGCACCGCGGCCAGGCCGAGGAACTCCGACCTGTTGATCCGCAGCCCGAAGCGGGTGTGCAGGTTGAAGATCTCCAGCGACAGGTCGCGCGCCACGCCGGAACGCTCGGCGATCGCCGCGACGTGCGCGTCCTCGGTCCGGTACGCGCGCACTGTCGCCGCGCCCCGCAGCGCGCCGGCCATGGCCTGTGTCCGCTCGCCGGTGGCGACGCGCTCACGGGCGTAGTACGGCGCGGACCGGCGCAGGTACCAGCGCAGCGCCAGCGCGTACGCGGGCGCTGCCACCAGCCCGGCGAGGCCGAGCCGCCAGTCGAGCGCGACCAGCCCGAACACGGTCAGCACCACGGACAGCAGCGCGCCGACGAACGCCGGACCGCTGACCGCGATCACGTTCGTCACCACCGCCACGTCGTCGCCGACCCGGGCCAGCAGGTCGCCGGTGCCGGCCCGTTCCAGCGTCGCCGAGGGCAGGTGCAGCGCCCGGTCGAGCACCCGCTCGCGCAGCCGGGCCAGCACGGTCTCGCCCAGGCGGGACGCGAGCGCGGCCCCGGCGGCGGTGAGCAGTCCGGTGAGCACTGCCGCGCCGGCGATCACCGCGACCCGGCCGGCGATCCGGGAGACCGGGGCGTCGGCGATGACGTCGTCGACGAGGCGGCCGAGCACCCAGGGCGCGACCAGCCCGCCGGTGGCGGCGGCGACGAGCACGGCGGTCGCGGCGGTGCTGAGGCCGGGCCGCCGCCGGAACTCCGCGCCGAGCGTCGTCCATGTCCGCCGGGCGGTCGCGGTGGGCAGCAACGCCCGGCCGGGTTCGGCGGTACGCGGGTCAGCGGTCACCGCAGTGTCTCCTCGCGGTAGCGGGCGTCGGTGGCCAGCAGGTGCTCGTGCGTCCCTTCGGCGGTCACCCGGCCGTCGGCGATCACCACCACCCGGTCGGTGATCCGCAGCAGGGCGGGGCTGCTGGTGACCAGCAGCGTGCCCCGGGGCGCGTCGCGGCGCGCGCCGGCCAGTCCGTCGGCGAGTTGGGCCTCGGTGGCGGCGTCCACTGCGGTCGTGGGGTCGTGCAGCACGAGCACCGGCGGGTCGGCGTGCAACGCCCGCGCCAGCCCGAGCCGCTGGCGCTGGCCGCCGGAGAGGTTGGCGCCGCGCTCGACGAGCCGGTGGCCGAGGCCGCCGGGGTGCGCGTCCACCACGTCGTCCGCCGCGGCCGCCCGGACCGCGGCGCGCAGGCGTCCCTCGTCGGTGCTGCGGCCGGCGGCGAGGTTGGCGGCCACGGTTCCCTCGAACAGCGTCACGTCGTGCGGCTCGACCAGCACGGCGCCGCGCAGCGCGTCGATGTCCAGGTCGTCGGCGGGTACGCCGTCGACGCGTACCGCGCCCCGGCGCCGGTCCGCGGGCACCCGTCCGGACAGCAACGCGACCAGCGCGTCCGCGTCGGCCGGGTCGTACGCCAGCACGCCGACGATCTCCCCCGGGTCGACGCGCAGGCACACCCCGTCCAGCGCGGCGTGCCCGACGTGGTCGAGGACGAGCCGCGGCCCGTCCGTACGGTCCGGCCGGGACGCGGCGCCCGGCCGGGTCAGCGGCTCGGCGCCGAGCACGCGCGCGACCCGGGCCGCGGAGGCGCGGGCCATCGCGAACAACTGCACGCAGTAACCCAGCGTCTGCACCGGCTCGGCGACGAACTGCGCGAGCCCGACCACTGTCACCAGTTCACCGATGGTGAGCCGGCCCCGCAGGGCGAGCCAGCCGGCGGCACCGGCGACAGCGGCGAGGAAGAGGCCGTTCGCGGCGGTGGTGAGCCCGAGGTGCAGGCCCTTGGTGTTGGCGGCGCGCAGCGTCACGGCGAGGGCGCGCCGGCTGGCGGCGGCGTACCGGCCGGCGGCGTGGTGCTGGGCGCCGATGCCGCGCAGCACACGCAGGCCGGAGACGAGGTCGACGGCGAGCGCCGTGGTCTCGGCGAGGGCCTCCTGCTGGGAGGCGCTGCGCCGGGACAGCAGCGGCGCCATCCGTTGCAGCGCCAGGACCAGCACCGGTACGCCGATGAGCACGCCGAGTCCGAGCGGGACGTCGATGACCAGCAGCGCGACGGCCGCGACGGTCAGCGCGCTCACCGCGGCGACGCCGAAGCCGGCCACCCGGACCACGTACGCGGAGAGTTCGGCGTCGGAGGCGGCGACCGAGAGCAGTTCGCCGTCGCGTAGGCCGGAGCGGTGCCCGCGCGGGTCGAGCGCGCGCTCGGCCAGTTCCACCCGTAGCAGGTGCGCCTCCCGCTCCACGGCCGCGAACGCCTGGCGGGCGCCGTTGCGGTAGGCGAACGCCAGCACGGTGAACAGGGCGGCGAGGCCGGCGACGGAGTACGCGAGCGCCCACGGGTCGCCGGTCACCACGGCCCGGTCGATGATGACGCCGATCGCCACCGGCACGAGCGCCTCGGTGACCTGGTGCAGCCCGAGCAGGGTCACGCCGATCAGCACCGGGCGGCGCTGGCGGCGCAGCGCCTGGCGGAGCACGTGCCGGGCGGTGACGGCGCTGCCGGGGGGAAGCGGGGACACGAGGGGATGCCTCCAGTGCTTGAAGTGAGGACAGCCTAACCTCAGCTTCGCGGGCAGCCGAACCGCCGGGGGGTGGCCGGGCTCACCACGCGCTCCGCCAGCGGCGCGCGATCACCGCCGGTAATGTTGATCAGGCCGAGAGTGTACGCAAATGTCCACTGCACCGAGGAGTGACAATGTTCGATCACGCAGCCGGCCGCATCGACATCGCACGCCTGCGGGAAACGCTTGACGGCCGGTGGGCCGACGTCCGCCGGGCGCACCGCGAACACCTCGACGAACGCTTCCTCCCGGTGTACGGCGAGACCGGTGACCAGGCTCGCGAGCGCATCACCCGGCTACTGTCCGAACTCCCTGTCGAACTGGGCATCGCCTCGGGCTTCCCCGTCGAGTACGGCGGCCGCGGCGACGTGGGCGCCTCGATCGTCGCCACCGAGATGCTGGCCCAGGTGGACCTGTCACTGATGGTGAAGGCCGGCGTCCAGTGGGGCCTGTTCGGCGGCGCGGTCGCCGCGCTCGGCACGAAGCGGCACCACGACGCCTACCTGCCCGACATCGTCGCGGGCCGGCTCTTCGGCTGCTTCGCGATGACCGAGACCGGCCACGGCTCGGACGTGCAGCAACTGCGCACCACCTGCGTGTACGACCCGCAGACCCAGACCTTCGACCTGCACACGCCGCACGAGGCGGCGCGCAAGGACTACATCGGCAACGCGGCCCGGGACGGGCGGATGGCTGTGGTCTTCGCCCAGCTCGTCACCGGCGGGCGCCGGCACGGCGTGCACGCCTGGCTGGTGCCGATCCGCGACGAGCACGGCCGGCCGATGCCCGGCGTGACCATCGGCGACGCCGGACCCAAGGCCGGCCTGCTCGGCGTGGACAACGGGCGGCTCAGCTTCGACCACGTGCGGGTGCCGCGGGACATGCTGCTGGACCGGTACGCGCAGGTCGCCGAGGACGGCACGTACTCCAGCCCGATCGAGAACGACTCCCGGCGCTTCTTCACCATGCTGGGCACCCTGGTCCGGGGCCGGGTGAGCGTGGGCGGCGCGGCGTCGGCGGCCACCAAGGCGGCGCTGGCCATCGCGGTGCGCTACGGCGACATCCGCCGGCAGTTCAGCGACGCCGACGGCGACCGCGAGGTGCTGCTCAACGACTACCTGGCGCACCAGCGCAAGCTGCTGCCCGCGCTGGCCACCACGTACGCGCTGACCTTCGCCCAGGCGGAGCTGGTCGCGGCGCTGGACGAGATCCAGGGCGGCGACGGGCCGGTCGACGAACACCGGCAGCGGGAGCTGGAGTCCCGGGCCGCCGGGCTGAAGGCGGCGCAGACCTGGCACGCCACCCGCACCATCCAGATGTGCCGGGAGGCGTGTGGCGGCGCCGGCTACCTGTCGGAGAACCGCCTGCCCAGCCTCAAGGCCGACACCGATGTCTTCACCACGTTCGAGGGCGACAACACGGTGCTGCTGCAACTGGTCGCCAAGGGGTTGCTGACCGGTTACCGGGACGAGTTCGGCTCGCTCGACGGCTGGGGACGCGCCTCCTTCGTCGCCGAGCAGGTACGCGAGATGGTGCTGGAGCGCACCGCCGCCCGGGCGCTGATCGCACGTCTGGTCAGCGCCGTGCCGGGCCGCGACGACGAGGTCGCGGTCACCGACCGGGGCTGGCAGCTCAAGCTCTTCGAGGACCGCGAGGAGCACCTGCTCGACAGCGCGGTGCGCCGCCTGCGCGGTGGCGCGTCGACCAAGAAGGACCGGCCCTTCGACATCTTCAACGACGTCCAGGACCACGTCCTCGCCGTCGCCGCCGCGCACATCGACCGGGTGACGCTGGAGGCGTTCGTCGCCGGGATCGACGCCACCGCCGACCCGGCGGTCAAGGAGCTGCTGTCCCGGGTCTGCGACCTGTACGCGCTCACCGTGATCGAGGCGAACAAGGGCTGGCTGCTGGAGCACGGCCGGCTCACCCCGGCCCGCTCGAAGACGATCACCAGCGTGGTGAACGGGCTGCTCAAGGAGCTGCGCCCGTACATGCGCACGCTCGTGGACGGGTTCGCCATCCCGGACGCCTGGCTGCACGCCGCGATCCTGCGCGAGGAGCCCGGACGCCAGGAGGCGATGGCCGCGCACGACGCCGCCGCGGATCAGCAGGCCGTGCCGGCCTAGCCGGCCGGCGCCGCGGCCTCCGGGTCCGCCTCCGTGGCCGGCTCAGGTCGCGGCCGGGCCGGTGCGCCGGGCGCCCCGGCGGGGTCGCCGTCGACGGGCGGTGAGGTGGGGTCACCGTCGGCCGCCCGCGCGGTGGCGGGGTCGCCGTCGGCCGGCCGCGCCGCCGCGTACCCGGCGGCGCCGAGCGCCAGGTACAGCCCGCCGAACAGCCAGAAGGCGGCGAACAGGAAGCCGCGCTCGGCCATCGCGAGGATCATGACCAGCGCGCCGGCCAGCCCGGTCACCGCGTACCCGGCCCGGAATCCGTAGGCGCACAGCGCACCGGCCGCGACCGGCCCGGCGATCCACAGCGCCGCGCCCACCCAGCCGACACCGACCGAGCCGCCGGCCGACGCGACCGCCACGAGTACGCCGGGCATCGCCACGATCCCACCGGCCAGGACGTGCCACCACCGTCCCCCGGCGCCTCGCCGCACGGCCCACGGCACGAACGCCGCCGCCCAGGCCACCAGCGCGAGCGGGAAGTAGTACAGGCCCGTCTCGCCGGCCGCGCAGGCGAACATGGTCAGCGCGATCGCGCCGGCGAGCCGCGACCCGGCGCGTACCCGGGCGGGCGCCACGAGCGGCGCGGCCGCGACGAGCGCCGGTAGCAGCGTGAGCAGCGCGATTCCCGGACCGAGCCGGCCGAGGACGCCCTGCTCGCCGGCGTCGGCCTGGATCGGCTCGACCGGCACTGTGGACGGCAGCAGGAAGCTCACGCACACGGCGATCAGCACGCCGACCGCCGACGCGACCAGGGACAGCGTCCGGCCGACCCGCTCCGGGCGGTCCTGGTCCGGTAGCCCCAGTTCCTCCCGCGCCTGCCGGGCCACGTCCGGCGCGGCACCCAGGCCGGCGAGGACCTCGTCGGCGCTCCGCCCGCTGTCGAGGGCGTCGGCGATGTGCGCGCGGACATCCGCGACGATCTCCTCCGCCGTGCCGGACGGGACGTCCGACAACTCCGCGTCCAGCGCCCGCAGGTAGGCCCACGCCGCCTCCGGGAGGCCGTCGTCGCTCATCCTTCCTCCCCCATCAACTCGTCCACGTGCGGCTGGATCTCCCGCCACACCGTCGCGAACACCCGCAGGTGCGCCCGCCCCTGGTCGGTGATCGCGTAGTACCGCCGGGCGTGCCCCTGCTCGGGGGCCACCCACCGGGTCTGCACGGTGCCGGCCTGCCGCATGCGGGCGAGCAGCGGATACAGGCTGCCCTCGCTGGCGGTCAGGCCGCGCACGGCGAGCCAGTCGGCCAGTTCCAGGCCGTACATGTCGCGCCGTGAGAGCAGCGCGAGCACGCAGTACTCCAGCACGCCCTTGCGGATGTTCGTGGTGATCCGCTCACGTGCCCCGTCCATGCCTCGCAAGATACCTTGCTATGCAAGACATGTGGTGAGGGGGTCGGAACGCGCGCTGCCGGCCACGCCCGAGGGCATGGCCGGCAGCGCGGACCGGCACAGCGGGGATCAGCGCCCGTTCAGCTTGCGCTGGACGAAGTCGAAGGCACGGTCACCGAGCTGCGGCGCGTACTGGTCGACGGCCGCGACCGAGGCGGGGAAGTTCTCGCCGGCCCAGACCCGGCTCTGCCCGCACTCGGCGGCCCACTCCGAGTAGCTGTTCCAGGTCAGCATCATGTCGGCGGCCGGGGTCACGCCCGGCTCCACGATCGAGGAGCCCTTGCGCACCGGGATCACCACGGTCAGCTTGTCGGTGCCGGTGAACCGGCGCGCGACCTGGGCGTAGGCGACACAGACCGCCGCGTTTACCGACGGGTACTCCGGAGCGGCGATGGCGACCGAGCTGAGGTAGCTGCGCCATTGGGTGCCGGTGATGTCATTGACGGTGCCCCGGCCCGGGCCGCCCCACGCGGTCAGCTTCTTGTTCGGGTACAGGTGGCGGATCGCGCTGAACGGCTGCACCGAATCGTACTTGCGCATGTAGTACCAGGAGGCGATCGCCACGTCGAACCCGGCGACGTCCGTCATCACGATGAACCGGACGGAGTCCTCGGTGTTGTACCGGCCCCGCAGCAGCGTGTGCGCGATGGCGCCGTACGGCGTGATGTTGTCGCTGAAGATCTCCGCGCTCATCTTCTTGCGGTCGTCCAGGCCGGCCGAGGCGCGCAGCACCTCGTCGGCCTGCTTGCGGTAGCCCTTCGGGTTCAGCAGGTGGTGGTTCGCCGGCGGGGTGAGCCGGAACTGCTCGGGCCGGTCGAAGGTGATCGGCTTGACCCGGCCGAACTGGGGCGTCGCGAACTCCTGCGTGTTGACGACCTCGCGCTTGGAGATGGTGTTCGGCTGCCAGCGCGACGGGAAGCGCAGCTCGTACGGGCTGTTGACCGGCCGGTAGCCGGTGTGGTCGGCGTACGGCTCGCGGTTGTAGCGGCGGCCGCCCGCGTCGCCGTCCCGGTTCGTACCGTCGTTGCGGCGCGCCGCCATCGCGTTCTTCGCGGCGAGGATGCCGATGCCGCTGGCGGTGGTGCGGTCCTCCGCGGTGACCGCCGGGTCCAGGCCCGCGGTGGCCATCATCCGCTGCCAGGTCGCCTCGTGCTGCGGGTAGAGCTTGCTGAGCGAGGTGTAGGCCGAGTAGATGACGGCGATGTTCTTGTTGCGCGTCGTGTGCTCCTCGGCGGGACGGCGGCCGATGCTGGAGAAGATGCCGACCGCGGTGGGGTGGTACGCCGCCAGGGCGTCGAACCACGGCAGTTCGATGAGCATGGCCCGGTCCGCGGCCCAGGACCCGGGCCGGCCGCTGTACTCGACCCGCGGCTCGGTGTTGAGGGCCGGGTAGATGACGTCGGTCAGGGCGTTCCCGTGGTCGAGGTCGAAGGTCGCTGCCTGCGGGGCCGCCGACACACCGTTTGTCAGCGACACCACCAGGGCGATCGCCGCGGCGACGGCCGCGGCACCCCCGAGATGCCGTTTCCGCGGCCGCCTCAGAATCTTCACCGGGAATTCTCCTCTCCATTGGACCGCCGCACAAATGTGCTCACCGAAAATGAGGGCAGCGGATCGAAGGAACATTAACGCGCGTTATTCACGCCGGTCCACTACTCGATCGGGTAGTGGCGACGGCAACGGAATTCGACGCGCCGTCGACAACCGCCGCAAATATGCGGACCGCCGTTTTCACGCCCGGTCCTCCAGTTCCTGGGCGAACGCCAGCCAGGCGGCGGCGCACGAGCGGGCCAACTCGGCCACCGATGTGCGCCAGTACGGCGGCACGGCGTCGACGAACTCGCGCCAGGCGGCCGGGTCGACCACGTGCCCGTCGGCCCACCGGACGAAGGCCCGGCCCACCTCGGCGTACTTCACCGCGGGGTCGCGGATCAGGTTCCCGCGTACCGCCGGCCAGTCGACGGGCGGCGCCGGGGCCTGACCCGGCCGGCGCCTGCGCGCCTCCGACCCGTCGTCGGCGGCCGGCTCGGGCTCGGCCGCCGGCCGCTGCGGGGTCAGGACCGGGTCCCGGCCCGCCTGCAGCCGGGCGCGCACGTCCCGCGCCGTGCCCACCGACACCCCGGCCTCCTTCGCGATGGCACGCAGGGGCGCGTCCGGCCGGAGCGCGATGACCGCGCTGGCCCGCCGCCGGCCCGCCGAGCCGTCCAGCGGGCGCACCCGGCCGTCCCGTCCCACCCGGCTGCCCTCCCGCGCCGCCGGTTGCAGCAGGCGGCGCCGGATGCCGCTGACCGTGGTCGGGGACAGCCCGGCGGCGGCGGCGACGGCGCGGTCCGACCACTGCGGATACAACCGCAGGATGCGGGTGGCGGCGGCCTCCCGGTCGGCGCGGGACAGCGGCAGCCCGTGTTTGATGTTGGCGTCGACCGAGAGCAGGAACGCCGCGGCGTCGTCGCCGTCGAAGAACGTCACCCGTACGGTCTCGTCGCCGCGCAGCTTGGCGGCCCGCAGCCGGTGCATGCCGTCGATCACCCGCATCGTGCCGCGCTGCACGAGGATCGGGGGGAGGTCGTGCATCGCGGCCAGCAGCCGGATGTGCTCGACGTTCTCTCCCGCCAGCCGCGGGGAGTCGCCGGGCAGCAGCGCGGAAACCGGAACCGTCTCGCCAAGCACAGACCGATCCTCCGTAGCTGCGTCCGGCAGGGGAAATCTCTCGTCGTTGCCCTTCACTTCCAGCGTGTTTGAGTTGCCCCACATTGGAAACACTCGCTTCAGCCGAGACGGGATTCCGTGCGGATAAGATGAGGTGCGCGCGTCACCGATCGAAGGATTACACCTTCCCACACATCATTGCGATGGGATTCCTGCTGGGCAACACCACTGACGGTCCCGGCACGGGTAGTAGACACTACCCACGCAGGTAGTGGACGACGAACTGCGGCGCGGCTAGCCTGGCCGAATTTGCTCCGGCAGGTCTCCTTCTGTCAATTTTCCCGCAGTTCGAAAACGGTCGGCACCTCAGGGCCGCCTCGGCGCCGGGCCGACCGTCGCGGTGTCCTTGGCCCACGCTTCGATCAACTCGGTGGCCTGCACCGGGTTGAGCCGGGGGTCGCACAGCGAGGTGTAGTGACGCGCCAGGTCGTCCTCGCCGGCCACGGACCCGCCGACGCACTCGGTCACGTCGGTGGCGGCGACCTCGACGTGCAGCCCGGCGGCGTGCTGCCGCTGCCGGTCGAGGATGTCGCGGAACCGCAGCGCCTCGGTGACCACGTCGGAGAGGTGCCGCGTCTTCAGGCCGACCGAGGCCTTGACGGTGTTGCCGTGCATGGGGTCGCTCAACCAGAGCACCGGGTGGCCCGCGTTCACCACCGCGCGGACGATCGGCGGCAGGGCCTCCCGGATCCGGTCCCGGCCCATCCGCGGGATCAGGACGAGACGGCCGGGCTCGCGCCGCGGGTCGAGCGCCTCGCACACCCGCAGGACCTCGTCCGGGTCGGCGTCCGGCCCGATCTTGCAGCCGACCGGGTTTGCCACAGTGGACAGCATGGCCACGTGCGCCTCGGCGGAGCGGCGGGTCCGCTCCCCCACCCACGGCAGGTGGGTCGACGCCAGGTAGCGCTCACCCGTGTCCGGGTCCCGGCGGATCAGCCGGGACTCGTAGTCGACAACGAGGGCCTCGTGGCTCGACCAGGGCCCCTCGGTCCGCGCGGCCCGCCCGGCCCCCTCCCGGTGGGCGCGCAGGACCCGCTGCACCCGGTCGCTCGCCTCGTACGCCCACCACATGCGGCGCGGGTCGGCCTTGCGCGTACCGGGCGCGGCCAGCTCGGAATTGATCATGTGGCCGCGGAAGGAGGGGATACTCAGCGCGTCGTGCCACTCCGTCGCCTGCGACCGGGGCTTGGCGAACTGCCCGGCCATCCGGCCCACCCGCAGCACGTTGCACCCGGTGAGCTCACTGAGCCGGTCCCCCAGCCGGTCGATGACCTCGATCTTGTCGGAGGTGTGCCGGGGGGTGCACTCGTAGAGGCTCTCGGCGCAGTCGCCCAACTGCAGCAGGAGCCCGCCGGCCGACGCCAGCTCCGACAACGCCTGCCGGAGCCGCCGTACCTCCCCGGGCGGGACCAGCGGCGGGGCCGCCGCCAACGCCGCACAGGTCTGGGCGTACGCCGGGTGGTCCTGCCAGTCCGGTTGCTGGACCGCCGGCTTGCCCTCCCACGGCCCGAGTGGGCTGCGTTCCGCCGTTGAACCGGATTGCTGCATCTGTCCTCCAGTCGAGAGTCAGCCGGACCGCCGGTCGCGTGTGCGCGTGACCCGGCCGCCGGTGACGGCACGTCGCGCCTATCCGCCACCCCGTACGCGCTGGACCACGGCGTCGGGGTCCGGCGGCGCGGTGTTGCTCCGCCAGGCGACGTGGTGGTCCGGCCGCAGCAGGACGAGGTCGCGTTCCCACAGCTCGCGGGCCCGGGCGTCGGTCACCACGGTGTGGGTGACCGGCAGGCCCCGCGCGGCCGCCGCCGCCAGCAGCGGATCGGCGGCGCCGTCGCCGGTGAAGTCCACGAGGGTGAACGTGGCTGGGTCGAACCGGTCGAAGATCTGCTGCCCGCCACTGAGCAGGAGGCTGGGCGGGCGGGCGCCGGGCCAGGTCGTCGGGGTGTACGCCCGCGGGTCGTCCGGGGGTTCGGCCGGGCCCTCCGGCCGGAGCACCGGCGAGCCGGCATAGCGGTAGCCCAGCTCGATGCCCCGGTACTCGTTCTCGCCCCGCTCGGCGTCGAGGAAGGCCGCGACGGACGGCAGCGGGGCGCCGTCGCGCAGCAGTTCCCCCGCCCGCAGGTGCACGCCCAGGTGCCGGTGCGAGGTGTGCATGTTGCGCCGCCCCACCGGGCGGCGTTCGGCGTCGTAGCTGTCGAGCAGCGCGGGGCCGCCGAAGCCCCGGAGCACCGCGGCGAGCTTCCAGGCCACGTCGACGGCGTCACCGATGCCGGTGTTCATGCCGTACGCGCCGGTGGGGAACATCCGGTGCGCCGAGTCCCCGGCGAGGAGCACCCGGCCGGCGCGGTACCGGTCGGCGAGCATGAAGCCGGGACGCCAGCGCGAGGTGAGCAGCACCTTGTCGATCCGCAGCTCGGTGCGGATCGTGTCGAGCAGGAACGCCTCCGGGTCGGCCGGCGGCTCGTCGAACTCGTTCGGGTCGATCCCGTTGACGTGCGCGGTCCAGGTGTCCACCTCGTCCTGCGCGATGATCACGTACCGGAACGCGAAGTAGTGCCAGAACCGGCCGTGCCGGTGCAGGCTGTCCAGGTCCCGGCTGGTGAAGTGCACCATGAACGCGCCCGGCAGGCCGGGCACGTCGAAGCCCTCCTCGCCGATGCCCACGGCCCGGCGGACCCGGCTCGACGCGCCGTCGCACCCGACGACGTACCGCGACCGCAGCCGGACCTCGCCGCCGGTGTCGTCGGCCAGCACGCTGGTGACAGCCGCGTCGTCCTGGGTCAGCGAGTCGAACCGTACGCCGAGGCGCAGGTCGACGAGCGGTTCCCGCCGGCAGCGCGCCCGCAGGACCGGCTCCAGGTCGATCTGGGAGATCCGCTGGCCCGGCTCGGCCGGCTGGGTGCCGTCGTTGTGCTCGGCGATGCGGCGCCACTCCTGCGTCACCGAGGGCAGGCCCCACCTGGTGATCGGCTCACCGGCGAGGCCGGTCGACCAGATCACGTCGGACCGGTGCTCGGGCGCGACCCCGGCGGCACGCACGTCGTCGGCGAGGCCGAACTGCCGGAAGAACTCCATGCTGCGGGCGTTGACGTAGTCCAGCTTGGGATGTACGGACGTCTCGAAGCCCTGGTCGACGAGGACGCAGGCGACGCCGTGACGGGCGAGCGCCAGCGCGGTGACCATGCCGACCGGGCCCGCGCCCACGACCAGAACCGGTACCGGATCCACAGTTGCCTCCCGAGGGGGTGTGGGACGGCGGAGGGGGCCGCCCCACACCGTGGCGGATGGTCAGCTCACCGGGCTGGGCGCCCGGTCCTGGCGGCCGTCGCGGTCCTCGTCGTCGACGGCGGCCGGCCGCGCCGGTCCCGTGGCCACCGCGCCGGTGAGGGACCGGACCTGCATCTCGGCGAAGGCGGCGTCGTCGCGCTCCCGGCTGGTGAGCGAGCCGAGGTAGCCGAGCAGGAAGCCGACCGGCACCGTGATCAGCGCGGGCTCGACGTCCACGAACTTGAAGTTGCGGTCCGGGAAGATGGCGTCCGGCTCGCCCGAGACGCCGTTGGAGAACAGCACCAGGAACGCGGTGAGCGCGAGGCCGCCGTAGACCGTCCACTGCAGGCCGCGGGTGTTGAATCGGCGCCAGAACAGCGCGTAGACGACGATCGGCAGGACCACCGCGCCGGCCACGTCGATCGACGTCGGGATGAAGATGTGGGTCCGTACCGGCAGCATCGCGACCGCCAGCAGGACGGAGCCGACGCCGATGATCAGGGTGTTGCGCTTGATGTCCTTCAACTCGGCGGCCGGGTCCAGCCGGCGGCCCCGCAGCACGTTCACGTCCTTGGTCACCGTCGTCACCGCGCTGTGCAGCAGCGGCGCGAAGACCCCGACGATCGTCAGGACCGCGACGCCGGCGAGGGAGCCGACCATCACCGGCCCGCCCAGCTCGTCGGCGAGCTTGGGGAAGCTGATGTCGCGGTGGGCCTTGATGACGCCGATGTTGTCCCGGCCGAGGATCGCGACCGCGCCCAGCCCGACGACGGACAGGCACAGGTAGAACCCGACGATGATCATCGACGCCCACCCGGTCGACCTGCGCGCGTCCCGCCCGCTGGTCACCGCGAAGTTGCGCATGAACAGGAACGGGATCGCCGCCACCCCGACCGCGATGGCGAACAGCTTCGACAGGTGCACGAGCGTGGTCGCGCCCTCGCCGAACAGCCGGCCCGGGCCGAGCAGGTCGCTGCCGCTGGGCACCGGCGCCGCGTTGGCCTCGGCCCGCTCCAGCAGGCTGAACAGGTTCAGGTCGAAGCGGGCCAGCACCCAGGCGGTCAGCACGCCCACCACGACCACCGACAGCACCAGCTTGAACACCAGGATGCGGGTGACCCCGAGCATCCCGCCGAGGTACACGTACCCGACGGTGACCAGGCCGACCACGAAGACCGGGAGGACAAGGCCGACGAGGGCGTCGACGCCGAACCAGCGGTTGAAGATGAACGCGATGGCGGCCATCATGATCACGGTCAGCATGACGTACGTCAGCAGTGTGAGCACCGCCGAGGCCATCCGCGCCGGCCGTTCCCGGACGCGCACCGCGAGCAGGTCGCCGAGCGTGTAGCCGCCGACGTTGCGCACCGGCCCGGCGAAGAGGAACAGCGCGAGCATGGTGCCCATGGTGAAGGCGGTCATCAGCAGGATGGCGTCGTAGCCGCTGAGCGCGATGTGGCCGGTGATGATGTACATCGTCGAGTACATCAGCGGCGCGGACGCCACCGCCAGCGCGTTCTGCACCGGCCCGATCCGCCGGTCGGCCAGCAGGAAGCCGTCCGCGGTGGTGGTGCTGGCGCGCGCCGAGCGGACCAGGTAGAGCACCGCGAGCGCGAGGACGACGGTGACCGGGACGGCGATCGCGGGCGTCGCCCACGTGTTGTCGACCGGGGGTGGCGGGTCGGCGAGGACGACGCTCATCGGGACGCTCCTTCCAGGTCGGCGCGGATCTTCTCGCTGAGCGGGTCGAGCCGCGTGCGGGCGTAGCGCAGGTAGAAGGCGGCGAGCGTCACCACGAAGGTGAACGACAGGAAGACGAAGAGCAGGCCCACGTTGACCGGGCCGGCCACCTTCTCCCGGAAGAAGTCCGGAGCGTAGGTGGCGAGCAGGCTGCCGAGGAACCACCACCCGAAGAAGGCGACGCTGGCCCAGAGCGTGACCGTGCTCGATCGTCGCCGTAGTTCCCTGAACTCTGCGCTGTGATGGACGGCGAGGTAACGACCGCCGTCCGGTGCCGGAGCTGCCGTGTCCATTGCTCTCTCCCCCTGGTGAGAACGTCGCAGACGATGCGGAGATGGCGTGCGGCGTCAGTCTCGGCGACCGCTCACGCTGCGGCATGGCTTAATCACGGGATTTCCGGGAGGCTGCCGGCGCATTGGCGTGCCCGGCCCGGCCGAACCGCGTGAACGGGTGATGCCCGCGCCCGGCCGGCGTCCGATGGTGACTGCATGACGTCGGCACTGAGAACCAGCGCGTGGACGTACGACGACTTCACCGGCCGCGAGCTGGACCCCGCCCGCTGGGCGGTCATGTCGATCACCGGCGCGGACGGGCAGACCCACAGGTACCAGGACCGCAACGCCCGCGTCCGCACCGGCGACGGGCGGCTGGAGCTGACCGTCGACCCGTTCACCCGCTTCCACGACACCGATCCCCGGCAGAACAACGCCAAGCAGATGTACCGGTCGGTGCGACGCTTCGCCGTGCCGGCGGAGGGCACGCTGGCCGTCGAGGTGGAGATGGGCGTGCGGACGTACCGGCAGATCCCGCACGACCTGCTGGACGCGTTCGGCACGGTGGCCCTGTTCGACCTGGAGACCGGCGTCGTGTTCAACGCCGCCGCGACGAACGACACCGTGTACGCGACTGTCGAGCGCCTCGCGCTGCCCGGCGTGACCCAGCCGCACGAGCACTACGTCCACCGGGTGGTCCTGGATGTGCCGACGGAGCCGGGCCGGGCGCACGGCTACGCCATCACCTACCGGGCGCGGACGTCGGAGGTGGAGTTCCACGTCGACGGCCGGCTCGCCTACTGGGCGCGGGTTCCGGTGCCGGTGACCGGATTCCACGCCGGCATGGCGCTGTTCTCCGCCCGCGACCTGGCCCGGTACTCCCGCGAGCAGCGGGAGCACGGGCAGGGCGCGACCGGGTGGTGGGGGCCGTGGCGGATCGCCGCAGGCGTCAGATGAGCACGTCTCCGCCGTCGATGTTCAGGTTGATCCCGTTTATCGCGCGGTTCGTCAGCAGGAAGTCGATCGCCTCGGTGCAGTCCCGCATGGTGACCGGCCGCCGGGTGAGCGCGCGCGTCGCGGCGGCCTCCCGCGGGGCGGGCTTGTCGCTCCAGAACGGCGTGTCGGAGACGATGCTCGGGTGCAGGGCGTTGACCCGGATCGGCGAGAGTTCCACCGCCAGGGTCCGGACCAGCGCGCTGATCCCGCCGTTGGCGGTGGTGACTGTGGTGGAGCCGGGGTACGGCCGGTGGCTGGCCAGGCCGCCGAGCAGCACGACAGCGCTCTCGTCGGTCATCCGCGGGGCGAGGGCGTGCAGGACCGCCGTGTAGCCGACCAGCTTGACGGTCAGAAGCCGCGCCGCGTCGCCCGGCCGGTACGCGCGGACGGTGTTGTGGTCGCGGTCGAGCGCCGCGACCACGAGCCGGTCGACGTGTGGCACGTCGGCGAGCGCGTCCGCGATCCGCTCCGGCTCGGCCAGGTCGAGGGCGAGTCCCCGGGTCCGCCCGCCGATCTCGTCCGCGACGGTCTTGGTCCGGGCCGCCGAACGGCCGGTGATCACCACGTCGTCTCCGCGTTCGGCGCAGGACCGGGCGAAGTGCCGCCCGATCCCCGAGGTGCCGCCGACGACCACGACCCGGGTCCGTTCCGACATCGATGCTCTCCTCATCGTTTGATGCTGCTCCGATCCGGACGCGCCGCGCCGGCGGCGCCCGCCAGGCCGTCCAGCACGTCCGCCGTCCACAAGGGCACCGCGCAGCGGTCCGCGGCGTAGCGCAGCGCCATCAGGTGGTCCGCACGCGACAGGTCGGCCAGCGCGTCCGCCACCAGGAACGCCTCGATGTCGCGGCTGAACGCGTCGCAGGCGGTGATCAGGCACCCCATGTGCGCGTACACGCCGCAGACCACGAGTTGGTCCCGCCGGGCGCCGCGCAGTCGCTCCTCCAGGTCGCTGCGGAAGAACGCGCTGTAGCGCCACTTGGTCAGCACCGTGTCGCCCGGCTGCGGGGCGACGTCGTCGACGATGCCCCGGTCGTCCTCGTCGCTGCTCATGCCGGGGCCCCACAGGTCGTGCAGCAACCCCCGGTCCCGCCGGCTCATGCCGCCGGGCTGCGCGGTGTACAGCACCGGCACGCCGGCTGCCCGCGCCGCGGCGAGCAGCTTCGCGACGTTGGGCAGCAGTTCGGCCATCGGGGACTCCCCGGCCGCGAACGGGCGCAGGAAGTAGCGCTGCAGGTCGTGCACCAGCACGGCGGCCCGGTCCGGGTCCGGACGCCACGGCAGCGTGGTGCCGGGCAGGTCGCCGTCGCCGGGCATGCGGTACGGCGCGATCGGGGTCATGGCCATCGGTTCTCGCCTCCGGTTTCCGTGCCACGGCGTCACACGTGCAGGGCAGCGCCGCCGTCGACGTACAGGTCGTGCATGGTCACGTGGCCCGCCTGGTCGGACACCAGGTAGGCGACCGCCTCGGCCACGTCGCGCGGCTGGGCCAGCTTGCGCAGCGGGATGCCGACGCGGTACGCGCCCGGCGTGCCCTCGATCACCGCGCTCGGGTCGGCGCCCTCGCCGAGCATCGCCCGCAACATGGGGGTGTCGGTGGAGCCGGGCGAGACCACGTTGCACCGGATGCCGTAGCCGGACAGCTCCAGCCCCAGGCAGCGGGTGAACTGGGCGGACGCGGCCTTGGAGGCGGCGTACGCGGCCATCTCGGTACGCGGCACCCCGGCGGCGTTGGACGCCACGGTGACGATCGCGCCCCGGCGGCGGCCGACCATCCGCCGCGCCACCGCCCGGGACACGTGGAACACGCCGTCGGCGTTCACCGAGAAGGTCCGGCGCCACTGCCGGTCGGACAGCTCGACGACCGGGGCGGTGTGCAGCACGCCGGCGGCGTTCACCAGGATGCCGACCGGGCCCATCTCGTCCTCGACCCGCCGCACCAGCGCGTCCACCGCGTCGCTGTCGCACACGTCGACGCAGTAGGCGCGCGCCGAGTCGCCCTCGGCGGCGAGCTTCGTCACGACTGTGGTCAGCGCCTCGGCGTTGCGGTCCACCGCCGCCACCTGCGCGCCCGCCCGGGCCAGCACACCGGCCACGGCGGCGCCGATGCCCTGCGCCGCGCCGGTGACCAGGGCGACCCTCGACTCGATTCCGGTCAGTTCCATCAGGTCCCTCCGCTGGTCGTGGTGGCTTTCTCGGCGTCGTACCCGAAGAGCCATTCGTGGCGGTCCAGGCCGGACGAGGACTGCGCGGCGACGTCCCGGCGGCGCTGGTCGGCGCCGTCGGCCAGGTGGAACGTCTCGGCGTTGGCCCGGGACTGGCGCTGGATCCGGGTGGTCCGGGGCAGGCGGATCCGTTCGTAGCGGCGCAGCGCGGCGCCCAGGCCCGCCGGCTCCACGCCGGCCAGGCAGACCGCGAGCACCACCGCGTCCTCGACGGCCTGGTTCGCGCCCTGCGCCTGGAACGGCAGCATCGGGTGCGCGGCGTCGCCGATCAGCGTCACCCGTCCCGCGCTGAGCCGGTCGATGCTGTCCCGGTCGTGCAGCGCCCACCTGCCGACCCGGTCGGCCGCAGCGATCAGCCGGGTGACGTCCGGGTGCCAGCCGGCGTACGCGGCCGCGAGCTGCGACACGTCGCCCCGGCCCGACCACGACTCCTGCCGCCAGTCGGTGGCGGGCACCGTCGCGCCGAAGCTCACCTGCCGGCCGGCGGACACCGGGTAGCAGACGCAGTGCTGGTCCGGCCCGAGCCACAGCTGCACCCGGGGTTCGGTGAGCAGGAACGGCACCCGCTCGGCCGGCACCAGCCCGCGGTAGATGGACTGCCCGGAGAAGCGCGGCCGGTCCGCCACGATCTGCTCGCGCGCGACCGAGTGGATGCCGTCGGCGCCCACCACGAGATCCGCCGCGACGGTGGTGCCGTTGGACAGGTGCAGGTACGCCTCGTCGGCGGTCTGCGTCACGGCGGTGAGGCGGGCGCCCAGGTGCACCCGGTCGGGCGGCACCAGCGACAGCAGGCTGCTGTGCAGGTCCGCGCGGTGCACCACGTAGTAGGGCGCGCCGAAGCGGCGTCCGCACGCGCTGCCCAGCGGGGTGCGTTGCAGCAGCGTGCCGTCGTCCCAGCGGCGCATCTCGATCGCCTGCGGCGCCACCGCCACCGTACGCAGGCGGTCGCGCAGTCCGAGCCGGTGCAGCAGCCGGGTGGCGTTCGGCGCCACCTGCACGCCCGCGCCCACCTCCGTCAGCTGTTCGGCCTGCTCGTACACGTGGCAGTCGATCCCGGCCCGGCGCAGGGCGGCGGCGAAGGCGAGCCCGGCGATGCCGGCGCCGGCCACGGCGACCCTCATCTGCGGCATGTCGGTTCCCTCAGTAGTAGAGGAGCGCTTTGCTCCAGTCCTCGTCCGGACCGAACAGGCTGCGTGGCTTCACCACGTCCGGCATGCTGGTCAGCGCGTCCAGCGGGATCAGGCTCCCCGGCGCCAGGCCGGTGACCTCGCTGTCCACGCCGAACGCGGCCCGGATCGCGTGGGTCAGCTCCGCCTCGGCGGCGACCCGGTGCGCGGCGGCCACCTCGATCTGGACCCGCAGCAGCGCCGGTTCCGCCTTGGCCCGCCAGAACATCACCCGGTACGCCTCGGGGAGGGAGAAGACCAGCTCCTCCAGCCGGTGCTGGGTGATGGTGGCGCCGCCGACCCGGTAGCCGAACGCCGACCGGCCGAGCACCCGCACGGTGGGCAGCTTCCAGCCGCACGCGCAGTCGTCGTAGGAGACCGACACGTTGTCCTCGAGGTTGTACCGCAGCAGCGGCATCGCCTCCCGGAACAGCGGCGTGACGACGAGCTGGCCGTCGCCGTCCGCGCGGACGGTCCCGGTGGCCGGGTCGTACACCTCGAACAGCGCCCGGTCGGCCCACAGGTGCAGGCGGCCCTCGGGGCACTCCCCGGCCAGGCTGCCGGTCTCCGTCGAGCCGTACTCCTCGATGACCGGCACCCCCCACAGGCGGCTGATCCGCCGCCGGCGGGCGTCGGTCATCGGCTCGCCGCCGACGAACAGCGCGCGCAGCGCCGGGAAGTCGATGTCGGGCCGGTGCCCGGCCGCGATCGCCGCGGCGGCCCAGATCAGGCACTCCGTCGGCACCGACCAGGTGAGTGTGACGTCCAGGTCGTGCATCACCCGGACCACCCGGGCGTACGGCATGGCCAGCGACCGGTTGTCGCCGGGCACCACGGTGGCCCCGCGCAGCCGGGCGGCGGCGTGGGCGAGGTGCCCGGTCAGCAGCAGCGCGTACGGCGTGCGGACCAGGAACACGTCGTCGGCGGACATGCCGATCCACTTGCGGGCGAAGCGCTCCGCCAGGTCGGTCCAGTCCTCCTCGGTGTAGTAGGAGGGGGTGGGCTTGCCGGCGGTGCCGCTCGACTCGTGGTAGGTCGCCAGCCGTTCGCGGGGCACGGCGAGCATGCCGAAGGGGTAGTTGTCCCGCAGGTCCTGCTTGGTGGTCAGCGGCAGGTCGGCCAGGTCGGCCGGGGTCACCGGCGGCGCCCCGGACGCCAGCCGCGCCCGGTAGAACGGCGATCGGGCCGCCCAGGTGAACGTCTCCGCCAGTTGCTTCTCCTGAAGGCGCCGCAGGTCCTCGGGGCCGTGCCACTGGCCGAGCCGGGGCAGGGTCGAACTCGGCTCGCTCACCGCTTCTCCTCTCCTAGCAGTCGATGCGCGTTGTCCCAGGCGACCCGCCGCCACTGGTCCGGCGGCAGTCGCAACGCCTGGAACTTGGCCAGCTCCACGGCCGGGTGCTGCAGCGGGTACTCGGAGCCGAACACCACCCGGCCGTCGCCGAGGCGGCGCAGCGCCGCCTCGGCCACGCAGGTGTAGCCGCCGGAGGTCTCCAGCGAGATGTTCGGCTCGTCCTGGATCAGGGTCAGGGCGTAGAGGTCGATGTTGCCGATGCCGCTGTGCCCGAGTACGAAGCTCACCCGCGGGAACCGGCGGCTCAGGCCGACCAGGTCGGCCACGCCCGCGCCGGGACGGTCCAGGCAGACCACGTACACCGGATGGTCGAACTCCGCCGCCACGGCCACCAGGTCGGCGACCCGCGGGTCGGTGAGGGCGACGCCGTGCACGGCGGGTGAGATCTCCAGGCCGCGGAACTCGGCGGCCCGGGACCGGTACGCCTCGGCCGGCCGGTGCGGGTTGGCGAAGAAGAACGGCACCAGCCGCCCGTCGGTGCCCGCGCAGGCCGCCGCCACCGCGTCGTTGTCGGCGTCGGTCTCGACGTGGCCGCCGGTGACGAGCTGGCGGGACAGCCGGCCCAGGTCGATGGTGCCGCCCGCGCACACCACCGCCCGTGTCAGCCCGCACTCGCCCAGCGCGTCGAGCAGCCGCTGTCGCGCGCCGGGCCGGGGCGCCAGGCGTACGTGGAAGTCCAGCACCGGCTGCGCGGTCATCGCCCCGCTCCCCTTCCCGCCGCCGCTCACTTCTCGATGCAGAACTCGTCGATCGGGTAGCCGACGTGCCGCTTCTCCACCGGCAGGTAGCCGAGCACCTTCGTGCCGGCGGTCAGCTCGGTGACGTTGAGGACCGTGCCGCCGGGCCCGAGCACGCGCACGTGCCAGTCGTCCTGGACGATGAGGTTGACAGGTGTCCCGGAGGGGGAGACCGCGTCGATCGCCAGCAGCGGGCGCGTCTCGATCTTGACCCGTCCCACGGTGACGACCCGGGACTTCCCCTGCGAGTCGACGGCCAGCACCCGGCCGCCGGAGACCAGCTCGCTGAGGTAGTTGGTCCGCCCGCCGGCGGACAGCGTGTACGAGTGCAGCGCGCCGGCGTTGACCCGGAACGGCCGGGTCGGCATGTACGGCAGCGGATGCGTCTCGCTGCAGCACAGGATCATGCCGGTGGAGTGCGAGCCGACCAGGATGCCCTCGTCCAGGCGGAAGTTCGTGCAGGTGTCGACGCAGGCGCGCTCGCCCATGCCCACCCGCCGGATGCCGGTGACCTCCAGCTCCACGAGCGACAGGTCCGCCGCCGTGCTCACCGCCGCGGTCCGCAGCTCGGTGGCCTCCCCCACGGCGCGCGGCGCCAGCATCACGCCGTCCGAGCCGTGCTCCAGCACGCCGAAGACGATCTCCGCCTCCTCGACGTCGGCGACCTGGGTGATGATGCTGCCCGCCGCGCCCGCCGCGGCGGCCAGCACGATCTCCAGCGGAATCTTGGTGGGGTCGCGGAAGTACAGCAGGCTCCAGCGGTCGTGGCGCGCGGACCGGCAGGCGTCCTCCAGGCTGTCCGCGTCGACGATCTCGACGAACCGGCCGAACTCCACGTCCGGGTACCGGGCCGCCAGTTCGGCGGGCTCGCCGTGCCGGGCCGGTTCGACGATCACCAGGTCGGCCGGTTCCAGCTTCTCCGGCAGCTCCCCGCCCTGCGGGAACAGCACCTTCCTCACCGTCGGGGGGAGCGTCTCCAGGTCGGCCGGATCGGCCGCCACGACGGCGTCCACCCGCTGGTGGACCGCCTCCTCGACGATTGCCTCCTTGGCGCCGTTGACGTTACGGATGTCCAGCCAGCACAGCTTCACGGGTTTCTCCTCGGTGGACGGTCAGGGAGTCTCAGGACGTAAGGGCGAGCCGGTCGTCGACGTCGTACCGGTCCGGGACGTGCCGTGGTTCGTGCACCAGACGCGCCACGGCGGCGGCCATCAGGCCGGGCTGCTCGGCCTGGAACACGTTGCGGCCCATGGCCATGCCGGCCACACCGGCGCGCAGCGCGTCCGAGACGTGGGCGAGCACCGTCTCGGTGTCGGCCGAGCGCGGGCCGCCGGCCACGATCAGCGGGATCGGGCAGCCACGCACCACCTCGGCCATCTGCTCGGGCGTACCCGCGTAGTCGGTCTTGACGATGTCGGCGCCGAGGTCGGCGGCGAGCGTCGCGGCGTGCGCCACCAGCTCCGGCGCCCGGGAGTCGGTGATCTGCGGCCCGCGGGCGTACACCATGGCCAGCAGCGGCACGTTCCAGCGTTCGCACTCCCCCGCCACCGCCGCCAGGTCGGCGATCTGCCGCGCCTCCTGCGGCGAGCCCAGGTTGACGTGCACGCTGACCGCGTCGGCGCCCAGCCGCAGCGCCTCCTCCACGTGCGCGACCAGGTACTTCGCGTCCGGGTCCGGCGCGTGCCGGGTGCTCACGCTCAGGTGCACGATCAGCGACATGTCGCCGAACCAGCGGTGGTCGACGTGCCGCAGGCTGCCCTTGTGCAGCACCACGGCGTCCACGCCGGTGCCGGCCAGCTCACCGAGCAGCGAGTTCAGGTCGCGGCGAAGTGGCCCGTCGGTGACGGAGTGGTCGAGCGGGACGACGAGCAGGCGTCCGTCGCCGCGCCGGAACAGTCGGCGCAGACGCAGGCCACGAGCGAACGAAGCGTTGAGTACGGCCACGGTTTCCTACCTCTCTCAGGCGGTGGCGGAACGACGGGAGGTCAGGGACGTGGCGTCCGCCGGCTCGGACCGGTCGAGGCGGAACGCGCGGTGCAGGGCTTCGACGGCGTCCACGGTGCGGTCCCGCGACACGATCACCGACAGCCGCATCTGGGAGGTGGAGATCCAGCTCGTCGAGATCCCGGCCGAGGCCAGCGCCGCCATCAGCCGGGCCGTGTGCTCGGGGCGGCTGAGCAGGCCCATGCCGACCACCGACACCTTGCCGACGTTCTCGTCGAAGTGGACGCCGCCGTCGAAGGACGCGGTGAGGTCGTGCAGCGCGGTCCGCACCGCGTCGGCCTGGCTGCGGCGGATGGTGAACCCCATCCGGAACTCGCTCTCGTACGGCCCGGACCGGGCCACCAGGTCCGCCACCGCGCCGTGGGCGGCCAGCACCTCGAACACGTCGGGCGCCATGTCCCGCCGGCCGTCGCGGCAGTGCACCAGCACGCGCACCACGTCGGTGTCGTGGGTCACCGCCACCACGGCCCGCCGGGTCTCCAGCGGCCGGTCGTCCGGCCGGTCCACGACTGTCGTTCCGGGTGCCTGCGACGACGCGTTGCGCACGCGCACTTCGACCCCTTCCATGGCGGCCAGCTCGATGCATCGGGTGTGCAGGACCCGCGCGCCGGCGAACGCCATCTCCGCCATGACGCCGGGCTCGACCCACGGCAGGCAACGCGCCGCCGGAAGGATGCGGGGGTCGGCGCTGAACACGCCGTCCACGTCGGTGTAGATCTCGCACGCCGACGCGCGCAGCCGGGCGGCGAGCGCCACCGCTGTCGTGTCGGAGCCGCCGCGTCCGAGCGTGGCGACGTCCCCGGCCCGGTCGATCCCCTGGAACCCGGTGACCACGGCGACCTCGCCGCGGCCCAGCGCCGCCTCGACCCGCGCCGCCCCGATCCGCGAGATCAGCGCGTCGCCGTGCCGGTCGGTGGTGTGGATCTCCGCCTGGTGCCCGGTCAGTGAGACGGCCGGCACGCCGAGCCCGGTCAACGCCAGCGCCATCAGCGCCGCCGACTCGGACTCGCCGACTGCGAGCAACTGGTCGAGTTCCCGGGACGGGCCGGCGGCGCCGACGTCGGCCGCGAGCCGCAGCAGGTCGTCGGTGCGGCTGCCGCGGGCCGACACGACAACTGTCACGGCGGACCCGTCCCGCCGAGCCGCGGCGATCCGCAGCGCGGCGTGCCGTACGCGGTCGAGGGTCTGCAGCGAGGTGCCCCCGTATTTCTGGACCAGCACGTCCACAGTCGTCTTCACCGCCCTCGTCGTATCGGCATTGCGGTCGACAGTAATCGCGGTCGATCTGCGTGGGCACTACTCGCCCGAGTAGTAGCCCGCCGATTCAGTCGTTCACGCCATAACGTCGGCGCGTTACCGGAAACACGTGATGCCGTCGGCGACAACACGTCATGCGCGACGCCTTTTGCCGGACGCACTATCGACAGGCGATCTCTAGGGCAAAGGGAGCGACATGGACGGGACGGAATCGAACGTGGCCGGATTCCCGGATCTGCTGTCCGGTCTCGGCGGCGGCGGGCGTGCCTTCGCCCTGCTGCACCGGCCCGGCGCCGCCGGGAGCGCGTACGTGGAGGTTCTGACCGGCGAGGTGTGCCAGGTGGACACGCTCGCCGAGCTGCCCCTGCCCGCCGGGCCGGCGACCGGCGGGCGGCACGACCTGCTCGTCGCGGTGCCGTACCGGCAGGTCACCGAGCGGGGGTACGACTGCCACGACGACGGCGCTCCACTGCTCGCGATGCGCGTCCACGAGCAGTTCGGGCTCGACCGCGAGCAGGCGCTGGCGGGCCTGCCCGAGCGCGCCGTACCGGTGACCGACGCCGACTTCGACCTCAGCGACGAGGACTACGCGGCGATCGTCAAGCGGGTGGTGGGCGACGAGATCGGGCAGGGCGCCGGATCCAACTTCGTCATCCGGCGCACCTTCACCGCGCGGCTGGCCGACTGCTCGACCGCCACCGAACTGGCGATCTTCCGCCGGTTGCTGACCGGCGAGCTGGGTTCCTACTGGACGTTTCTGTTCCACTCCGGCGCCGGCACGTTCATCGGCGCGTCACCGGAACGGCACGTCAGCATGATCGACGGAACCGTCTCGATGAATCCCATCAGTGGGACGTACCGGCATCCTCCGAACGGCCCGGCGGTTTCCGGTCTGCTGGAATTCCTGAACGACCCGAAAGAGGCGAACGAACTCTACATGGTGGTCGACGAGGAACTGAAAATGATGGCGCGGATGTGCGCCTCCGGCGGCCAGGTGCACGGCCCGTTCCTCAAGGAAATGGCGCGGGTGACGCACTCCGAGTACATCCTGACCGGCCGCAGCGACCTGGACGTACGCGACGTGCTGCGGGAGACGCTGCTCGCGCCGACCGTCACCGGCAGCCCGATCGAGAACGCGTTCCGGGTCATCACCCGCCACGAGACGACCGGCCGCGGCTACTACGGCGGCGTGCTCGCGTTGATCGGCAGTGACCCGGCCGGCAGCCGTACGCTCGACTCGGCCATCATGATCCGCACCGCCGAGATCGACCACGACGGCACGCTCCGCCTGGGCGTCGGCGCCACCCTGGTGCGCGACTCCAAGCCGGAGTCGGAGGTGGCCGAGACGCGGGCCAAGGCGGGCGGCATGCGCGCGGCGCTCGGCCTCGGCGTCGACCCGGCCGGCCCGGACGGCGGGCCGGCGACGCCCGTGCGGGCACGCTCGTCCCTGGCCACCGACCCCCGGGTACGGCGGGCGTTGCGCGAGCGCAACGCCACGCTGTCGAGGTTCTGGCTCGACGGCGCGGAGCGGAGAACCCCGAACCGGGCGCTGGCCGGGCGCCGCGTGCTCGTCGTCGACAACGAGGACACCTTCATGGCCATGCTCGACCACCAGCTGCGGGCCCTCGGGCTGCGGTCGAGCATCGTCCGGTTCGACAGCCCGCTGCGGCCGGACGGATACGACCTCGTCGTCGTCGGCCCCGGCCCCGGCGACCCGGGCGACCTGAGCGACAGGCGGATGCGGACTCTGCGCGGGCTCACCCGCGACCTGCTCGCCGGGACGGTGCCGTTCCTGTCCATCTGCCTGGGCCACCAGGTGCTCGCCGCCGAGCTGGGGTTTCCCCTCGCCCGGCGCGCCGTGCCCAACCAGGGCGTGCAGAAGCGGATCGACCTGTTCGGCCGGCCGGAGCTGGTGGGGTTCTACAACACGTACACGGCCCGCTCCGCGCACGACGTGGTGGCCGGTGGCCGACGGGGCCCGATCGAGATCAGCCGCAGCCCGGACAGCGGTGACGTGCACGCGCTGCGCGGCGCGGGATTCCGCTCCGTCCAGTTCCACCTGGAGTCCGTCCTCACCCAGCACGGCCCGCGGATCCTGGGCGAGCTGCTGGTCTCCCTGCTCGCCGAGGGCACGGCCGCCGCCGCGGCCGAGGCGGCGGGCCGGCGCGGGACCCGGCCGTGACGCCCCGGCGTTCAACTGTCCACGATTGACTGCCGTCGTGGCGTCCCCGCATTCTCCCGAAGAACACATCGAGGCACCGGACCGGAGGCGACGCCGTGGATGAGGCCACTCACCGACCCCCCGTCGCGGCGCGGTCGAACCGGTCGCCGGCCACCACTCCGGTGTGGTTGGTCGGCGTCCTGGCCACCCTCGCCGGGGCGGTGGCCGCGGAGGCGTTCACGCTCGCCGCCCGGGGTCTCGGCGTACCGATGAAGGCGGCGGGGGTCTGGGAGGAGCAGGCGCAGGCGATCCCGGTGGGCGCCATCGCCCGCAGCGTCGTACTCTGGTCGATCGGCGGGATCGTCCTGGCGGTGGTCGCGGCCCGGCGGGCCCGGCGGCCCGTACGCGTCTTCGTGGCCGGCACTGTCGCGTTCACAGTGCTGTCCCTCGCCGCGCCGGCCTTCGCCCAGGACACCGCCGTGTCCACGCAGCTCGTCCTCGCCGGCACCCACGTGATCGCCGGCGCGGTGATCATCCCCATCCTGGCCGCCCGGCTCTCCGCACCCACCACGAACCGGTACTGATCCCGCCACCGTCCCTCCCGGCCTCCGCGATCTTGCACTTTCGGCCCCCGCAAAAGGGATATCCCCGGCATCGGGAGGGCGGTAAGTGCAAGATCGGCGCGGACGGTCCGGGGTAGACGGGAGGCGGTCGGGTCCGGTGGCTCAGCGGCGGGCCGTGGGCTCGAAGATCTCGACCAGGTTGCCGGCCGGGTCGGCGACCAGGAACTGACGACCGCCCGGCCCGGACACGATGTCACTGCGCAACGTCACCCCGGCCCGCTGCAGCCGCTCCCGTTCGGCGTCGACGTCGTCGACGATCAGGTGGATACGGTTGCGCCCGCACCCGGCCGCGTCCGCCGGGGTGACCCGGGCGCCCGAGCTGGCCGGACCGGACAGCAGCAGCCGCAGCGGCCCGCGCACCACGTCCGCGAAGGCCGGCGGGAACGCGGTCGACACCGTGAAGCCCAGGTGGGCGGTGTAGAACTCGATCGCCGCCGGCACGTCGTCGACGACGTAGCGGACGCCGGCCAGGGCGTGCACGTCTGCGGTCATGGCAGTCCCCCTCAGTGTGCGTGGCTCGTGCTGTCGAAGGGCGTGGTGACACCGTCGTAGACGAGCCGCAGCATCATGCCCTGCTCCTGGTGCGGCAGGTTGTGGCAGTGGTTCATCCAGACACCCGGATTGTCCGCCCGGAACGCCACGTCCCAGACCTCTCCCGGCCGTACGTCGAACGTGTCCATCCACAGCGGGCTGCCGGAGTAGCGCCGGCCGTCGCGGGACAGGATCAGCACCGGATGACCGTGCAGGTGCCACGGGTGGGTCTCCAGGCTCCGGTTGACCACCGTGAAGCGCACGACGTCACCCTCCCGGACGAGCTGGTCCGGGACGGAGGGGTGCGCGCGGCCGTCGACGGCCTGGGCATAGGCGGGCTTGCCGTCGACCATGGCCAGGGCGCGGTCGAGGACGATGGTGAAGTGCCGGTCGGCGTCGTCGCCGTCGAACGGCACGGGTGCCGGCTCGCCGTATTCCAGCAGGTCCAGTTCGGGCCAGTCGCCGGTGTCCGGCAGGGTGCGGTCGCCGCCGCCGGCACCGGCCGGGCGCAGCAGGACGCCCTGGTCGGGGTCGTGGTCGAGCAGCAGCGTGACAGTGGCGTCCGGCATGGTCAGGACCACGTCGTACCGGCCACCGGCGGGCAGGCGGAGGCCGACCTCGCGTACCTCGCCCGGCTGGTTGAGGTCGCGGCCGTCGACGGCCACCAGCCGGAACGCCGAGCCGGCGACGGCGAACCAGTGCGGGTTCGAGTCGGTGTTGATCAGACGCAGCCGCACGGGCTGTCCCGGGCGGACGTCGTGGACGGCGCGTCCCTCCTGGTCGCCGAGGATCACGACGTCGTCGAACGTGTGCACCGGCAGCGTCAGGTCCAGCCCGCGCTCCGCGTCCGGCCGGCCCTCGCGCGGCGTCACGACGAGCGTCCCGTACAGCCCCTTGCGCACGGCGGGGTGCGACGCCTGGTGGGTGTGGTACCAGTACGTCCCCACCTGGTCCGCCTGGAACCGGTAGACGAACTCTCCGCCGGGCCGCACCGCGTGCTGCGTGGCGCCCGGCGCGCCGTCCTCGCCGCACGGCACGTCGTACCCGTGCCAGTGCAGGGTGACGCCGTTCTCGATGTCGGCGTTGCGGAGCGTCACCTCGATCAGGTCGCCCTCGGTCGCGGTGATGGCCGGCCCGGGCAGCCGGCCCTCGTAGCTCCAGGCGTCGATCGGACGCCCGGCCGGCAGCGTGACGCTGCCCGTCCGGGCGGTGAGCACGTGGCGTCGCGCGGTGCCGCCCGCCGCCGGAGCGCCGGGGCCGCGCAGGTCCGCCACGGAAACCTTCGGGCCGGCGCCACCGGCGTGTCCGGGGCCGCCTCCGGTGACCATCGCCTCGGGCTCCCGGAAGAGCAGGCCGACGCCGGTGGCGCCGGCGCCCGCCGCGACGACGCCCCCGGCCACGCCGAGGAACCGGCGACGGGACAGCGCCGAGGCCCCGGCCGCCACCGGCGCTTGTTCGGGAGAGCCCGCGTCCGCCACCGCCGAGCGTTCGGCGGAGCCGGCGTCCGCCGCCGCCGAGCGTTCCGGGGCGCCCGCGTCCGCGCCCTGCCCGGCGGGTCGTCCGACCACCCGGGCGGTGAGCAGCGCGCCGGCGCAGACGACGGCGACGGCGATCAGCGAGGTGCTCAACGTCAACGGGTAGCCGGCGGTGAACGTCACCACCAGGCCGGCCAGCGCGGCGTAACCGGCGGTCAGCAGCGCGACGAGCCCGCCGGCCGGCAGGCCCGTGGCCGGCGACTGCCGGGCCGCGAGCAGCCGCGGGCCGGCGAGGAGCACCGCGACGATCCCGGCGGCGAAGAGCAGCGGCAGCCCCAGCAGAACCTTCTCCTGGACGAACCACCAGCCGCGCCCGGCCAGCAGCGCCACGGTGCCCAGCCGGGTGATCGTCACGAGCACCGCGGCGGCGAGCAGGCCCAGCGCGAGGCGGTTGCGGCCGAGCGCGGCGGTCACGCCTGCCGCGAACCACGTCGCGACACCGAGCAGTGCCACGACGTGGTCCACGAGGATCCATTGGAGCGTGCTCATGAGGCCGTTCGCGCCGAGTCGGCCGCCGGGCCGGTCACAGTGGTGTCCACGCCGGGCGTGGTCGTCGTGTCCGGCCCCGGCCGGACGCTGCGCAGGATGACGCGGGCGACGGCCACCATCACCAGCCCGTTGACCGCGTGCAGGCCGAACACGTACCGGCCGACGGCCGAGTCGCCGGCCGAGTCGCCGAACGCCTTGGCGATGACCGCGATCAGGGCCTGCAGGATCCCCAGCCCGGCGACCAGGCCGGACAGGCCGATGATCCGGCCGGGCATCCGCATCACCGCGGCGGCCACCGTCAGCACCACGGCGACGAGGATGCTCCCCAGACCGAGGATCCGGTGGGGGCGGAACGCCTCCTCGTTGGCCTCGTTGCTGAACGCGCCGCTGGCGGCCAGGAAGAACTGCACCACGAGCACGAGCAGCAGGAACGCTGCCAGTCCGGCGAACACTTTGCGCATGGGACTCCCCTTCGGGTCGGTTGGGTCACCGGGGTGTTCGGTCGGCGGCGCCGGTCAGGCGGCGCGCCGGGAGCGGGTGAATGCCAGACCGCCGACGGCGATCCCGATCAGCGCCAGCACGATGGACACGATGGCGCCGCCACGGCCGTTGCCGCTGCCGACACCGCCGTCGGAGCCGGCCAGGGCGACCACACCGGCAATCAGGCCGGCCGCCGCGAGCACCAGCGCGGCGATCGCGTTGCCACGACCGCCGCCGCGCCCCGCGGAGCGCAACGCCCACACGCCCAGGACGAGGCCGAGCAACGCGAGCGCGAGCGCCAGCACGGACCCGGCCCGGCCGGAACCACCGTCACCGTCGGCGGCCGTCACCTGCGCGGCCGCCGGCGCGACGAGTGCGAGCCCACCGAGGACGCCGGTTGCGGCGGCGGTGAGCAGACGACGGATGAACATGGGAGCCCCTTCGGCTGCGGGAACAGGCATCTGCGCCAGCGTAGGTAACGACGCCGCTACGGGTCGTCATGCCGATGGAGACAATCGATCTACTGCGGTGACGGTATTCCCGCGGTGCGGCGTCTGCGCGCGGAGCAGCCGTATACCGCAGTCGCAGCACTGCGAGCGACAGACCGGGCCGTGCCGCCCGGTCAGCGATTGCCGGGTGACACCAGGCCGGACTCGTAGGCGAACACCACCAGCTGTGCGCGGTCACGGGCCTGGAGCTTGGTCATGGCGCGGTTGACGTGGGTCTTCGCGGTCAGCGGGCTGATCACCATGCGATCGGCGATCTCGTCGTTGGACAGGCCCCGGGCGGCCAGCGCGACCGCCTCGCGTTCCCGGTTGGTCAGCTCCTCCATGCCGGGCGTGACGTCCGCGCAGAGCGGCTCCGACACGTACCTGTTGATCAGCATCCGGGTGATCGACGGCGCGAGCAGCGCGTCCCCGCGCGCGGCGACCCGCACGGCGTGCAGCAGGTCGTCCGGCTCGATGTCCTTGACCAGGAAGCCGGTGGCGCCGGCGCGCAGCGCGTGGAAGACGTACTCGTCGAGGCCGTAGTTGGTCAGGATGACCACGCGTACCCCGGCCAGCGCCGGGTCCGCGACGATCTGCCGGGTCGTCTCGACGCCGTCCATGACCGGCATCTGGATGTCGATCAGGGCGAGGTCGGGCAGGTGGTGCCGGGCCAGGGCCAGGCCCTCCCGGCCGTTCCCGCCCTCGGCCACCACCTCGATGTCGTCCTCGGCGTCCAGCAGCGCGCGGAACCCGCTGCGCAGCAGCGGCTGGTCGTCGAGCAGCATGATCCTGATCATGGGACGCGCACCACCGGGAGTTCTGCCTGGACGGTGAACCCGCCGCCGCTGCGGGGTTCCGCCCGGAGCCGGCCGCCCAGCGCGAGGACCCGCTCGTGCATCCCGAGCAGCCCGACGCCGGGCACCGGGGCGGCGCCCGGCCGGGCCGTGCCGTCGTCGTCGATCCGGATGCTCAGCGCGTCCGGGCGGTAGTCGATGCGGACCGCGGCGGCCGCGGCGGAGGCGTGCCGGGCCGTGTTGGTGAGCGACTCCTGGACGATCCGGTACGCGGTACGGCCCACCGCCTCCGGCACGTCCCGCTGGTCACCCTCGATCGTCAGCGTGGTGGCCAGGCCGATCTTCTCGGCCCCGGCCAGCAGTTCCGGGAGGTGGTCGAGCCCGTGCGACGGGGACTTGGTCAGGTCGCGCAGCGTCTCCAGGGTCGCGCGCAGCTCCCGGGTCGCCGCCCGCCCGGCCTCCTGGATCGCCAGCAGCGACTCCGGCACCTGCTCGCCGCGCTTACGGGCCAGGTGGACCGCGACCTCCGCCTGCACCTTGATGATCGAGATCTGGTGGGTGAGCGAGTCGTGCAGCTCCCGTGCGATGTGCAGCCGCTCCTGGGTCGCGCGCAGCCGGGCGGTCTCCTCGCGAGTGCGCTCCGCCTCGTCCGCCCGCCGCTCGGCCTGCCGCAACGCCTCACCGGCCGCCGCCGCGGCGACCAGCCAGGCCAGTTCGAGCACGCCCCGCGACTGCGCGAGCGCCTCCTTGAGGGCGCCGTCCGCCGGCGAGGCCATGATCGCCAGCGGCAGCACGACGAGCAGGGCCGCGCTCACCCCGAGCGTGACGAGCCGGTGCCCGGCCCGGACCGCCGCGTACACCGCGAACAGGTACGCGATGGCCGGCACCCCGAAGCCGACCGCGTTGTAGCCCACCACGCACAGCCCGGTGGCGACCAGCACGGCGACCGGAGCCCGGCGACTGGCGGCCAGCGCCAGGCCGCTCGCCACCACCAGCGCGTAGCCGAGCAGCCCGAGGCCGTCGGGGGCGGGATGGTCACCGGCCAGCGCGCTGATCAGCAGCACCGCCGCCACACCGACCGCGATGACCCAGTTCTTCACCCGGGCCCACACACTGGACAGTCCAGTCCTCATAATCGCACTTTAGCGGAGGGTGCCAGGGTTGAGCCCCGAGCGAACAGGCATTGATCCCGGTGCCGCCGGCCGGGCGGCACCGGCCGGCGTTCAAATGAAGTTCACCGCGCCCGGCTTCCATTTGTAGTGCGACTCGAGTTTGTAGTACTCGCCCTTCGAGGTCAGCGCCACGCCGTAGACGAACTTGCGGTCCCCGCCGCCGTACGGAACGCTTTTCACGAACTTCTCGATCTCCGGTTCCACGGGTACGGGAAGCGTGGTCAGATCCGTTGTCGCCGCGGCGTAGCAGATCCGTTCGATCTCCGGGGAGTCCCAGCCCAGCGTCACGTAGAGCCCGAACGCCCCGGCGCCGAGCCGCAGCATCTGCTCGCTCGGCTCGGCCATCCCGGTCCGCCGCAGCGTCGACCGGATCGTCTCCGGCTCGAAGCACTCGCGCGGCACGTCGTTGAAGTAGACGTTCACGGTCCGGGCCGGGTAGTCGAAGCCCAGCACGCCGACCCGGTCGTCGAGACCGTGCCGGGTGAAGAACCCGGCGTTCGCGGCGAGACTGCGGGGCATCGCCGGGATGCCGGCGAGCACCGAGGCCACCTGCAACTCGTCCGGGGCGAAGGCCGCGTAGATCTTCTTGAAGCCGCCGACCACCCCGAAGTCGATGCCGTGGCTCTCCACCGGGCAGCGCCGGTGCACCTCGGCGAGCAGGCCGCCGATGGGGTGGTCGGTCCGCGGGGTGAGGCCCCGGGCGATCGCCGAGGTGTACGGGTCCCGGTCGTCCGGATGCGTCCGGAACCGGCAGTCCAGCTCGCCCGCGTGACGCAGCGCGGTCGCCACCCGGAAGGCGACCACCGCCTCGGGATGCGCGAACGCGTCGCCGTACGCGGACAGGACGGGCCAGACCCGGTCGCGCGAACAGGGCACGTCCAGCTGCCGGGCCGATTCCTCGATGGTCGAGTAGAGCTCGGCCACCTCGGGAGTTCCGGACATCGATCCTCCAAGCATGTGTCGTTCGGTCGGGGGCGCCCGGCGTTGGCCGGTCGCTATCGCGGCTCGTAGACGCGCTTGTGGCCGGAGAGCCCGGCCAGCCGGTACGGGCCGGTGGTCACCGCCGGCACGGGATAGTCACCGCCGTCGACCGGGAAGGCGTGCTCGTGCAGCTCCCGGTACGTGTCGTAGTCGACCTCCTGCCGCCGGTCGATCGCCGCGCGGTGCTGGTCGGGTCGCGTGTGCTCGCGGTACCCGGGCACGACGGTGCCGGCGAAGAACTCGGCGACGCTGCCGGACCCGTAGCTGAGGAAGCCGATGGTCCGGCCGCTCAGGTCGTCGGCGGTGTCGAGCAGCGCCGCGAGCCCGAGGTACATCGACGCGGTGTAGCTGTTGCCGATCTCGGCGTTGTACCCGGTGGTGTGCCCGATGGCGCCGGCTACCAGCGCGTCGTCGACGTCGCGCCCGCAGTAGTTGAGCAGGTGCCGGTGCGCCTTGTCGGCCATCCTGGGGAACGGCTGGTGGTAGCAGAACGCGCCGAACTCGTCCAGCGCGCGGCCGCCGCGCTCGGTGTAGTCCTTCCACGAGCCCTCCACCGCCTGCAGGTAGGCGGAGATGGACTCGTGCCCGTCGACCAGGGCGGTGGTGCGGTAGTTCGGCCGCCAGAAGTCCATGACGTCGGCGGTGAACATGCCCGACGGGTCCTCGACGCGTACCAGAGCCGGGTCCGCGCCGACGAGCATGGCGACCGCCGCGGCGCCCTGGGTCGCCTCGCCGGGCTCGCCCAGCGCGTACTTCGACACGTCGCTGGCGATCACCAGGACCTGCTGCGACGGGTCGCGGTGCACCAGGCCGACGGCGAACTGCAGTCCCGCCGTACCGCCGTAGCAGGCCTGCTTCAGCTCGACCACCCGGGTGGCCGAGGGGAAGCCGAGCAGGGAGTGGACGTGTATCCCGGCCGCCTTCGCCTGGTCGACCGACGACTCGGTGGCGAACACGATGGTCCGGATCCGGTCGGTGCCGTGGCGGGCGACGACCGGCGCGGCGGCGGCAGCGGCCATGGTCACGATGTCCTCGTCCGGGGCGGGCACGCTCATCCCCCGCAGGCCGATGCCCCGGTGGTACTTGGCCACGTCGGTGCCGTTGGTAGCGGCCAGCGTGGCATGCGTCAGCACGTGGTGCGTCGTCGCGGCGGACAGGTCGTGGATGCCGACGGCGGGTCTCGCGGCCATCGTCAGGCTCCGATCTTCGTGGTCTCGGTCGGGCGTTCGAGCCGGACGTGCGCCCGCATGAGCTCGCCCGGGTTGGTCTGCGCGGCGAGCAGGGACAGTTCGCCGCAGAGCACCGTCGCGGCCGCGATGACCGCGAGCCGCCGGGCGTTCTCGCCCGGATCACGCGCGGCGCGGCAGCCGAGCCGTTCCAGGTTCTCCGCCACGAAGCCGAGACCCTTGCCGTTGCCGACGGTGCCCACGATCAGGTTGGGCAGCGTGCAGGAGAAGTAGAGGTCGCCGTCGCGGTCCTCGGCGACCGTCACGCCCTGGGAGCCCTCGACGATGTTCGCGGCGTCCTGCCCGGTCGCCAGGTAGAACCCGAGCAGCATGTTCGCGTAGTGCGCGTTGGCCGAGCGGACACCGCCGGCGAGCAATGTGCCGATCATGTTCTTGTGCACGTTCAACTGGGCGATCGCGGCCGCCGTCGTGTGCAGTCTGTCGTGGACGATCTCCCGTGGCACCACCAGTTCGGTGACCACGTTCTTGCCCCGGCCGAGAATGCCGTTTATCGCGGTGGCCTTCTTGTCGGTGCAGTAGTTGCCCGAGATCGAGCCGTACGAGATTCCCGGAATGGTGTCCAGGATGTGCTTCAGCAACGCGTCGGCGGCCAGCGTCGCCATGTTGTGCCCGGACGCGTCACCGGTGGTGAAACTGAACCGCAGGAACAGCAGATTCGCGGTGATCTCGTGGTGGAACCCGATCAGCTCGACGAACCTGCCGCAGGTGCGCACGATGTCGCGCAGCTCGTCGAACCGCGCGTCGACCTCCAGCGAGGCCAGGTAGGCGGTCTGCGCGTCCTTGGCGCGCACGAACACCGAGCGGGTCATGCGCTCGTCGACGAGCGTGGCGACGATGCCCGCCTCGACCAGCCGGGAGATCTTCGCGCCCCGGCCCACGGACGGCCACAGCGGCGACTCGTACGTGGCGAGCGGGACCTCCGTCTCGACCTGTGCCACGTTGCCCGAGATCCGCACGGGACCCACCCATTTCATGGGCACACCGGCGATGGCGTCGTTCATCGAATGCCTCCGATCATCTCGTGGGTGGCGCCGGAGCGGGTGGCGAGGCGGTGGGTGTCGATGCCCCGGGCCGCGCAGAACGCGCTCAGCCGTCCGTGGATCAGCAGGTCGCACCGGGTCAGGTCGGCCGGCGTGCGCGCGCCCAGGGCGGTCATCAGGGCTTCGATCTGGTCGAGCCAGGTGGAGATCAGCGACAGCAGCGCCGGCACGCCGCCGTCCAGGAGCGTCCGCAGGAACAGCCCGGACACCCCGGCGGCGCCGGCGCCGAGCGCCAGCCCACGGACCACGTCGAGCGGGTTACGGACCCCGCCGGAGGCCAGCACGGGCAGGTCGACGCCCTGGGCGTCGAGCAGGCAGGCGGGTGTCGACTGCCCCCACCCGTCGAGGAAGGAGTAGTCGGCGGCGTCGCGCCGGTCGTTCTCGATCCGGGCGAAGTTCGTGCCGCCCCGGCCGGCGACGTCGGCCACCCGGACACCCATGTCCCGCAGCCGCAGCAGCGTCTCGCGGCTGAGCCCGAAGCCGACCTCCTTGACGATCACCGGGACACCGACGCCGGCGACGATCTGTTCGATCCGCGGTCCCCAGGCGGCGAACGACCGGTCCCCCTCCGGCATCACCGTCTCCTGGATGGTGTTCAGGTGGATCTGCAGCGCGTCGGCCCGCATCAGGTCGACGGCCCGCCGGGCCCGCTCGACGGAGGCGGTGGCGTTGACGTTGGCCATGATGAACCCGTCCGGGTTCTCCCGGCGCATCACGCTGAACGTCTCGGCCACCGACTCGTCGGCGAAGTAGGCGCTCATCGACCCGGTCGCGACGGGTACGCCGGTCTCCCGGGCCGCGATCGCCAGGTCCCGGTTGATCAGGCCGGTCTTGGTGCTGCCGCCGGTCATCGCGTTGATGCACAGTGGCACCGGCCAGTCGATGCCGCCGAACGAGGTGGCCAGCGAGACGTCGGACCGGTCGATGCCGGCCAGTGCGTGGTGCACGAACGACACGTCGTCGAACTCGTGGTGACCGCCGAGCCGGTCCTGCTGCTCGGCGGCGAGCCGGACGTGGTCGTCCTTGCGGTTGGCGATCATCGCGCGCTCCCGTTCGTCTGGTGGACCTGGACCGGCATGGGGAGCACCCCGGCGGCGGCCCACTGCTCGCGCAGCCGCGCGGTCTGCGTCGCGGCGGCGGCGTCCAGCAACGCGATGCCGCAGTCGCCGCCGCCGGCGCCGGACGGTTTGGCCGCGCCGCCGACGGTCTCGGCGGCGTCGCACAGCGCCGTCAGGCGGGGGGTGAAGATGCCAAGCCGGACCTCGTCGTCCAGCTCGGCGAGCACGTGCCGGGCCCGCCGGACCTGGTGCAGAAGTTCCTGGTCGTCGCCCCGCTCCAGCGCGTCGATCGCGGTGCGTACGCACTCCTGGCTGCGGCTGGTGAAGCTCCACCGCGCGGCGCTGCCCCGCCACCGGGAGGCGGCCAGCCGCCCGGTCAGCGCGCTGCTGCTGGCCGGCTCACCGGTCCAGCCCACCTCCAGCGCGAGGCCACGCGGTGGTGGCAGCCGCCGGACCCGCAGGCCCGGCCAGGGCGCGCGCATCGTCTCCTCCACGCCGCGCCGCCGCGCCATGTCGCGTACGGCGGCGCGGTCGGGCGCCTGGTAGGCGATCCAGCCGCCCCAGACGCTCGCGGCCAGGTCACCGCCGGAGGCGTCGGCGCCGTCGCGCACCGTCGCCAGCATCGCCAGCCGGAACCGCGATTCGAGCGACAGCTCCACCCCGTGGTACGCGGCCACGGCGGTCACCGTGGCGACGCTCACCGCCCCGCTCGACCCGAGCCCGAACTTCGTCCCGGCCCGGTGCAGCCGGCTGGTGATCGCCACCCGCATCGGCAGCGGGCGCAGTCCGCGCCCGGCCAGGAGTTCGCCGACCACCTCGATCGCGGAGGTCACGGCGCCGAGGTCGGCGGGCGCCGGCTGCCCGTCGTCCGCGGTGGCGAGCCGGCCGTCCTGCCACCGCAGGCGCACCCGGTCCGGGCGGAGGTCGGAGTCGACCACGAGGTGGGCGTCGGCGCCGGAGACGGTGACGTCCACTCCCCTGTCGACCGCCACCAGCAGCGCCGGGTGACCCGGCTCCAGCACCGCGTACTCACCGGCGATGAACAGCTTGCCCGGCGCGTGGTGGCGCACGGCGCCCGGCCCGGTCACGGCCGGCTGCCCGGGTCCGGCGCGGCCGCCGGGCCCGGTCCGGCGACGACCACGGCGCAGCCCGGCGCGACGTCGCGCAGGGTGTCGGCCACCCGGTCGGCGTCGGCACGGCGGCAGAGCACCTTGACGTTCGGTCCCGCGTCCATGGTGGCGTAGGCGCCGACGCCGTCGGCGCGCAGGCGCAGCACGCTGTCGAGCACGGCCACCGTGACCGGCGCCAGGTAGCGCACCGCCGGCCGGGCCGCCAGCATGGTGGCGTGCATGCCGAGGGCGTTGCGTTCGGCGATCTCGCCGACGGCGTCCAGGTCGCCCCGCAGCAGCGCGGTCCGCATCTCGGCCAGGTCGGCCCGGCCGGAGGCCACCCACGACGGATAGAGCGGCGAGGTCCGGACGGTCCGCCGCATCCCCTCACGGCTCGACACCGCCTTCGGCCCGGCGTCGACGATGGCGACCACCAGCACGACGTCGAACGGCGCGACCGGCACCGGCTCGGCGTAGGAGCCGAGGTCCGCGGCGGCCCCGGCGCCGGGGCCCGCGTGGCAGATCGCGAAGCCGCCGAAGACCGACCGGGAGGCCGACACGGACCCCCGCCGGGCCAGCCGGGACAGCGCGGTGGCGTCCAGGTCGAGGCCGTACGCGGCGGCGCCGGCGAGCGCGAGGGCGGCGAATCCGCTCGCCGAGGACGCCAGGCCGGCGCCGGTCGGTACGGAGTTGCGGGTGTCGACGTGGGCCCGTTCGGTGCGCCCCGCCAGTTGCCGCAGCAGGTCCAGGAAGGCGACGACGCGCTGTCGCCGCTCGCCGCCGGCGGGTGAGCCGTCGAGGACCACCTCGTCGGCCGGCGCGCCGCTGTCGATCCGGACGGTGGTGGTGGTCGGGAAGATGTCGAGCGTCATCGACAGGCTGTCGGCGTACGGGATCATGAGCTGCTCGTCGCGCTTGCCCCAGTACTTGATCAGTGCGATGTTCGGATGGGCCACCGCGGTCGCCCGCCGGTCCAGCGCCGGCGTGGACTGCTGCGTCCGGTGGTCAGTCGTCATGGCCGGCGAACCTCCCCATCGGGACGACCCAGGTGCGGACGGCGCCCGCCTGCCGGACGCCGCGCACCACCGCCGCGGACTCCCGGCGGTCCCCGGCCAGCGCGATCATGCAGCCGCCCAGCCCACCGCCACTGATCTTGGCGCCCGGGCTGCCCGCGGCGAGCGCGGCGTCGACCATCCGGTCGATCCGGTCGGTGCTGACCCCCACGTCACGCAACAGCCGGTGGTTCTCGGTCAGCCGCGCGCCGAAGTCGGCGACCCGGCCCTGGAGCAGGTCGTGCGCCGCCGCCTCGGTCAGGCTGGTGACCCGGCTGACGAACTCGTCGCGCGTGCGCGGGGAGCGTTCGAAGGCCCCACGCAGCAACTCCACCGCGTCCCTGGTGCTGCCGCTGACGCCGCTGTCCGCGATGACGAGCACCGCGTCGAACCCGGCCGGGTCGGACAGCCGCGCGGAGCCCGCCATGGCGACCGGCAGTTCCCGGCCGACGCCGTCGCGGAAGATCAGCGGCGCGGTCGCGCCGGTGGCCAGCGCGTCGATGCCGCTGGCCCGGCCGTGCGCCACGTTCTCCGAGGCCTGCACCAGATCGAACACCGTGCCGGCGTCGAGACGGCGGTCGAACGCGTCCGCGAGGGCCAGCACCGCGGCGCGGACGCAGGCGGCGCTCGACCCGAGCCCCCGGCCCTGCGGGATCGCGCAGTCCACGAGCACGTCGACGCGCATCGGCTCGGTGACGGCGGCCCGCTGCCGGAACTCCGTCACCAGGTGCTGCAGACCGTCCGTCGGCAGCGACGTCACCTCCGGGCTCTCCAGCCCGGCGATGGCGAACGAGATCTCGTCCGGGCCGTCGCCGCCGACCCGGCGCGCCTTCGCCACGGCGGTCAGTTGCGGCACCGGGACGGCGAGCGCCGGCGCGCCGTACACGACGGCGTGCTCGCCCAGCAGGATGGCCTTGCCGTGGGCGCGGCCGGCGCCGAGGCGGACCGCTCCGTCACCCCTGTCGTCGAGGACGCGGCGGGCGACGACGGTCACCGGTTCCGTGGACATCACTGGGCCCGCTGGGTGGCCTTGATCGCCATGTCGGCGAGCTGATGTTTCGCGGGGGCGGTGGCGCTGCTCGCCTCCAGCGCGGCCAGCGCCCGGTCGGTGCGCAGCGAGATCTGCCGCTCGATCTCCTCGACCGCGCCGACATCGCAGAAGATGCCACGGATGCGGGCGATCTCCTCGTCCGCGAGGTCCGTGCCGACCTTGGCCCGCAGGTAGGCCGCCGCGTCCAGGTCCCGTTCGTCGGCGCGCTTGAGCGCCGTGGCGAGCAGGACCGTCCGCTTGCCCTCCCGCAGGTCGTCGCCGGACGGCTTGCCCGTCACCACCGGGTCGCCGAACACGCCGAGCAGGTCGTCACGGAGCTGGAACGCGATGCCGATGTCGGCGCCGAAGGCGCGGTAGGCGGCGAAGAGGTCGTCGTCCGCGCCGGCGATCGCGGCGCCGAACTGCAGTGGGCGCTCCACCGTGTACGACGCGGTCTTGTACTGGTTGATGCGCAGCGCCGCGTCGACGTCCTCGCTCCGGCTGACCTGGCTGATCAGGTCGAGCAGCTGGCCGTACATGACCTCGGAGCGCACCGCCGACCACACCGGCGAGACCCGCACGTGCGCGTCGGCCGGCAGGCCGGAGGCGCGGACCAGGACGTCGGCCCAGATCAGGACCAGGTCGCCGATCAGGATGGCGGTGCCGGTGCCGAACGTGCCCGGGTCACCGGAGAAGCGCCGCGCCCGGTGCCGTTCGGCGTACGCGACATGCGCGGCGGGATGGCCGCGGCGGGTCTGGGACGCGTCGATGATGTCGTCGTGGATCAGGCCGGACGCGTGCAGCAGCTCGAACCCGGCGCAGGCGTTCAGCACCGCGCCGGCCACCGGGTCCTCCGGGTCGCCGCCGGCGCCGATCCAGCCCAGCCAGGCGAAGGCGGGCCGGATGCGCTTGCCGCCCCGCAGCACGTAGCTCTCCAGCTCGGCGACCAGGGCCGCGAAGTCGTCGCCCAGCTCGCGGGCCTCGGCGCGGCGCTCGGCGAAGAAGTCCCGCAGCGCGGCGTCGACGGGCGCCGAGTCGGTGACCGTCCCGAGATGTCCGACGGTCATGCCCGGGTCTCCCGATCGAGGCGGCATTCACCATTACACTCACGCATCTCGGACTCCCCTGGATTCGCTGGACCAGTCACGTCGAGCCGCGATCAGTCGATTCCGTTCCGGACGGTCGCGCCGGCGCGGAAACGACGCCGATCTCCCCATCGGCGCCGCCATTTCGTCCGCGCCGGCATGCCGATTCCGGCATGGCCTGACAGTAATCGCGCTCCGTCACCGTGCCCACTACTCACGCGAGTAGTGGGCGCTGCCAGCGACGTCGCCGACGAACGGCCGCAGATCCCGTATAACTGAGTAGCCCGCACCGATCCGGCGTTCAACTGTCCAGAACGGACGGTCGAACGCCCGAGGACCTCGACTCGCGGCGCGCGTCGGACGATTCAGCAGAGGAAAAACGGGATGGTCATCATGAATCGCATGGCGGGGCGCAAGCGGGAATTGTCCTCATTGGGGGAACTGCTCGACGCCACCGTGCGGGGTTCCGGCGGCTGCGTCGTGGTCGACGGGCCGTTCGGCATCGGCAAGACCCACCTGCTGAAGGTCACCGGCCTGGAGGCGGCAGCCCGCGGGCTGACAGTGGTGGCCGGGCGGGCAAGCGTCACGGACCAGCCGGTGCCCGTTCACCTGCTGGTCAATTTCCTGCGCCACGCGATGCCCGGCGACGCGGCGGTCGAGCAGCTCGCCGTCCCGGGCGCCAACCCGTTCTGGCTGATCGACCGGGTCGGCGATCTGGTCGAGGTCGCGGCGCGCCGGCGTCCGCTCGTGGTCGCCCTGGACGACGCCCAGCGCATCGACGACGTCAGCGCCCTCGCCCTGCGCGGACTCGTGCCGCGGCTGGCGTCCTCGCCGGTGCTCTGGCTGCTGGCCCGACGGCCGGTCGCCGCCGGGTCGATCGCCCAGCACGCCGTCGACTGGCTGGCCGAGCACGTCGCGGTACGGGTACGGCTGCGCGAGCCGGGCGAGGAGGCGGTGGCCGACCTGTGCGCCGGCCTCCTCGGCGCCCGGCCGGACGCCTCCGTCCTGCGCTGGGCGGCCCGCTGCGGCGGCAACCCGAAGGTGATGGAGAACGTGTTCAGCGCGTTCATCAAGGCCGGCCAGATGATCATCGTGGACGGCGCCGCGTCGGTGGTGTCCGACGGGCTGCCCGACGGTGTCCTCACCGCCGTCCACGGGCTGCTGGAGGAGATGCCGCCCCCGCTGCGGCGCCTGCTCGCGGCCGCCGGCCGGCTCGGCCACACGTTCCCCGCCGACCGGGTGACGGGCCTGCTCGACGGGCCGGCCGCCGACGTGTCCGCCGCGATCGACGAGGCGGTACGGGTCGGGCTGCTGCGGCGCGACGGCGCGGAGCTGACCTTCGCCCACCAGGTCGTCGGCGAGGCGCTTCGGCACGCCGCGTACCCGCGACCGGAGCGCGCCGAGCCCGCCACCGCGCCGGCGGCGGGCGACGTGGCGGACGGCCCGGCCCCGCGCGGGCGGCTCGGTCCGCCCCACTCCCCCGCCGGCGTACGTGTCGCCCGCTCCGCGCCGGAGGCGGCGATGCCCGTCGCGGCGGCCGGGCCGGCGCCGCGCTCCGGCCGGTGCGGGTGCGACGAGGTGGTGGCGGAGGCCGTGTCACACCTGGAGAACAGGTCCGCCGAGGCGCCGCGGGCGCTGGCCCGTGCGCTGCGCCTGCTGGCCGGGGCGGGACGGCCCACCGAGGCCGGCCGCCTCGCGGAGGTGATCCTGCGCCGCGACCTCCCGGCGGACGTCGAGACGCAACTCGTGCTCGAACTGGGCCACGGCATGCGGGCCGCCGGCAGCCACCGCCTGGCGGCCGGCTTCCTGCGGCGCACGCGCGCCCGCCACGACGTGTGCGAGCTGGACCGGGCCAAGCTGGACCGGGCGCTCGCGGACGTCACGAAGTGCCTGGGCGGCGCGTCGCCCGCCGGGCCGGAGCCCGGGGCCCCGTCGCCGGGCTGTGCGCCCGGCGGGCGGCCGCTGTGGACCTGGCTGGTCCGGGCACTGGCCGCGGCCGATCAGCGCGACGAGGCGCAGGCGGTGCTGGACACCGTACGGCCGACGACGCGGGAGTCCTGCCCCACCGGCGGCTCGGAGACGCTCCGGCGCGGCCACCGGGCCGAGCTGCTGGCGGCGGCGGGACGGCTGGAGGAGGCGCGCGCCGAGGCGGAGGCGGCGCTGCGAGCCGCCGATCGCGCCCGGCCGGCCGACTGCGTACCGGCGCGCCTGGTCCTGGCCCACCTGAGCGTGCACCGCGGTGACCTCGCCACGGCCAGCGACCAGTTACGGGCGGCCGAGCGGCTGGCCGGCGCCGACGACACGGCGCGGATGGACTGGGCGCTGGCCCGGTTCCACGCGGCCAGCGGCCGTCCGGCGATGATGGTGCAGAAGTTGATCAACGTCGCCGGGCAGGTCGTACCCGATCCGCTGCTGTTCACCGAGGCGCCGGCCGCGGCGGCGGCGCTCGTCCGCCACGCCCGCCGGGCCGGGCTCGACGCGGAGGCCGAGCGGGCCGTGGAGGTCGCCCGGCGCGTCGCCCGCGGCAATCCGTTCGTCCAGTCGCTGGCGGCGGCGGCCGAGCACGCCGCGGGTCTGCTGCGCGACGATCCGGCGGCACTGCTGCGGGCCGCGGATCTGCACCGGCTCGCCGGCCGTACGCTGGCCGCGGCCGGCGCGGTGGAGGACGCGGCCCGCGGCACCCGGGACCGGGCCGAGGCCACCCGGCTCCTCGAAGCCGCGGCGGACGCCTACCGCGAGTGCGGCGCGCGACGCGACCTGGACCGCGTGGAGGCCGAGCTGCGTGGTGTGCCCGCGCACAACGTCCGCCCGCTGGTCCCGGACCGGCCCCGGTCCGGGTGGGAGAGCCTGACCAGCGCGGAGCTGCGGGTCGTGCGGGCCATCGTGGACGGGATGACCAACCGTGAGGCGGCGAGCTCGCTGTTCCTGTCCCCGCACACCGTCGACAGCCACCTGCGGCGCGTCTTCTCCAAGCTCGACATCAACAGCCGGGTCGAACTGACCCGCTGCTTCATCGCGCACGAGGCGGTCCGGCCGGCGCTGGCCACCCCACGCCAGCCGGCGTCTGCCGGCTGAGCGGGCCGTCCGGCGGACGGGCGCGGTTCAGCCGGCGGACGCCGGAGACGCGGTTCAGCTGGCCTTGCCGGTCACGGAGCCCGTGTCCCAGTCCGGCTCGCCGGTCATCGAATAGATCGCCGCACGGCTGGAGTAGGTGGCCGCGGCGTGCGCCAGCTCGGCCCGGGTGTTGAAGCCCAGCTTCCGGTAGACCTTCCGCAGGTGGTAGTTGACGGTGTGCGCGGACAGGTGGACCTGCTTGGCGATCTGCCGGTTCGTCAGGCCCACGCTCACCAGGTAGGCGATCCGCTGCTCCATGTCGGACAGGGTCGACCAGCAGCTCGCCGGTGGGACGCCGGTTTCCTCGGCGCGGGCCGGCGTCACCGGCCGTCCCCCCGCCTGGGCCTGCGCGGCGTAGAGCTTGGCGAGCTCCTCGGTGGCCAGCGCCACCGAGATCGGGTCCCGTGACTGCACGATGATGAGCGCCAGAGCCGCCGGGGCGCTGTTCGCCAGCGCGTGGGCGTGCATGGCGGTGAGGCTGACGACCTGGATCCCGGGATTGTCGGCGGCCAGCCCGTCCACCGTGGCGAGGACGCGGCGTTCGAGGTCACGGTCGTCCACGTCGCGGGCGAGCAGGACCAGGAAGGCGGCGGCGCTCGGCACCTCGACGTAAAGGCGGCGTCGCGTCGGCAGGCGGCGGTGCTTGCCCGCCAGCAGCCGGGCGGCGGCCCGCGGGCCCTCCTGCTTGACCGTGATCAGCACTTCCGCCCACGAGTACTGCACCGAGTCGAGGACCACGTGGCGGTCCGCGTCCTCCTGCCCCCGCCTGAGGTACTCGATCGCGGCGGGCACGTCGCCCATGTAGAAGGAGGCGGTGCTGAGCACCGCGTAGGCGAGGGGCCGCAGCATGGGCACCGCGTCCCCGGCCACGGCGGCGGTGGCCAGCGCCGCCTCCCGGCGCGCGTCCCCGATCCGCCCGGCCTGCAGCAGCAGCCGGGACCGCATCACCGCCGGCGCGGCCGTCCAGATCGGCGCGGGCAGTCCGCGCAGGCCGGCCTCCGCCTCGTTGATCAGCGCCTCGGCCTCGTCGAACTCACGCAGGTTCGCGAGTTTGCCGGCGAGCGCGAGCTGGGCGTGCAGACGCCACACCGGTTCGGCCTCCGCGCCGGCCCGCACCGCCGCCCGTCCCAGCTCCAGGCCCTCCGCCAGCTTTCCCGCCGACCACAGCCCGGTGGACCGGGCGGTCAGCGCCATCGCCAGCGCGGCGTCACCGGACTCGGCGTCGCGTTCCCGCAGGATCGCCTCGGTCAGCGGATCGGTGCCCTCGCCGCCGAGCAGGAGATCGGCCAGCACCAGACACGCCTGCGCGTCACGCCGGGCGGCGGGCGACGCGGCCGGGCCGGCGAGAACCGCCTCGGCGACACGGACGCCGGCCTCGGCGTTCCCGCTCATGATCAGGCGGTGCGCGCGGGAACAGGATCCGGTGGCGTCCTCTCCGGTCGCGCTCACCGGCGCGGCAGTCGCGGCGTCCATCCGGCGATTCCGGTCGGCCACCGGGCTGCGTCGCCCGGAAAGGCTCATCGCCTCACGTCGTAAGGCGTCGCGGGCGGGCCCGGGAATGGCCTCGATGATGCCGCGCAGCAGGAAATCGCTCTGAAAGGCGAGCTGATGCTCGGCGGCCACGACGAAGCCCGAGGCGATCGCCTCGTCCACCGGCGGGAGCAGGGCCGCCGACGATCTGCCCAGCATTCTCGAGACGTCCTCCAGCATGAAGGATCTGCCCAATGCGGCGGCAACCTTCAGAAACTGCTGACAGCCGGCGCTCACGTCATTCAATCGCCGCATGACAAAACTCAGCACACGCCGGGGAATTCGACGGGAAACCAATTCCGCCCGACCATTTCTCTCCCGGATCAATCCCTCTTCGGCGAGCCCGCGCGCCAGTTCGGCGACCAGGTGCGGATTTCCGCCGGCACCGCCCGCGAAGTCAATCAGCTCGCGGTGCACGTCGACCCCGAGGATCTCGCGCAGGACCTGCTCGTCGCTCCCTCCGCCCCCCGGCTGGGACACCGGCCCCCCGGCGGCGCACACCGGATTTCGTGCTGCGGCTGTCGCCTCGTTCTCCCGCGGCCGTCCCGTTGTCATAATCCCCCCGGAATATGCGCACACAGCTCAAGAAAAGCCTGGACTCGGTCGATGACGCTACCCCACAGCAACCACATTTGCCATCGATCACCGTCGTCGCTCATCATAACTATCCGGCAGGCCCCGGCGCAGCCGTCATATATCAGGCAGCATCCCGCTGATATCGGACTTACCTAAACAATGCCACGATTGGCAGAACTCGCACGCATGACCGAAACAGCCCTCGCCGCGGACCGTCCCGGACCGGCCGGCCGAACGTCCAGCACCATCATGACCAGGTGAAACAAGCTCCGACCGGAACACGGCGTCACTCCTGCCCGGTCCGGACGCGACCGCTCCCGCGGGCGGTCGACGGCGGCGGGTCACCGCACCGCTCTGCCGACAGAGAAAGCGCAGGATACGGCGCTGACCGGATACCGACAGGTGTACTGCAAATGGAGTACCGCAACCGTAGTAGCGACGTCCAGGAAGTGCCTGCATCCGTACGGCGACACAGAAGTGCCTGTTCACGACCATTAGGTAGAGCGCTTATTGACTTGAGGAGAAGATGATGCCTACCGAGACTCCCCGCACAGACGGAGCTCTGGCGGGATTGGCGCGGTTCTGTTACCGGCGTCGTCGACTGGTGCTCCTGACCTGGATCGTCGGCGTCATCGCCCTGGCGTTCCTGGGCTTCCGCTACGGCGCCGCCCCGGACAACGTCTACTCCGGCGGGGACTCCCATTCCGCACGGGCGCAGGCCCTGATCGAGAAGCACTTCCCCGAGCAGCGGGGCGACACGCTCACCCTGGCCATCAAGGCCGAGCGGGGCATCGACGACCCGGCGGCGCGGCAGAAGATCGAGAAGGTCATCTCCGACCTGGACGCCTCACCGGTGACCGGGCCGATCGTCTCGCCCTACGACGACCGCAACCTGGTCACCGCCGACCGCCGCATCGCCCGGACGACGATCCCGCTGACCTCGATGGACGTGGAGAAGGCCGAGGCCAAGCCACTCGTCGACACGGTCAAGGACGCCTCCGGCGACGGCGTGACGCTGGGGCTGGGCGGCGAGCGGGCGGAGAAGGCGGAGACGCCCCCGCAGGGTCCGGCCGAGGCGGTCGGCGTGGTGACCGCCGCGGTGATCCTGTTCCTCGCGTTCGGCTCGCTGGTGGCGATGGGCCTGCCGATCGTCACCGCGCTGCTGGCGGTGCTCGGCGGCGTCGCGCTGATGAAGCTCGTCGGACACCTGGTCCCCTCACCGGACTTCACGGTGCTCATCGCCGTGCTGATCGGCCTCGGCGTCGGCATCGACTACGCGTTGTTCATCCTCACCCGCTTCAAGGACAGCCTGGTGGAGGGGGACGATCCCGAGAGCGCCACGGTCAAGGCCATCACCACCGCCGGTCACGCGGTCCTCTTCGCGGGCACCACCGTGATGATCGCGCTGCTGGGCCTGATCGCCATGGGCCAGAAGATGATGAACGGCGTCGCGCTCGGGGCCTCGGCGACGGTGCTGGTGACGATGATCGCCGCGGTCACGCTGATGCCGGCCTTCCTGGGCTTCGCCGGCTACAAGATCCAGGGTCTGCGCGTACCGCGCCGGGGCCCCCTTCGGCAGGCCGGCTCCGACGCGCCGAAGCAGGAGCGCCGCACGCTCGCGGAACGCTGGGCCGGCGTGGTGCAGCGCCGCCCGGTCATCGCCGCGCTCGGGGCAACCGCCATCCTGCTGGTGCTGACCGCGCCGCTGCTGTCGATGCGGCTGAGCCTGCCCGACGCCAGCGTCCAGCCCCGCGACCGCAGCAGCTACACCTCGTACGAGATCCTGTCCGAGGGCTTCGGCCCCGGCTACGGCGCTCCCCTGATCTTCGCCGCCGAGGTCGGCGACGGAAACAGCGACCTCGGTCCGGTCGTCGCCGCGGTGAGCGGCACCGAGGGCGTGGCGTACGCGACGCCGCCCCGGATCAGCCAGGACGGGCAGGCCGCCGTCTTCATGGCCTTCCCCCGCACCGGCGCCCAGGACGAGGCCACCGCGGACCTGGTGCACAAGCTGCGCGACGACGTGCTCCCCGCGGCGTCCGGCGGCCGAGAGGTCTATCTCGGCGGCCCGAACGCCGGCGCGATCGACCTCGCCGAGGAGACCAGCTCCCGGCTGCCCGTGATGATCACCGTGGTCATCCTGCTGTCCCTGCTGCTGCTCGTCGTGCTGGTGCGGTCGGTCACGATCGCGCTGCAGGCGGCGGTGATGAACCTGCTGTCCATCGGCGCCTCGTTCGGTGTGCTGGTGGCGATCGTGCAGTGGGGTTGGCTCGGGTCCGCCCTCGGCTTCCCCACCTCCATGCCGATCACGACATGGGTGCCGATGATGATGTTCCCGCTGCTGTTCGGCCTCTCCATGGACTACGAGGTCTTCCTGATCTCGCGGATCCGTGAGGAGTACGAGCGCACCGGCGACACCCGCCGTGCCGTGACCCGCGGTCTGGCCCGTACCGCCAAGGTGATCACGGCGGCAGCCGCCATCATGATCGCCGTGTTCACCACCGGCATGCTCGGCCCCGACGTCTCGGTCAAGCAGGTCGGCCTGGGCATGGCGGTGGCGGTGTTCGTCGACGCCACCATCGTCCGGATGATCCTCGTCCCGGCCGTGATGGAGCTGTGCGGCAAGGCCAACTGGTGGATGCCCGGACGGCGGGCGAAGACGGCCCCGGTTCCCCCGGCCGGGGTCGAGGAAGCGGCCCGGATCTGAGCCCTTCCCCCACAGGGTGCGGGGAACCCCTGGACGGGGTTCCCCGCACTCGCTGTCGTCCGGAACCGACGTAGGGTCACGCCATGACTGAGCTGCTCCCTCCCCTCGTGGTCGCCCCGATGGCCGGAGGTCCGTCGAACCCGGCGCTGGTCACCGCCGCCGCCCGGGCCGGCTCGGTCGGCTTCCTCGCCGCCGGCTACCAGACCCCCGAGGCCGTCGAGGACCAGGTACGCGCGACGCGCGCGGCCGGCGTGCCGTACGGGCTCAACATCTTCGTGCCGACCCCGGCCGAGCCGGACCCGGCGCGGGTGGAGGCGTACCGCCGGTTGTTGCTGCCGGAAGCGCAGCGGTACGGGGTGGACCTGCCGACGCCGCGCCGGCACGACGACGACCACTTCGCCGCGAAGGTGGACCTGGCGGTGGCGTACGCGGTCCCGCTCGTGAGCTTCGCGTTCGGCGTACCGCCGGCGGGCGTGGTGCGGGCGCTGCGCGACGCCGGATGCCACGTGCTGATCACCGTCACCTCGGCCGACGAGGCCCTCCGGGCGGTCGCCGCCGGACCGGACGCGCTCGTCGCGCAGGCGGGCACGGCGGGCGGGCACGCCTCGACCACCGATCCGTCCGGCTACCGGCCGCGCGGCGAGGCGCGGGACCTGCTCGCCGCCGTACGGTCGGTCACGGACCTGCCGGTCGTCGTGGCCGGCGGAACCTCGTCCGCCGAGGATGTCGCGCGGCTGCGCGCGGCCGGCGCGGCGGCGGTGCAGAGCGGCACCGCGTTCCTGCTCGCCGACGAGGCCGGTACCCGGCCGGCGCAGCGCGCCGCGATGCTCTCCGGCGACTTCCGCCGGACCGTTGTCACCCGGGCGTTCACCGGTCATCCGGCGCGGGCCCTGGCCAACCGCTTCACCGACGCCTACTCCGCGGCGGCGCCGGTCGCCTATCCGGCGGTGCACCACCTGACCGCGCCGATCCGGGCCGCGGCGGCACGTCTCGGTGACGCCGAGGCGCTGAACCTGTGGGCCGGGACCGGTTTCGCGTCCGCCGTGCCGGGCCCGGCCGCCGACATCGTCGCCCGATTGACGGGCTGACCGTCCGGCCGGCCGGTCACCGGCGCCGCTGCGGCCCGGTGTCGACAGTGGTCAGGGTGCGGTGGGACCGGCGGCGCCCAGTCCGGCGGGGTTGCTGATGACGCAGCGCCAGGCGCCGTCCGCGCCGCGCCGGAGCACGTCGACGGCGGTGCCCTCGATCCGGATCGGGGTGCCGTCGGGTCCGGTTCCCTCGTGGACGTAGTCGTTGATCACCAGGGCGATGTCGCCGGTGACGTACTGGTGGCGGACGGCCACCTTGATCGGCAGGAAGTGCTGCTCCTCCCGGCTGCGCGCGCGCCTTTGGTCGCCGGTCAGGACCGTGCCGGGGGCGAGGATCAGCAGGGCGTCCGGCTCGTAGAGCTGCTCCAGCTGGTCGAGATCGCGGTTGTTGAACGCGCGCTCGAACAGGGGCAGGAGCGCGGCGGGGTCGGTGGGTGCGGCGGGCGGTTCCGCGGAAGCGTTCGACATGGGCGCAGCACACCCGGACCGGGACGGACCGGTCAACGACGACGGGCCGGTTCTGTCAGGTCGCGGCCCCGGCGGACATCGAGGTGACTAACTAAGATCCGCGCCGTTTGCCGGGCGGGGCGCGGCGGACAGGATGCCCGTAGATGGTCCATGCGGTGCCCAGGCGCATCGACTCGTGAGGAGCGTTCCTGTGATCAAGGTGGCAATCATCTTCCACTCCCGCAGCGGGAATACCTACCAGATGGCCGTGGCCGCGGCGGCTGCGGCGGTGAAGGCGGGCGCGGAGGCGCAGCTCTACAAGGTGCCCGACCTGCCCAGCCCGATGGTGCTCGACCACAAGGCGTACGCCGAGCTCAACGCCGAGACCGCGGACGTCCCGGTGGCCACGCTCGCGGACCTGGTCGCGGCGGACGCCATCATGATCGGCACGCCGGTGCACTACGGGCTGCCGGCTCCGCAGATCCTCGACTTCATCGACCACTCCGGACCGGTCGCCATTCCGGGTGACCTGGCGAACAAGGTGGTGTCCGTGTTCGCGTCCGGCTCGATGCCGCACGCCGGGCAGCAGGCGGCCATCCTGGCGCTGCACAACTGCATCTGCCACTGGGGTTCGCTGATCGTCCCGAACGGCTCCAGCGTCGAGGTGCTCGGCCTGCCGAACAACGGCGCGCCGTACGGCACGTGCAGCGTCTCCCGGCACGAGGCGAACAACGTCCACGAGGACAACCTCGCCGCCCTCGAGTACCAGGCGCTGCGGCTGGTCGAGGTGGCCACCGCGTACAAGATCGGCCGCGAGCAGACCACGTCGGCGATCAAGTACGTGGACCGCCGGCTGCTGGCGGAGAAGTTCGGCCTCTGACTCCGACGTGAACCGGCCCGCCCGGCGCGGGCCGGTTCGGCGTGTCCGGCCTCAGGTGGCGCCGGCTGCGGCGCGGGCGGTCAGACCGTCGAGCACGTACACCAGCCCGAGCGCGAAGTTCGTGTCCCAGTCGTCGTCGAGCAGGTGCCGCTGCGCGGCCAGTGTGGGATAGCTGGCGCTGTGCCGCTCCAGCATCAGCTGGCCCTCCCGGCGTTCGGCCGCCGACCACCGCAGCGTGGCCTGGCTGGCCGCGGAGCCCTGGACGTGGCTGTAGAGCACCCAGCTCGCCGCGGTGACGTCCCGGGAGGTGAACCCGGCGCGGGTCAGGGTGGCCTGGAGGAACTCCATCCAGGACAGGAAGCCGGGGCCGACCGCGGGGCGTCGTCGCATCACCGCCGACCACGGGTGCCGAAGCAGCGCGGCACGGCGCTCGGTCAGCAGCGTCGTGACGTCCGCCCGCCAGTCGTCGCCGGGTGGCGGTGGCGGCGTGGCGGCGAACACCGCGTCGACCGCGAGGTCGATCACGTCCTCCTTGGTGTCCACGTGCCAGTAGAGCGTGGTCGTGCCGACGCCGAGGCGGTCGGCGAGGCGGCGCATGGTGAGCTGCCCGACGTCGTCCTCGTCCAGCAGCTCGACCGCGGCGGCGGTGATGCGTTCGACGGTCAGCGGCGGGTCGGGCCGCGCCGACGTCGTCCGCAGCCACAGGCTCCGGCTCCGCTCCGCCATCCCGTCACCCGCCTCGCCCGAAATCTGCCTGTTCCGCCCGTGAGCGTAGTACATTGGTCGGGCACCGGAACGTTGTTCGACTGCTGGACCGTCGTTCGACCCTCGCGCCGACGAAGAGGTGGGGCCAGATGAGACTCGTGGTGTTCGGCGCGAACGGGCCCACCGGCCGGCTGGCCACCGAGCTGGCGATGGCCCGGGGCCACGTCGTCACAGCAGTGACCCGGCGTCCGGAGTCCTTCCCGGTGCGGGGCGAGAACCTGCGGGTGGTGGGCGCCGACGTGCTGGACGCCGCGGCTGTCGACGCCGCCGTCGCCGGCCAGCAGGCGGTGATCTCGACGCTGGGTGTGCCGTACACGAAGGAGACGGTGCGAACCTACTCCGAGGGCGCCGCCAACATGATCGCCGCGATGCGGGCCCACGGCCTGCGCCGGCTGGTCTGCGTGACGTCGACCGGCACCAGCGGCGAGCACGCCGAGGGCGAGACGTTCACGTTCAAGAAGATCATCGCGCCGATCCTGCTGCGGATGGGACGCACCGTCTACGAGGACATGGCGCGGATGGAGAAGGTGGTGTCGGAAAGCGGTCTGGACTGGACCGTCATTCGTCCGGCCGGCCTCTTCGACGGTGACGGCGTCACCGACTACCGGGCCGAGCCGCGCCGGCTCCCCGGCCGGTTCACCTCCCGCACCGACCTGGCCGACCTGCTCGTCCGGGAGGCGACCGAGGACCTCCACGTCGGCCAGTTCATCGACGTGGTCACCACCACCGGCGCGCCGACCTTCGCGCAGATGTTCATCCGGGAGGCGCTGCACATCGGCAAGTGACGCCCGCCCCGCGGGCCTCCCGGCGACCTGCGCCTCGGCCAACCACTGTGGCCCCGAGGGCGGTGCCGCCAGCACCTCGACCATCCTCGCCGCGGGTTCCAAGCTCGTGTGCATTCGCCGCCGCGCCGCGAGGAGGCAGGATGCTGCTGGACGAGGACCTGAAGGATCTGTGCGACGACATCCTGGCCGGGCTGCCGCGCAGCGATCAGCGACGGCGCGGCCGGGAGTACGTACGCGGGCTGCTGCTGGCCCGGGGACGCAAGTCGATCCGCAACATCGCCGCGATCTCCACGGAACCCGCCGCGGAGCAGGCGCTGCACCATTTCGTCAGCGACTCCACCTGGGACTGGATGCCGGTCCGGCGGGCGCTCGCCCGGCACGTCACGCGCCTCTGCGGGGCCCGGACCTGGGTGCTGCATCCGACCCTGATCCGCAAGGCCGGGACGCACTCGGTGGGCGTCGGCCGCCGGTACTCGCCGGGCCTGGGGCAGTCCCTCAACGCGCAGCACGCGGTGGGTCTCTGGGCGGCTTCGACGAGCGTCGTCACGCCGGTCAACTGGCGGCTGCACCTCAACGAGGACTGGTTGTCCGACGAGAAGCGCCGCCGGCGCGCGGCCATCCCGGACGACCTGGTCGCCCAGTCGCTGGGCGCCTGCACCGTCGAGGCGTACCTGGAACTGGGGGCGCCGGCCGGCGAGCTGGTCGTGGTGGACGCGCGGGAGATGGACGTCGAGGCGGTGGTCCGCCGGTTACGGGCCGCCGGAGCGCCGGTGCTGGTCCGGGTGCCCGCCGGCCTGCGGCTGGTCCCGGCCGCCGGCGCCACCGCCGAGCCGGCCGGCGACCTGGCGGCGACCGTACGGCACCAGCGCCGGCCGGTCTTCGGGCTCACGGCGCGCCCGCCGGTGCTGGCCGGCACCGTCGCGGTTCGGCTGCCCAGCACCCGCAGCTACGATCCCCTGCTCCTGGTGGAGCTGAGCGCGCCGGGGCGCGGTGAGCCCGGCCAGCTGTGGCTGACCAGTCGCGGCGACATCGGCCTCGCCGACCTGGTCCGCCGGGCGGCGCTGGTCCGGCGGGTCACCGACGACCTGGAGTCCACCGGCGACCAGGTGGGACTGCGCGACTTCACCGGCCGCTCGTACCGGGGCTGGCACCGCCACGTGACGCTGGCGTCGGCGGCGCACACGGTGCTCGCGACGCACGGCCGGCCGGAGCCGGCCCTGCGGCGCACCTCCTGACGCGCGCCGGGCGCCGATGACCACCGGGCACCGGCGCCCGCCCGGACGGTTCAGCCGGCCTGGAGCAGGGTCATCCCCATGGACATCCCGCCGCCGAATGCGGTGAGCAGCACGAGGTCACCTGCGCGGACCCGGCCGGAGCGGCACAGCTGGTCGTAGGTGATGGGTACCGCGGCGGCGCCGGTGTTGCCGTAGGCGGTGTACGTGCTGGCGACGCGGTCGAAGGGCAGCCCGAGCCGCTCCGCCATCGAGGCGAGGATCCGGCCGTTGGCCTGGTGCGGCACCAGATGCCCGAGCCGGTGCGGCGGCACACCGTGCTCGGCCAGGAACTCCGCGATGCCGGCGACCACGTACGTGTCGATGAACTCGCGTACTCCCCGGCCGTCCATCCGGAAGTGGTGCGAGCCGTCGCGGAGCGTCTGCTCCGAGGCCGGCAGGCGGCTGCCACCGGCCGCCACGCCGATCAGCCCGCGCGCCTCGGCGAAGCTGAGCAGCCGGGTGGCCACGACCCGGTGCGCGCCACCGACCCCGATCACCGCGGCGCCCGCGCCGTCGCCGAACAGCACCACTGTGCGGCGGTCCTGCGGCGACAGGATGCGCGAGTAGACGTCCGCGCCGATCACCAGCGCCGGCCGGTCCCCCGCTGCGGTCACCAGCCGCTCGGCGACCGCGAGCCCGTAGCTGAAGCCGCTGCACACCGCGTTGACGTCGAACGCGGCGGTACCCCGTCCGGCGCCGATCTCGTGGGCGACGACGCTGGCCGTGGGTGGTTGCGGCGAATCCGGCGTCGACGTGGCCACCACGACGAGCGCCAGGTCCGCCGCGTCGACGCCAGCGTCCGCGAGCGCGATGCGCGCCGCTCCGATCGCCAGGTCGGAGGTCGCCTCGTCCGGCTTGGCCCACCGCCGCTGCCGGATGGCCGTCTTCTCGTACACCCAGTCGCCGGTCACGCCGGCGTGCTCGGCCGCCTCGTCGTTAGTCACCACCCGGCCGGGCAGGTAGGAGCCGGTGCCGAGCACACCGATCGGCCGGTCGCCACGCGAATATGTGAGCATGCGCCAGGTCCATTTCTTCACCAGCCGTCGATCGCGAAAATTGCGATAAGGACGGGCACCGACTTCGCGGCGAATAGTGTCGACGGTCCTCCAGACCAGACCTGCGGTCAATGTATGGCACCCGCAACGGGCAGGGCAACCGCCGGAACCGACGTGACATATTCACCCGCACCGCCTTGGCCGGGCGCGCTCCGGTCACCACTATGCGGATGTGGACGCCAACCCCGTAAACGGTCCGGCCGGGTCACCGTGGATGGACGCCATCGACGTGCACCATCACATAATTCCCGATTTCTATGCGGCCGAGCTTCGCGAATTGGGCGGTTCCACTGTTCTTTCCGGAGTCGACCGCCCCACGTGGAGCCGGGCGGGCAGCCTCGCCATGATGGACCGGCAGGGAATACGCGCCGCGATCGTCAGCCTGTGGCCGGGCGTACCCCCGCTGGACCGCGCCCGCAGCCGCGCTCTCGCGCGGCGGCTGAACGAGTACCTGGCCGAGTTCGTGGCGGCCGGCGACTGCCGCTTCGGCGCGTTCGCGGTGCTGCCCTTCCCCCACCTCGACGACTGCGTGGCGGAGTTCGTCCACGCCATCGACGTGCTGGGCCTGGACGGGCTCGGGCTGCTCACCAACTACGACGGGCTCTACGTCGGCGACCGCCGGCTCGATCCGCTGCTGGCCGAGGCCGAGCGGCGGCGTACGCCGATCTTCGTGCACCCAGCGGTGCCGCCGGCCACCGGCCAGCCCGCCTTCGGGCTGCCGCTGTCGCTGTACGAGTTCCCGTTCGAGACGGTGCGGCTGGTGGCGCAGCTGCTCTACAACGGCACGCTGGAGCGGTTCCCCGAGCTGCGGATCATCCTGCCGCACGGCGGCGGCGGGGTCACCTACTACGCCGACCGGCTCACCTACGGCCCGGTCATCAACCGCGATCTCGCCGACCGCCTGCCGGACGATCCCCTCGCCGTGCTCCGCCGCCTCTACTTCGACGTGGCGATGTGCGGCCGGCACGCGCTCGCCTCGCTGCGGCTGTTCGCCGATCCGGAACGGGTCCTGGTCGGCTCCGACTACCCGTTCATGCCGGAGTCCTTCGGCGCCTCGATCGGTGCGGGAGTGGCGCGCCACGCGGACCTCGATCCGGGGTGGTGGGCCGCGGTCAACCGGTCCAACGCGGCGAAGCTGTTCGCCCGTTTCCCCTCGACAGGAGAGTGACCACATGCTCGACGACACGCTTGTCGACGCGTACCTGAACCGCATCGGTGTGGCCCGGCCGGAGCGGCTCGACGCCGAGTCGCTGCGGCTGCTGCACGCGCAGCACGAGCTGACGGTGCCGTTCGAGACCATCGACTACCACCTCGGCAAGGAGATCTTCATCGACGAGCGGGTGGTCGAGAAGATCGTGTACCAGAACCGCGGCGGCGGCTGCGGCGAGATCAACAACGCGTTCCACTACCTGCTGGAGGCGCTGGGCTTCGACGTCACGCTGCACCAGGGCCGGGTCTGGCTCGGGCACGAGTTCACGCCGCCGTACAACCACTCGGTGACCACGGTGCGCATCGGCGAGCAGCGGTGGCTGAGCGACGTCGGCCTGGGTCGCAGCAGCCGCTACCCGCTGCTGCTGGAGTCGCCGCAGCCGCAGGAGGACCCGCACGGCACCTTCTCCACCAAGCGGGTCGCCGACAACGCCACCGACGTCTTCCGGGCCGACGCGCTGCAGTACCGCTTCTACGACGAGCCGGTCGTGGCGGCCGACGGCATGCAGGTGCTGTGGTGGTACCGCACCTCACCGGACTCGCCTTTCCTGCAGAACCTGTCCTGCACGCTGCCGACCGAGAACGGGCGCATCATCCTGCGGGAGAACAAGCTCGTCGTGATCGACGGCGACGAGCGGCGCATCGAACGGATCACCAACGACGACGACCTGCTGGCGGCGTACGACAAGTACTTCGGCATCAAGCTGGACGCGCCGCCGAAGCCGAGTCCGCACGTCAAGAAGTCGATGCGCATGTCGTACGAGCGGGACTGAGCCGTGCTGACCGACGAGCAGGTGCGGGGCTACCTGGACCGGATCGGCGCCGCCCGCCCCGAGCGGCCGGACCTGGCGGCGCTGCGCGACCTGCAGGAGCGCCACACGTTCACGGTGCCGTTCGAGAACCTGGACTACCACCTGGGCCACGAGATCTACATGGACGAGCGGGTGCTGGACAAGGTGATCCGCCAGCGCCGCGGCGGCGGCTGCTTCGAGATCAACACCTCGCTGTTCTTCCTGTTGCGGGCGCTGGGTTTCGCGGTGACGCTGCATCAGGGGCGGGTTTGGCTCTCCGGGCGGTTCAACGGCCCGCACAATCATCTGATGCTGACCGTGGACCTGCCCGAGACCGGCTCCCGCTGGCTGGTCGACGTCGGCTTCGGCAAGAACAGCCGGTTCCCGTTCCGGCTCGACGCGGCCGAGCCGTACGTGGACCCGCACGGCCGGTTCGCCACCCGGCGGGTCGAGCCGGGGGTCGTCGACGTGTACCGCAACGACGCGCTGCAGTACCGGTTCTACGACGAGCCGGCCGACCTGGCCGACTTCCGGCAGAACCTGTGGTGGTACCGCACCTGCCCGGACTCGCCGTTCCTGCGGAACATGTTCTGCACGCTGCCCACCGCCGACGGCCGGGTCACGCTCCAGGGCGACGTGCTGACGGTCATCGCCGGCGACCGCCGGAGCGTCGAGACGCTCACCGACGACGACGCGCTGCTGGAGGCGTACCGGCGGTGGTTCGGGATCGTCCTGGACAAGCCGCCGACGCCGAGCCCGTACGCGGACCAGTCGTCGCGCATGGCGTTCTTCCAGAACGACGACGGCGGGCCGGTCCGCCGATGACGACAGTGCGGGCCGCCTACGTCGACCGGCTGGGCCCGGCCACCGAGATCCGGTACGGCGAGTTGCCCGCGCCCCGGCCGGGCCCCACCGACGTGCTGGTCGACACGCTCGCCACCACCGTCAACCACGTCGACACGTTCGTGCGGGCCGGCACGTACCGTACGCCGGTCCCGCTGCCGTTCGTGGTGGGCCGGGACGTGGTGGGCGTGGTCGCGCACGCCGGTGACGGCGTGGCCGGCTTCCGCCCCGGCGACCGGGTCTGGTGCAACAGCCTGGGCCACGGCGGGCGTCAGGGCGCGGCCGCCGAGCAGGTGGTGGTGCCCGCGGACCGGCTGTACCCGCTACCGGCGGCGGCCTCGGTGGAGGCGGTCACCGTGCTGCACCCGGCCGCCACCGCCTACCTGGCGCTGGCGGTGCACGGCCGCCCGCGCCCCGGTGAGACGGTGGTGGTGGGCGGAGGCGGCGGCAACGTCGGCTCCGCGTTGATCACGACGGCGACGGCGCTCGGCGCGCGCGTGGTCGCCACCGCGGCGCCCCGGGACGAGGCGTTCTGCCGGGCCGCCGGCGCCGTCGAGGTGGTCGACTACGCCGCGCCCGACCTCGGTGACCGGCTCGCCGCGTCCTGCCCGGAGGGCGTCCACGTCTACCTGGACACCTCCGGGACCAACGACCTGGACCTGGCGGTCGGGCAACTCGCCGTACGGGGCCGGATCGTGCTGCTCGCGGGCGCGCGGACCCGTCCCGCGCTGCCCGCCGGTGAGCTGTACACGAACGACAGGTCGATAGTCGGTTTCGTCATCTCGCTCGCCACGACCGCGGAACTGGCGGAGGCGGCCGGTTTCATCAACCGGCTGCTCGCGGCCGGCCGGCTGCGCCCGCGCGAGGTGGTGCGCCTTCCGCTGTCCGCGATGCGGCTGGCGCACCGGATGGTGGAGGACGGCGAGATGCGCGGGCGGCGGGCCCTGGTCGTCCCGGACGGCGCGGCGTCACAGCTCGGTCAGCAGGCGGTGCAGGCGTAGCGCGAGCTGGATCTCCAGCGCCCGTGCCGGGAGTTGCCAGGTCGGGCCGAGCAGGCGCTTCACCCGGTCCAGCCGCCGGGTGACCGTGTTCGGGTGCATGTGCAGCAGCTCCGCCGCGTTGGTCGGGCTGCGGCCGGCCTCGAAGTACGCGTCGAGCGTGCGGGCGAGGTCGCCGTCGCGGTGCCGGTCGTAGTCGAGCACCGGCTGGAGGGTGGCGTCGATGAACTGGTCGATGCCCTCCCGGCCGGCCAGCAGCATCGGCAGGAAACCCAGCTCCCGTACCGACACGCCGCGACCGGCCAGCTCCATTGAGATCATGACGTCGAGGCAGCGCAGCGCCTGCCGGTAGCGCACCGCCACCCGCTCCGGCCCGGAACCGCTGTCGGACGCCGCGGCCGTCACCGGGCGGCCGAAGAGCGCGCCCGACTCCTCCGCGGCCGTACGGGCGATCTCGGCCGGGTCGGCCTCCCCCGGCAGCAGCAGCACGATGTCGTCGTCGTGCAGCGCGGACAGACCGTCACCCCGGGCGGCGAACGCCGCGCTCCACATCGACGCCCAGTGCGGGCTGACGCCGTCCGGGCGCAACACCACCACGACGTACGGCCGGTCCAGCCGCACGCCCAGCCGCCGGGCCCGTTCGACAAGCGTGCCGGTGGGCTGCGGCGTGGTGATCAGCTCGTTGAGCAGGGCACGGCGGGCCTGGCTCTCCCGGCTGTCGTCGAGCTGGCGCAGGATCACCGCCGCCGCCTGGGCGATCAGGAGCAGGAGCTGCCCGTCCGGGTCGGCGAGCGGGCTGTCCATCTCCAGCAGCAGGTCTCCCATCCGCCGGTCGCCCGCCAGCACCGGGACGACCATGCGGCGGCCGTCCGGCACGCCCGGCTCCGGTCCGGCGGCGGACCGGCTCGCGGCGACCACCAGACCGTCGTCGGTGCACAGCCGCACCGACGCGCCGAGACGCCGGTCGGCCTCCACCACGAAGGCGCGCGCGTCGCCGCGGGCCACGGCCAGGTCGATGAAGCCGTAGTGCGCGGAGCGCAGCGCCCGCATCCGGTCCAGGTCGGCGGCGGTACGGGCGGACTGCTGCTCCAGCCCGTAGAGGCGGGCGATCGCGACGTCCAGCAGTTGCGTCTTCTCCATCGCCGCGCCGGCGAGCCGGGCGAACGAGGTCAACTGGACGCGCTCCCCCTCGGTGACCGTCCGGGGGCGCCGGTCGGCGAGGTACAGCGCGGCGACGGACCGGCGGGGGGCGTATCCGCGCAGGTGGCCCAGACGTACCGCGACCACCGCGTGCAGTGCCCCGTCGTCGTGCGGCCCGGACGTCGCCGGGGCGGATTCCGCGTCACCGCACCACAGCGGTGATCCGTCCAGCAGCGCCGCGCCGGAGGGATGGTGACCGGGCAGGTCCAGCCGGCCGTCCTCGTGGGGGCCGTCCGCCGCCCGTACCGTGATCGTCGGTCCGTCCTCGGACACGACGGCGACGAAGGCGGCCGGCGCGTCGAGCAGCCGCCGGCCCTGCCGGGCGATGTCCCGCAGCAGACCGCCTTCGTCGTGCGGCACCCCGGCCTCGTCGGCGGAGCCGGGCACGGCGGTGCCTTGTTCCGTGCTCCCCCCCATGACTCTTCCCGTGTCCTTAGTCGCGTCGCGGATCTGCGCCGGATTATAGGCGTCCCGGCCACGAAAGACGTCGAACCTGATGAATCAGAGTCGAACACTTTGACCCTTCGGGAAGCCGATAACGACGATTCTCCGCATGGCCGAAACCGATACCACCACGCCACTGTTCGAATCGCAGGCGGAAATCGTCGTCGACGCCACTCCGGACGAGGTCTACGCGCTCGTCAGTGACCTTCCCCGGTGCCGGGAGTGGAGCACTGAGTGCACCGGAGGCGAGTGGATCAGCGGCCGTCCCGGCGCCGCCGGGGCGGTGTTCCGCGGCCACAACGTCCGTGGCGAGGACGTCGTCGCCTGGGCGCCGGTCGTCCGCGGCGTCTGGACCACGGAGTCGCAGGTGCACACCGCGATCCCCGGCGTCGAGTTCAGCTGGGCGATGCGGGACAGCCGGGGGCGCGCCCAGAGCAGCGTGTGGGCCTTCCGGATGAGCCCCGAGGGTGCCGGCTGCCGCCTGACGCACCACTTCCGGATGGACGAGCCCACCGAGGGCATCCGCAAGATCACCCGAGACATGGACGACGACGAGCGCCGGCGTTTCGTCACCGAATGGGGCGCCAAGGTCGGCGCCGATCTGCACGAGACGCTGCGCCGACTCAAGTCGATCATCGAGACCGAACGGTAGGAGCCGGACATGTTGCTGCAGACGATCGCCAATCGCGGCATCCGACTGGGCACACTCTTCGACCGGGCCGCGGCCCGGCACCCGGACAACAGCATCACCCTCGACCACGACCTCGACGTGGCGCCGGAACTCGGTCGGCGGCTCACCGTCGGCGCGGTCGCCGGCCTGGTCGCCGACCTGGCCGCCCGCCTGCACGCCGCCGGCGTACGACCGGGCGACCGCGTGGTGGTCCACAAGTCGCACAACTTCGACATCACGCTGAGCGCGTGCGCGCTGGCCCGGATCGGGGCCGTGCCGGTGCTGCTCTCCCCCCACCTCGACGCCACCACGGTGCTGCACCTGATCCGCCGGGCCGGCCGGCCGTACCTGCTGACCGACCGCGCCACCCTCGACGGGGAACTGGCGGACACCGTGTTCCCGGCGGTCGCCGGGGTGCTGCTCGCCTCCGGAGAGCATCCGTCGGCCACCTCGCTGCGCGCCCTGACCGGTGTGCCGAGCGTCCCGCCGATCGTCATGTCGCCCGACCACCCCACCCTGGTCACCCACACCTCCGGCACCACCGGGCTGCCGAAGCTGGCCGTGCACACCGGACGGACGCTGCAGGCGCGCTACCGCCCGCAGGCGTCGGTCGCCGCGCTGGTGCGGCGCCGCTGCCCGGTCGCCATCCACGTCTCGTTCGTGCACTCGCGCCTGTTCACCGCGCTGGCGATCACGATGCTGCGCGGCTTCCCGCTGCTGGTGCTCGCCGACAACGACCCGGACCAGGCCACCGACCTGTTCCTCACCCATCGTCCGGGCGTGCTGGAGACCCACCCCAACTCGTTCCTGCGGTGGGAGCGGCTGGCCGACGACCCGCGCGCGCCGCTGGCCACAGTGCGCTACTTCAGCAGCACCTTCGACGCCATCCACCCGCGTACGGTCCGGCGCATGCTCGGGGCCTCCGCGCATCCCAAGCCGGTGTTCGGCCAGCTGTACGGGCAGAGCGAGGTCGGCCCGGTCGCGGCCCGCGCGTTCACCCGCCGCCGGCCCGAGGACGCCGACGGGCGCTGCGTCGGCATGCCGTTCCCCGGCATGACCGACATCCGGGTGGTCAGCCGCAACGGACGCCCGCCCACCCGCGACAACCCCGGCTACATCGAGGTACGCACCGACGGGCGCATCGTCACCTACCTCGGCGAGCAGCAGCGGTACGAGGGTCAGCGCCACGGATCGTGGTGGCGGATGGGCGACCTGGGCTACCGCACCCGGCTGGGCTGCCTGCACCTGCTCGACCGCGAGGTCGACGAGATCGACGGGTTCGGCAGCACGCTGGCGGTCGAGGACACGCTCTTCACCCGGCTGGACGAACTCGTCGAGGTGATCATCCTGCCGGCGCCGGACGGGCCGCCCGTGCCGGTGATCTGCACCAGCGAGGACCTGCCGATCGACATCGACCGCTGGGCCGGCGCGGTCGCCACGCTGCCGCCGATGGCCCGCCCGGTGCAGCGGCGCCTGGCGGATCTCCCGCAGACCGCCACCACCAAGATCAAACGGTTGGAGCTGGCCCGGCAGCTGCTCGACCGGGACAGCGCGGCCGGATGAGCACCCGGACGCCCGTGCGCGTGGTCGTGGCCGGGGGCGGCATCGGCGGGCTCGCCACGGCGCTGGCGGTCGCGGCGCACGGCCATCACGTGACGGTCCTGGAACGCCAGCCCGAGTTCACCGAGCTGGGCGCGGGCATCCAGCTCGCCCCCAACGGCCTGCACGCGCTGGACGCGCTCGGTGTGGGCCCGCAGGTGCGGGCCACCGCGGTCGCCATGGCGGAACTGCGGTTCATGGACGGCGTGACCGGCGTACACGTCACCAGCATGCCGTTGACCGAGCGGTACCAGCGCCGGTTCGGCAGCCCGTACGTGGTGGTGCACCGCGCCGAGTTGCACCGCCGCCTGCTCGACGCCGCCCGGCGGCTGCCCCGGATCACGCTGCGCCCGGCCGCCTCGGTGGCCGGGTACCACCAGAGCGCCGCCGAGGCCGCCGTGCGCCTGGACTCCGGCGAGCGGATCCCCGCCGACATGGTGATCGGCGCCGACGGCATCCACTCCCGCATCCGCCGCCAGCTCGTCGGCGACGGCGAGCCGCGCAACTCCGGCATCACCGCGTACCGCGCCATCGTCCCCATGTCCCAGGTGCCGGAACGGGTACGCCGGGACGCGGTCACCTGGTGGGCCGGACCGGACTGCCACTTCGTGCACTACCCGATCAGCGGCGGGGCGTACCTGAACATGGCCGCCAGTCACGCCGACGGCGCGCCCACCCTGTTCGCCGGCCGGCCCACCGACGGCGCACTGGTCCGGGCCGCGATGTCGCGCCTCGGCGCGGTCGGTGACCTGCTGCGCCTCAGCGACGAGTGGCGGGCCTGGGTGCTCGTCGACCGGCCGCCCGTCGACGACTGGGCCGACGGCCGGGTCGCCCTGCTCGGCGACGCCGCGCACCCCATGCTGCACTACGCCGCGCAGGGGGCCTGCCAGGCGCTGGAGGACGCGGTGGTGCTCGGCGACCTGCTCGGGGACGGCGCCGAGCCGGTGCCCGAGGTGCTCCGCCGCTACGTCGCGCAACGGCGGGAGCGGACCGCCGCGGTGCAGGCCGTCTCCCGCGACAGCATCCGGCTCTGGCACGCCGCCGGGGACGCGGCGACGGCCCGCAACCGGGCGCTCGCCGCCATGACGCCGCAGGAGCTGCACACGGCGGTGGCCTGGATGCACGCCGCCCGGGTGCGCGGCGAGCGCCCGAGCGAGGCCGTGCGATGACAGGCCCGCGGCATCTGCGGATCTGCATCGTCGGCGCGGGCCCGCGCGGACTGTCCGTCCTGGAGCGGCTCTGCGCCCAGGAACGGCACGACCGGGCCTGCGCCAGCCTCACCGTGCACGTGGTGGACCCCGCCGCGCCCGGCGCCGGCGCGGTGTGGCGCACCGACCAGTCCCGGCTGCTGCTGACGAACACCGTCGCCTCACAGATCACCGTCTACACCGATCCGAGCTGCCGGCTGGCCGGGCCGATCGAGCCCGGGCCGAGCCTGTACGAGTGGGCCCGGAGCGTGGCGTCGGCGGGCCCGTGGGGCGCGCTCGACCCCGACGTGCTCGACGAGGCGCGCGCCCTCGGCCCCGACGACTATCCGACCCGGGCGTTCTACGGCCACTACCTGCGGGCCAGCTTCCGCCGGATCGTGCGCCGCGCGCCGCCGCACGTCTCGATCCGGTGCCACCGCTCCCGCGCGGTGGCCAGCGCCGACACGTCGGGCGTGCCGGGCGGTCCGCAGGGCGTCCGGCTGGCCGACGGCACCCGGCTGCACCACCTGGACGCCGTGGTGCTGGCCCTGGGACACGCCGCCGCCCGGCTGGATCCCCGGCAGGCACGCACGGCGAGCCTGTCCCGGGTGCACGGACTCACCTATCTCCCCCAGGCCAACCCCGCCGACGTCGACCTCAGCCACATCCCGGCGGGCGCGCCGGTGCTGCTGCGCGGGCTGGGCCTGACGTTCTTCGACCATCTGATCCTGCTCACCGTCGGCCGGGGCGGCAGCTTCACCGAGGAGGGCGGACGGCTGCGGTACCGGCCCAGCGGCGCCGAACCGAGGTTGTCCGCCAGTTCCCGCCGGGGCATCCCGGCGCACGCCCGGGGCGACAACCAGAAGGGCGTGACCGGCCGGCACCTGCCCCGGCTGCTGACCGCGCAGGCCGTGGCGCGGCTGCGCGCCCGCCGCGCCCGCGGCGAGTCGATCCGGTTCCGCCGCGACGTGTGGCCGCTGATCGCCGCCGAGGTGGAGAGCGTCTACTACGCCACGCTGCTGCGCCGCACCGGGCACGCCGGCCTGGCCGGGAGTTTCACGCTGCGCTACCTCGCGACCCCCGCCGAGCGGCGGCCGGCGCTGCTCGACGAGTACCGGATACCGCCGCAGCGGCGCTGGGACTGGGACCGGCTGGCCCACCCGTACCGCGGGCGCGAGTTCCGCGACCGGGACGACTTCCGCGCCTGGGCGCTGGACCACCTGGCCCGGGACGTGGCGCACGCGCGGGCCGGCAACGTCGACGGGCCGCTCAAGGCAGCGCTGGACGTCCTGCGTGACCTGCGCAACGAGATCCGCCTGGCGGTCGATCACGGCGGGATCGACGGCGACTCGTACCGCGACGAGCTGACCGGCTGGTTCACCCCGTTCAACGCGTTTCTCTCGATCGGCCCGCCGGCCCGGCGCATCGAGGAGACGATCGCGCTGATCGAAGCCGGTGTGCTGGAACTGACCGGGCCGGACACCCAGATCGTCATCGACACCGAGACACCCGCGTTCGAAGCGACGTCCCGGACCGTGCCCGGTCCCCCGGTCCGCGCCGGCGTCCTCATCGAGGCGCGGCTGCCGGAACCCGACCTGCGCGGCACCGCCGACCCGTTGCTGCGCCACATGCTCGACACCGAACAGTGCCGGCCGTACCGGATCCCCTACGACGGCGGCACGTACGAGACAGGAGGACTCGCCGTGACCGAACGTCCCTACCGGGTCGTCGACGCCCAGGATCAGCCGCACCCCCGCCGGTTCGCGTTCGGTGTGCCCACCGAGTCGGTGCACTGGGTGACAGCGGCCGGCATCCGGCCGGGCAACGACTCGGTGATCCTGGCCGACGCCGACGCGATCGCCGCCGAGGTGCGCTCGCTCGCGCCGGCCGGACATGCGGTGGCCGACCGCGCGGCCACCGGGGCGGCCCGTTTCCCGGGGGTGATCGTGTGATCGACACGCTCGAAGTGGCGGTGGACAGCGGCCTGCTCTCACCGGTGCGCGCCGGCACGAGCATCGAGCCGGTGGTCGGCGACCGGGCCTGGCTGCAGGCCATGCTGGACGCCGAGGCGGCGCTCGCCCGGGCCCAGGCGCGGCTGGGCACGCTGCCCGTCCAGGCCGCCGCGGTGATCACCCGGACCGCCCGGGCCGAGCTGTTCGACCTGCGGGGCGTCGCGATGGCGTCCCGGAACACCGCGAACCCGGTGGTGGCGCTGGTCGCCCAGCTGACCCGCGCGGTCGCCGAGCTGGACCCGGCCTCCGCCGAGTACGTCCACCGTGGCTCCACCAGCCAGGACATCCTGGACACCGCGGCGATGACAGTCGCGCACCGGGCGCTCACCGTCATCGACGACCACCTCGCCGCCGCCGTCGACGCGCTCGCCGGGCTGGCGCTGACCCACCGCGACCTGCCGATGGCCGGGCGGACGCTGGCCCTGCACGCCGCCCCCACCACGTTCGGGCTGAAGGCGGCCGGCTGGCACCAGTTGCTGTGCGACGCCCGGGTGCGGCTGTGCCGGGTACGCGACCAGGGCCTGCCGGTGTCGCTCGGCGGCGCGGCCGGCACGCTGGCCGGCTATCTGGAGTACGCGGCGCTGGACGGCGCGGCCGAGCCGGACCCCGGCTACGTGGACCGCCTCGTGGCGGCGTTCGCCGAGGAGACCGGCCTGAGCCGGCCTGCGTTGCCCTGGCACACGCTGCGTACGCCGCTGGCCGACCTCGCCGCGGTGCTCGCGTTCGTGACGGGCGCGCTCGGCAAGATCGCCGTCGACGTGCTCTCGCTGGCGCGCAGCGAGGTGGGCGAGGTGGCGGAGCCGGCGGCCAGCGGGCGCGGCGCCTCCTCCGCGATGCCGCACAAGCGGAACCCGGTCTTCGCCACGCTGATCCGCAGCGCCGCGCTCCAGGTGCCGCCGCTGGCGGCCGGGCTCACCCAGACGCTGCTCAGCGAGGACGAGCGGTCCGCCGGCGTGTGGCACGCCGAGTGGCTGCTGCTGCGCGAGTGCCTGCGGCTCACCGGCGGCGCCGCGGAGGCGGCCGTGACGCTGACGCGGGGGCTCGTGGTGCGCCCGGAGCGGATGGCGGCCAACCTGGCGCTGACCCGGGGCCAGCTCACCTCCGAACGGGTCGCCGCCCGGCTCACCCCCGTCGTCGGCCGGGACCGGATCAAGGAGGTGCTGACCCGGGCCGCCGCGGAGGCCGACGCGACCGACCGCCCCCTGTACGACGTCCTGGCGGAGACGCCGGAGCTGCGGGGCCACTACACCGCCGAGGAACTGGCCCGGATCGGTGATCCGGCCGGCTACCTCGGCGCGGCGGGCACGCTCGTGGACGGCGCGGTCGTCGCCCGGGCGGAGCCGGCCCGGCGCTGACCGCTGGTCCCCGCGCGCACGAGCCGCGGTCGGACGCGGGATCGGGTCAGCCGATGCCGTCGACCGCGGCCCGCAGCGCGCTGATCGACGGATCCCAGGTGAAGTTCAGGACGGGGATGCCGGAGGCGGCGGCGTTGCTGTCGCCGCCGAGGACCACCGCCCGCGGTTTGCCGGTGCCCTGGGGGACCACGAGATACCAGTTGCCCTTCACGTTCGCGATGAACACGTCGTCTGCCTCCTGGTCGGGCGGGTTCGGGTTGGTGACGTCTCCGGCCCAGCTCTCGAAATCGACTGTCGCGCGGAAATCCGTCGGACTGGCGGTGTTCAGCCAGAGGCTGGTGTGCACGTGCGGCCCGACGCCGGACTCGCTGCCGTTGGCCGAGGCGCCGGAGTACGCGATGGTCTGGCCACGCGACACACGTTGACCGGGTGAGACGGCGACCGCCGACAGGTGCAGGTGCCGGGTGTAGTTGCCGTCGTCGTGGGCCATCCCCACGACCCGCCCGGTGGCCGTGGACGTGTCGGCCTTCACGAACCGGATCGTGCCGTTCGCCGCCGCCATGACCGGGGTGCCGGCGCCGACCGCGTAGTCGGTGCCCGGCTCGGCCGAGGGCGGCGTCCGGTTCCGGTGGTCCTGCCAGGAGCTGGAGATGCGGACACGTCCGCACGGCCGCTGGTAGCCGCCGGCGGCCCGGGCGGAGCCGGGCAGCAGGGCGAAGGCGGCCGACACCCCGGACGCGGCCAGCGCAGCGCCGGTGAGGAGCCCGCGTCTGGACAGTCCGCGCAGGTAGGCGATGCCGCCGAGGTCCTCGGGCGGCGGAGCGCCGTGGCCGACGTCCCGGGACGACCCGTCACTGAGGATCATCGATGTAAGGTACGGCCGGTTCGGACGCGGGGCAAGCGCCTCGCCCGGACGCCACGCACGCCTCGCCGGTCGTCATTCCGTCGATGGACGCCTATTCGAAGAACCCGTTTCCGGCACTAGGCTGACGACATGTCTGACGAGCTTTCACCTTCGGCGCAGCAGTCTGCGCTGTCCGGAATCGGCCTGCGCGGCATCGACCACATCGGCCTGGCGGTGAATGATCTGGACGAGGCGATCGAGCGGTACGAGACCGTCTTCGGCATGCGGTGCGTACACGTGGAGGAGAACGCCGAGCAGGGAGTCCGGGAGGCGATGATGTCGATCGGCCCCGACCCCGCCCATGGCCGGCTGCAGTTGCTCGCCCCGCTGACCCCGACCTCGCCGATCGCCCGCTTCCTCAGCCAGTCCGGCCCGGGCGTGCAGCAGATCGCCTGGACCGTCGACGACGTCGAGGAGACCTCCGCCGAGCTGCGTGAGCGCGGCGTACGGCTGCTCTACGAGCAGCCCAAGCGCGGCACGGCCGGCTCCCGGATCAACTTCGTCCACCCGCGTGACGCGGGCGGAATCCTGGTCGAGCTGGTCGAGCCGGCCGCCGCCTGAGCGGGCCGCCCGGCCGCCCCGAACGGCCGGTCCCGCCGGATCGTGCCGGTCCGGCGGGACCTCGACGGCGCCGCGGTCAGTGCCGGGTGCGTGGCAGGATCCGGTCCAGCCAGCCGGGCAGCCACCAGTTTCCGCGACCGATGAGCCGCATCAGGGACGGGACCAGCAGCAGCCGGACGATCGTCGCGTCGATCAGCACGGCCAGGGCCAGCATGAAGCCCATCTGCTTGATCTCGAGGATGCGGGTGAACATGAACGACGCGAAGACCACGACCATGATCGCCGCGGCGGCGGTGATCACCTTCGCGGTGCGGGTCAGTCCGAGCTGGACGGCGGCGGCGTTGTCGCCGGTACGGTCCCACTCCTCGCGCATCCGGGAGAGCATGAACACCTGGTAGTCCATGGAGAGCCCGAAGACCAGGGCGAACGCGAACAGCGGCAGGATCACCTGGATGAACCCGGTCCGCTCGACGCCGAGGAGGTCGGCGCCGTGCCCCTCCTGGAAGACCAGCACCGCCGCGCCGAAGGCCGCGCCCGAGGTGAGCAGGTTCATGAAGATCGCCTCGAACGGCAGGACCAGCGAGCGGAAGGCGATCAACAGCAGCAGCCAGCTCGCCGCCAGCACGGCGCCGATGACCAGCGGCATGGCCCGGGAGCTCTCGTCGGTGATGTCCACGATCTCGGCGGGGCCACCGCCGACGTGAGCGGTCAGCCCGGTGCCGGCGAACGCGCCACCGGCCTGAGTGCGCAGCTCGCGTACCAGATCGGCCGTCTCGTCGGTGTCCGCGCCGTGCCGTGGACGGACGGTGACCACAGTGGTGTCCCCGTCCCGGCTCACCAGCTCGGCCAGGGCCGGGCCGGCGGCGCGCGTCGCGGCTTCGAGGTGGGCGGTGGTGTGCCCCTTGGCCTGGGCGTCGAGCACCCGGGTGACGCTGACGACGTCAGCGGTCTCCCGGTTGCCGGCGGCCTGGTCGCTGAACCGGGCGACGGCGTCGAGCTGCGCGTCGGTGAACCGGTCGCCGCCGGCCGAGACGACAACTGTGATCGGGGCGAGCACGCCGGGCGCGTACGCCTCGGAGACGATGCCGTACCCCTTGCCCGGCGGCGACTCGGCCACCGCGCCGGCGCCGAGGTCGACGCCGTACTGGAGGTGGAAGACCGGGATGGACAGGGCGCCGAGCAGGACGGTGCCGAGCGCGGCCACGAGCAGCGGACGGCGCATGACCACGGCGATGGCCTTGGCCCAGCCGGAGTGCTCCGGGTCCGGGTGGGCCAGCGACCGGCGGGCCCAGGGCAGCGCGAAGCGGTTGATGCGGGGGCCCAGAAGACCGAGCAGGGCGGGCAGCAGGGTGACCGCGATGAGCATCATGACCAGCACGGCGACTGTCATGCCGACGGCCATCGAATAGACCTTCGCGGAGCGGACCAGCCAGAGCCCGGCCAGCGAGACGACGACGGTGATGCCGGAGAACAGGACGGCCTGCCCGGCGGTGGCCACGGTGCGCCCGATGGCCCGGGCCCGTTCCGGACGGCCGCTGTCACCTGCTTTCGCCAGTTCCTCGCGGAACCGGGTGACGATGAACAGCGTGTAGTCGATGCCGAGCGCGATGCCGACCATGCTGACAGCGGTCTGCACGAACACGTCGAAGGTGGTGAAGTGGGTGGCGATGCCCAGCGCGCCGAACGCGGCGAGCACGGCGACGACACCGAGCAGGAGCGGGATGGCGGCCGCCACGAGCGACCCGAACGCGAGCAGCAGCACGATGGCGGCGGCCGGGAAGCCGATCGTCTCGGCCATGGACAGGTCCTCGTTGCCCTGCTCGACGGCGGCCGCGGCGAGCGGCGAGACGCCGGTGAAGTACGCCTCCACCTGGCCGGTGCCGAGCCCTTCGGCGATCTCGCCGAGCGGCCCGGCCTGCTCCTGGAGCTTTTTGTCGTCGCCGTCGAGACTGACCGGCACGAGCGCGGTCTTCCCGCCGGGGGCGATGAGCCGGTCCGGCGCGTCGTACGGGCTGACCACGGTGCGCACGTCCGGGGCCTGGCGGTAGCGCTCGACAGCGGTGCGGACGACCTCGCGGAACGCCGGGTCCTGCGCGTCGATCGAGGTCGAGTGCAGGACCACGAAGTCGGTCTCGCTCGGCGTGTCGGGGAACTCGGCGCTGATCAGCTCGGCGGCCTTCTCCGAGTCGGAGCCGATCACGGAGTTGGTGTTGCCGGTCAGGTGCGAGGTGAAGTAGCCGGCCGAGACGGCCGCGCCGGCGAGCAGCACCAGCCAGACCAGGATGACCTTCACTGGATTGAGCGCCGCCCAGACGGCCCAGCGGTAGAGGAAGCCTTCCTCCAGCGGCCGGTGTTCGCCACCTCGGCGGGTGCGCGACAGCGTGTCGGTCATCGAATCCCTTTCGCGGTTGGCACTGATGTCCGCCGGCCACTGCGGTACGGCTGCCGGCGCCCCCTTCCGGCGCCGGTCAGCCTACCGTCCACTAGAGGCCGTTTTGTGGACCTTGTGAACGTCGAAATCAGTTGAGTACGGCGCCGGCGTCGTCCCGGAACTCCCGGCTCCGCCGGTTGTCCAGGTGCACGTAGACCCGGTGCAGCCAACGGTCCCGCCCGTCGAAGCGGGGAGTGAACTCGGACCGGCCGTGCAGCACCAGCCGGTTGTCGATGAGCGCCATCATCCCGGTCTGCAGCACCAGCGGCGTGGAGACGTCGGTGAGGATCCGCTTCAACCGCGCCATCACCTCGCCGGCCTCCTCGTCCAGCGCGGTGGTCGCGTTCAGGTCGAGGCAGATGTTCGAGTCCTCCACGCTGCCGGTGAGCACCGCGTGCGGCGTGGTGCGGTCACCCTGGCGGAACGAGGGCGGCGGCGCGGTGACGAACCGGGGCTCGCGCAGCACCTTCCGGTCGGTCTCCTCGATCAGCGGCAGGGCCTGCCGGATGCAGGTGACCAGCGTGCCGGCCCGCTTGGCGTGATCGTTGCGCAGGCACAGCAGGCCGACGTAGTCGGGGCGTTCCCGGTGGAACGCGTTCTCCACATGGAACTCCAGCGGCACCGACCCGGCGTTGCTCTGGGAGTCCTCCAGGCCGCGCACCGGGACGACGTTCTGCACCAGGGCGCCGCTCTTCTCGCTGCGGTAGGCGATCACCTCGCCGAGGTGCAGGCCGACGAGCATGGCCAGGACGGCCGGCACGGTGGTCGCCCGTTCCACCGACTCCCGGACGGTCGGAGTGCTCGGCAGGTCGCGCTCGTCCACCGGAAGGCCGGCGAGCACGAGTGAGCCGGTGGCCCCGGCGTCGCTGCGGAAGTCGCGCAGCGTCTCCATCAGCCGCAGCGGCATCCGGCAGCTCGCCTGCCGGGCCTGCGTCACCCAGGACAGGTCGTCCAGCAGGCGCGGCGACGCGGCGACGAGTTCCTCGGCCAGCGCCCGCAGGGCGGTCCGTTCGTCGTCGGCGAGGTCCAGCCTCAGTCCCTGCGCGCCGCGCGTCGACCGGTCAGATGTCGTGGTCATGGATTCGTCCTCTCGTACGGCGTGCGCGATCGTCCCGGCGCACGGGGGCCGGTGTCGGCACGGAGGGGATTCGTGGGAGCGGATCAGAGGGCGGGCAACGCGCGGCTGTCCACCTTCCCGTTGGTGGTGAGCGGAATGTGGTCGATGGCGACGACGTCCGCCGGGATCATGTAGTCGGGCAGGTCGACGGCGAGGTGGGCGCGCAACGCGGCGGCGTCCACCGCCGCGCCGGCGGTGAGCACCACGTACGCCGCCAGGCGCTTCTCGCCGGGGCTGGGCTCGCGGGCGAGCACCACGGCGTCACGGACGCCCGGATGGGCGGCGAGCCGGGCCTGGATCTCGCCCAGTTCCACCCGGTAGCCCCGGATCTTGACCTGGTTGTCGATGCGGCCGAGGAACTCCAGCGTGCCGTCGGGCAGCCAGCGGGCCAGGTCGCCGCTGCGGTAGAGGCGGCTGCCCGGCGGGCCGTACGGGTCGGGCCGGAACCGGTCCGCGGTCAGGTCCGGGCGGCCCAGGTAGCCGCGCGCCACCCCGACGCCGCCGATCCAGACCTCGCCGGGCACGCCGACCGGCACCGGGTCGAGCCGCTCGGTCAGCACGTACATGGTGGTGTTGACGATCGGGACGCCGAGCGGCACCAGCTCGGTGGCCGGCGGCTCGCTGATCGGCTGCCCCGAGTTGCCGATGGTGATCTCGGTGGGGCCGTACTCGGTGGCGACCTTCGTGCCGTCCGGCCCGGCCAGATCCAGCCAGCGCTCGGCCAGCGCCGCGGTGAACGAGTCCCCGGCCGCGATGACCATGCCGGCCAGGTCCCGCGCCTGCTCCCCGGTGAGCTGCCAGGTGAGCAGGTCCAGGTGGCCCGGGGTCATCTTGATGAAGCTGTACGGCGCGCCCGTGAGCAGGTGCGCCCCGAGCTCGGCGGTGTCCAGCGGCTCGGGCAGCAGGTGCGCCGGCTCCCCGGTGATCAGCGGGGTGAAGATGTTCGGGATGCCCAGGTCGAACGAGATCGAGGAGAAGACCGGGGCGCCGCCGGGGCCGTGCGCGGCGTACGCGCCGACGGTCCAGAGCAGATAGTTGGCCAGGCCGGCGTGCGGCACCAGCACGCCCTTGGGCCGCCCGGTGGAGCCGGAGGTGAAGATGACGTAGGCGAGCTGGGCCGGGTCGATCGGCACGGTCGCCGGGGTGTCGGGCCGGGCCGCGACGGCCGCCGCATCCGCGTCGACCAGGACCAGGACGCCGTCGTACAGGCCGGTGAGGGTGGCCTGCTCGACGGTGGAGGTGACCACCACCGGGCTGCCGGCCGCCTCGATCATGTAGCGCAGCCGTTCCGCCGGCAGCTGCGGATCCAGCGGCAGGTAGCCGGCCCCGGACTGCCAGACCGCGATCAGGGCGGGGATGAGGTCTGGTGTGCGGCCCAGGCACACGCCGACCAGGGTGTCCCGGCCGGCGCCGAGGTCGAGCAGGTGGTGGGTGAGCCGGTTGGCCCGCCGCATCAGCTCCCGGTACGTGAGCCGCGTGTCGCCGACCCGGACGGCGATCCGGTCCGGAGTGGCGTCGGCCTGGGCCCGGATCAGGTCGACCACGGTCACGTCGCCCCGGTGCGCCGTCTCCGCGACGGCCCAGTCGCGCAGCACCGCGTCGCGCTCGTCCGCCGGCAGGTAGGTGCGCCCGGCGTCGCCGTCGGGGTCGGCGGCCATCGCCACCAGCACCTCCCGGTAGAGCGCGGCGAGCCGGCGGGCGTACCCGGGGTCGACTGTCTCCCCGGCGACGCGCAGGCGCAGGCGGTCCGGCCCGGCGGTGACCCGCAGGCCGTACCCGTCCCGGTCGTCCGGCAGGCCGGGCAGCGGCTCACCGGGCAGGCCGGCGGCCGGGTCCCACTCGAAGAGGGCGTGCTGCCCCTGCCCCGGCCCGCCGGTGACCGGGCGGTACGCGAGCCGGTGGGTCCACGCGTCGCGCTCGTGGGCGGCCACGTCGCGCACCAGCGCCCGCCAGGTCGCCGCGCGGGCGGCCGTCGGCACGGGCCGCACCACGCGGTGCAGCAGTCGCTCGCAGTCCGGGCGCGCGGCGCCGCCGTGCGGGGTGAGGGTGGCGTCGGTGTGCCCGGCGGGTTCGGCGCCGAGCATGCCGAGCACGGTCTGGTGGGCGGCGAACAGCACAGTGGACAGCGGCGCCCCGGCGGCGTCGGCGAGCACGGCCAGCCCGGCGGACATCCCGGCCAGGTCGACGGTGAGCTCGGTGCTCCCGGCCGCGCCGCCCCAGCCGCCGGGCAGGGCGCAGGAGCCGCCGGCCAGCGCCCGGGTCCAGTACTCCTCGCCTTCGAAGTCGGCGGCGGCGTCGAGCGCGTCCGCGACGCAGGGCGCGTGCCGGGTGGCGGTGACCGGCGCCGCGGCGTAATAGGCGCGCAGCAGCTCGGCGAGGATGCCCGCCGGGTCGGCCACGCAGCTCAGCGCCCGGGGCGCGGCGACCAGCAGCGTCCAGCTCTGTTCGGTCTCCAGGATCACGGTCAGCCGCAGCGCCCCGGCGGCGGCCGGGTCGAACGGCGTGGCCCGTTCGGTCTCCAGCAGCGCGGCGAGCATCGCGTCGCGCTTGTCCGCGTCGACGCTGCGGTGGTCGTGCCGGGCCAGCGGGACCGCGGCGTCCGGATGCGCCAGGTACAGCGGCTCGGTGCCGCCGGACGGGTCGGTCGAGCAACGGAGCAGCTCGTGCGCGCGCACCACCGCCTCGACCGCCGAGGCGAAACGCTCCGGCGCGAACGGGGCCGGGTCCTCGATCCGCCGGCCGTCCAGGTCGACCTCGGTGAACGCCGACGCCTGCGCGACCAGGTCGGCCGGCACGTCGGGCAGCGGATAGGCGTCGCTGACGCCGGCCGGGACGATCGCCCGGTCCCGGGGACTGAGCAGCGTGAACGGCTCGATGTCGGCCGCTTCCACCGCCGGGTCGAGGGGGGTCATGTCTCGTCTCCTGGGTTCCGGTCCACCGGCGGCCCGCTCCGGGCGGGTACGGCGGCGGCTGTGGTCGGGGGCGGTCGGTGGTGGTACCGGTCGGCGGCGCCGGACACCCAGGGCGGCGGTACGACGGCGGCGAGATCCCGCGCCACCGTCGCCACCACCTCGGCCCGCGCGCCGTGGAGGAAGAAGTGGTCGCCGGGGAACAGGCAGAGCCGCGACCGGGCCGAGGTGTGCCGCCGCCACCCGTCGAGCGCCCTCGGCGGCACGATCCGGTCCCCCCGGCCGCCCAGCACCGTCAGTGGCGTCGCCAGCGGCGGCTCGGGGCGGTGCTCGTACGTCTCCAGCACCGAGAAGTCGGCCCGCAGCACGGGCAGCATCAGCCGCATCAGGTCGGCGTTGTCGAGCACCTCCGGCGGGGTGCCGCCCAGCTTCGCCAGGTGCGCGCGGATCTCGTCGTCGGCGGCGCAGTGCAGCAGCGGCCGCGACGACGGGGAGTCCGGCGACGCGGCGGCGGAGACGAACACGTGCTCCGGCTGGCGCACCGGGCGGCGGCGCAGCGCCCGGGCCAGCTCGAAGGCGAGCAGGCCACCCATGCTGTGCCCGAACAGCGCGTACGGCCGGTCCAGCGCGCCGGTCAGCGCGTCGGCGAGGGACCGGATCAGCGGGGTGAGGCGCAGGAAGGGCGCCTCCTGCAGCCGGGTGCCCCGGCCGGGCAGCTCCAACGCCACCACCTGGACTCCGGGTGGCGCGGCGCGCTGCCAGCCCCGGAACGCCGCCGCGCCGCCACCTGCGTACGGCAGGCAGAACAGGCGGACGTCAGCGTCCGGATTCCACACCTGACCGCCCAGCCACCGACTGTCCACGGGGAACCTCCTCCTCCCTGATCTGGCCGTAGTCGAGCCGGACGAGCCGGTCGGCGGCGTCGAAGTAGCGGTCGTCGTGGCTGATCACCACGACGGCCTTGTCCCGGTCCCGCAGTTCCGGCAGCAGTTCCCGGTAGAAGAAGTCCTTGAAGACCGGGTCCTGGTCGGCCGCCCACTCGTCGAACAGGCAGAAGGGGCGGTCCTCCAGGTACGTCACCAGCAACGCCAGCCGTTTGCGCTGCCCGAGCGAGAGCGCCGTGGTGGAGAAGCGGTCCCCGTCGACGCGTACCTTGTGGTCCAGTTGCAGGCGCTCCAGGTACCGCTGCGCCTTGGCGGCCTGCTCCCCCGCCGGCAGCCCGAGCAGGCTGTCGAAGAGGTGGAAGTCGGAGAACACGGCGGAGAACAGGTTGCGGTAGTCCTCCCGGTTGGCCGCGGTGACCTGGGTGCCGTCCACCTGGATCGCGCCGCTCTCCGGCTCGTACAGGCTGGTGAGCACCTTCGCCAGGGTGGTCTTGCCGCTGCCGTTGGCGCCGACGACGAAGAGGATCTCGCCGCGCCGGAACTCGAAGTCCAGCGGGCCGAGCACGAACTGCTCGCCTTTCGGTCCGGGGTAGACGTGGCTGACTCCGCGGAAGGCGATGCTTCGCCACCCGGCGAAGACGTTGCCCGCCCGGCCCGCGGCGGCCGGGACCCTGCTGTTCGGCACGGCGGGCGCCCGCCCCGCGCCCGGCCCGCCGAGACCCGCGTCGAGCTCCGCGAGCCGCTCCTTGATCTTCCCCAGGGCCACCGACGCCCGGCCCAGCGCGGGGAACCAGACGAGGACACCCTGAAGGCTGGAGACGGCGAAGAGCAGGATCAGCACGCACGACGTGAGCGTCTGGTCGGACAGGGCGAACCAGGCGGGGAAGGCGAACAGCAGCAGGCCGATGAAGGCGAAGAAGACCGCCTGACCGCCACCTGTGGCGCCCTCGTAGACGGAGAGGCCGAAGACGCTGTGCCGGCGGTAGGCGGACGCCGTGGCCGTCAGCTCACCGTCGATCAGCGCGGCCCGCCGCTCCCGGTTGAGCTTCAGCTCCTTGAGCCCTTCGGTGACCGAACGGAAGTGACCGAACAGCGCGTCCTGCTCCCGCCGCGCGGCCTTGAGCGCACCCAGGCCGGAGGCGGAGACGAGCAGGTAGAGCAGCACGCCCACGACGACCGTGGCGCCGGTGGCGAGCGCCACCGCCGGTGAGACGATCACCAGGTACGCGATGGCCACCAGCACGAACGCCGCGCCCGAGCAGATGCCCGGCAGGCCGGGCAGCGCGTCGGCGATCACCACCACGTCGTCGGCGAGCGCCGAGTAGAGCTGCGCCGTGCCGGTCCGCTCCACGGTCCGCAGCGGGGCGTCCAGGATGCCGTCGATGAGGCGGCGGCGCAGGTGGTAGACGGCGCCCTGGGACAGCCGGTACAGCATGCTCTGGGAGGCGAACTTGGTGACCAGCGTGGCCAGGCAGAGCGCCACGTATCCCCAGATCAGCCGCTGCGAGGGCGCGGCGTCGGCGGCCAGCGCCAGGTTGACCATGGCGATGAAGGCGGCGCCGGTGCCGCCGCTGACGATGCCCGCCGCGATGGCCAGCAGGAACGGGCCCCGGCTGTAGCGCAGCAGGTAGGCGAAGAGGCTCATGCGCCCACCTCGTCCAGCCAGGCACGGAGCGTGGTCAGCGGCGCCGCCGGTGAGTCGGCCAGCCGGCCGAGCAGCAGGTCCCAGCGTCGCATCAGCGCCTGGAGCGCCCGGGCGTCGTGGACGTCGGTGGAGAAGATCCAGGTGCCGTGCAGTTCCGCGCCCTGTTCCCGCATGATCAGCGCCAAGTCGACCTCCGCCGGTCTGAGGTTGGTGCCGAGCACCTCGGAGAAGACGTAGTCGTCACCGATTTCCAACGAATCGACCCGCAGCCCGGGCAACGCGAGTTCCGGCACCTCGGCGTTGAGCAGGTTGAACAGGGTCCGGGTCGGGTCAGCGTCCGCGGTGGCCGGCACCGCCAGCCACGGCGGCACGGCCCGGTTGGCGTACGCGTCGAGCGTCCGGTCCCGGACCTGCCGCACCAGCCCGGCGAACGTCGACGCGGCGGTCAGGTCGGCGCGTACCACGAGCGGGTGCACGAACCAGCCGATCAGGTCGGCCGTCTCGGCCCGGTCCCGGCCCGCCTCCGGGAAGCCCACCGGGATGTCGTCGCGGCCGGAGCAGGCGGCGAGCAGCAGGTGGTACGCGGCCAGCAGCGCCATGAACAGGCTGGCCCCCTCCTGCCGGGCGAGCCCACGCAGCTTCTCCGTGACCGCCGGGTCGACGCGGAACGCGCGGGTGAAGCCGTCGGCGGCGGTCGTCCCGGTGGCCGGTGGCCGCAGCGTCAGTGCCGGTGGCAGGCCGGCGAGGGCGCGCCGCCAGTGGTCCACGTGCGCGTCGAGCGCGCCGCCGGCCAGTTGCCGGCGCTGCCACGCCGCCACGTCGGGGTACTGCACGGCCAGCTCCGGCAGCCGCGGCGCCCGGCCGGCGGCGTGGGCGCCGTAGAACTCGGTCAGGTCGCGCACCAGCACCCCGTAGGACCAGTTGTCGGTGACCAGGTGATGCATGGTGAGCACCAGCGCGTGCCGGTCCTCGCCGAGGCGGGCCAGCAGGCCGCGCACCATCGGCTCCGCGTCGATGCGGAACGGCCGCCGTCCCTGCTCCTCGATCAGCGCGCGCAGTTCGCCCGGCTCGGCGTCGCGGAGGTCCACCGCCGTCAACGGCCAGCCGCCGGCCGGTTCGATCCGCTGCGCCGGCCCGTCCGGGCCGTCCACGATCCGGGTCCGCAGCGCCTCGTGCCGCCCGGCGACGTCGTCCAGGGCGCGGCGCAGCGCCGCCTCGTCCAGCGGTCCGGTCAGCCGCAGCGCGGTCACCACGTTGTGGATCGGGTCGGCCGGGCCGAGCGGGTGGTGCCGGATCAGCCGTTCCTGGCTGAACGACAGCGGCAGGTCGCCGTCGCGGCCGACGCGCGGGATCGGGGCCGGGCCGGTGTCCGCGCCGCTCGCGTGCCGCCGGACCTGCCCGGCCAGCCAGCCGACGGTCGGGTTGCCGAAGAGGTCGCGCAGCGCGAGCCGTACGCCGTACCGGGCGTCGATCTGCGCGGCGAGTTTGGTGGCGAGCAGGGAGTGCCCGCCCAGGGTGAAGAAGTTGTCGTCCCGGCCGACCTCGTCGATCCCGAGCAGTTCCCGCCAGATGTCGGCGATCGCCGCTTCCACCTCGTCGCGGGGCGCTTCGGCAGCGGCGGCGGGCTCGTCGGCGAGCGGCTGCGGCGCGGGCAGGGCGGACCGGTCGACAGTGCCGGCCGGGGTGCGCGGCAGCTCCGGCAGCGCCACCCAGGCGGCCGGGAGCAGATTCTCCGGCAGCCGCTGCCTCAGGTACGCCGCCAGCTCACCGGTCCCGGCCTGCCCCACGACGTACGCGACCAGCCGGTCGTCGTGCGCCACCACGGCGGCCCCGGTCACGGCGGGATGCCCGGACACGATCGACTCGACCAGGTCCAGGTCCACCGGGAAGCCGCGCAGCCGTACCTGGTGGTCGAGGCGGCCCAGGTACTCGATCACGCCGTCGGCGCGCATCCGGGCCCGCTCGCCGGTGCGCAGCAGCCGCACGCCGCGCGCCGTGCCGAACGGGTCCGGCGCCAGCAGCGCCGCCACGTCTCCGGCCGGCGCCGGAAGCGGGTCGCCACCGACGTACAGCTCCCCCGGCACGCCGGCCGGGAGTGGCTGACCGGCCCGGTCCAGGACGTGCGCCCGGGTGCCCGGCACCGGGCGGCCGACCGGCATCAACTGCCGCTGCCCGCCGTCGGGCGTGGCCGGGTCGGCGGGCCCGCCGTCGGGCGTGGCCGGATCGGTGAGCTCGCCGTCGACGGCGCACAGGTGGGCGGTGACCGGCGCGGCCACGTCCGGCGGCACGAGCACGTGGTGCAGGGCCGCCGGCGACCGCTCCGCGAAGCGCGCCACCAGGTCCCGGGACAGCGGCGCCCCACCGCAGAACACGTGCCGCAGCGCGGCGCAGCGCTCCACCCCGCGCTGGTCGAGCAGGTCGGCGAGCAGGTCGGGCCGGAAGCAGGCCACGCTGACCCGCTCCGCCCGGATCAGGCCGACCACGTGGCGGGCGTCGCGGTCCCCGCCGGGCCGGGCCAGCACCACGGCCGCGCCGCTCAGCAGCGGGGCGTACAGCTCCCAGACCGCCGCCGGGGCGGCCAGGGGCGCCTGCTGGAGCACCCGGTCGGCGGCGGTCAGCCCGGCCGCCTCGGACAACCAGCGCAGCCGGTCGCGCAGCGCCGCGTGGCTGTGCACCGTGGTGCGCGGCACACCGTCGGGCGGACAGGTGACGTAGGCCGGGTCGCCGCCGGTGACAGTGCCCGCGCCGGCCGGCGCCGCGGCGTCCGGCACGAGGGCACCGGGCACGGCGGCGCCGCGCACGGCGCGCGGGTCGGCGGACGGGTCGTCCACCAGGCAGGTCGGCCCGGACCAGCGCGGGACGCCGCCCTGCGGGCGCGCGGTGAGCAGCAACGCGACCTCGGCCGCCGTCAGCAGCGCGGCGGCCCGGTCCGCGGGCAGCCCCGGATCCACCGGTACGACCACCCCGCCGGCCCGCCAGACGGCGAGCGGCGCGGCGACCAGCTCCACGCACCGGTCCAGCCGCACGCCGACCCGGGTGCCCCGGCGCACGCCCGCTGCCCGCAACCGATCGGCGAGCACGCCGACGAGCGCGTCCAGCTCGCCGTAGCCGACCGTACGCGAGCCGAACCGCACCGCCGGGGCGGCCGGGTCACGGCGTACCGCCGCGGCGAAGGCGTCACCGACCAGCGGACGGGCGGCGTCGGTCGCCGGGCCGGTGGCCAGCGCCAGCAGCTCGTCCCGCTCGACCGGGCCGACGAGCGGCAGCACGCCGATCGGGGTGTCCGGGTCGTCCAGCAGGCCCCGCAGCAGACGGTGGAACATGCCCACGTGACGCCGGGCGGTCGCCTCGTCGAACAGGTCGGTGCTGTACTCCAGCCGCCCCCAGATCGTGTCGCCGTCCTCGAAGAGGTCAAGCAGCAGGTCGAACTCGGCCTTGCGGGCGTCCAGCGAGACCGGCTCGACCCGCAGCGGCCCGTCGTGCCAGGACGGGAACGGCACGTTCTGGTACGAGAACAGCACCTGGAAGACCGGGGTGCCGGCCGCCGACCGCTCCGGCTGCAACTGCTCGACCAGCCGCTCGAACGGGATGCCCTGGTGGTCGTACGCGGCCAGGCACACCGCGCCGACCCGGCGCAGCAGCTCCCGGAACGACGGCTCGCCGCGCAGGTCGGTACGCAGTGCCACGGTGTTCATGAACAGCCCGATCAGCGGCTCCAGCTCGACCAGGCGCCGGTTGGCCACCGGCGAGCCGACCACCACCTCCTCGTCGCCGGTGAGCCGGTGCAGCAGCACCGCGAAGGCGGCCTGGAGCACCATGAACAGCGTGGCGTTCTCCTGCCGGGACAGCGCCCGCAGCCGGGTCACCACGGCCGGCGGGATCTCCACCGGCACCGAGTCACCCCGGTAGCTCTTCTCCCTCGGCCGGGGCCGGTCACCGACCAGGCCGATCTCCGGTGGCGCGCCGCCGAGCTGGCCCGTCCAGTACGCCAGGTCCGCCGCCCACGCCTGCTGAGCGGCCGGCTCCTGCTGCCAGAGGGCGAAGTCGGCGTACTGCACCGGCAGCTCGGGCAGGCCGTGCGGCCCGCCGGTGAGCAGGGCGCGGTAGCAGTCGATCAGCTCGCGCAGCAGCACCCCCATCGACCAGCGGTCGGACACGAGGTGGTGCAGGTTGAGCAGCACGCCGGTCACCTGCGGGCCGAAGCGGAGCAGCCGGACCCGCACCGGCGAACCGGCGGCCAGGTCGAACGGCCGGCCGATCAGCTCCTCCTCGCGGCGGCGCAGCTCGGCGTCGACCTCCCCGGGCGTCACCCCGGGCACGTCCTCGACCCGCACGTCCGGCGGCAGCTCGGCCCGCACCTGCTGGTACGGCCGTCCGTCCCGCTCGAAGAAGACCGTCCGCAGCGACTCGTGCCGGCGGACCACCTCGGCGCAGGCGCCGGCGAACAGGTCCGCGCGGAAGTCGCCGTGCACCCGCATCGCCGTGGAGATGACGTACGCGGAGGTGTGCGCCGCGAACTGCTCCAGGAACCAGATCCGGCTCTGCGAGAAGGTCAGCGGCACCGGGGCGTCCCGGTCGGCGCGCGGTGGCACGGTCCGCGCCGGGGCGCGGTCGATGCCCTCCTCCTGGAGCAGGTTGCCCAGCAGCGCGAGCCGCTGCGCGGACAGGGCGAACCGCCTGGTGCTCATGCCTGCGTCCTTCCGTCGGCGCGGTCGAGCGCCTGCTGCACCTCGTCGTCGGACAGGTCGCTGAGCCGGATCAGCAGCTCGGCGGTCTTCTCCACGACGGTCCGCTGCGCGGGGTCGGCGGTCAGCGCGCGGGTGAGCCCGGCGACCGTCGGGTCGGTGAAGACCTTGTGCAACGGCACGTCCACGCCGAACGCCTCCCGTACCCGGGCCACCATCCGGGTGCTGAGCAGCGAGTGCCCGCCGAGGGCGAAGAAGTCGTCGCCCACGCCGACCCGGTCGACGCCGAGGGTCTCGGCCCAGATGCCGGCGATCACCTCCTCGACCGGTGTGCGCGGCGCCACGTACGCCGATGTCACCTGCCGCCGGCCCGACTCGGGCGCGGGCAGCGCCTTGCGGTCGACCTTGTTGTTCGGGGTGAGCGGCAGCGCGTCGAGGAAGACGTACGCCGAGGGCGCCATGTAGTCGGGCAACTGCTCGCCGACCGCGGCCCGCAGCCGCGGCAGCAGCCGCCTCGCCCGGCGGCCGAGGGCGTCGTTGACGAACGAGTCCCAGCGCGGCTCGGCGGCGGGCGGCCCGGCGAGCCGGGGCAGCGGCGTCTCCGGCCGGCCGTCGCCGGCCAGCCGGCGCAGCACGACGGTCAGGTCACCGGCCGGTCCGTGACCGGACCAGTCCAGGTCCAGCCGGTAGCCGGTCGCGTCGGCGAGCCGGCGCAGCTGTTCCGGCTCGACGGCGGCCGGGTCGACAGGGGACGCCAGTTCGGCCCGCAGGTCGGCGACCGTGCCGTCCGCCCCGGCGAGCGCCGTCGCCGCCCGCGCCCAGCGGTCGACGCGGGCGTTGGGTACGCCGCGCAGCGCGAGCAGCGCCGGACGGTCGGCGGTGAGCCGCTCGCGCAGCCCGGCCGCGGTGAGCCCGCTGTCGCGCCAGTCCAGCCACGTCACGTCCCCGGCGTCGACGACGTCGCCGTCGACGGTGAGCCGTACGTCGTAGCGGAACCGGGTCAGCTCGTTGCTCACCGAGCCGAGCTTCGGCATCACCCGTACCCCCGTCAGCCGGGGGAAGCGGGCCGGCAACGCGGTGAAGAAGCCCGGGTCGAAAACCAGCTCCCGGTCGTCGGCGACGGCCCGGCGCACCCGCTCGCGCAGTTGCTCGGCGCTGTCCTGCGCCTCGGCCCGCTCCACCTGCACGGAGGTGTGGAAGGTCTCCAGCAGCGGCAGGCTGCGGATGTCGCCGAGGAAGAGCGAGCCGCCCGGGGCGAGCCGGGGCAACGCGCCCTCGATCACCCGCAGCAGGTAGTCCTCGTCGGCGAAGTACTGCGCCACCGAGTTGAGCACGATCACGTCGAAGAGCTGGTCGGGCAGCGCGTCCAGCTCGTCGGCGGCGCAGCCGAACAGCTCCACCCCGGACAGTCCCCGCGCCGGCACGTCGGCGCGCAGCCGGTCCAGGGCGACAGCGGAGATGTCGGTGCCCCAGTAGCGGCGCACGTGCGGGGCGACCCGGTAGAGGATCAGGCCGGTGCCGCAGCCGATCTCCAGCACCGAGCGCGGGCCGTCCTGGAGGATCCGCTCGGCGGTCGCCTCGGCCCAGCCGCGCATCTCCGCCACCGGGATCGGCGCTCCGGTGTAGCTGCTGTTCCAGCCCCGGGTGTCGAACGTCGGGTCGACCTCGCCGGTCTCCGTCACGTCGTACGCGGCGTCCCAGACGTCGCGCCACTGCTCCACCTCGTGCGGCCACTGCGCCGCCGCCTCGGCCCGGGCGTCGGCGCCGGCCACCACGTACGCCACCAGCCGCTGGTCGCCGGGGGTGTCCTCGCGTACGGTCACCACCGCCTGGTTGACCTGCGGCTGCCGCTCCAGCACCGACTCGATCTCGCCCAGCTCGATCCGGAAGCCCCGCAGCTTCACCTGGTGGTCGAGCCGGCCGAGGAACTCGATGCTCCCGTCGGCGCGGCGGCGGACCAGGTCGCCGGTGCGGTAGAGCCGGTCGCCCAGCCCGATCGGGAAGGGGTGCCGGACGAACCGCTCGGCGGTCAGCTCGGGCCGGTCGAGGTAGCCCCGCGCCAGGCCGGCGCCGCCGATGTGCAGCTCGCCGGGGACACCCGGCGGCACCAGGTGGCCGCTGCCGTCGAGCACGTGCAGTTCGGTGTTGGCGATCGGCTCGCCGATGGAGATCGGGCCGTGGCCGACCCGCGCCACCGCCGACCAGATGGTCGTCTCGGTCGGGCCGTACATGTTCCACAGCTCGGCGCACCGGCCGAGCAGGCGCTGGGCCAGCTCGGCGGGGAGCGCCTCGCCACCGGCCAGCACCCGCAGCCCGGCCTCGCCGGTCCAGCCGGCGTCGAGCAGCATCCGCCAGGTGGACGGGGTGGCCTGCATGACCGTCGCGCCGAAGGCGTCCAGCGCGGCGGCCAGCCGTTCCCCGTCGGCGGCGACCTGGCGGCTCACGACTGCCACGCAGGCCCCCTCGACCAGCGGCAGGAGCAGCTCCAGCCCGGCGATGTCGAAGGAGAGCGTGGTGACCGCCAGCAGCACGTCGTCGGCGGTGACGCCGGGGCGCTCGCCCATGGCGAGCAGGAAGTTGCCCAGCGCCCCGTGCGGCACCTGCACGCCCTTGGGCCGGCCGGTGGAGCCGGAGGTGTAGATGACGTACGCCAGGTCGTCGGGGCGCACGTCGACGTCCAGCGGTTCGGCCGACTCGGCGGCCAGCTCGTCACCGAGCAGGTCCAGGCAGAGCGGCTGCGCCTTCACCCCGCCCAGGCCCGCCAGCACGTCGCTGCTGGTGAGCAGCACGGACAGGTCGGAGTCGGCGAGCATGAAGGCGATCCGGTCCGGCGGGAAACCCGGGTCCAGCGGCACGTACGCGCCGCCGCTCTTGAGCACGGCGAGCATCGCCACGACCATGTCGGCCGAACGCTCCAGGCAGATGCCGACCATCGTCTCCCGGGCCACCCCGAGCCGCCGCAGCCGGCGGGCCAGCCGGGTCGAGCGCCCGTCCAGCTCGGCGTAGGTCAGGCTCTCCCGGTCGGTGCGCAGCGCCGGGGCGTGCGGGGTGGTGGCGGCCCGGGCGGCGAAGCGCTGCGGTACGCACACCGGCTGCGGCCAGTCCCGGCGGGTGTCGTTCCACCGCAGCCGCAGGTCACGCTCCTCGTCGGCGCCGAGCATCGGAACCTGGTCGATCGGCCGGTCCGGGTCGGCGAGCAGGTTCTCCACCAGCTGCGCGAGGTGCCGGGACATCCGCTCCACGGTGGCCGGCTCGAACAGGTCGGTGTTGTACTCGAACCAGCCGGTCAGCCCGTCCGGCCGGTCGAAGACCTGCAGCTCCAGGTCGAACCGGGCGGTGGAGCTCTCCACGTCGACCGGCTCCAGCCGCAGCCCGGCCACGTCGAACTCGGGCATCGGGATGTTCTGGAAGATGAAGTGCACCTGGAAGATCGGCGAGCGGGACAGGTCCCGGCGCGGGGCCAGCTCCTCCACCAGCCGCTCGAAGGGCACCTCCTGGTGGGCGAACGCGCCGAGGCAGGTCTGCCGGACCCGCCCGACCAGCTCGCGGAAGCTCGGGTCGCCGGACAGGTCGGTGCGCAGCGCCAGGGTGTTGACGAAGTAGCCGACGAGCCGTTCGATCTCCGGCCGGTTCCGGTTGGCCACCGGTACGCCGACCACGATGTCGTCCTCGCGGCTGTAGCGGTGCAGCAGCGCCTGGAAGGCCGCGAGCAGGGTCATGAACGGGGTGGCGCCCTCCCGCTGGCTCAGCGCGCGCAGCCGGGTCATCACCGGCTCGGGCAGGGCGAAGGGCCGGGAGCCGCCCCGGGTGCTCTGCACCGCCGGGCGGGGCTTGTCGATGGGCAGTTCCAGCGCGGCCGGCGCCCCGGCGAGCGTCTTCTTCCAGTACTCCAGGTCGGCGTCGAGCGCGTCGCCCTCCAGCCGCTGCCGCTGCCAGACGGTGTAGTCGACGTACTGGATCGGCAGGTCCGGCAGGGTCGACTCGCGACCGGCGGCGAACGCCCCGTACAGCTCGACCAGCTCGGCGATGGCCACGGACATGGACCACAGGTCGGCCGCGATGTGGTGCATGGTCAGCAGCAGGATGTGCTCCTGCGGGCCGAGCCGGAGGAACCGCACCCGCAGCAGCGGCCCGCCGGCCAGGTCGAACGGGCGGGTGAACTCCTCCCGGGCCAGCTCCTGGATGCCCGCCTCGCCCTGCGGTCCGCGCAGGTGGGCGCAGTCGACCACGGTGAACTCCGGCTCGCAGACGGCGTTGACCAGCTGCCGGGGCTCGCCGTCGACCTCGGTGAACGTGGTCCGCAGCGCCTCGTGCCGGCGGGTGATCTCGTTGCAGCAGCGCCGCCACACGTCGAGGTCCAGCGGGCCCAGGATGCGGACGGCGCCGGGGATGTTGTACGCGGCGCTGCCCGGCGAGAGCTGCTCCAGGAACCAGAGTCGTTGCTGGGAGAAGGAGGCCGGGAACTCCCGCCGCTGCTTCTTCTGCCGCAGCCGCTCGGCCAGCAGTGCGCGCTTCTCGGCGGCGGACAGGCTGCCCAGGTCGGTGGTCGTCACTGGCGATCATCCTCGGTGTGTGGGTGAGCTGACACGGCTGCGGACAGGACGTGCGGCGCTCGCGTACGGCGGGCACGCGCCGGGGCGGGCGGAATCGGCCGGCTCATGCCCGTCCCCCGCCGTCGTCCTCGGCGAGCAGGGCGGCGAGCTGTGCCTCGATCTCCTCGTCGGACAGCTCGTCGAGGCCGGCCAGTTCGTCGTCGGGAACGTCCCGGCTCACCGCTTCGATCCGGTCGGCGCCCCGATCCCCCGGCCCGCCGGGTTCGGCCAGCACGGTCACCGTGTGCGCCACCGTCGGGCTGTCGAAGAAGCCCCGCAGGTTCAGCTCCACCCCGAACCGGCCGCGGATCTTCGCGCCGATCTGCACGGCGGCCAGCGAGTGTCCGCCGAGGGCGAAGAAGTCGTCGTGCACGCCGACGCGGTCCAGGCCGAGCACCTCCTGCCAGATCTCCGCCACCGTCCGCTCGGCCTCGGTGCCCGGCGCCACGTACGGGGTGTCCAGATCGGGCCGCGGATGGGTGCCCCGGGGCGGGGCGATCTGCTCCACCTCCCCGGCGAGCAGCGCGGGGGTGATCGAGGCGGCGAGCCGGCGCAGCCCGGGGAGGTCCCGGCCGGTGACCACCACGTGCTCCGGCAGCTCGGGCGCGGCGAGCAGCCGGTCGAAGGCGGCCATCCCGTCGGCGGCGGTCATTCCCTCGCTGAGCACGTGCAGGGTGCCCGGCGTCGCCTCGCCCGCGCCCGTGCCGGCGGCGGTCACCGCGCCGTCGCGCACCTGTTCCAGCAGGCCGTCGATGTCGTTGATCCGCTTGATGGTGAAGTCGGTGATCCGGGCCAGCAGCTGTCCCTGCGGGGAGATCAGCTCGATGCTGACGGTGAGCGTCTCGCCGGAGTCACCGGCCTCGTCCACCTCGACGTGGCAGTGGACCACCCGGGTCAGCGGGGCGAAGACCCGCAGGCTGCGGTAGGTGAACGGCAGGTAGAACACGTCCCGCGCGCGGATCCGGGCGGACGCGCCGGCCACGTCCAGCAGCGCCGGGTGCAGCGGGTAGCGCTCCAGGTCGGCGGCGAACTCCTCGGCCAGTTCGAGCGTGACCATCAGCCGCCGCTCGCCGGCCTCGATGCGCCGCAGGCACCGCCAGCGCGGGCCGAAGGAGAACTGCAACCGGCCGCCCTGCTCCACCCGGTCGAGCTTCAGCCGCCGCTTCAGTTCGTCCTCGGTGTCGATCACCTCGGTGACGGCGCAGTCGCGGCGCAGCCGGTCCAGGTCCCGGGCCGTGTCCGCCGGCCGCTCGTGGAAGGCCACGGTGCCGCTCGCGTGCTCCTGCCAGCGGCCGGACTCCCCGTCGACGCGGCTCTGCACGCTGAACCGGAGCTGCCCGTCGCGCTCCTCCACCGTGGTGAACAGCTCGCGGCTCCGACCGTCCGGCACGATCACCGGCATCAGGAACAGCACGTCGTTCAGCTCCACCACCCGGCCGGCCGCCCGGTCGGCGACCGCCGCGTGGACCAGCTCCAGGTACGTGGTGCCGGGAACGAGGCCGTGGCCCATGATCCGGTGCTCGTCGACGATCCAGCTGTCGGCCGTGCTGAGCGTGGTGGCGTACGTCCGGGACGTGCCGGTCGAGGAGACGAGGCGTTGCAGCAGCGGGTGCCCGGTCAGCGCGGCGCCGCCGTGCAGCCGCTCGACCAGGCCGGCGGCCATGCCGGTGTTGCGCCAGGTGTCCCAGGCGACAGCCGCGACCGGCGCCCCGGTGGTGGCTCGCCGCCACTGGGCGTAGACGTCCAGGAAGGCGTTCGCCGCGCAGTAGTCGCTCTGCCCCGGCCCGCCGAGCAGCGCGGTCAGCGACGAGCAGAGCAGCAGGAAGTCCAGTCCGTCGGCGTCGCAGACGGCGTCCAGGTGCAGCGTGCCGACGGTCTTGGCGGCCAGCACGTCGGTCACGTCCCGGCCGGACTTGACCGCGATCAGTCCCCGCGACGGCAAGCCGGCGGCGTGGATGACGCCGTGCAGGCCACCGCCTTCGGCGCGCAGCCGTCCGACCGCGTCGGACAGGGCGGCCCGGTCGGTGACGTCGGCGTGCAGCACCACCACCCGCGCCCCCAGTTCCCGCAGCCGCTGCACGCCGCGGATCCGCCGGCTGGTGTCGTCCTGCTCGCCGTGCTCGGCCAGCCAGTCCGGCCACCGCGTCGAGTCGGGGAACGCCGAGCGGTGCAGCAGCCCGAGCACGGGGGCGTCGACCGAGCGGGCGATCTGCTCGGCCAGCGCCAGCCCGACCCCGCCGAGACCGCCGGTGATCAGGTAGACGCCGCCGGGCCGCAGCCGGCCGCCCGTCCCGCCGGCGGCGTCGGCGGGCAGGGCCTCGAAGTCGCGTACCCACCAGTGCCGGCCGCGCAGCGCCAGTTCCCGGTCGGCGGTGGGCGCGGTCAGCCGGGCCAGCACGGTCGTGGGGCCGGGCGCCGGGTCGGCGGCGGGCAGGTCCAGCACGCGGCAGGTGACGTCCGGGACCTCCTGCGGGATGACCGTGGTGGCGCCGAGCAGCGGGGCGTTCTCCGGCTGCAGGGCCTCCTCGCCGGTCACCGCGAACAGGCCCCGGCTGAGCACGTCGATCTCCACCGGGGCGCCCGGCTGCACGTCCCCGATCGCCTGGGCCAGGGCCAGCAGGCTGTCGAACCCGACCCGCCGGGCGCTGTCGATCCGGTCCGGATCCGGGCCGTCGCCCGGCTCCACGGTCAGGCTCCACAGGTGCACCACCCGGATCGTCCGGCCGGCGTCCACCTCCAGCGACTTGAGCAGGCCGGCGTGCTGGTCCCGGCTGGCCGGGTCCAGCGACCAGGCACACTCGCCGGTCTCCCGCAGCTCGTCGCCGGCGCTGACCCGCAGCACTGTCGCGCCGTCGTCGGCCAGCCGCCCGGCCAGCGCCACGCCCAGCGGCAGCTCGGCGCCGAGCACCACCCAGGTCGCCCCGTCGGTGGTCCCGGCGGCCGGCGCGGTGAGCCGCCGCCAGCCGGGCACGTGGAACCACTGCGCGTCCGGCCCGGTCGCCGCGACCGGCGCGGGCCGGACCGGGCCGGGCCGCGGCTCGATCCAGTAGCGCTGGCGCTGGAACGGGTACGTGGGCAGGCGCAGCAGCCGCCGCGGCGTGTCCCCGGCGCGGGCGGCCCAGTCCACCGGCGTCCCGGCGGCCCAGAGTTCACCCAGCCCGGCCAGCAGGTACTCCTGGTCGTCGCGCGGCTCGTCCGGGTGCCGCACCGATCCGGCCACCGTCCGCCGCTCGTGCCAGGCGCGGTGCTGGCGGACGAAGTTGCGCAGCGTCTGCCCCGGACCGACCTCCAGCAGCACCAGCTCCTCGTCGGCGAGCAGCACGTCCAGGGCGTCGGCGAAACGCACCGGCGCGCGCAGGTGTCGTCCCCAGTACTCCGGGTCGGTGGCCTGCTCGTCGGTGATCCAGGCGCCTGTGACGTTGGAGACGAACGGGGTGGCGGGCGGGCGCAGGGCGACCCGGCGGACCGCGTCGACGAACGGCGCGACAGCCGCGTCCATGCTGGGTGAGTGGAAGGCGTGCGAGGTGCGCAGCCGGCGGCACGCCACCCCGTCCGCCGCGAGCCGCTGCGCCAGCGCGTCGACCTCGGCGGTCGGGCCGCCCACCACGCACAGACCGGTGGAGTTCACCGCCGCCACGCACAGGCCGCCGGTCAGCCGGCCGGTCACCTCCGCCTCGGGCAGGAACACCGCGAGCATCGACCCGGCCGGCATCGACTGCACCAGGCGCCCCCGCGTGGCGACCAGCGCCACCGCGTCCTCGAGGGAGAACACCCCGGCCAGGCAGGCGGCCACGTACTCGCCGACGCTGTGCCCGACCATCGCCGCCGGGCGGACGCCCCACGACATCCACAGGCGGGCCAGCGCGTACTCCACCGCGAACAGCACCGGCTGCGTGACAGCGGTACGCGCCAGCGCCAGCGCCGCGTCGCCGGTCCCGTCGTCGGCCGCGAACAGCGGCACCCGCAGGTCCTCGCCGAGGTGGCCGGCGAACAGGTCGGCGCAGCGGTCCAGCTCGGCGGCGAACACCGGCTCGCTGCGGTACAGGCCCCGCGTCATGCCCACGTACTGCGCGCCCTGGCCGGGGAAGAGGAACGCCACCGGCGCGTCCCGTCCGGCAGGCGTGCCCGTGCCGGCGTCGGCGGCCCGCCGCAGCGCGGCGACCAGTTCGGCGCTGTCCCGGCCGGTCACCGCCGTACGGTGCTCGAAGGCCCGGCGGCGGGCGGCCAGCGTGTACGCGACGTCGTCCAGGTCCAGGTCGGGGTGGGCGGCCAGGTGGTCGGCGAGCCGGCCGGCCGCGGCGGCCAGCGCCGGCGCGGACCGGGCCGACAGCGGCAGCACCCGGGCTACGGCCGGTGCGGCGGCCGACGCGGCCGGGGCCGGCGCCTCCTGCAGGATCACGTGCACGTTGCTGCCGCCGATGCCGAACGAGCTGACCCCGGCCCGGCGCGGCGTCTCCTGCCGGGGCCACTGCCGCAGCTCGGTGTTGACGAAGAACGGGCTGGTCGGCAACGCCAGCTCGGGGTTGGCCCGGGTGTGGTGCAGGGTCGCCGGGATCGCCTCGTGGCGCAGCGCCAGCACCGCCTTGATCAGGCTGGTCACCCCGGCCGCGGCGTCGAGGTGCCCGACGTTGCTCTTCACCGAGCCGATCGCGCAGTAGCCCACCCGGTCGGTGTGCTTGCGGTACGCGCGGGTCAGCGCGGTGATCTCGATCGGGTCGCCGAGGGCGGTGCCGGTGCCGTGGGTCTCGACGTAGCCGATGCTGTCCGGGTCCACGTCGGCCACGGCGAGCGCCTCGGCGACGACGCGGGCCTGCCCGTCCACGCTCGGCGCGGTGTAGCCGACCTTCAGCGAGCCGTCGTTGTTCACCGCGGTGCCGAGGATGACCGCGTCCACTGTGTCCCCGGCCGCGTGGGCGTCGGTCAACCGCCGCAGCACCACCACGCCCACGCCGTTGCCGGCGACGGTGCCCTGCGCCTGCGCGTCGAAGGGCCGGCAGTGCCCGTCCGGGGAGAGGATGCCGCCCTGCTCGTAGCGGTAGCCGCCGCGCAGCGGCACGCTCACCGACACGCCGCCGGCCAGGGCCAGGTCGCACTCGCCGTTGAGCAGGCTCTGGGCCGCCAGGTGCACCGCAGTCAGCGAGGTGGAGCAGGCCGTCTGCACGGTCATGCTCGGCCCGGTCAGGTTCAGCTTGTACGACACCCGGGTGGCCAGGAAGTCCTTGTCGCTGGAGATCAGCGTCTGGTAGCTGCCGGCCGCGTCCACCGCCTGCTCGTTGGCGAGCAGGTTGAACAGCAGGTACGAGTTCAGGCTCGACCCGGCGAAGACGCCGATGCGCCCGTCGAAGGTCTTCGGATCGTGGCCGGCCGACTCCAGCGCCGTCCACACGCACTCCAGGAAGACCCGGTGCTGCGGGTCGAGCACCTCGGCCTCGCGGGGGTGGTAGCCGAAGAAGCCGGCGTCGAAGCGGTCCGCGTCGGCCAGGACGCCCTTGGCCGGCACGTAGTCGTCCCGCGCGGCCACCTGCGGGTCGACGCCGTCGGCGCGCAGCTCCTCGTCGGACAGGCGGGCGATCCCCTCCCGGCCGGCCGTGAGGTTCGCCCAGAACTCGTCCACGTCGGCCGCGCCGGGGAAGCGCCCCGCCATGCCGATGACGGCTATCTGGTCGAGGTTCTCGACGTCGTCTGACATCTGTCTCACCTACCGTTCATGCCTGCGCGGCCGACGAGCGGCGGCGACGTCGACTCAGTGACTGCCGGCGGGTGGCCGCCCGTTCCTGGGCGTCGCCCAGGCCGTCGCCGTCCGCGCCGGGCCGGTTGAGGTAACCGGCGAGCGCGGCGACGGTCGGGAACTGGAACAGCTCGACGAGCGTCACGTCCCGGCCGGCCGCCGCGACGAGCCGCAGGCGGGCCTCGGCCATCAGCAGGGAGTGGCCGCCAAGCTCGAAGAAGTTGTCGTCCACCCCGACCTGCTCCACGCCGAGCAGCTCCCGCCAGATGCCGGCGACGGTCCGCTCCAGCTCGTCGCGCGGCGCCACGTACGGGCTGCGCAGCTCCGGGCGGGCCAGGTCGGGTTCGGGCAGGGCCGACCGGTCCACCTTGCCGTTCGGGGTCAGCGGCAGGGCGTCCAGCGTGGTGAAGACCGCCGGCACCATGTAGTCGGGCAGCCGTTCCTTCAACCGGCTGATCAGCTCACCGGTGGCCGGCACGGCCGGCCCGGCCAGGTACGCCACCAGCCGGGTGTCGCCGCCGTGCGCACGCGCCACCACCACCGCCTCGGTGACGCCGGGGCAGGCGGTCAGCGCCGCCTCGATCTCGCCCAGCTCGATCCGGAAGCCGCGCAGCTTCACCTGGTGGTCGAGGCGGCCCAGGTACTCGATCGCGCCGTCGGCACGGATCCGGCCCAGGTCACCGGTCTTGTAGAGCCGGGCGGGCGGCCGGTCGTCGTCGCGGTCGCCGGTGACGGCCGCGCCGCCGGTCGGCGCCGGCGTGGCGAACGGGTCGGCGACGAACCGTTCGGCGGTCAGCTCGGGCCGGTTCAGGTAGCCGAGCGCCACGTTGACCCCGCCGATGTGCAGCTCGCCCGGCACACCCACCGGCACCGGCTGCAGATGGCGGTCCAGCACGTACACCTGGGTGTTCGCGATCGGCCGCCCGATCGGCACCGGCCGGGAGTCGTCACGGCGGCAGGCCCATGCGGTGACGTCGATCGCCGCCTCGGTCGGGCCGTACAGGTTGTGCAGCTCGGCGGCGGACCGGGTGAAGAAGCGGTCCTGCAGGTCGCGGGGAAGCGCCTCGCCGCTGCAGATCACCCGGCGCAGGCTCACGCACCGCTCGACGTCGGGCTCGCGCAGGAACGCCTGGAGCATGGAGGGCACGAAGTGCACGGTGGTGACCTGTTCGGAGCGGATCGTGTCGACCAGGTAGGCGCCGTCGCGGTGCCCGTCCGGGCGGGCCACGACGAGCGTCGCGCCGGTCATCAACGGCCAGAAGAACTCCCAGACCGAGACGTCGAACGAGTACGGCGTCTTCTGCAGCACCCGGTCGCCGGGGCCGAGGCCGTAGGCGTCCTGCATCCACAGCAGCCGGTTGCGGATGCCGGCGAACGTGTTCGGCACGCCCTTGGGCCGGCCGGTCGACCCGGAGGTGTAGATGACGTAGGCGACGTCGGTGCCGCGTACCGGGGTGGGCCGGTCGTCGGCGGCGTCCGCGGGCACGTCGTCGGTGAGCAGCTCGTCGGCGAACCACAGCGGCCCGTCCCAGGACAGCTTCTCGCCGAGCCGCCGCTGGGTGAGCACCACCGCCGGGTCCGCGTCGTCGAGCATCAGCGCCACCCGCCGGGCCGGCAGGCCCGGGTCGACGGGCACGTACGCGCCGCCGGCCTGCCAGATCGCCAGCAGGCCGACCACCAGCTCCACCGAGCGTTCCAGCACCAGGCCGACCCGCACGCCGGGGCCGACCCCGGCGGCACGCAGCCGGCGGGCCAGCCCGTTGGCCCGGCGCAGCAGCTCCCCGTAGCCGACGGTGCGGCCGGCGAACCGCACCGCCGGCAGTTCCGGCGTACGCCGGGCCCGCTCGGCGATCTGCTCGTGCGCCCAGCCCGCGCCGGGCCACCGCCGCGCCTCGCCCCGGGACAGCGCCAGCACCGCGTCCCGCTCGTCGGCGTCCAGCAACGGCAGTTCGTCGACAGCCGTGTGCGGGCCGGCGACGGCCAGCTCGACGATCCGCCGGTAGTGCCCGGCCATCCGGGCCATGGTGGCGGGTTCGAACAGGTCGCGGTCGTACTCGAACCAGCCGCTGACCCCACCGGCGTCGTTGAACAGCTGCAGCTCCAGGTCGAAGCGGGCGCCCTGGGCGCGCAGCGGCAGCCGTTCGAACTCCACCCCGGCCAGGGCCAGCGTGGGCAGCGGGTCGCTCTGGTAGGAGAGCCCCACCTGGAAGATCGGCGGCCGGCTGAGGTCGCGGGCCGGCTTCAGCGCCTCCACCACCTTCTCGAACGGCACCCGCTGGTGGGCGTACGCGCCGAGGCAGGCGTCCCGGACCCGGCCCAGCAGTTCGGTGAAGGTCGGGTTGCCGGTCAGGTCCACGCGGACCGGCAGGGTGTTGACGAAGAACCCGATGAGCGGTTCGACCTCGGCCCGGTCCCGGTTGGCCATCGGCACGCCGACCACCACGTCGTCCTGCCCGCTGTAGCGGCGCAGCAGCACGCCGAAGGCGGCCAGCAGCGCCATGTACGTGGTCGCGCCGTGCTGCTTGCCGAGCGCGCCGAGCGCGGTGAGCACCGGCTCGGGCAACGTGAACGGTTGGGAGGCGCCCTGGAAGCCCTGCACCGGCGGGCGGGGCCGGTCGGTCGGCAGGTCGAGCACGGCCGGCGCCCCGGCGAGGTGCTCCCGCCAGTGGGCCAGGTCCGCCGACAGGTCCTCCCCGCGCAGCCAGTCCTGCTGCCAGGCGGCGTAGTCGCCGTACTGGACACTCAGCTCGGGCAGCGCCGGCTCGGCACCAGTGGCCAGCGCGGCGTACCGGGTGGAGAGTTCACCCAGCAGCACCCCGACGGACCAGCCGTCGGAGACGAGGTGGTGCATCGCCACACCGAGCACGCAGTCGTCGTCACCGAGCCGGAGCAGGGCCAGCCGCAGCAGCGGGCCGGTGGTGATGTCGAACGGCTCGCGCAGCGCGGCCACGATCCGCGCCTCCAGCTCGTCGCCGCCGGCCGGCGTGCCGCGCAGGTCGGTCTCGGCCAGCGGGATCGCGAGCGCCGGGTGGACCACCTGCACCGGCCGCCCGTCGCGCAGCTCGAACGTGGTCCGCAGCGACTCGTGCCGGGCGACGATCCCGTCGACCGCCTGCCGCAGCAGGGCGGTGTCCAGCGGGCCGCGGATGCGCACCGCCGCCGGGATCAGGTACGCCGGGTTGCCGGGCCGGAGCTGCTCCAAAAACCAGATGCCCTGCTGCATCACGGAGATCGGGAAGACGTTCTCCCGCCGGGCGGGCCGCGCCTGGCCCCGCTCGCGCAGCAGCTTCTCGAACAGCGCCCGTTTCTCCGGGGAGAGCGCGGCGAGCCGTGCGTCGAGGTCGGTCATCTCACGCCTCCTGGCCCAGTACGGCCCGCGCCTGCTCGTCGGAGAGGCCTTCCAGCTCGGCGAGCAGCTCCGAGGCGACGTCCTCGAACCGCTCGACCCGCCCGATGGCCGCCGCGTCGGCGCCGCCGTCGTCCGCACCGGCCGGCAGCCGGCTGACGATCTGCTCGGTGAGGGTGCGCAGGGTGGCGCCCTCCAGGAACACCGCGATGGACAGCGAGACGCCGAGCTGGCGTTCGATCTCGTTCTTCAGCTCCACCGCCATGAGCGAGTCCAGGCCCAGGTCGAACAGCGGCTGGTCCAGCCCGACCGACGCCGTCGCGGAGCCGAGGGTGGCCGCGACGGTGAGCACCAGTTGCCCGGTGAGCGTCTCGGCGCGCCGGTCGGCCGGCAGGGCCAGCAGCTGCGCGCGGCTGGGCAGCAGGCTGGTCCGGGCCGTACGCCGGGCGGGCCGGGCGGGGCCGTCGCCGCGCAGCAGCGGGGCGAGCAGGGCCGAACCGGAGACCTCCTGGTAGCGGCGCCCCCACTCGGTCCAGTCGACCGGGACCACGGCGATCTGCGGCTCGTCGTGGCGCAGCAGCCGGTGGAAGACCCGCAGCGCCTGGCCGGGCCGCAGCGTGCCCATGCCCTTGCTGAGCCCGGGGGTGGCGTCGGCGCCCCGGTTGGCCAGGCCGACCCCTTCCCAGATACCCCAGTTGACGCTCAGACCGGGCAGTCCGGCGGCGCGGCGCTGCGCCGCCAGCGCGTCGAGGAAGGCGTTGGCCGCCGCGTACCCGGCCACGAACGGCGAGCTGAGCAGCGAGCTGGTCGAGGAGAACAGGATGAAGAAGTCCAGCTCCCGGCCGGCGAACAGGCGGTGCAGCACCCAGGCGCCGACGGCCTTGGGCAGCAGCGGGCGTTCCAGGTCGGCCCGGGTCAGCTCCGTCAGCGGGGCCACCTCACCGGTGCCGGCGGCGTGCACGACGCCCCGGATCGGCGGCCGGCCCTCCCGGTCGTAGCCGGCCAGGAACGCCCGTACCGCCTCCTCGTCGGCGACGTCGACGGAGGCGACGTGCACGGCGGCCCCGAGCGCCTCCAGCTCGCGCACCCCGGCGACACGTGCCGCCGCCGGATGGTCGGCGGGCAGGCCGGCCCACTCGGCGCGGGGCGGCAGCACGGTGCGGCCGAGCAGCACCAGCCGCCGCGCGCCGGCCCGCACCATCGACCGGGCCACCTCCAGGCCGATGCCGCCGAGGCCGCCGGTGATCAGGTAGCTCGCGTCGGGCCGCCACGGCCCGTCGGCGGCGTCGGCCTCGGGCACCGCCTGGCGGACGAGCCGGGCCACGTAGCGCCGGTCGCCGTGCAACGCGACCTGGTCCTCGGCGTCGCGGGCGGTCAGCTCCCCCACCAGACGCGCGGCCAGCGTGGCCGGGTCGGCGGCCGGGTCGAGGTCGATCAGGCCGCCCCAGAGCGCCGAGTGCTCCTGCTGCAACGACCGGCCCAGGCCCCACAGGGCCGACTGGGCCACCGCGAGCGACACCGGCCCGCCCGGGGCGTCGGCCGGCCGTACCGCGCCGCGGGTGACCAGCCAGAGCCGTACCGTCTCCGGGCCCCGCGCCCGGGCCAGGGCCTGCGCGGTGTGGACCGCGCTGAGGCTGCCCCGCTCGGTGGCCCGCAGCAGCGCGACGGCGTCCGCCGTGCCGTCCGGGTCGGTGTCGTCGAGGCTCCACAGGTGCAGCACCTGAAGCTCGCCGCCGTCGAGTGCCAGCTCGTCCACCAGCCGGCTCAGGTCCGCCGGGCCGTCCAGGCGCACCTCGGCCCGCGCGCCGTCGACGCGGTACGCCGGGCCCGGCGACACCCGTACCACCCGCTCGCCCCGGGCGGCGACGGCGTCGGCGAACCCGGTGCCGACCCCGGTCCCGTCGGTGAGCACCAGCCAGGTCCGGGCCGGGGTTGCTTCCGGGTCGGGAGCCGGCGCGGGCGCGTCGACAGGTTGCCAGTCGAGCCGGTAGAGCAGGTCGTCGTCGGCGTACGCGGCGGCGCCGTCCTCGCCGGTGTCGTCCACGGTGGACGATCCGGTGTGCCGCTGCTGCTGCCGCTGCGTGCGGCGCGGCTCCTGCCAGCAGTGCGTCTTCTCGAACGGGTAGGTGGGCAGCGGCACCCGGGCCCGCCGGTAGTCCCGGTCGAAACCGGCCCAGTCCAGGTCCACGCCGGCGGTGTAGAGCCGGGCGACGGTGTGCAGCAGCACCGCCCAGTCGTCGTGCTTGGGCCGCAGGCTCGGCGCCAGCAGGGCCTCCCCCGCCGGCAGGTTGTCGCTGATCATGCCGAGCAGCGTCGGCGCGGGTCCCATCTCGACAAAGGTGCGGTAGCCCAGCTCGCGCAGCGTGTCGATGCTGGCCGCGAAGCGCACCGGCTGGCGGGCGTGCCGGCACCAGTAGTCGGCGTCCGGGGCGGTGTCCCACGGCCACAGCTCACCGGTCAGGTTCGCCACGAGCGGGATGCGCGGCGGGGTGAACGTCACCGCGTCGGCCGCCGCGCGCAGGCCCGGCAGGATCGGCTCGATCAGCGGCGAGTGCGACGAGGTGGTGATGTGCAGCTGCTTGGTCTTCACCCCGCGCCTGTCGAACTCGGCGCAGATCCGCGCCAGCGCCTCCCGCTCACCGGAGATGGAGGTGGTGCCGGGGCCGTTGACCGCGGCGACGGACACCCGGTCGGCGTACCCGGCGAGCACCTCGGTGACCTCGGCCTCGGGGGCGAAGACGGCCACCATCGCGCCGTTGCCGTTCAGCTCCCACATCAGCCGGCCGCGTTCGACGACCAGCCGCAGCCCGTCCTCCAGGCTCATCATGCCGGCCACGCAGGCGGCCACGTACTCGCCGAAGCTGTGCCCGAGCACCGCCACCGGCTCGACGCCCCAGGAGCGCCACATCTGCGCCATGGCGTACTGCACCGCGAACAGCGCCGGCTGCGAGTAGGTCGTGCGGTAGACCAGGTCGGAGTCCGGGTCGGCCGGGTAGATCACGTCCAGCAGCGGGACGTCCAGCAGCGGCCGCAGGATCTCGTCGCAGCGGTCGACGGCCTGCCGGAAGGTGGGCTGCGTCTGATAGAGGGCGCGGGCCATGCCGACGCGCTGCGGGCCCTGCCCGGTGAAGAGGAAGACCACGTCGTCGCTGCCGGCCTCGCCCACCACCGGCAGGTCGCCGGGCAGCCCGTCGACGAAGTCGGCGAGCTGGTCGGCGACCTCCCGGGCGGACGCGCCGACGGCGGCCAGCCGGTGCGGGAAGTGGGCCCGTCCGGTGCCGGCCGAGAAGCAGACGTCGGCCAGCGCCGCGCCCGGGTCGGCGGACAGCCGCTGCTGGTAGCGCCGGGCTAGCTCCAGCAGCCCGTCCGGCGTCCGGGCCGACAGCGGCAGCACCGAACGGGGCCGCTCCACCGCCGGTTCCGACGGTACGGCCGGCGGCTCGGGCGCGGCCTGCACGATCAGGTGGGCGTTGGTGCCGCTGAACCCGAAGCTGCTCACCCCGGCCACCGGCCGCTCGGCGACCGCCGGCCACTCGCTCAACTCGGTCGGCACCGCGAACGTGGTGCCGGCGAAGGAGATGTGCGGATTCAGCTCGGTGAAGTGCACGTTCGGCGGGATCGCGCCCTTGTGCAGGGCGAGCACCACCTTGATCAGCCCGACGATGCCGGAGGCGGCCTCGGCGTGGCCGACGTTCGTCTTCGACGACCCCAGGTAGACCGGTGCGCCCTCCTCGCGGCCGTACACCTCGGCCAGCGCCTCGACCTCGATCGGGTCGCCGAGCGTGGTGCCGGTGCCGTGCGCCTCGATGTAGGAGACCTGCTCGGCGGCGACGCCGCTGGCCGCGAGCGCCCGGCGCAGCACGTCGCGCTGCGCCACCCCGTTCGGGGCGGTCACCCCGGAGCTGCGACCGTCCTGGTTGACCGCGCCGCCGCGGATCACCGCGAGCACCTGGTCGCCGTCGCGTACCGCGTCGGTCAGACGCTTGAGCACGATGATGCCGCAGCCCTCGCTGCGGACGTAGCCGTTGGCGCGGGCGTCGAAGGTCTTGCACCGGCCGTCCGGGGCGACCATGCCGGGGAACTGGGAGAAGGCCACGCTGGGCAGCGGCGACAGGACGACGTTCACCCCGCCGCCGAGGGCCAGGTCGCACTCGCCGGACCGCAGGCTCTGCACCGCCATGTGCACCGACACCAGCGAGGACGAGCAGGCGGTGTCCACCGCCACGCTCGGGCCGCGCAAGTCGAAGACGTACGAGATCCGCCCGGTCACCACGCTGTGCGCGGTGCCGGTGCTGGCGTAGGCGGTGATGTCCTCCAGCCCGGGGAAGTTCTCGGTGGCGAAGTCGTTGCTGCACACGCCGAGGAACACCCCGGTACGGCTGCCGGCCAGCGCGGTCGGCGCCTTCCCGGCGTTCTCCAGCGCCTCCCAGGACACCTCCAGGGCGAGCCGCTGCTGCGGGTCCATGGCCAGCGCCTCGCGCCGGGAGATGCCGAAGAACTCGTAGTCGAAGTGGTCGACGCGGTCCAGGAAGCCGCCCCAGCGGGTCCGCATCTTGCCGGGCTGCTGCGGTTGCTCGTCGTAGAACTCGTCGACCGGCCAGCGGTCGGCCGGGATCTCCGCGACCGCGTCGACGCCGTCGCGCAGGATCCGCCAGAAGCTCTCCGCGTCGACCGCGCCGCCGGGGAAGCGCAGCCCCATGCCGACGACCGCGACGGGCTCGGTCCGGCCGCGCTCGTACTCGGCGAGCTGCCGCTGCATCCGCTCCATCTGCAGGTAGGCGCGCTTGAGCGTGGAGTTCGGCGCCTGCGCCTGCTGCCCGGTCGTGGTCATCCCTGACGCCCTTCCTCGATCTGGTTGAGCTTGGCCAGCAGGAGCGCCTCGACGTCGTCGTCGGAGAGCTGCTCCAGGTCGGTGGCCGGGTCGTCGGTCCCGGCGGCCGGTGTCGCGCCGGGCGCGGTCGCCGGGCCGGTCCCCGCCGGGGAGACGTCGGCGTCCGGCCCGGCCTCCAGCGCCACGTCCATCCGCTCGGCGAGGTGCGGTACGAGCGCGTCGATGGTCGGGAAGCGCCACGCGAGCGTGGCGGACAGTTCGACGTCGAGCGACGTCTCCAGCCGCTTGCGCAGCTCCAGCGACATCAGCGAGTCGAAGCCCATGTTCGCCAGCGGCGAGGTGACGTCGACCCGGTCGGCGTCCACCTTGAGCACCCGGGCCACCTCACCGGCGACGTGCCCGGTGAGCAGGGCGCGCCGGCGGCGGCCCGGCTCGACGGTGAGCAGCCGCCGGCGTACCTCGCCGGAGCGCGCCCGGCCCTCGGCCGTGCGCGGGGTGTCCACCGCGACCAGGTCGGCCAGCAGCGCGGGCACGAGCCCGCCGGCCGCGGCCGTGCGGAGCCGGTCGAGGTCCAGCGGCAGGACGGCCGCCTGCGCCGCCGGGGTCCGCACCAGCCGGTCCAGCGCCTCGATGCCGTCGCGTGGGTCGATGCCGACGATGCCCTGCCCGGCGAGCTGGCCGCCACGGTCCGGGCGGGCCGCCAGGCCGGACCCGGACCAGGGACCCCAGTTGACGCTCAGCGCGGCCCGTCCCTGCGCCCGGCGCCGCTGCGCGAGCGTGTCCAGGAACGCGTTCGCGGCGGCGTAGTTGGCCTGGCCCGGTGAGCCGAGCAGCGCGGCGGCCGAGGAGTAGAGGACGAAGAAGTCGAGGTCCCGGTCCAGGGTGGCCCGGTGCAGATGCCAGGCGCCGTCCACCTTGGGCGCGGCCACGGCCCGGAACCGGGCCCGGTCGAGCTGCAGCATCAGCCCGTCGTCCAGCACACCGGCGGCGTGCACGACGCCGGCCAGCGGCGGCATCGTCCGGTCGAGGTCCGCCAGCACCGCCGTGACGTCCTCGTGGCGGGCGATGTCGGCCTGCCGGACCTGGACCTCGACGCCCTGCCCGCGCAACTCGTCGAGGACCTGCCCGGCGTACGCCGAGGGCCGGCTGCGGCCGAGCAGCGCCAGGTGCCGCGCGCCGCGACCGGCCAGCCAGCGGGCGGTCTCCAGGCCGAGAGCGCCGAGACCACCGGTGATCAGGTACGTGGCGGCCGGCCGGACCGGGACCTCCCCCGGCGGTACGGCGGCCACCTCGTGCCCACCGGGCCGCAGCACGATCTTGCCGGTGTGCCGGGCCTGCGCCATGAGACCGAACGCCGCCGCCGCGTCGGCGTAGTCGTAGGTGGTCACCGGGAGGGCGGTGAACTCGCCGCTGTCGAAGCCGCGCAGCACCTCGGCGAAGAGGCGGGCGATCAGCTTCGGCCGCTCGGCGAAGGCGCGTTCCAGGTCGACGGCGAGGAACGAGCGGTTGTGCCGCAGCGCCCGCAGGCCGAGGTGGCTGTTGGCGTAGATGTCCTGCTTGCCGATCTCGACGAACCGCCCGTTCGGCGCGAGCAGGCCGAGGCTGCGGGTGAGCGCCTCGCCGGTGAGCGAGTTGAGCACGACGTCCACGCCCCGGCCGTCGGTGAGGGCCAGCACCTCGTCGGCGAAACGCAGCGACCGGGAGTCCATCACGTGCTTGACGCCGAGGCGGCGCAGCAGTTCCCGCTTCTCCTCACTGCCGGCGGTGGCCAGCACCTCGGCGCCGTTGCGGCGGGCCACCTGCAGCGCGGCCAGGCCGACGCCGCCGGTGGCCGAGTGGATCAGGAGGGTGTCGCCCTCGCCGAGGTGGGCCAGGTACTCCAGGCCGTACACCACGGTGAGGAACGCGATCGGCAGCGCGGCGGCCTGCTCGTCGGTGAGCCCGCCGGGGACGGGGGCGACCAGCTCGGCCCGGGTGGTGGTGTACGCGGCCATGCTGGACGGGGCCACCGCCATCACCGCGTCGCCGACGCTCAGGCCGGTGACTCCGGCGCCGAGCGCGGTGACCCGGCCGGCGCACTCGCCGCCCAGCGGCACGATGCCCGGGGGTACGCCGGGGCAGATCTCCATCGCCTTGAGCACGTCGTTGAAGTTGAGTCCGGCGGCGGCCACCTCGATCTGCACCTGGCCGGGGCCGGGCGGCACGCGTGCGGAGAGCACCGGCGTCAGGCTGCCCAGGTGTCCCTGCACCGACAGCAGCCGGTAGTTGCCGTCGGCGGCGGACCGGTCGAACGGGTGCGGACGCGCCGGCGTGGCCGTGGGCGCGCGCCACGGGACCAGCCGGGGCACGTAGCGCCGGCCGCCGCGCAGCGCGACCTGCTCGCCACCGGGCCGGTGCAGCAGTTCGTCGACCAGGCCGGGAACGCCGTGCCGCCCGTCGGCCGGGTCGAGGTCGACGATCGTGGGGCGCAGCTCGGCGTGTTCCAGCGCGACCACCCGGGCCAGTCCCCAGAGGCCGCCCTGGGCCGGGTCCGGCGCGCCCGCGTCGGCGGCGACCACCTGCGCGCCCCGGGTGGCCAGCACCAGCCGGGGTGACCGGCCGCCGACCTCGGTGAGCGCCCGCACCAGATGCGTGACGGCGACCGGACCGAGCAGTTCGAGCCGGTCCAGTGGGGTGTCCGGCAGGTCGGCCGGGCTCTGCTCGGTGAGGCGCACGTCGAGGCTCCACGCGTGCAGCACTCCGGCGCACGGCTCCGGCCGGGCGGCACGCAGGTCGGTCAGGAGCGTCACGAAGTCCGCCGGCCGGGCCGGGTCGACCTCGTACCGATCCAGGGCAACCTGCCGGTAGGCGTCACCGGGTGCGACGGTCACCGTGTCCACGCCCCGGCCGGACAGCGCGGCCCGCAGGTCGCCGCCGACCGGGTCGGCGCCGGTGAGCAGCAGCCACCAGCCGCCGGTCTCCGGCGTCTGTGCCCCGTCGGTGGCCTCCTGCCAGGCCAGGTCGAGCAGCGCCTCGCCGACCGGGTCGGCCGGGCCGGAGCCGGCCAGCCGGCGCAGCCGCACGCCGGCGATCTCGCCCACCGGGTCGCCGGCCGCGTCGTAGAGCACCACCCGGGCGCCGTCGATCTCCGGGCCGTCGGTGGCGGCCCCGCCCACGGTGGCGTGCGCCCATCGGGGTACGCCCGGGCCGGCGGCGAGGGCGAAACGCTCCACCCCCACCGGCAGGTACGTCCCGGCGTCGGCGCCGGTCATGGCCGCCGCCAGCACGTGCAGGCAGCTGTCCAGCAGGGCGGGGTGCACCAGGTACGGCTCCCGGGCGCCGGTCAGCTCGGCCGGGTCGCGCAGTTCGGCGACCGCCTCGCGCTCGCCCTGCCAGAGCGCGGCGACGCCCTGGAAGGCGGGGCCGTAGCGCAGGCCGGACCGGGCCAGCCGGGCGTAGTGCTCGGCGCTGTCCCGCTGCTCGCCGCAGCGCGAGCGGACCGTGGTCAGCGGCTCGACGGCGCCGGCCGGGAACGGCTGCGCGGCGCCGTACCGGCCGTGCGCCACCTCGTTCCAGGCGTCGTCCGGTCCGCGGCTGTAGATCCGCAGCGTGCCGCCGGTGGCGGTCTCCGGGAGCAGGACGAGTTGGACGGTGTCCGCCTCGGCCAGCTCCTCGACGAGGGTGACCCGGGTCAGTTCGATCCGCTCGACCACCGCGGCCGGATCGTCGAGGAGCCGCCGGGTCGCCGCCAGCGCCGCGTCGAGAAGCAGGCTGGCCGGCAGCACCGGGCTGTCCTCGACGACGTGGTCCCGCAGGTAGCCGAACCCGGCCAGGTCGAGCCGGACGCCGAAGTGGTGTCCGCCCGGTTCGGCGGCGGACCGGACGTACGTCTCCAGCACCGGGTGCCCGCGGTGGGCGGTGCGCCGCGTCCGGGGGTACTCGTCGGTGATCCAGTGCCGTTCCCGCTGCCACGGGTACGCCGGCAGCGCGGCCATCGGCACGACCGGCCCGTACATCCGGCGCCAGTCGACCGGGCAGCCGGCGGTCCAGAGGCGGCCCAGCTCACCGAGGACCGTGGCCCGGCTCGGCTCGTCGCGGCGCAGCGAGGCGACGACGACGCCGTCGCGCTGCTGGCGGGCGATGCGTTCGGTGACCGCGCCGCCGAGCATGGGATGCGGGGAGATCTCCACGAACACGTCGTGCCCGGCGTCGACCAGCCGGGTGACGGCGGTGTCGAACAGCACCGGCCGGCGCAGGTTGTCGGCCCAGTACGCGGCGTCGAGCGCGGCGCCGTCGATCGGCCCGGCGGTGACCGTGGAGAGCATCGGCACGGCGGCGGGCCCCGGGGTGAGCCCGTCGAGCAGCGCGCCGAGCTCGGCGCGCAGCGGTTCCATCTGTGGGCTGTGCGAGGCGTAGTCGACCGATTCGAGCATCCGGCAGAACGTCCCCTCGGCCGTCAGCGTCTCGGCGAGGGCGGCCAGGGCCGCGCCGTCGCCGGAGAGCACAGTGGACTCCGGTCCGTTGGTGGCGGCGACCGAGACGGCGCCCGGCCGCCGCTCGGCGAGCAACTGCTCGGTCCGGTCGAGCGGGAGGCCGAGCACCGCCATCCGGCCGTTGCCGATGGCGGCGCGGATGACCCGGCCCCGCTGGCGGGCGACCCGCATCGCGTCGGCGATGCCGAGCGCGCCCGCGACCTGGGCGGCGGCCACCTCGCCGACGCTGTGCCCGACCACGGCGGCCGGCTCGACGCCCCAGGAGCGCCAGAGCGCGGCCAGGGCGATCTGCACGGCGGTCAGCGCGGGCTGGGCGACCGCCGGGTCGTCCAGCAGACTCGCGTCGTCCCGGCCGGTGACCAGGTCGAGCAGGGAGAAGTCGACGTACTGCCGCAGCGCCCGGTCGCACTGCGCGAACGTGTCGCGGAACGCCGGCTCGGCGAGCAGGTCCTCGGTGATCGGCCACCATCGGGGCCCCTGGCCGGAGAACACGAAGACGGGCTTCGGGCGCCGGGAGACGCGCCGGGCGCCCCACGACAGCCCGGGCCGTTCCGTGCCGGCCGCGTACGCGACGAGCGCGTCCCGTACCTGCTCGGGCGAGTCACCGACGCAGGCCAGCCGGTGCTCGTGGTGGGTGCGACGCACGGCGGCGGCGGCGCAGACGGCGGCGAGGTCCGCGCCTTCGCCGGGCGGGGCCAGCTTCGCCGCGTACCGCCGGGCGAGTTCACCGAGCGCCTCGGGGGTACGGGCCGAGATGGTCAGCAGCCGGGCCGGGTCCGCCGGGGCGCCTCCGGCGGGCGCGCTGCCGTTGAGGCGGAGGTGGCCGGGCGCGGCGGCCGTTTCGGAGGAGGCGTGCCGGTCGGACCGGGGCGGCTCGGCGAGGACCAGGTGCGCGTTGGTGCCGCCGAAGCCGAACGAGCTGACTCCGGCGACGGCCCGCGCGTATCCGTCCGGCCACGGCTGACCGGTGTCGGCCACCTGGAGCGCGAGCTGCGCGAACGGGATGTGCGGGTTGGGCTGCCGGTAGTGCAGGCTCGGCGGGATCTGCCGGTGCCGCAGGACCAGCGCGGCCTTGATCAGGCCGGCGATCCCGGCGGCGGCCTCCAGGTGGCCGAGGTTGGACTTGACCGATCCGATGAGCAGGGGCCGCGCCGGATCGCGGTCGGCGCAGACCACGGCGGCGAGCGCCTTGGCCTCGATCGGGTCGCCGAGCAGCGTGCCGGTGCCGTGCGCCTCGACGTAGCCGACCTGTTCCGGCGCCACGCCGGCCCGCTCGTACGCGCTGCGCAGCACCGCCTCCTGGGCGTGCGGGTTCGGCGCCATCAGCCCGTTGGTCCGGCCGTCCTGGTTGACCGCCCCGCCGAGGATCACCCCGTAGATCGGGTCCTGGTCGGCGAGCGCCCGGGACAGCGGCTTGAGGATCACCACGCCGGCGCCCTCGGCGCGGACGTAGCCGTCGGCCCGGGCGTCGAAGGTCTTGCAGCGACCGTCGCCCGCCATCGCGCCGGCCTTGCTGAAGTTGATCGCCAGCGCGGGTGACAGGACCACGTTGACCCCGCCGGCGACGGCCAGCGTGCAGTCTCCCCGGCTCAGGCTGGTGACGGCCTGGTGCACCGCGACCAGCGAGGAGGAGCAGGCGGTGTCGACGGCGATGCTCGGGCCGCGCAGGTCGAACAGGTACGACAGGCGGTTCGCCGCGATGCTGAACGCGTTGCCGGTGCCGGTGTACGCGTCGACCCGGTCGAGGTCGGCGAGGGTGAGCTGGGCGTAGTCGCTGGTGGCGATGCCGATGAAGACGCCGGTCGGGGAGCCGGCCAGGTCGTCGGCGGCCAGTCCGGCGTCCTCCAGCGCCTCCCAGGTCACCTCGGCGAGAAGCCGCTGCTGCGGGTCCATCCGGGCGGCCTCGTGGGCGGCGATGCCGAAGAAGTGCGGGTCGAACTGGTCGATCCGGTCCAGGAAGCCGCCCCAGCGGGTGGTCGTCCTTCCGGGCGTCGTCGCGTCGTCGGTGTGCAGCTCGTCGGCGTCCCACCGGTCGGCGGGCACCTCGCGGACCGCGTCGCGTCCTTCGGTCAGCAGGCGCCAGAAGCTCTCCGGTCCGTCGACGCCGCCGGGGAGGCGGCAGCCGATGCCGATGACGGCGACGGCCTCGTCGGTCGCGTCCGCGTGGCCCGCGGTCGCCTCGGCGCCGGTCGCCGTGGTCGCGGCCGGATCGGCCGGCGCCGTGGGCTCGACCGGCGCGGCGGGTTCGGAGCCGACGGCCGGGTCGCCGAGGTGGGCGGCCAGCACCTCGATGGTCGGGTACTCCCAGATCAGGGTCGCGGACAGGGAACGGCCCAGCCACGTCTCCAGTTCGCCCACGAGCCCGACCATCTCCACCGACTGCAGCCCGTACGTGGCGACGGGCCGGGTGGGGTCCACCGCCTGCGGGCTGATCCCCAGCCGGGCGGCCAGCTCCGCCACGAGGCGCTGCTCGACCTCGGCGCGACCGGGCGCGGCCAGGGGCGGTGCCGGCGTGCTGCCCGCACCGCCGGTGACGTGTTCCGGGTCGGCCGCGCTCCAGCTCGCCAGCACCGTGAGGTCGCCGGTGAGGAAGGACTGCCGGGCGGCCCGCCGTTGCAGCTTTCCGCTGGAGGTCTTCGGGATGCTGCCCTGCTTGATCAGGACCACGTCGTGCACCTGGAGGCCGTGCTCCTGGGCGACCGCGCCGCGGATCGCCGTGACGACGCGCTCGGCGTCGAGCCGGGCGCGGCTGCCGCCGACCTCCTGGATGACGACGAGCCGCTCCTCGCCGTCGACCTCCACCGAACAGGCCACGCCGCAGCCCGGCCGCAGCGTCGGATCGCTCTGCTCGACCGTCACCTCGATGTCGCTCGGGTAGTGGTTCCGCCCGGCGATGATGATCAGGTCCTTGTGCCGGCCGGTGACGAACAGCTCGCCGTCGTCGGTCAGGAAGCCCAGGTCGCCGGTGCGCAGGAACGGGCCGTCGCCGCTGCCGGCGAGCCGGGCCCGGAAGGTCTCCTCGCTCTCCTGCGGGCGTCCCCAGTAGCCCTGGGCGACGCTGCCGCCGCCGAACCAGATCTCCCCGACCCGGCCGGCCGGGAGCCGCTCGCAGGTAGCGGGGTCGACGATGACCAGCTCGTGCCCGGCGGCCGCCGTTCCGCAGCTGACGAGCGTCCGGCTCTCCTCGTCCGGGCCGGCCTCGACCGCCCGGTTGTCGGCCAGGTCGGCGGCACGCACCCGGCGTACTGCCGGTTCGGTGCCGGCCAGCCCGCCGGCGACGAACAGCGCCGCCTCGGCCAGGCCGTAGCAGGGGTAGAAGGCCTCGCGGCGGAACCCGCTGGGCCCGAAGGCCGCCACGAACCGGTCGATGGTCTCGGCCCGGACCGGCTCGGCCCCGCTGAACGCCAGCCGCCAGCTGCTCAGGTCCAGCGCCGCGCGTTCGTCCGCGGTGGTCTTCGCCAGGCACAGCTCGTAACCGAAGTTGGGGCTGCCGCTGAGCGTGGCCCGGTAGGTGGAGATGGCCTGCAGCCAGCGGAGCGGGCGCTTGAGGAACGACGTCGGTGACATGAAGGTCGCCGGGAACCCGGCGTAGAGCGGCTGCAGCATGGCGCCGATCAGCCCCATGTCGTGGTACGGCGGCAGCCAGCTCACCAGCCGGGTGGTCTCGACGTCGGTGATGAAACGCTGGTTCGTCACCTCGAGGTTGGCCAGCAGGTTGGCGTGGCTGAGCACCACGCCCTTCGGCCGCCCGGTGGAGCCGGACGTGTACTGGAGGAACGCCACGTCGTCACCGCCGAGGCCGGGCTCGCGCCACCCGTCGGCCACGGCCGGGTCGATCCGGTCGACGGCCTGCCAGACGAGCGAGCCCAGCGCGGGCGCCAGCGCGGTGATCTGGCCGGCCATAGCGGTGATCTCCGCCGGCGCGAGCACGACAGCGGGACGGGCGTCCTGGATCACGCCGATCAGCCGGGGCAGGGTCCGCTTGAGCAGCACCGGGTTCGGCGGGTACACCGGTACGGCGATCACCCGGGCGTAGAGGCAGCCCAGGAACGCGGCGAGGTAGTCCAGGCCCGGCGGGCAGACGATGAGCGCCCGCTCGCCCTCGTTCACGCGCTCTCGCAACGTGGCGGCGATGGCCCGGGCCCGCCGATCCATGTCGGCGTTGGAAATGGCGACCTCGTCGTTCTCGCCGTCGGCCAGGAACCGATAGGTCACGCCGTCCGGACGGTCGAGAAGGACCGCACGGAACCGGTCGACCAGGGTGCCGGGTTTCGGCGGTTGACCAGCGCGACCGGCGGACCCGGCCGACTGTCGCACTGGGTCGGCCGCATCGCCTCGTCCTGGCAGGGAAATGCCCACGATCCGATTCCTTCTGACGTCCGGTAAAGGCACAGCAGGTCCGGCACGAATGCATGATTAATGCTGCGTTCGCACCACGTTAATAGTCCGGAAAGCACGTTCTGGACTTCGCGAAAGGATCCGCGTTCGTCCCGCCGACTACCAGGACGGCGGCGGCACCAGCATCCCGGCGTTCATCGGCGAGTGTCAACCCTGATCGTTGATAAAGTTTGTGTAACTCGGTTTTCCCAGGAGGCGCAAGCAACGCACCGAGCGCCAACTCTCCGACAGGCGGGAACGATTTTCATAACTGCAGGTGAACGCAGCTCTGCCACTGTCGGATAATTGCGCGCCACTTACCCGACAGTCGACCCGGAGCAGCGTCCCGCCCGGCAGGGAGCGCGCAAAAGCGCAGGCCGTAGGCCATCACGGCATACACAACGGCGCGCCTTGCCGCAGGGAAAACGCGGGCGAACGCGCGTACGGCGGCCCACGTGCCCCGCTGCGCCATGCCCGTGACAGATGGTGCGCTTCAGCCAAGAAGCGCGTCGGCGGGCGTCATCCGCCCCGCCTATGCCGTCCTCGCCGCACATATTGACGAGTGGAATAAACGCCGTCGTGTACGGGCCTGAAACTCCTGGCCAAGGCCCGTCTGATAGCCGATGACATCATCCAGACTACCTCCCCCGGAGCGCAGCATAACACCAGGCGTCGCTCTGCGTTGCCCGTCGATCACGCCAATCAGGGCCGCCAATCCGGGCAGCCAAGATCAGTATGCTCACGACACTCCACGCGACCTGCGGAAATGGCTTCCGCGCCCGGATCGGGGCGCGCGATAAGCGCGTCGACCAAAGGAAAGGAGTGGGGAAAAACAAGAGGAAGAAGTCCTCAAAATTGCCCTGATCCACGGGGTTGACTTCTCGCCCAGGAGCCCGTGCCGGCCGGCCTCATCCACCCGCGCCGCAATCACGGACTGGAGGGACATGTCCGTCTCATGTGGAATCGGCGCCTTATCGGAGACAGTTCCTACTGCGGAGAAGAGCCGGATAATGAGGTCTTGTTCGGGATCTGGCCGTAAAGACGCGGGATATCCAATCGCTGATTCACCTGTCAGCGATCAGACGCCGCGCGCCGCTGCCGGTGGCGCCACTCCCCCGGCGGCGGACCGGGCGTGCGCCATCGCACGCCCGGTCCGGACGTCACGGGCAGGGCCGGCCCGGGCAGACGTCGATCACCTTGCCGGTGAGCAGGAAGACGGCCTTCTGCCGCTGCGCGCCGGGCTGCGCGCGGGGGAACTCGTGCGAGTCCTCGCCGTACTCCGGTCCGGCCGGGGCGAGGTTCGTCGGCGGTGGCGCGTACGCCGCGCCGCTGTTCCAGACCACCATGGCCGAGCCCGCGTACGGGTACCTGCGGATCGGCGCGATGCCCCAGAACGGGCGCACGTCCGGTGACCAGCCGTCGGCGAGCGCCGGGGTGTGCAGGCGGGCGCCGATGGTGCGGGCCTGCACCTCCGCCGCCGCGGTGGAGACCTGCTGGTCGGCGAAGGCCACGTGCATCAGGACCCGGTGCGCCGGGGTACGCGGCAGCGGCCGGTCGGTCATGTGCTGGGCGTACCCGTTGGCCTCGGACCGGTCCCACAGCATCTGCAACAACCCGAAGACGAGCTGCTGATCGATCTTGTCCGGGTAGTAGCCGTCCAGGACGGTCTGGAACGGAGCGAAGTCGACGCTGCGCTGCAGCAGCGTGGAGTAGTTCATCGCGGGCACGCCGAGCACCGAGCGGGTCCAGTCCTGAGCGATGGCGGTCAGCGCGCCGCCGTTGATGCCGCCCTGGCTGTTGCCGTCGTAGTGCAGCCCGCCGGCCACGTCGATCAGCGGCCGTCCGGCGGCGTCGCGGAACGCCGGGTGGGCGGCGAACCCGTTGCGATGGATCATCGTCCGGCCGAGGAAGAGGAAGTTCAGGAAGCTCTGCTGGAGCCGGTCGGCCACCGCCGGGAAGGCGCTGAGGTCGGTGAAGGCGCCCGCCACGTACGGGACGTCGGCCGCCGCCATGCCGATCCAGCTGGTCGCGCAGAAGGTGAAGTCGTACGTCTGCGACATCGTCTTGACGTTGCCGGCGTTGATCTCGGTGGGCCGGCCGAGCAGCCCGTGGCCGTAGAGCGACAGGTGGGCTGGCTTCGTGGCGGACGCGCTGCGCGGGATGTTGCAGACGAAGTCGGCCGCCACCGTCGTGCCGGACGGTGTGGGCAGCGCGTTCGGCGTCGGCGGCGTGCCGTCGCCGCCGGGCGGACCGTAGTGCAGCCGGGAGCCCGGTCCCCCGTCACCGGTCAGATAGGACGGCACGGCGACGGTGCCGGTCACCTGCCGGGCGATCAGCGGGTCCTGCTCGGGCGTGTAGTCGGTGACCTGGGTGACGGTGAACGAGGGGGCGCGGCGGCCGAGCGCGGCGAACGCGCCGTCCCGGACCGCCAGCATCCGCCCGGTCAGACCGTGCCGGCTGGCGACTGTGAAGTCCCAGGCCAGGTAGAGGCTGTGCCGCTTGACGCCGGCCCGGCTCAGGTCGGCGAGGATCCGCTTCATCTGCGGCGCGCGCGGGTCACGCCGGTCCAGGCCCGCGCCGGTCACGTAACTGCGGAACGACTTCGGGGCCGGGATCAGCGCGCCGTCGCCGTCGCGCATGCCGCGCAGGCCGACGACGTACCGGGCGCCCTCGGTCAGCGCGACCGCCGGCCGGATGATCAGCACCTGCCGGTCCGGGTTGCCGGCGGCGTGCGCGTCCAGTTCGGCCCAGTACGGCGTACGCCGCCCGGTGCGGGCGTCGAGCAGCACGATCGGCGCGTCCGGCGCCAGCGAGCGCGCGACGTCGGTGACCGGCGCGATCCGGGTCCGCGTGGCGTCGAGACCGGGTACGCGCGCCAGGATCGGCGAGCCGGGGCTGAACCCGTCCTGCCGGTTCCACTCCGCCGGGTCGATCGGCACGCCGAGCACGTTCGCCGGCATCGCGGAGACGGCGAACCGCACCCGCTTGCCGGTCGGCGTGCTGCGGTCCGGCACGGTGAAGTAGTCGTTGGGGAACGGCAGCAGGCAGGCCGCCGGGTCGATCGGGTCGCAGGACCGGTTCGCGGCCGGCGCGGGCGGCGCCGCGGCGGCGCCGGAGCCGAGCAACACGGCCGATACGGTCACCAGCGCGGACACGGCGAGACGGAGCCGTCTGGGGGTGGGCACGCGCGTCTCCTTCGGCATCGGAGTGTGGTACGACGGTGGTGGATGGTGGTGCTCTTCCTACGCGCGTGCACGCATCCCGGCAAGGGCGTGCCCCGTCCACGAGGTCTGGTACGACCAGGGCGGGTGGTGGTGGGTGACCTCCGTGCCGTCCGCTGTGGACGACGAGAGGCCCCGGGAGGCACGACTGCCGGGCGTCCGGTCACGAATCGGCTGCCGCCGCGAGTCCCGGGGTGTCCGCCCGGCTCCGGCCTCCGTCCGGCGCGCCGAGCGCGGCGGACAGGTCCCGCCCGGCCTGCTCGATCCCACCGGCAGCCACCATGGCGAACACGAACCGGTCCGGCCGCAGCACCACCAGGTCGGCGCCGTGCCGTCGCAGCCACCCGCCGAGCACCCCCTCGGCGTCCACCACGTCGACCCGGTCCGGCCCGCCGGGTGCCGGAGAGCCGGCAAGCGGATCCGGCAGGTCGGCGAGCGACGTACCGCTCGGGTGGACCGCGACGAACCGCGCCGGCAGCCCCGGCCGCCACGCTCCGAGCGGGTTGTCCACGCCGGCGCGGCCGAGCACGGCGAAACCGTCGCCGAGCACCTCGTCGAGCAGGCGCTCCCCGGGCGCGCCCGGGACGAGGACCCGCGGCTGGGGGAACATCGTCCCGACCACGCCGGCGCGCCGCCCGCCGGCCATCAGGCCCCGCCGGTACGCCGGCACCGGCTTGAACTCGAAGCGTTCCACGAACCGCCGTACCCGGGGGATCGTCTGCACCGCCCGCAGCGCGGCGTCGCGCATTCCGGCGGTGACCCGGTTGCGGGCCAGGAAGACGTGCCCCAGCCGGACGCTCGTGCGCGCCATCTCCACCGTGTGCGGGCGCCGCTCGATCTCGTACGTGTCGAGCACTGCGGCGTCGGCGACGCCGGACAGCACCAGCGACAGCTTCCACGACAGGTTCGCCGCGTCGCGCAGGCCGCTGCACAGGCCCTGGCCCATGAACGGCGGCATCTGGTGGGCGGCGTCGCCGAGCAGGAACACCCGTCCCTCCCGCCACCGTCGCGCGATGAGGTGGTGGAAGGTGTAGACCACCGCGCGGGTGACTGTGAACCGGTCCGGGTCGACGTACGGCGAGACGAGCGCGGCGACGGTCTCGGGCCGCTGCATCTCGTCCTCGGTCTCCCCCGGGCGCAGCATGAACTCCATCCGGTAGCTGCCGGCCGCGCCCGGGGACACGAACGCCGGACGCCGCCAGTCGCAGACGAACCGGGTGTCCCCGACCCGTACCGCGTCGGGCGGCACGTCGCCGGAGACGGCCAGCCACGGCTCGGCGTAGCTCGCCCCGGACAGCGGGATCCGGACGGCGGCACGGGTGGCGCTGCGCGCGCCGTCGCAGCCGAGCACGTACCGGGCGCGGACCGTCCGCCGCTGCCCGGTGGCCACGTCGGACAGCAGCACGGTGACCCCGTCCTCGTCCTGGGTGAGGCCGGCCATCTCGGTGCCGAGCGAGAGCTGCACGTGCGGGAACCGGTCCAGCCCGGTACGCAGCGTGTGTTCCAGCCGCGGCTGGTCGAAGAAGCGCAGCGGCGCGTGCCCGTACCCGAAGTCCGTCTCGGACAGCGCCATCCGGGCGAAGACCCGGCCGGCGCCGTTGACGTATTCCACGAGCGGCGGCGCGACAGTGGCGTCGCGGATCTCGTCGAGCAGGCCGGCCTGCTGGTAGATGCGCATCGCCTCGTCGTCGCAGGAGAAGGCCCGCGGCTGGCCGTGCGCCGTCGCACTGCGCTCCACGACGAGCGTGCGGACGCCGCGGGCGCCGAGCAGGTTCGCGGTGAGCGCGCCCACCGGCCCGCAGCCGATGACGGCGACGTCGACCTCCTGGACGGCCTGGCGATCCGGCGGCTGAACTGATCCCATCGTGATGCCCTTTCGGAACGTGGTCCCGGACGGCTCCGGCCGTCCGACGCCGACCAGGGCACCAGCCCGGCGTGGAAAGGGTGTGGAGAAGGCGTGGAGGCGGGCCGCCACACCGGTCAGAACGTCGCGAACCGCTGCCGCAGCAGTGCGGCGCCCTGGTCGGCGGCGATCCGGGCGCCGAGGTCCCACTCCGCGCGGTCGCGGCGCGCCACCCCACGGATCCGGTGCAGCTCCGCGACGACGACGCGCTCACCGAACCGGTCCGCCACGGCCAGCCCTTCCTCGGCCAGCGTCGCGGCGGTCTCCGCGCGACCGGCGGTCAGGTACGCCTCGGCCATCGCGGCACACGTGATGGTGCGGGTGGACCGCAACCCGGGACGGTAGAACCCGTCGGCGGCGGCGCGCATCGCGTCGAGCCGGCCGTGGTCGCCGGCGCGGGCGGCGGCCCACTCCAGGAAGTACGCGCCGGTCGCCGTCATGTGCGGCAGGCCGGTGGCCCGGCCGATGTCCCGGCACCGCCGTCCCGCGGCGTCGGCCGCGTCGACGTCGTGTTCCTGCATCGCCAGCCAGGCCGCGTAGAGCGCCGCGTTGGCCCGGCCGTACGGGTCGTCCAGTTCCTCGGCGAGAGCCTCGGCGTCGGCGATGTCCGCCCGGGCGCCGGCCGGGTCGCCGCGCATCGACCGCACGAGCGCCCGGAAGTTGTGGCAGGCCAGCACCGGCCGCCGGCCGACCTCCCGGCGCAGCAGCGCCCGGTCGACGGTACGCAGCCGTTCGATGCCGGCGCTGAGCCGCCGCTCGGCCTCGGCCTGACGGCCGGTGAAGTAGCCGACCGCGCCGAGCAGGTACTCACCGGCCACGGCGATCAGCCCGCTGCCGTCGTCCGCGGACCGCACCAGGCGCCCGGCGAGGTCGGCGCAGATCGCGAACTCGGCCCGGTTGGCGGCCAGCTCACCCAGCGCCCAGAGCGCGTGCCGGAGGTCGGTGTCCGGCCCGACGAGCGTCAGCAGCTCCCGGGCGCGGGCGCAGACCTGGTCGACGGCGTCGCTGCCGACGCCGACGGTCATCTGCAACAGCGCCGCGCGGCGCAGCTGAACGGTCAGTTCGGTGGACGCCGCGTCGGGCGAGGTCTGCGCGGCCGGGGCCAGCCGGTGCGCGGCGCGTTCGAGGTGGCCGAGCGCGTCCTCGTAGGCGACCCGCCGCGTCGCGTCGTCGGCGGCGCGCAGCGACCACCGCAGGTGGTCCTCGCCGTGTCCGAGGCCGATCGCCTGACCGTAGTGGCGGGCCAGCTCGGCCGGCGCGACACCGGCGGCCCGCTCGTACGCGCGCGCCAGCCGGGCGTGCAACGCGGCCCGGCGCGGCGGGACCAGCTCGGCGTAGGTGACCTCGGCGATCAGCGGATGGCGGAACGTGACGGTGCCCGGCCCCGCCTCGGTGACCAGCGCGGCCGTGTACGCCGGGGCGAGCGCTTCGGCGACCGCCGGTGCGGTGGTGTCCAGCGCCGCCACCATCACCTGCAGGTCCAGGTCGTGTCCGGCCACGCTGAGCAGGTCGAGGCAGCGTCGGGCGGGCTCGGGCAGCCCGACGAGCCGCAGCCGTACCGTGTCCCGGATGCTCGGCGGCAGTTCCGCGTCGGCCGCCGCGTCGGTGCGGGACCGCAGCAGCTCGGTGAGGAAGAACGGGTTCCCGCCGGTGCGGGTGACGAGGCGGGCCACCACCGGCTCCGGCGGCGCCACCCCGGTCCGGCGCCGGACGAGGGTGGCGACCGAGGAGGCGTCCAGCCCGGCGAGCCGGAGCTGACCGAAGTCGCGGCCGCGCGCCAGCTCGGCGACCGTCGCCACCAGGGCCGGGTCGTTGTCGTACGGACGGAGCGTTGCGACCACCAGCGCCCGGGACGTGGACAGCCCGGCGGAGAGGTAGCGCAGCAACAGCAGCGAGTCCGGGTCGGCGGCGTGCAGGTCGTCCAGCACGACCAGCAGGCCGTGCCGCCGGGCCGCCGCGTGCACCAGGCCGGACGCCGCCTCGTACACCTGGAACCGCGCCGTGGGGTCGAGGCCGCCGCCTTCCGCGGGGCCGGGCAGCGATCCGGCGGCGAACCCGCCCAGGCGGCTCGCCGAGCCGGTGGCGCCGGCGTCCGGCATCGCCGCGAGCGCGCGTACCACCTGGTTCCACAGCCAGAACGGTGGCGCCTGCCCGACGTCGGGACAGCGACCCCAGACGACCGGCACGCCGCCGGTGGCGGCCCGGTCGCCGAGCGCCGCGGCGAGGCTGGTCTTGCCGATGCCCGCCTCCCCCACCACTGCCCGCACCCGCCCGCCGCGCCGGGTGGCCGCGTCGAGCGTCTCCCGCAGCAGCGCAAGCTCGGCGCCGCGCCCCACGAGCGGGTCCGCGTGCCGCCGCGGCGACTCCGCGGCCGGGCCCGGTTCGGGTTCGGCCGGCGCCGGCGCGGGCCCGGCCGCCCGCACGACCTGCCGGCCGGCCACCGCCGAGGGTCCGGGCTGCGCCGGTACGGCCTGCTCCAGGATCAGCCGGTGCGCCGCCCGCATCTGCTCACCGGGGTCGAGGCCGTACTCGGCGGCGAGGACCCGGCGGCCCTCGTCGAAGGCCGCGAGCGCCTCGGTCTGCCGGCCGGACCGGGACAGCGCCAGCATCAACTGCGCGCGGGCCCCCTCGCGCAGCGGATTCGCCGACACGAAGCGGCGCAGTTCCGCCAGCAGCGGCGCGTGCCGGCCGGCCGCGACGGCAGCCGTCAGGCGGCCCTCCTCGGCGGTGAGCCGCAGCTCGGTCAGCCGCGCCACCTCCGGACGCACCGCGTTCAGCTCGCCGACGCCGGCGAGCGGTTCGCCCCGCCACAGTGCCAGCGCCTCGGCGTACGTCCGCTCGGCGACCGCCGGCTGCCCGGCCGCGAGCGTGTCCGCCGCCCGGTCCACCAGGCGTCCGAATCGGATCGCGTCGACGGCATCGTCCTCGACCCGCAGCTCGTACCCCCGGGGGCGGCTGCGCAGGACGCGCGCCGGCTCGCGGTGGGACCGCTCGGGCTCCACCGCCCGGCGCAGTCCGGCGACGTAGGTGCGCAGCGTCGTGTGGGCGCTGGCCGGCGGTCGCCCGTCCCACAGCGCCTCGACCAGCCAGTCGGCGGCGACGAACCGGTTCGGCCGCAGCAGGAACAGGGCCAGCAGGGCCCGCTGCTTCGGCCCGCCGAGCGGCACGCCTCGCCCGTCCCGGTCGATGCCGGGCGGACCCAGCACCCGGAACCGCACGCCATCACCCTTACGACGATGTTCACATGTCCGATGCCGAGTATGGCAGTGTGAACGCCACATCGGACATCGGCGAACCGGTTCCGGTCCGGCGCGTTCCGCGTGTCGCACGGTGAACGTGCTGGTGACGGCCCGACGCCGTGGGAGCGGTACCAGCCGGGGCCACAATTCGGGCCGTCCGGTCGCTACACTCCCCCGAAAACGCCCGTAACCCCACCGGCGGGCGGCGCTGATCAGAATCGAATGGAGACGCCTGTGACCCGCGACAAGGCGGCACCCCCCGGCATCGACCTCAACGTTCCCAGCGTCGCCCGGGTCTACGACTACTTCCTGGGCGGCAAGGACAACTTCGAGGTCGACCGGAAGGTCGCCGAGCACGCGCTGCGGATCACGCCGGACGGGCCCGCCGCCGGCCAGGCCAACCGGGCGTTCCTGCGCCGGGTCATCCGGTTCCTGGTCACCGAGGCGGGCATCGACCAGTTCCTCGACCTCGGCTCGGGGCTGCCCACGCAGGGCAACGTGCACGAGGTCGCCACCGAGCACAACCCGGCCGCCCGGGTGGTCTACGTGGACAACGACCCGATCGTGCTGACCCACGGGCGGGCGCTGCTCGCCGCGGAGGGCACCGCGACGGTGATCCAGGCCGACGTCCGGGCACCGCAGGAGATCCTCAACGACCCGGACGTCCGCCGGTTCCTCGACTTCGACCGGCCGATCGGGTTGCTGCTCTTCGCGATCCTGCACCACCTCGGCGACGACGAGGACCCGGGCGCGGTGGCGGCGGAGCTGATCGATGCGATGCCGTCCGGCAGCTACGTGGCGATCTCGCACTTCCGCGACCCAGGCGAGCGCGACCCGGAGGGCTCCCGCAAGGCGCGCGAGGTCGAGCGGGTCTTCAACGAGTCGCTGGGCACCGGCCGCTGGCGTACCGACGAGGAGATCCTCGCCTTCGCCGACGGGCTGACGGTGCTGGAGCCGGGGCTGGTGCCGCTGGCCGAGTGGCGTCCGGATCCGGGCGCGCCCGCGCCGCAGCAGACCGACACCTACCACACGTTCGTCGGGCTACTCGCCCGCAAACCGTAGGTCCGTCGCGGGCTCGCCGTCGATCGACACCGTCGCCAGCAGCGCCGGATGGTCGGTCGTCCCGCGCATGTCCACCGGCCGGTGGCAGCAGATCGTGACGTCGCCCGTCGTCACCATCTGCTGCCGGGCGCCGTCGTCGATCCGCCGGTAACCCGCCGGCACGCACGACCGCACGTCCGGCGTGCCGCCGACGCGCAGGTTGAGGTCACCGGCGAGCACTGTGGGCGCGTACCCGCCGTCGCGGCGGATCGCCGGCACCACCGCGCCGACCAGTTGGGCGCACTGGGCCAGCGCGACCTGACCGCTGGTGTTCGCCAGGTGCGTGGTGCAGGCGTGCAGCAGCCCGGCGGCCCGCAGGCAGAGCCAGACCCGCTCCTCCGGGTCGGCGAAATCCTGCGCCGGGTAGGTGCCGCGGTGCACTGTGGGCCGCGCACCGCGCGCGTCGAGACGGGTCACCAACCCGATCCCGTACGGCTGGCCGTTGTTGCAGTAGGTGGGCGCGGCGTTGGGGCGGTCACCGGCGGCGTGGAACGCGGACACCACCGTGCCGCCGGGACGGGCGGCCCGCAGCGCGCGCTCCAGCGTCTCCACGTCGTCGCGGCAGATCTCGTTGAGCGTGACCAGGTCGGGCCGCTCGACGGCGATCACCTCGGCGGCCTGGCGGACGGCCCGGCCGGTGTAGCAGCCGGCCCGGCCGCTGTTGCAGAGGTTCATCTGGAGCACCCGCAGCGTCCCGGACCCGGGCTCGCCGAGCGGCGCCGACCCGGCGGGCAGCCCGGCCACGACGAGCAGGCACACCAGCGCCAACGCCCGGCGGGCACGCCGGGCGGGACGGGTGGCGGGCGGCCGGGACAGCGGGGCTCCAGCGGGTACGGGCGGCGGGTGCCGGTGATCCTATCGCCGGGACCGCTCTCGCCGCCGTCCGGCGCGACCCCGGTGGTACGCCGAACCGTGGCTACCGGCGACCCTGGTCGCAGTTCGCGCTCGTCAGCCGGACGGTGTACTCGCGGTCGTCGGACGTGATGCCGGACGGCACGCCGTCGAAGTGGGCCTCCACCTTCTCCCAGCCCCGGCGCTGCTCGTAGTGCAGGTGCGGGGCGCCGGAGTTCCCGGTGCTGCCGACCCGCCCGAGCTGATCGCCGCGGGCCACCCGCTGACCGGCCTCGACCAGCGGCGGTTCGAGCAGGTGCAGGTACTGCGTCTCCCACTTCCCGCCATGGTCGATCTTCACCCAGTAGCCGCCGCCGCGCCCCTTCGGCCCGTTCGGGTCCTGCGGGGTGCGACCACCCAGGGAACCGTTGACCCCGGCCACGGTGACGGTGCCGGCGGCGGAGGCCAGCACCGGCCGTCCCCACGCCTCGCCCCGGGCCGGGAACAGGTCGATGTCGTAGTCGTCGTGCCCGGGATAGGTCGACAGGCGCCACGTCTCACCGCAGGCCACCGGGAGCTGGAAGGCCGGTCGCGGGCCCGGCGGCCGCAGCAGCGGCACCACGACCACAGCGACGGCGCCCAACGCGGCGAGGACGCCGACGACCAACGCGACGCGGGCCAGGGGGCGGCGCGGCCGACGGAGGGGACGTGGGTCGCGCGGACGCTGGGTGCTCATCGCTTCGAGCATGACACGGGCCATGCGGACGCCTGCGTGGCCGCGCGCCTACTCCCACGCCTGGGAGAGGGACTCGAAGGTCTTCGGATCGCTGTGGCACGGGATGACACACACGAGATGACCGCCCGGAGCCCGTAAGGTGATGCACTCCAGCCAGCGGCCGACCTCGACAGCGCCGAGGGCGATCAGCCGGCGTGCTTCGGCCTCGACGTCGTCGGTCTCGATGTCGACGTGATATCGAGCCGGCTCGTCCACGGACTGGATCGCGAGCACCAGGCCGGGCAACGCGCCGTGCAGAGAGGTGAACTGCGGCTCGTCGGGGACTGTACGTGCCGGAACGCCGAGTGCCGTCGACCAGAAGGCGGCGGCTGCGGGCGCCTCACCGCCCGGCACGTCGATCAGGATCGTCGAGAGTCTGCTGCGATGCGCCACGACGATCATTATCCACATTCTCCCGCCGATTCGCCTGCCCGATGCGCGACCGGTCAAAGCCGGGCAGCCGGAACGAAGATGCGGGTTATTCATTGACGACTATTCGTTGATCTTGTCGAACCGGCCGGATGACCCCTGTTCAAGCCCTCGATCACCGCCCTGCGCACCGCACCGGAAGCCGGCGTGGACCCCGCGCCCGGGAGGAACCCGCGCCCGAAGCGGGGTGGACTCGCGCTGCGGATCCGGCGTAGCATCCTGCCCCAGAGAGATCGCTTAGCGATTCGCCGCTGATGAATGTCGACAGCGGAACGGGGGAGGTACCGGTCTATGCGTTGCCGTCGAAATACCGTTTTCATCGGGCTGCTGTAGAAGCGCGTCTTCTGGTTCTGGTCCTGGCTTCCGAGAGCCTTCGCAAGCCTGATGGCCTGATGCCGGCTGATATCGCCGGCCCCGGATCGAAGTGCAGGCCGCGCTGCCCGGATCACCCGCTCGCATTCGGAATGGCCGAACCGCGGCCGGCGGCCGTCGTTCACCCGGGCGAACCCGCCACCGCGTGTCGGCGCGCCGTTGCGCCAGGCCGCCGGGCAGGTCCGGCCACCCTGCGGCGAGAGCCCGGGCCCGCCTCGGCGGGCACCCACCCGCAGAGCCTCCGTACGCCGTCCGCGTCCGATCGCCCACCTCCCTCCGCACAGCGGTTCCGTGCCGGCCGGAACCGGTCGGCGGTGCGCCGCCGTCCGGAGCGAGTTCGCCGACAGCTGGGGCAGCAGGTCCGCCCGATGACCTGATGCACACGGGGTACCAGACGAGAGGGGTTACGCGAACGTGGTGACAGTGGACATCTTCGGCCGCTGCCGGTCGTACACCGAGAGCAGGGAGGCTCGCGCGGCCAGGCTCTACCCGTACTTCACTCCTTTCGAGGGGCAGGACGCGACCGTCGCGCAGACCGGGGACGGCGACATCCTGATGTGCGGCTCGAACAACTACCTCGGACTCACCTCCCACCCCCAGGTGAAAGCAGCGGCGCAGGCGGCGATCGAGGCGTACGGGTCGTCGCGTACGGGCTCTCGGCTGCTCAACGGCAACACACCTCTGCACGAGGAGCTGGAGCACGAGCTGGCCGAGTTCCTCGGCATGCCGGCCGCTCTGGTGTTCCCGACCGGCTACCAGGCGAACGTCGGAGTCATCGCGTCGCTGCTGTCTCGTCACGACGAGGTCATCCTCGACCGCGAGGCGCACGCCTCGGCCTACGACGGCTGCGGCATGAGCCGGGCGAAGACCCGCCGGTTCGCCCACAACGACATGGCCGACCTGGAGCGGCAGCTGGCGGCCGGCCCCTCGGACGCCGGCCGGCTGGTCGTGGTCGACGGCGTCTACTCGATGGCCGGCGATCTGTGCCCGCTGAACGAGGTGGTCCGGCTGTGCCGGCAGTACGGCGCCCGCCTGCTCGTCGACGACGCGCACGGCATCGGCGTGCTGGCCGACGGCCGGGGCACCAGCGCCCATTTCGGCGTCACCGATCAGGTCGACCTCGTCACGGTCACCTTCAGCAAGTCGCTGGCGTCGATCGGCGGCGCGGTGCTCGGTCCGGAGGATGTCATCGAGTACCTCCGCCACCACGCGCGCAGCCTCATCTTCAGCGCATCCGCGCCGCCGGCGAACCTGGCCGCCGCCTACGCCGCGTTGCGCATCCTGCGGGCGGAACCGTGGCTGTGCCGGCAGGCGGTCGAGAACGCCTCGTACGTGCGTCGCGAGCTCACCGCCCTGGGTTACGACCCGATACCGAGTGAGACGCCGATCGTGTCGGTGCGGCTCGACGGCGTCCAGCAGACCCTGCTCGCGTGGCGCAGCCTGCTGGACCGCGGCGTGTACGTCAACGCCGTGGTCCCCCCAGCCGCCTCGCCTCGGCTGCGGGCGAGCTTCGCCACCACGCACACGTCGGAGCAGCTCAAGCGCGTCGTCGCCGCGTTCGCCGAAGTCCGCGACCTGATGCACCTGGAGGACCGATGACCGTCAGCCGGCTCGAACCCGCAGTCAGCACCCGGGACCTGCTGGTGGCCTGGGCGCGGATGTGGCGGCTCCACTTCGTGCCCTTCTCGCTGTCGGCCGGTCTGGTCGGCATGACGGCGCCGCCGGTCGGGGCCAGCGCCGCGAGCATCGTGATCGGGCTGCTGTTCTGCACCCTCGGATACGGCGTCGGCGTGGTGATGAACGACTGGTTCGACCGCAAGGCCGACGCCGTCAACGCGCCGGACCGCCCCTTCGTCACCGGGCTGATAAACCCCCACGTCGGGCTGGGGCTGACGCTCGCGCTGTCCACCGCGCTGATGCTGGTGGCTGTCGTGGTCGCACCGACGCTGGCCCTGTGGAGCGTCATCGCGATCGGCGGTCACCTGGTCTACTCCTGGACCAAGCGCATCCCCATGCTGGGCAACCTCGTCAACGGCGTCGACATGGCGCTGTTCACGGTGCTCGGCGCCGTGGCCGTCCGACCCGACGCGGGATGGCTCGACATCCCGGCGGTGACCTGGTTCCAGACGGCGCTCGTCGCGGTCGCGTTCAGTGGCTTCTGCCTCGTGGGGTACTTCAAGGACATCGAAGGCGACCGGGTCGCGGGCTACCGGACGCTGCCGGTGGCCATCGGGACCAGGGCCTCCAGCCGGATCGCCGTGGTGTTCCCGGTCGTGGCCGTGGTGGCCGCGGGCGCGGCGGCCGTGGCGGGCGCCGATCGCGCGGGCACCTATGCCGAGGTCGTCTTCTGGGCGCTGCTCGTCGCGTCCGGGCTCGGGTTCACGCAGAGTCTCGTGACGCTCATCAGGGCGCCGGAGACCCGCGCGTACGAGGCGCTGGTCTGGTTCATCAGGGCGACCACGCTGTTCTTCCTGTCGCTCGGCGCGCTGCACCGGCCGACGCTCTTCCTCGTCGTCGCCGTTCCGATGATGGCCTATCTGGAGCTGACGTTGCGCGCGACCCAGTCTTCCCGGCAGGCATGACATGACCTCCACCGCCTGGAACCGGCTGTCCCTGAACGCGGCCGAGGGCAGCCTGATCACCGCGATACGCGAGTGCATGGTCCGGTCGCCCCGGCAGCTCAACAACGCCTTCGAGGCCGACGCCGAACTCCTCGATCTGGGCGCCGGCGGGCTCCTGGCACTGACCGTCGACACGTTGAACGACGGCGCCGAGCTGGCCACCGCCACCACGCCGTACGCGAAGGGGTGGTTGACCACCACCGTCAGCGTGAGTGACCTCGCCGCGGTGGCCGCCGACCCGGTCGCCGTGCTCGTCTCCTGCTCGCTGCGCCGGGACAGATGGACTCTCGAGGACGCCCGCGAGTTCGGGCGCGGCGCGTCCGAGGCCGCCGAACGCTACGGCTGCCACGTCGTTGGCGGTGACACGAACTGGGCCAACGAGGAGAGCTTCACCTCGTGTGCCCTGGGTACGCTGCGCCGCGGTTCCGTCCTGAGCCGGCTCGGCGCCCGGCCCGGTGACGCGCTCTACGTGACCGGTCCGGTCGGAGCCGGCAACGCGGTCGGATTCCGCACCCTGGCGCTGGGCGGCACGGCGGCGGGCGATCCGTGGCTGCCCGAGGCGCGGGTGGCCGCGGGCGATCCACTGCGCCGGTACGCCCGGGCGTGCATCGACACCAGCGACGGCCTGTTGAGCGCGGCGGTCAGCCTGGCCGAGCTCAATGGCCTGGGGGTCGAGGTGGTGCTGCACGACGAGGTGTACGCGCCGATCGCCTCCGCCGTCGCGGAGGCGGCCCGCCTGCCCCGGTGGTGCTCGGCTGCCGCGGAGTGGGGCGAATTCGAGCTGCTGTACGCGATCGATCCGGCCGACGCGGAGCGATGCTCCCGGGCGATGTCGGAGCGCGGCCTCCAGCCCGCGCACGTGGGACAGTTCGTCGCCGGCCCGGAACTGCTGCTGATCGACGAGTCAGGCCAGCGCCGGGACCTGCGCACCCTGCTGCCGCGCATGCGGGCGCTCGACCCGGCCGGGTCGTTGCTCGCCGACCTGCGTGCACTGCTGACGGGCGGCTCGTGATGGGGTCCCGTGTCGCGCTGGTGACGGGTGTCACCGGCTGCGTCGGCCGCGCGGTCGCGGCCGCGCTCGCGGAGAACGGCTGGTCGGTACGAGGGCTGGTGCGGACGCCCGCACCGGACCACGCGACGTACGCGGCGCACCTCGGTGACCTGACCGATCCGGACTCGCTGCGTGGCTCCTGCGCGGGCGTCGACCTCGTGGTGCACGCGGCCGCCGATCTGACCGACTGGCGGCCCGGCCCTCGCATCTGGCAGGTGAACCGGGACGGCACCCGGGCGGTGCTGGACGAGGCGCGACGCTGCGGCGTCTCCCGGTTCGTCTACCTGAGCACCGTCGACGTCTTCGGTTTCGACGCCGCGAAGGTCATCGACGAGGCGTCACCGCGGCGGGTGCCGCGATACCCGTACCCGCTGTCGAAAGCTGCCGGGGAAGACGTGGCGTGGTCGTACCACGGAAACGGCCTGGACGTCACTGTGGTGTACCCCGCCTGGGTCTTCGGACCCGGTGACCGCAATTTCCTGCCCGAGCTCGTGCGCGGACTGCGAGACGGCAAGCTCGTCCAGTTCGACCGCGGCGCGCCCCCGATCGAGTTGACGTACAGCGCGAACCTGGCCGACGCGATCGTGCTGGCCGGCACCGCACCCGGGTGCGCGGGTGGGCGGTTCATCGTCGGCGACTCGTACGGCCTGACCCTGGCGCGGCTGTTCGCCGCGGTGGCCGAGCGGATCGGGGCAAGGCCACCGACCTCGTCGGTCCCGTTCGGCGCGGCGCTGGCCGTGGGCGCGCTGTCCGAACTGGCCGGGCTCGCCGGCATCGGCACCGGGTCGGGCCGGCCGTTGCTCACCCGTTACGCGGTCCGGTCCGTCGCCGGAGGAATGCGGTACGACGTCGGCCGGATCCGGTCGATCGGCTATTCACCACGGGTCGGCTTCGCGGAGGCGCTGAGCCACTCCCTGGCGGACCTGACGAAGGAGCAGGCACATGGCGGCCGGTGAGCGCGGCCCGGCCGTCTGCATCGTCAACCCCGCTTCCGGGGTCCAGCGCGGGCGCACGATCGAGCAGCGGATCGCCACCGAGCTACCCGAGGCGGACTGCTGGTTCACCCGCCACCCCGGGCACGGCATCGCGCTCGGGCGACAGGCGGTGGAGGACGGGTACGGCACGGTGGTGGCGGTCGGTGGTGACGGCACACTGTCCGAGGTCGCCAACGGGGTGCTGGTGGCGGGCGGGGAGAAGGTGCGGCTGGCGTACGTGCCGGCCGGCACCTGCAACGACTTCGCCCGCGGCCTGCGGCCGGTCGCCGACCTCGGCGGTCTGCTCGACCGCGCCCGCGACCGGGAGACCGATGTCGGCGAGGTGACCTTCACCCGGCCCGACGGCACCCGGGGCCACAGGTACTTCCTCGTCAGCTGCACGGTCGGGCTGATCAGCGTGATCGGCCAGCGGTTCACCGAGAAGACACCGGCCAACCGGGTCCTCAAGCGGCTCAACCTCCAACTCGCCGAGACGGCGTCCAGCATCCGGACGCTGGCCCGCTGGCGGCCCGTCGCGGTGCGGCTGGAACTCGACGGCGAACCGTCGCACCAGATCATCACCAATCTGGCCGTGCTCAAGGTGCCGTACTTCGCCGGCGGGCTGACCTTCGGCCGCGCCGAGCCGCCGCGGGCGGGTTACCTGGACGCGGTGCGGGTGGCCGGCGTGGGCCGGGCCGGCGTGGCCGGGCTGATGTGGCGGGTGTTCCGCGGCGCCGCCGCGGGACACCCGGCGATCCACCGGCAGGAGGTGCGCACCGTGCGTGTCGACGCGGACAGTCCGCTGCCGGTGGAGGTGGACGGCGAGATCGTCGGACGTACCCCGGCCGAGTTTTCGATACATCAGTCGCGTCTGACGACTGTGGTATGAGCCCAGCGAGGGAGCGAGACATGCCTGCCCCGAACACGTTCCACATCGGACTGGTGGTCCCCGACTACACCGGTCAGCTCAGCCCGATGGCGACGCTCGGCAGGGAACTGCTCCGACGCGGCCACCGGGTCACCCTGGTCTCCCTGCCGGACGCCGGGACGAGGTCGTTCACGGCCGGGTTCGCCTTCGCACCGATCGGCGAGCGCGAGTTTCCGGTCGGCACACTGGCCCGCTTCTCCGAGGAACAGGGCCGGCTGACCGGTCTCGCCGCGATCCGTTTCATCGTCCGCGGTTACGTACGGGAGGTCGAGGTCCTCCTGCGGGACCTACCGGGGCTGGTGCAGCGGCACGGCATTGACGCGCTGCTGGTGGACCAGGTCTACGGCGCGGGCAACTCCGTCGCGGAACACCTCGACCTTCCGGTCGTGAACGTCTGCAACGCGCTGGCGCTGAACACCGAGCCGGGTGTACCACCGTTCATGACGGCGTGGCCGTACCATCCCTCACTGCTCGCGCGCGTGCGCAACATGCTGGGCGACCAGGTGATCGCCTGGGTCATCCGGCCGGTGGTGCAACGGATCAACGAACGTCGCGCCGCATGGGGCCTGCCGCCGGTCAAGGGAGTCAACGACGGCTCGGACCTCGCCCAGATCACCCAGCAGCCGCCGTTCTTCGACTTCCCGCGCACCCGGTTGCCGGACACGTTCCACTACACCGGGCCGTTCCATGACGAGGACAGCACCGAGCCGGTGTCCTTCCCGTGGGAGAAGCTCGACGGTCGCCCGTTGATCTACGCGTCGATGGGCACCCTCCAGAACCGCCTCCCGCACATATTCCGGGCGATCGCCCAGGCGTGCTCCGGACTCGACGCGCAACTGGTCGTCTCCCTCGGCAGCACGGATGTCGAGCCGCCGGCCGACCTGGCCGGCAACCCGATCGTGGTGCGGTACGCACCACAGCTCGACCTGCTGGCGCGGGCGTCCCTCGTCATCACGCACGCCGGAATCAACACCACGCTGGAGTCCCTCGCCCACGGCGTGCCGATGGTCGCGCTACCCGTGGGCAACGACCAGCCGGGCGTGGCGGCCCGGCTCAAGTACCTCGGCGCGGGCGAGTTCATCCCGGTGCACAAGGTGACTCCGGGGCGGCTTCGTGCGGCCGTCGACAGGGTGAGCGGCGACCCCGCCTACCGGGCGAAGGCCCAGCACTACAAGCGCAGGATTGCGGAGTTGGACGGCGTACGGCGCGCGGCCGGCATCGCGGAGCAGGCGTTCCGGACGCGCCGGCCGGTACGCCGACAGGAGTTGTCCGACACCACGGAGGGTGGCCGCCGATGACACAGCAGGCGGGCCGCATGGCCCGGCAGTTGCCGACGCTCAACGGGTTGCGGGGGATCGCGGCCGTGACGGTCTTCTTCTCCCACACGACGTTGTTCGGCTTCTTCGCCGACGGCCGGATCGACGACTGGTGGTTCGCCGTCCTCAGCCGGACCGGCTCTGCCGCCCTCGGCTTCTTCTTCATCCTCAGCGGCTTCGTCCTGACCTGGTCGGCTCCGGAGCACGAGCCGAAGCGCCAGTTCTGGCGCCGCCGGGCCGCCCGGATCCTGCCGAACCATCTGGTCGTGTGCGCCGTGGTCGTCGTTCTCATGGTCCTGATCCGGGGCGGCGCGCCGCTGTGGCCGACGCTGGCGAACATCACGCTGGTGCAGAGCTGGATTCCGGACGAGTTCATCTTCAACGGAATCAATCCGCCGAGCTGGTCGCTGAGCTGTGAGATCTTCTTCTATGCGTCGTTCCCGTGGCTGCTCGCCGGGTTCCGGCGGCTCTCCGCCGTCTGGCTCTGGTGGATCGCCGGTGGCATCGTCGCCGCGATGCTCGTCGCCCCCGTCGTCTCCACGGCGTTCCTTCCCGCCGAGCCGACGTACACCTATGCGGATGCGGCATTTCCGCAGTTCTGGTTCGTGCAACAGTTTCCGCTGATCCGGATGCTGGACTTCCTCCTCGGGATCGTCATCGCCCGGCTCGTCATGCAGGGCCTGTGGTTCCGGCTGAGCCTGCCCGCCGCCGCACTTGTCACGCTGGCCTTCTACGGCGTCTCCGAGGTCGTGCCGCTGCTCTACTCGGTCGTCGCGGCGATGGTCGTCCCGCTCGCGCTGCTGGTGGCCGCCGCAGCCCGGGCCGACGTCGAGGGGCACCGCTCACCACTGCGCGGGCCGGTCGCCGGCTGGCTGGGCGACACGTCCTTCGCCTTCTATCTCATCCACATCCTGGTGCTGTACGGCGCCGGCAACATGTCCCCGGAGGGCTTCGGTGTCGCCGCTGCGCTGGCCGTCATGGTCGGCGCGTACCTGGTGACGCTCGGCCTCGCGTCGCTGTTGCACGTCAGCGTGGAACGGCCGATGATGCGCCGGTTCGCCAGGCCCCGCAGGCGTGCCGCCGATCCCCGGCCCGCCGCGGTGACTGGCGCTCCACCAGCCGTCGAGGCGGTGCCCGCCGCGAAGGGCGAAGGGTCGCGGGTCACGTAGCGACCGACCCTCACCGGAGCCGGACGCGCCCTGGCTGACCCCGTCGGATCAGCCAGGGCGCGGTTCACCGGACGGTCAGCGTGGCCCGGACCGCGCCGGCCGGACGCAGAGTGACCATCGGTACGAGCTCCAGCCTCTCGTCGCGCGTGTCGACGCGATAGCGGGCGAGCAACGCGCTCAGCAGTACGGTCATCTCCAGCAGCGCGAAGTGTTCCCCGATGCAGCTACGCGGTCCGCCACCGAAAGGGAAATACGCATAGCGCGGCCGCTCCTGCCGGCCGAGGAACCGGTCGGGCTCGAAACGCTCGGGTTCGGGCCAGAACTCCGGGTGCCGGTGCGTGACCCAGGGAGCGAGTACCACCTTGGTGTTGGCGGGAATCCGGTGACCGGAGACGACGACGTCCGTCTCGGACATCCGCTCCATGCTGTACACGGGCGGGTACAGCCGCATGCCTTCCAGGACCGCGGCCCGCACCAGTTCCCCGTCGCCCGTGGCGGCCTCGGCCGCGACCCGCTCCTGCACGTCGGGATGGCGGCCCAGCAGGTGCATGGTGAAGGCCAGCCCGGCCGAGGTCGTCTCGTGGCCGGCGAGCAGGAACACCAGGACCTGGTCCCGGATCTCCTCGATGGACAGCGCCTGCCCGGTCTCCGGATCCTCGGCCGCGAACAACCGGCTGAGCAGATCCTCCTTGCCCTCCCCGACCGCCCGGCCCTGTCGGTCGGCGATGATGCGGTCGACGATTTCGTACTGACTCGCGCGTACCTGCCCGATCCGGCGTGCCCGCGGCGTCGGCCAGCTCAGCGGCAGCTTGACCACCTGCAGGGCGCGCGCCAGCGCGAGGTCGCCCAGAATCGGCATGAGCTCCTGCAGACGGGGTACGACCTCGTCGATGTCGTCGCCGAACAGCGCCCGGCCGACGACACGCATGGTGTAGCGCTGCATCACCTGGTAGAGGTCCACGACGGATCCCGTGGTGAGCGCCATGTCGTCGGCGACGCGGGCTGCCTCCTCGGTCATCAGCTCGGTGTAGCGGGCCACCCGGCGCGGCGTGAACAGCGGTTGCAGCGTCCGCCGCTGTCGCAGCCACCGGTCTCCGTCGCTGGTCAGCAGGCCCTCGCCGATGAACTCGCGGAGGATCTCGTACGCGCTCGCGCGGCGGCTGAACACCTGCGGCGTGGTGAGGACCTGGTGGATGCCGTCGGGGTGGTGCACGTTCACCACGTCCATGCTGACGGCGCGCGGCCCCTGGGGCAGTCCGACGTGGTACGCCACCACGTCGCCATACGTGTGGAAGCCGTCCAGAATCGTGCCCAGCAGGTCGCGGCGCAGCGCCGGCAGCATGCCGAGGAGCGGATGCCCGGCCGGACCCGGCACGACGGCGGCCTTTGACAATTGCGTCGTCACGATGATCCCCCGTTCGATCGATCGACGTACGTCGACCATGTTTCCACGTGCCGCGCCGAGACGTCGACCGACCGGGTGCGCAACGCGACGCGGCCGGGCGCGGACGCCGGGGACGGCGCACACACCCGGCCGCGATCAGGCCGGCCACTAGTCACCAGGAGCGGTACGAGGCCCAGTCGAAGTCCGCGTATCCGCCTTCGGCGCCCAGGTCCTGTACCCACAGGCCGACGAACGCGCCGGTGAAGCCCCAGCCCTCCGGCTCACCGTCCACGAGCGTCGCCGCGTACTCGTCGGAGAGGATGGTGGCGTCCAGTTCCGCCGGCAGCCCGATCCAGTGCGCCGCGCCGGCTGGTTGATAGGCGAACGTGACACGGGGACCGTCGAAGGTGACCCGCAGCGTGATCTCCCCCGCTTCCGGCAGTTCGACGCGGCACGCGTCGTGCATGGCCCGCCGGCCGTTGTCGGACGACATCACCTCGAGTACCGGGCGCCCGTCGTCGTCGGCGGTCACGTAGGCGAAGTGCCAGTTGCGGGTGTTGTAGTAGGCGGTGACGCCGGCGAGCTGGCGGTAGTTGGCCGGCTCGAAGCGCATGTGCGCGGTCAGCTCGCACTGCTGCGCGGTCACACGGCGCGCGACCAGGCTCGGACGCTGGCGGCCGACCGGCGACTGCCCGCCCTGGATCCGCAGGTACGACGGACGCGACGTGAGGTCCACCCAGTCCGCAGTGGCGGGGCGGCGCAGCGTCGACCACTCCGGGCCGAGCACCGGCCCGGTGAAGTCGTCCCGGTCCTCCGTCGGATCCTCTGCCGGCTCGGCTTCGCCCGGCACCGGCACCGTCACCGCCGGTACCCCGCCCTCGATGCGCGGCCACTCCCCCTCCGGCCACTGCACGGCCTGGATCGCGGTCTCCCGGCCGAGCACGCACCGGCCGAGTGGGGTGTACGGCCGGGCGGTCAGGTGCGCCAGGTACCAACGCCCGTCCGGCGTGGACACGAGACTGCCGTGGCCGGCCTTCTGCAGCTCCAGCTCGGGACGACCGTGCGAGGTGAGCATCGGGCCGGCCGGATCGACCTCGTACGGCCCGAACAGGCTACGCGAGCGGGCCACTGTCACCTGGTGCGTCCAGGACGTGCCACCCTCCGCGGTCACCAGGTAGTACCAGCCGTCCTTCTGGTACAGGTGCGGCCCTTCGGTGACGCCGACCGTGGTGCCGTGGAAGATGACCCGTTCGGCGCCGACGAGGCGACGGGCCTCACGGTCGTACTGCTGGATCTGAATGCCGGCGAACCGGTCGCGGCCGGGCCGCCAGTCCGCGGTCATCGACAGCATCCAGGTCGTGCCGTCCTCGTCGTGGAACAACGCCGCGTCGAACCCGCGCCCGTGCAGCACCACCGGATCCGACCAGGGCCCGGCCAGGTCGGACGCGGTCACCAGGTAGTTCTGGGGATCCCAGTACCCGCTGGCGAAGCTGGCGACGTCGGCGTAGAGGAGATGGAATTCGCCATCCACATAGGACAGATCGGGCGCCCAGACGCCACAGGAGTCACCCGCTCCGGTGAGGTCGAGAAGACGCCGCTCGGTGAGGACGCCGCCGAGCGGGCGCCAGTGCACCAGGTCGGTCGAGTGGTGCAGGCGGACACCCGGGTACCACTCGAAGGTCGACGTCGCGATGTAGTAATCGGTGCCGACGCGCAAGATCGACGGGTCGGGGTTGAAGCCGGGAAGAACCGGATTTCGGATCAGACGGCCGCGCACCTCGCCGCCGTGGGGCCCGGCTGTTTCGGGGCTCTTTGTTGCGGTCGTCATGTCGCTTCTCCGTAGCGGTAGCTTGTCGAAAGTTTCGGCGAACTTCGATCGCCCGACCGGCACAGACTATCCGTTGAAGCGTTCTAGTGACAATGTCGACGACCAGTACATCTGTGTTCTGTTAGCGCTTTCTGTTTCCGGAACTTCTTCCGATAGTTCATCCCGTCACCCCCTCGGCGGCCCCGCAATGAGAGCCCGGCCCGGCCCTGCTTCCGACGGCTGGGCCGGCCCGAGAAAGCCCGGGCCGGCCCAGCCGGTGACGTGGTGGCGCCAGGCGGCGCGCGGTCAGACGCTGATCCGGCCGGCGCCGGCGCCCGCCGTCACGACGGACTTCACGTCGCAGGCGGCGTCCATCGTGTACGGGTACGGGATGCCGGCGACGCTGCCTCCGGCCTGCCCGGCCCCCGAGTTGACGAAGCAGTTGTTGCGTGCGACCAGGGATCCGGGGCCGGAGGAGCCCTCGCCCCGGTGGTAGGGGTCGGCGGTGTTCTCGAAGTAGTTGCCCTCCACGAGCACCCCGGCGTTCATCGTCGACGCCACCCCGTAGCCGCCGACGTTGCTGTAGAGGTTGTTGTAGACGTGGACCGGGTTGCCGAAGCGCACCCGCGGGTGGCGCTGGTTGGAGCCGTCGAACCAGTTGTGGTGGTAGGTGACCCGCAGGTGCCCGACGTCCTGGCTGCCGTTGTCGTCGCTGTGGCCCAGCAGCATCGACTTGTCGTGACCGTAGACGCGGTTCCAGGACACGGTGACGAAGTCGGAGCCGCGCTTGATGTCGACAGCGCCGTCGTACCCGTTGGTGAAGCTGTTGTGGTCGATCCAGATGTTGGTGGCCGACTGCTCGACGTTTATCGCGTCATCGTTCCAGTTGCGGAAGTTCAGGTTGCGGACGATGACGTTGCGGTCGCCGCTGACGGTGAATCCGCAGCCGGAGATCGTCGCGCCGGCGTTGCCGAGGATCGTCTTGTTGGAGCGGACCCGCAGCATGCCGGAGCAGGAGATCGTGCCGGACACCCGGATGACCGCGGCGCTGGACGACCCGAGCGCGCTGGACAGGGCGGACGCGCTGGTCACCGTGGTGACGGCGGCGTTGCCGCCGCCGGTGGTGCCGCCGTTCTGGGTGGCCCAGCCGACCAGCCCGGTCTGGGGCGTGCCGGGGCTGCCAGCGCCGATCGGCACCAGTTGCCACTGCTGGTTCCACCCGTTGAGGTCGGTGTACTGGCTGATCCGGGCGCCGTCGGCGGTCGATCGCTCCCAGACCTCCAGGGCCTTGCTGGAGTGCCTGTTGATCAGACGGATGTAGCCGCTGTCCGAGTCGAGGACCTGGAACTGCTGGTTCGTGCCGTTGAGGTCGGGCCACTGCCGGTACTCGGCGCCGTCGGCGGTGTTCCATTCCCACAGGTCGACGACCTTGCCGCTGTTGCGGTTCTGCAGGCGGTAGTAGCCGCTGCCGGAGCTGACGAAGCGGAACTGCTGCCAGGCCCCGTCGTTGCGGGACCACTGCTGGATCACCGCGCCGTCGGCGGTCGAGGTGTCCCGGACGTCGAGGACCTTGCCGCTGTTGCGGTTGACCAGCACGTAGTACGCGCCTGTGTCGATGGTCGCGGCCTGGGCCGAGGGCGATGCGACGACCGCGCCGACGGTGCCGACGACGAGGGCGCCGGCGGCGGCGACCACTGACCGCCAGCGGTGCCGCCGGCGCCTTTCGGTGGTGGTGAGAGCCGTTGTCACGGGGACTCCTCCGGTGGACGGTGGTGGTGGGTGGGTGGTGCGGGGGGTGCGCCTGCGGCGCTCAACACCAGGTCAGCGTCGAGTTGACCCGCGTGACGTTGCTGATCGTGTTGTTCGCTCCGCCGCAGGGACTCTGGGTGATGTTGGTGTTGGTGACGGTGAGGTTCTGGAAGCGGATGCCCGAGGAGATCGGGAACTCGGTCCGGGAGGCGATGCGCACCTCGCCGCCGCCGGTCACCGTGCCGGACACCCCGGCGATCGTGACGTTGTAGCAGTTCTCCACGAGGATCGAGTTGTTGCCGGTGTTGGAGATCGTCACCCGGTCGACGACCGCGCCGCCGGACTCCGACACGCAGAAGATCCCCCGGCCGCCACCGGACGCGATCACGGTGCCGACCCGGATGTTCGTCGGGTACGAGCTGCCGATCCGGCCGTTGCGGTTGGCCATCCGGAACGCCGCGTAGCCGGTTCCGGTGCCGGCGCCCTGCGCGTCGACGGTGCCCACTGTGGCGTTGATCGTGTCGTTGAGCAGCAGACCGGAGTATCCGGTGTTGCGCGCGGTGACGGTGCCGATCGTCAGGCCGTCGACGCCGTACGTCTCGACGCCGTGCGCGCCGGTCCCCGACACGTACACGGTGTCGATGCGCACGTTGCGCACCTTGACCGCCCGGTCGCCACCGTGGTTGTCGATCCGCACGCCCAGGCCGCCGGACAGCCGCATGTCGATCTGCCCGAGCGTCAGGTTGTTCACGTTGCGCATGAAGATCCCGTACAGCGGAGCACCGGTGAGCGTCAGGTTCTGCACCTCGACGTCGGTGGTGCCGCGGGAGTAGACCGGCGCGTAGTCGCCCGACCCCGAGCCGGTCACGTTGATCGTGCCGCAGACCGCCAGCGTCGTGTACGACGGCAGCGACAACCGCGAGCCCGCGCTCATCGAGCCGGAGCCGCGCACCACCACCCGCTGCTTCGCGGTCCGTCCCGGCGTCAGCGAGTTCACCGCCGCCTGCATCGCGGCGAGCATGTCCGAGCCGGTGTACACGGTCGACGATCCGTTGCGGGCCGTCCAGGTTCCACCGTTCAACACGGCCTCGGCCTGGTACGAGCCGCTGCCGCACCCGGTGGCCGGTGGCGGCGTGGTGGGCGTGCCGGTACCGATCGGGACCAGTTGCCACTGCTGGTTGGCGCCGTTGAGGTCGGTGTACTGGCTGATCCGGGCGCCGTCGGCGGTCGATCGCTCCCAGACCTCCAGGGCCTTGCTGGAGTGCCTGTTGATCAGGCGGACGTAGCCGCTGTCCGAGTCGAGGACCTGGAACTGCTGGTTCGTGCCGTTGAGGTCGGGCCACTGCCGGTACTCGGCGCCGTCGGCGGTGTTCCATTCCCACAGGTCGACGACCTTGCCGCTGTTGCGGTTCTGCAGGCGGTAGTAGCCGCTGCCGGAGCTGACGAAGCGGAACTGCTGCCAGGCCCCGTCGTTGCGGGACCACTGCTGGATCACCGCGCCGTCGGCGGTCGAGGTGTCCCGGACGTCGAGGACCTTGCCGCTGTTGCGGTTGACCAGCACGTACCAGGCGCTGGTGTCGATGGTGGCGGCCTGCGCCGGCGGCGCGGCCACCACCGCCACGCCGATCGCGCCGGCCACCGCCGCCACCAGGGCCAGCACCAGGCCGGCCCGCCGGGGCCGTCGGGCGCCGGGCGGCGACGTCACTGCGGGGTTGAGCATCGTGGACCTCCAAAGGGGGTACGCCGGTTTGCGGGCGCCTACTCCAGGTGGAAGGTGGCAGTGGCCCGGTCGGCGCTGGTGTCCACCGCTTCGAGCTGGAGCAGTCCGTCGCGGTGGCGGACGTACCGGCCGCTGTAGTTCTGCGACTCCAGCGAGAGCGCCTCGGGCGCGGCCAGGCCGGGACGGCGCTGGAAGCTCGCGTCGTTGTCGAACAGGGCGGAGCCGTCGTCGCGTTCGACGTAGAGGGCGAACGCGCGGTGCCTCAGGTAGTAGCCGGGGAAGTTCGTGGACTCCAGCGACACCGATCCGCCGCCGGCGAGGCCGGGGACGATGCGGAACTGCGAGTCGGCCAGCTTCGTCACGTTCGGCTCGACGCGGGCGCGGTAGTCGTAGTGCCGGACGTAGCTCGTCGTCAGGTCGTGTGACCGCAGCCGGACCGGGGTGGCCCCGTCGGGCACGGGGATGCCGAAGTTCGGGGTGCCGTCGGCGTTCCAGTACAGCTTCTGGATCCGGGTCCGCCGGTTCGGGTCGTTGAGCGGGTCGCCGCTGATGTCCCGGTAGTTGCGGTCGTGGTAGACCAGGATGTCGCTCTGCCCGTCCTCGGAGACGGTGAAGGAGTTGTGTCCGGGGCCGTACTGGCCGGTGGCGGCGCTGCTGGCGAACACCGGGGTCGGGCTCTTGCTCCAGGCGGCGGCGTCGAGCAGGTTCGCGCCGGCGGACGCGGTCAGCATGCCGAGGCAGTAGTTGGCGTCGGTGGCGCTCGCCGAGTAGGTGAGGAACACCCGGCCGTTGCGCTGGATCACCGTCGGGCCCTCGGCCACCCGGTAACCCCGGGTCTCCCAGTCGTACGTCGGCACCACCAGCCGGGTCACCGTGCCGGTGATCTGCCACGGGTTGGCGCCCATCCGGGCGAGGTAGACGTTGGAGTTGGTGGAGATGCCGGGTTCCTGCTGGGCCCAGGTCAGGTACCGCACCCCGTTCACGACGAACGTGGAGGCGTCCAGGCTGAACGTGTCCCACGGCGTGGTGATCCGGCCGCGTTCGGTCCACGAGCCGGACAGCGGGTTCGCGCTCGCGTTCTCCAGCACGTACATCCGGATCCGCCAGACGTCGTCGGTGCGTCCGGCGGCGAAGTAGACGTACCACTTGCCGTCTATGAAGTGGATCTCCGGCGCCCAGATGTGGGCGCCCATCTCTCCGCTGGTGTGCCGGCGCCAGATCGTCGTCTCCGCGGCGCCGGCCAGTCCCTGGAGGGTGGTGGCCCGCCGGAGCACGATCCGGTCGTACTCCGGCACCGTCGCGGTCATGTAGTAGTAGCCGTCGGTGTGCTTGACGATGTGCGGATCGGCACGCTGGTTGACCAGCGGGTTGGTGTGGTTCACCGCCGGTGCGGCCTGCGCGGGTCCGGCCACCGGCAGGCCGGCGGTCACGGCGATCGCCGCGAGCGCCGCGGCCAGCATCGGCCGCAGGCGACGGCGTGCGGGCGCCGCGCCGGCCCGGTGGGCCGTGCGGAGCAGGTGTCGAAGCGGCATGTGCCCTCCCAGGTGGGCCAGGTATCGGGGGTGGTCCCGGGTCAGTAGACGTAGGGCCAGGCGTCGGCGTCGTAGCCGATGCGGTTGACGCCGAGCAGCGACGCGCCGTTGTCGGCGTAGTAGTGGTAGAAGAGGACGTCGCCGTCGGTGTCGGCGAGGACCGCCTGGTGGCCGGGCCCGTGCACGCTGCCGTGCGAGGCGAGGATCTGGGTGCCGCCCCCGGCGAGCATGTCCCGGCCGGCGCGGTCCAGGAACGGCCCGGTCGGGCTCGCCGAACGGCCGACCATGATCCGGTACGTGCTGGCGGCGCCCTGGCAGCATCTGTCGAACGAGACGTACAGGTAGTACCAGGCGCCGCGCTTGACCAGGACCGGCGCCTCGATGCCGGGGCCGTAGTTCGCGAGACCGTACATGGCGGTGCCGAGCCGGCGTCCGGTGGCCGGGTCGATCGGGATCATCTTGATGCCGGACCAGAACGAGCCGAAGGTGAGCCACCAGCGGTCCTGGTCGTCGACGGTGAGGTTCGGGTCGATGGCGTTGAAGTCGTCGGTGGTCCGCGACTCGACGACCAGCCCCTCGTTGGTCCAGCTCCCGGAGGCTCCGGTGGCGCTGGTGGCCAGGAAGATCGCCGAACGGTTGGAGCCGAAGGTCGACGCCGAGTAGTACAGGTGATAGCGCCCGTTGCGGTACGACAGGTCGGGCGCCCAGAGGTTGCGCGCGCCACCCGTGTACGTGGTGGTCCACGGCGCGCCACCGGGGAAGACGGTGCCCGCGTTGCGGAAGGCCACCCGGTCGGTGGAGGTCTTCAACGCGATGTCGTCACCGGTGTGCGCGACGAGGTAGGTGCCGTCGGGTCGTCTGACCACCGTCGGGTCGTGCACGCCGATGTCGCCGGTGACCCGGCCGGGCTGCGGATACGCCGGCGCCGGAGTGGTGGGTGCCGGGGTGGTCGGCGTCCCGCCGCCCAGGCGGATCAGCTGCCACTGCTGGTTGCCGCCGTCCAGGTCGGAGTAGCCGGCCAGCCGGCCGCCGTCGGCGGTCGACCAGCCCCACACGTCGATCACCTTGTTCCACTGGCGGTTCACGAACCGCACGAACCCGCCCGCGGAGTCCTGCAACCGGAACTGCTGCGTGGCCGACGACCTGTCGGTGGACTGCACCAGCTGGGTGCCGTCGCTGCCGCTCGGCAGTTCCAGCACCTTCCCGCTGTGCCGCGACCGCACCCTGTAGAAGCCGCCACCGGCGTCCACGAACTGCCACTGCTGCACCGCGAGGTCGTTGCGCGTCCACTGGTTCACCGGCGCGTTCTCCGCCGTCGACCAGTCGTACAGGTCCATCGCCTTGCCGCTGTGCCGGTTCACGAACACGTACGACGCGGTCGTGTCCACCGTCGCCGCCGAGGCGGGCGGCACCCCGGCCAGCGCCCCCGCGCCGAGTGCCAGGGTCGCCGAGACCACCACCGCAACCGTCCGCGTCGTCTGAGCGGTCCGTGCCACCGAAACCTCCCGCGCTTGGTCGCTTCCGCTCCCGAGATCACGAGACGGGGCGAGCGATCATGGCAGCGGCGTTACGTCCGGGTTACCAGTCATGTTTTCGATAACATAGACGGCTGTCAAGGTGATCGGGTGGTCGAAGCTTCCCGAAGGCTTTTCTGTGGCCGGATGGCGACACATGCCGGGACACTGCCTCGGCATTGGTTAGCGTTAACAGACCTGGCGGATCGGCCCGGGTGGCACCGGGTCTCCGGCGGTCACCGAGGCTCGGCCGGGCCCCTGTCGCTCGCGTCCACCATGGTGACGGGGGTGCCCAGCTCCACCGTGCGGGACACGGTGCAGAGCCGGTCGTGTGACTGCCGCAGAGATCGGGGCAGCGCCTCGCGGGCCCGGTCACCGTCCGCGCCGGCCGGAAACGCCACCGCGAAGGTGACGGTGAGGTTCTCCATCCGGTTGCCGGCCTCCGGGTCGCGGATCTTGTCACCGCTCACCGTGACGGCGAACCGGGTCGGTTCGGCGCGCCGGCTGGTCACCAGGTCGACGTCGACGGCGGTGCAGCCGCCGAGCGCCGCCAGCAGCAGTTCCACGGGCGTGAAGGTCGCGTCCTCCCCCGTACCCATCGACAGCTCGCCGCCACGGGCGTTGCGCACGACGTACCTGCCCACGCTGGTGCGCTCGATCTCCACCGACCGGAGCGTGTCCTCACTCATGCGACGAACCTACCGAAAGCGCTCCGCGAACGTGCGGTAGACCGGTGTGCCCGGCAGCCCGTCGCGCACGGCGAACACCACGAGGTCGAACCGGTCGACCACCCGGAGCGCGTCGGCGAACGCGCCGGCCACCACGGCCGGGTCGTTGCGGAACACCCCGCACCCCCACGCGCCCAGCACCACTGTCCGATGCCCGTGCGCGGCCGCCACCTCCAGCACCCGCCGGGCCCGCCGGCCCAGCACCGCCGGCACGTCCGGCGCGCGCTCCGGCTGGTTGCGCACGATCGCGCCCAGGTTCGGCGCCGCCGCGGTCAGGAAGGACGTCGTGTACGGCCGGTCGAGCAGGTTCCCCTTGTCGTCACGGAACACCGGCACGCCCGGGGAGTAGACGACGCGGTCGCTGTAGCGCAGATCCCGTTGCCCCCGGTGGAAGGCATAGAAGTCCGGGGCGGCGAGCAGACAGGGATACAGCGCCGACGAGCGGGCGATGCTCTCCTCCTGCGCCTTCGCCCCGCCCAGGAACCCGCCACCCGGGTTCTTCGCCGACGCGAACACCAGACACGCCGCGCCGGGTCCGAGCCGGCGGGCCGCCTGCAACGTCGACTCGTACGTCACCTCGACGGTGTCGGCGCCGGGCTTCGCGCCGTCGAGGTGGAGGACCTCGTCCGGCAGGTGCTCACGGGTGCCGTCGACCGCAGCGCGTACCGCCGCTTCGATCGTAATGTCCTCGCCGGCGTTGTTGCGGTAGCGCCCCGACTCGGCGATCGCGACCGTCTGCCGGGCGATCTCGCGGAGACGGCTGCTCATCCGGAACGCCCGTCGATGTCGTGCATGATCGGCAATCTAGGCAGCCGTCACCGCGACGGGCAACCGATTAGTGACCTCCGCTCCGGCCACGTCGCCTGGTGCGACCGGGCGACGAGGGGCCACCACGATGGACCGCGCCTTGCTAATGTCCGCCCAACCATTGATTGGCGTCATTCATACGGGGGTAGGCATGGCCAACCATGGGCACGACAGGCATTTCAGCAGATTCTTACGAGCTACGGCGCTCGCCGTCTCGCTCATCCTCCCCGTCGGCCTGGTGAGCCAGCCGGCTGCCGAGGCGACTCCGGCCGAGCAACTTCCCGCGTGCGCGGACCCGTCGGTGCCGGAGGACGTCAACCACGCCTCCATCCGGCTCGAAGGGCCGACGACCGGGACCGAGGTCGCGGTCGACGAGCACGGGAAGATCGCTCTCAGCGGCTTCCTGCACAAGAACGCCACCATGGTCGACGTCTCGGTCGGCCGGCTGACCACCACCGACATCACCCTCGGGCCGCCGCCGGCCGGTGTGTCGGACTGGTCGGCGTCGTGGACCGCCAGTCTTCGCCCGGCGGAACTGGGCGAGAACGAGGTGTGCGCCCGCGCCGAACGCGAACCCGGACGCTACGCCCGGATCCTGCGGTCCGTCACCGTGGTGGACCTGCTCCCGCCGAGCGCCGTCCCGGACCTGACCGTCGGCGCGATCACGGCGACCACGGCCAAGGCGACCTGGGGCGAGGCCACGGACAACTACGGCCTTGCCGGGTACGAGATCACCGTCGACGGCGGAACCCCGCACCGGACCACCATCGGCACCCGGTCGTACTCCATCACCGGGCTGTCGCCGTCCACCAACCACACGGTTTCCGTGGTCGCCGTCGACCTGGCCGGCAACAAGTCCGCGACCCGCGCCACGGCGTCCTTCACGACGGCCGCCGCCCCGCCGCCACCGGATCCCGACGCCGACCTGGTCCTCGACCCGGAGCAGGGTGCCGCCACGGCAACATGGCATCCCGACCCCGCAACCGAGACCAGCTACCGCGCCTACCTCGACGGCCAGTTGTACGACGAGTTCTCGCTGACCCACTTCTGCCAGGACACCGACGGCAATCCGGCGAACCCGTGCACGGCGGGGAACAGCATCGTCCTTCCGATCGGCCCCCTGGAGGAGTACACGCCGTACACGTTCCGGGTCGAGGCGCTACGCGCCGACCGCACGGTGGCCCGTGAGCTCTCCGCCGACTTCACCACCATGATCAATACGGACGAGGTGTCTCCCGCCGCCACCCAGCAGGCGGCAAGCGAAGGCTCTCAGTGCGCCGGGAGCGGCGGAGACTTCTACCTCGCTGCGGACTCGCGTACCAGTGTCACGGTGCCGGCCGGCAGCACGGAGCTGTTCCCGGGCTGCTACACCGTCTCGAACGACAGCTGCCTGGACGCCTTCCTACCGCCGTCCGGGGAGAAGCTCGTCAACTGCGCGGACAGCCTCACCCAGCTTCTCTTCTCGGCGGCACCGCCCGGCCGTGGTCCGGTGATCTCCTCGGTGGACCCGGTCCCCGGTCGCGTCTCGACGCTGTTCGATCCGGGCAATGCGACGATGCCGATCACCTGGTGCGCCCAGAACACCACCACGTGCACGCTCGTGCTGGCGCCTGCCGCGCAGGCCGTCCGGCTCGTCGCAGTCGCGCCCGCTGCCGCCGTCGGCACCTCCTGGGTCGTCGTCGCTCTCTCGGGAATCGGCATCGGACTCGCGCTCTGGGCGCTGCTCGAGATCCTCTTCCCCGGTCAGATCGGCATCCACGGCATCCTCGAGTACCCGATCCGCCACGACACCGACTTCGACACGTTCGAGAACTGGGGCGCGGACGAGGGCGAGTGGTACAACAGCTTGAAGATCTACGCGGAGGTGATCAAGACGACGAAGCTGGTGGCCGACCGGGACGGCATTCCCTTCGCCTGGACCAACGCCGAGGACGGCCGGCTCAAGCGGATCATCGATGCGGCGTGCACCGCCCAGCGTGGCACCCAGGGTACGGCCGGCTGCGACAACGGCTTCGCCGTCTACGTCCCCGGTGGCGTGTCCTACGACCTCCGGCCCATGAAGGAGACCGGGACCCACATCGTGACGGCGATGGGTGACGGTGGATATCCGCAGCCACCGACGCGGGCCCAGTGGTTCTACCCGGCTCGCAGCCAGGGCGGTCGGGCCGCCATCGACGCCGGCTATCCACGCCGGTGGTTCAACACCCATTTCACGCCGAACGAGTGCACCGGGCGCGCGCCGGGAACCGTGTGCGACGAGTTCCCGTTCTGGGTGACGAACCAGGCGGTGAACCTGTCGGGCGAGCGTGCTTCCCTGAAGCCGGTTCCACCGTCGGAGTCGAGCCCGCAGGGCACCGAGATGTCGGCGTTCTTCCGCAAGTGCGAGGTCGCCGACGGAGAGCGGTTCATCGTGCTGCCGGTGAAGCCGTGGGTCGCGGCGAACGGGCCGAGCTTCGGGTTCCGGGTCAGTGAGGGCGGGGCCAGCATGTGCATGAGCCCCAAGCCGGCGGCGGCTCCCTGATGCTCGACGACATGCGCGTACTGCGTGACGCCGTCGCGGAGTACCGTGCGGCGGCGACCGCGGCCGGCCTCGACTGGCCCGAGCACGCCGAGGCGCCCGCCGGGCAGCCGCCCGGCTCGGTCTACCGCATCTTCGGCGTGGACCACGTCGCGGAGCAGCTGACCTGGTTCCAGTCACAGAACTGGCCGCCCCGGCGGCTGCTTCCCAACGGCGGCTGGATCATGCCGTGGCCGGCCGACGGGGGCGAGGAACTCGACACCCTGGCCATCTCGATCGGCACGCCGTTCCCGTGGCGGCACCAGGTGCGCTTGTTCAACTTCGAGCATCTGGTCTACACGTTCGTGCTCGCCGGCGAGTACGAGGGCGAGATCTGGCGTTACGAGTTCACCCCCGACGTCTGGGGTTCGGCTCGTGCCGCCACCAGCCTCGCCGCGCTCTTCACCGGCTGGACGAAGGGGATCGCCGCCGGCGCGGTCGTTCACGATGACCTCAACGGCTGGCTCCAGGTCAGGGAAGACGGGCAGGACGAGGTAGCCGTGCTCCGGGAACGGGTTCCCGACGTCGATTTCCTGACCTTTCCGGTGTATGTGGCGGACGAGTCACTGCTGCGGGCGCGGCAGCGCGAATGCGGGGTCGACATGGACTGCATCGAGCGGGGATTCGACTGCTACGAGGAACTGTCCGACACGGTGCGGGCCACTCGGAGGTCGCTCGGCATCTGACCCGGCACCGCGGGCCGGGGGATGCCCGGGTTCGCACCGGCGATCTCATCCGTCGCTCCGAGCGCACTGGCGGCCAGTGCGCTCGGAGCGACCACGCGGCGTCCCGGTGTGGCAATCCGTCCCGTCCGGCGATCACGTACCGGCGCCGAGCTGCCACATCCGAAGGTTCCTGATCCGCGCTGCCCGACCCGTGGTAGCCGACGATCCCGCCGTGGGAAGGCGCACCGTGAAGCGGGCTCCCCGGCCCGGATGACCCTCGGCCTCGATTGTGCCGTGGTGGCTGGTGACGACCTCCTGAAGCAGCGCCAGTCCCAGGCCGAAGCGGCGGTCTCCGGCGCCCGCGCCACGGTGGAACCGGTCGAAGATCCGCCGGGCGTCCGCCTGGTCGAAGCCCTTGCCGGTGTCGGCGATCACGAACTCCGCGGCGTTGTCCACCGCCCGCAGCGTCACGGTGATCCGGCCTCCCGCGGGGGTGTGGGCGAGCGCGTTCGCCAGCAGTTCGCCGACGACCCGGCGCAGGGCCGACTCGACACCCGGCACCGGCAGCGGGTCACCCGGGACGTCCAGGACGAGCGTGACCTGGCGCTCGGCTGCCCGGTCACCCTCGGCGGCGACTGTCGTACCGATCAGCGCGGTGAGGTCGACCGGCGGGTCCGGCTCCCGGTCGGCGGGCGCGGCGGCGAGCCGGGCGGAGAGCAGCAGGTCGTCGACGATCTCGCCGAGCCGGCGCGTGGTGCCGATCAGCCGTTCCAGGTCGTCCAGGTTCGTGGCGGCGCCGTCGTTGCGTGCCCGGCGCGCGATCAGCTGGGCCCGGGTGTGCACCTGGGCGATCGGCGTCCTCAGCTCGTGGCTGGCGTCCGCGACGAAGCGGCGCTGCCGGGTCAGCGCCTCCGCGAGCGGCGCGACGGCACGGCGGCCGACGAGCACACCGGTGAGCACGGCGGCGAGCAGCCCGGCCGCCGCCGCGAGACTGAACGCGAGCAGGAGGTGCCGGCGGTCGGAGAGCTGGAAGCGGGCGTCGAACACCGCCTGGACGACGGTGTCGCCGCGCGCCTCGGTGCGTACGTGGTACGTGGTGCCGTTACGCGCGACGGTGGTGATCTCGGTGGTCCGGTTCGCCGCCACGGTGGCCAGCGTGTCGTGCAACGGGAAGCCCGGTGGCGGCGGGTTCGCGCCGGTGCGCACGGTGGCGCCGTCGTACCGGAAGATCCAACTGCATGCGGGCGGCCCGGCGATCGTCCCGTGTTCCGTGCCCCACGCCAGCTCACGCTGGATCTGCGCCTCCTGGCCGCGGACCAGGACCGCGTAGGAGATGCCGCCGGCCAGCAGGAGCAGGCCGCCGATGGTGAGGCCGACGAGCAGGCCGATCCGTAGCCGGGCCCGTCTGACGATCGCCTTCTCGACCGCCTCCATCAGAGGGTCCCGAGGCGGTAGCCGAGACCGTGCACGGTGCGTACCACCGCGCGGCCGAGCTTGCGCCGCAGGTAGTAGACGTACGTGTCCACTATCGATGCGCCGGCAGCCTCCTCGAAGACCTTGCGGCGCAGCACGGCTCGCGGATGGACGGCGTTCGGCCGGGCCGCCAGCACCCGCAGCAGCTCGAACTCGCGGGTGGACAGCGCCACCCGGGTGCCGTCGGGCAGCACCGCCTCGCGCGGTCCCAGGTCGAGTCGCCCGGCGCCGATGCGCAGCACGTCGGTCGGCTCGGGCCGGCGCCGGCACAGCGCCCGGACCCGGGCGCTCAGTTCGTCGAGGTCGAACGGTTTGACCAGGTAGTCGTCGGCGCCCGCGTCCAGCCCGGCGATCCGGTCGTCGACGGTGCCGAGGGCGGTGAGCATCAGGGTACGGGCCGGGACCGCCCGGGCGCGCAGGCGGGTGACCAGGTCGAGGCCGTCGAGCGCCGGCAGCATCCGGTCGATGACCATCACGTCGTACGGGCGGGTCAGCCCGAGATGCAGCCCGCGCTGGCCGTCGAAGGCCTGGTCGACCAGGTAACCTTCGTGGCCGAGCGTCTCGGTGAGCATCTCGGTCAGATCCGCGTCGTCCTCGACCAGCAACAGCCGGTTCGATGTTCCGCCCCGCATATGTTAACGATCTCATAGATGGTTGACGATGGAAGCGTCAGTACTTGCCTCTTCAACTATCTGAAACCGCCAGCGCGGGCGTCCGTACGCCGTCGGGCTGCCGCGCCTCCCGGCGCTCGATCCAGCTCAGCGCCGGCGTCGTCATCAGCGTGGTGACAAGCGCGACCAGCACCAGCACGGTGAACAGGGCGGGGCTCACGATGCCCGCCTCCAGCCCGACGTTCAGCGCGATGAGCTGCATCAGGCCACGGGCGTTCATCAGCGCGCCGACCCGCATCGCGACGCTCGACGGCTCACCCCGCAGCCGGGCCGCCGCCCAGCAGGCGCCGAACTTGCCGGCGATCGCCGCCGTCACGCAGGCCAGCGCGAACAACAGCACCGGCGGCGAGGCGAGCAGGCCGAACTCCGTACGCAGGCCCGAGTAGGTGAAGAACAACGGCAGGAAGAGCGTCGCGGCGACCGGTGTGAGCGTGTCCACCACCTTGTCGGTGTTGTCGGTGCGCGGCATCACCACGCCGACCGCGAACGCGCCGAAGACCGCGTACAGCCCGATCTCGTCGGTGTACCAGGCGACCAGGAACAGCAGGGCGACCGTGCCGAGCAGCCGGGCGCGGTCGTTGAGGGCCCGGTGGGTCATCAGCGTGGCGGCGGCCGTACGCCCGCCGAACCAGAGCACCAGCCCGAACAGGACCGCTCCGCCCGCGGTGACGATCGCCGGACCGGCCCGGCCGGACGCGACCGCCAGCACGGCGGCCAGCATGATCCAGGCGACCACGTCGTCGATCGCGCCGCTGGCCAGGGCGAGCGTGCCGTGCCGGGTGCCGGCGTGCCCTTTCTCGGTGATGATCCGGGCCAGCATCGGGAACGCGGTGATGGCCAGGGCGACGCCGACGAACGCGGCCGAGACCCCGAGTGACGTCCCGTCGGCCTGGATCGGCACAACGCCCGCCGTCACCAGCACCAGCAGCGCCCCCAGCAGCAGCGGCGCGGTGACCCCGGCCAGCGAGATCACGCCGGCGGTGCCGGCGAGCCCGGTGACCCGATGGCTGCTGAACGCGTACCCGGCCTGGAACATGAACAGCACCAGGCCGACCTGACCCACGATGTAGAGGACCGGGAGCAGGGGGGCCGGGAACAGGGCGTTCTGCACGTCCGGCAGGAGGAGCCCGAGCAGCGACGGGCCGAGCAGTACGCCGGCGAGCATCTCGCTGACCACGGCGGGCTGGCCCGCCTTGCCGAGCAGCCACGCGACCCCTTTGCAGAAGATCAGGATCACCGTGACCGCGATGAAGAACCGTGGCGCCAGCTCCGTTGGTGTCATCGGACAGCCCTCTCGAAGTAGTCGGTGCACAACCGCTGCCGGCGGGCGTCGACCACCATCCAGGTGCCGAACACCAGTTGCCGGATACTGCGGCCCACGTCGGCCCACCGGTCCCGCGACCGCATCGCGGCCAGCCGCAGCCGCCCCGGCGGGGGGCTCCCGACCGGTGTCAGATACGCCGGGCCCCGGCTGGGCAGCGACCGGGTGTGTGAGACGGAGGAGGTCAGCACGTAGCGGCGCAGCACCTCGCGGGTCGCGGCGCGCATCATCACCGGCGCGACGCCGCGGGCCGGGCAGGCGCGGTTCGCGGTGACCCCGTACGGGATGAAGTGCGCGTCGCCGCGCTTGAGCGTCAGCCACCGGTCCGGGTCGAACCGGTCGTCACCGGCGGCCCCACCGCGGTGGAACGCCAGGTAGTTGAAGAGCAGCACCGTTCCGGCCGGCAGCGACACGCCGGTGGGCAGCGTGATCGGCGCCGAGGTGATCCGGTGCGCGACGCCGAAGAGCGGGTGCACCCGCAGCGTCTCGTCGATCACCCGGTCCAGCGCGTCGTCACCGTCCAGCCCGCGCTGCACGTCGGGGTGCGTGGCGAGGGCGAGCAGCACGTGCGCCATCGCCTCGGACATCTGCACCACGGCGGTGTTGAAGAACGCGCCCTGGAGATACCAGGCCGTCTCCTGGGCGGTGAACGGCGGCGGCAGCGTCACCGGGCAGGTGCCCGCCTCGATCCGGTCGCGCAGATACCCGGTCAGCCGCTCGCGCCGGCGCATGTGCCGCAGTCCGGTGCACTTCAGCCCGCTGACCACGTCGTCGGCGTTGGCGACGATCAGCGCCCGCGCGTGCGGCGGGCACGCCTCGCCGAAGACGAGCTCGTAGTAGACCTCGGCCCAGACCGGCATCATCAGGTCGCGCAGCCGGACGTGGCTGGTCCGGTCGGCCGGCAACAGGTCGAGCACCCGCCGGGTGGCGGCGGTGGCGAGAGCGTCGCAGCGCTCGCGGCGTACCGCGACCACCCGCCGGGTCGTGGCGGCGACGGTGCGGTAGCGCTCCCCCGGCTCCAGATGTTCCTGGTGCATGTGCGGTCCGGGCGCCAGCCAGTACCAGAACAGGTCCGACAGCCCGGCCCCGCGGCTGCGTCCGTCCGCCGCCGGATCGGCGTACACCCGCTCGAAGTGCTCCATGCCGACGACGGGGCCCGGCACCGGAACGCCTTCGACACCGTTGACTCTGACGAACACCCACTCCCGCAGCCGGACCACGGTGCGGGGCAGCCAGTACGGCACGGTCCACCCGATCCCGGCCAGGACCAGCAGGACGATCAGGGCGCTCATCCGCACGCCACCGTGGCGACCAGGTCGTCGCGCAGGTCGGCCGGCCCGGTGACGCCGGCCAGCGTCAGCGTCCGGTCGAGGTCGGCGTGGAGCAGGTCGAGCACGTGGCGTACCCCGGCGGCGCCGCCCACCGCGAGCCCCCACAGCACCGGACGGCCGACCAGCACCGCGCTCGCGCCGAGCGCCAGCGCCACCAGGACGTCGGCGCCCCGGCGGACACCGCCGTCGAGCAGCACCGGCAGCCGCCCGCCGACGGCCTCGACCACCGCGGGCAGCGCGTCCAGGGTGGCCAGCGCGCCGTCGAGCTGCCGGCCCCCGTGGTTGGAGACCAGCAGACCGTCGAGACCGTACGAGACGGCCAGCGCCGCGTCCGCCGGATGCAGCACCCCCTTCAGCAGGATCGGCAGCGCGGTGATCTCGCGCAGCCGGGCGATCCGGGCCCAGTCCAGCCCGGCGTCCATCTCGATGTCCCGCACCCGGCCGGTCGCGTCGCGCATGTTCTCGCAGCTCAGCCCGGCCGGCAGGTCGACGAAGCCGTGCCGCAGGTCGCGTTCGCGCCGGCCGAACACGGGCGAGTCGACGGTGACGACCAGAGCGCTGCACCCGGCCGCCTCCGCCCGCCGTACCACCGATGCGGTGAAGTCGAGGTCCGGCTGCGGGTACAGCTGGAACCAGAGCGGCCCGCCCGCGGCGGCGATCTCCTCGACCGGGCGGGTGGCCGCCATGCTGACCACCATGATCGTGCCCGCCTCGGTGGCGGCGCGGGCGGTGGCCACCTCGCCCTCGGGGTGGGCCAGCCGGTGGAACGCGGTCGGCGCGATCAGCACCGGCATCGAGATCCGGCTGCCGAACAGGGAGACCCGCAGGTCGCGCCGGGCGGCGCCGCGCAGGACGCGGGGCACCAGGTAGCGCCGGGCGAAGGCCGCCTCGTTGGCGCGCACCGTACGTTCCTCGCCGGCTCCGCCGGAGAAGAAGTCCCAGTGCACCGGGTCCAGGCGGCCCCGCGCGTCGGCGGCCAGCTCGGCCAGGTTCAGCGCCGGACCGTCCAGCGCCGCGTCGAGCGGGCGCATCTCAGCTCTCGGCACTGCTCAGGCAGCTGTCGACGAACGCGACGAGCGGCGCGACATGGGTCTCCGGCCGGTCCCACCGGTTCTCCAGGTTCTCCGCCAGGTGGTGGGTGGCGACGACCCGGCCCGCCCGGTGATGGCGGACGACCGGATGCAGGTAGGCGGCGTCGTGGGCCTGGCCGGCGACGTCCTGGGCGACCCGGTTGACGGTGACGTCGAACGGGTCCACCTGGTCGTGCTCGGGACCGTACTCCAGGGTGACCACGAAGGCGTGCTCGTAGTCGTGGTCGGGGGTACGCAGGCCGGTGCCGGTGAAGTACTCGACGGGCACCTCCTCGTGGTAGCGCGCGTCGGACCCGGCGACGGTGACCACGTCGGCGAGGAAGCCGAACTGCTGCCACAGCGCGGAGGTGCGGTTGACCCGCGCGACGACGGCGTCGGCGATCAGCTCCCCGGTGGCGTCCAGCTTCTCCGCCGGCCACGGCGTGTCCCCGTACCGCCGTTCCAGGATCCGGTGCAGCGCCCGGACGGCGTACCGGAAACCGTGGATGAAGCCGCTCGTCGAGCGTTTGAAGTCCCGCTCCTGGCTGATCGTGCCGGCGAAGTAGAGGCCGGGCACGTTCACCGACTCCCACTCCGGGGTCTGCGCCGGAAAGCGGTCCCGGATGGCGAGTTGCGGACGGCAGGTGTCGTCGAAGATGGACGCGTCGAAGGCGAACCCGGTGCAGGCGAGCACCCGGTCGTACCGCAGCTCCTTGACCACCTCGTCGGCGCGGGAGAACGAGAAGGTCACAGTGAAGCCGTCACCGTCGCGCTCGATCCGCTTGACGTCGCCGTCGAGGATCGCGTTCGCCGACTTCAGCTGGTAGGTGTCCAGGAAGTTGTTGTTCACCGCGCGCAGGTGTCCCACGTAGTGCGTGCGCCAGGCCATCCGGATGGAACTCGGCCCGGCCACGTGGATCAGCGTGGTGGTCTCCATCAGGTTGTCCGCGGTCTCGAACGCGGAGTTCCCCTTGCCGATGATCAGCACCTTCTGGTCCAGGTAGTCGCGCGGGTCGACGGACATCTCCGCGTACTGCTCGGCGAGTTCCAGGCCCGGGATCTCCGGCCGGTACGGCTGCGAGACGCCGGTGGCGACGACGAGCCGTCGCGCCCGGAACACCTCCTCCCCCGCCCGGACCTCGAACACCCCGTCGACCTTGCCGACCGACGTCACGCGGCAGCCGTACCGGACACGCGCCCCCGTCTTCGCGGCGAAGTCGGCCAGGTAGCGGACCATCACGTCGGCGTCGGGGAAGTACCGCTCGGTGTAGCCGGTGAACCGCAGCGCCGGGTCGTCGCTGAGCAGCGAGTTCCAGTCCAGCCGCAGGTTCAGCTCCGGATCGTCGGAGCCGGTGTGCGGCTTGTTGATGGAGATCAGTTGCCGGTGGCGGGGGAAGGTGGCGAAGAACGCCCCCGGTATCCGCGCCTGTTCCAGGACCAGATAGTCGCGCTTGCCGTCGGCCTCCAGCAGGGCCGCGAGCTGCAGGCCGGCCGGTCCGGCTCCGACGATCAGGTAGTCAAGCGTCATGTGCGTCCACCTCAGGAGAAGGAAACGGAGAAATCGGCGATCACATCGGCGGCGCGCCGCACGTCGGCGTCCAGCGGCCGGTCCGGGTCGATCGGCGGTACGACAGCGGCCACCGCGGCCAGCGCCTCGGCGCAGCCGGGCGCGGTCGGCGCACGCGCGCCGACGTACGCCGCCTGGCGCAGTCCCACCGCGAGCGATCCGACGATCAGGTGCAGCAGCCGGGTCTGGTCCAGCGCCCGCAGCGCGGCCTGGGTGCCGAGCGGGACGACGTCCTGGTTGTGCAGGTTGGTCGGCACGCTCTGCATGCTCGCGGGCATGGTGTCCCGGCGGATCTCGGTGATCAGGGCGGTCGCCGCCAGTTGCACGCCCTGGAGACCGTGCTGCTGTCCCGGGCCGGCGGCCAGCATCGGCGGCAGGCCGCCGTTGCGGTTCGGGTCGACGAGCAGATCCAGTTGCCGTTCGGCGAGGTTGCCGACCTGCGCCACGACCATCGACAGCACGTCGGCGGCGAACGCGGCCGGCTGCCCGAAGAAGTTGCCGCCGTGCACGACGAGGTCCTCGTCGGGAAAGAACAGCGGGTTGTCGGTCACGCTCGCGAGGTCGGCCCCGACGACGGCGTCGACGTAGCGCAGCGCGTCCTCGGCCGCGCCGAGCAGTTGCGGCGCGCACCTGATGCTGTACGGCTCCTGCAACGGGCGCGCCCCGGACGCGACGATCCCGGCGCCGACCCGCCGCATCCGCGCGCCCACGTCGACCGCGCCCGGATGGCCGTACGCGGCCAGCAGCCGGGCGTCGAGGAACTGCGTGTCGCTGCCCAGCAGATCGGCGAGCAGGCAGGTGAGCACCTGGACCGCCCGGTGCGCGCAGCGGGCCGCGTCCAGCGCCAGCGCCGTCGCCGCGGTGGTCAGCGACGTGCCGTTGACCAGGGCGAGCGCGTCCCGCCCGTCCAGCGGCAGCGGTTCCAGGCCGGCCCGCTGCAGCGCCTCGGCCGCCGGTAGCCGTACCCCGTCCAGGTAGGCGTGCCCACGGCCCCGTAACGCCTGGGCGGCGGCGCCCAGCGGGATCAGGTCACCGCTGGCGCCGACCGAGCCCAGCCGGGGCACCGCGGGGACGAACGTGGTCGCGAGCATCGCCGCGAGCGCGTCGATGACGTGCGGCGAGACCCCCGACGCGCCCCGGGCCAGCGACGCGGCCCGCAGCAGCAGTGTCGCGCGGACCACCTCCGGGTCGAGTTCCGGGCCCTGCCCCGCGCCGAGGTGGGCGAGCGTGTTGTCGGCCTGGTCGCGCAGGTCGGCGCGGCCCGCGTACCCGACGAGAGCGCCGAAGCCGGTGGTCGCGCCGTACACCGCGCGGTCGTCGCCGAGCACCGCGGACAGGAAGGTACGGGCGGCCGTGACGCGCTCCCTGGCCTGTGCTCCGACCACGACCTTGACCGGGTCACGGGCGGCACGGAGGTCGGCGATCCGCAGTGGGACATCGAGGTCCACCTCTGTCGTCATGCGATCGCACCCTAGAGACGAATTCTCAGAACGCTCTGAGATCGAGTCGCTACGTTGCGGCGCATGACGGTCGACTATCTGATCATCGGAGCCGGACCGGCCGGGTTGCAGCTCGCTCACCTGCTGGAGCGCGACGGCCGCGACTACCTGGTCCTGGAGGCCGGCCCGGCGCCGGGCACGTTCTTCACCACCTACCCCCGGCACCGGCAACTCATCTCGATCAACAAGGTCTGGACCGGGTCCGACGATCCGGAGTTCAACCTGCGCGCGGACTGGAACTCGCTGCTCACCGACGATCCGGCGCTGCTGTTCAAGAACTACAGCCGCCGGTACTTCCCGGACGCGGCCGACCTGGTGCGCTACCTCGCCGACTTCGCACGCGGCCTCCGGGTCAGGTACGACACCCGGGTCACCCGGATCGCGCGCGACGGCGACCTGTTCACCGTCGACGCCGGCGACGACACCCTCACCGCCCGCCGGGTGGTCGTCGCCACCGGCGTGTCCCAGCTGTACGTCCCGCCGATCGAGGGCGCCGCGCTCGCCGAGCGGTACGACACGGTCAGCGTCGACCCGGACGACTTCACGAACCAGCGCGTCCTCATCATCGGCAAGGGCAACTCGGCCTTCGAGACCGCTGACGCCCTGGTCGAGACGGCCGCTGTCATCCACGTCGCCGGCCCGCACTCGATCAAGCTGGCGTGGCAGTCGCACTACGTCGGGCACCTGCGAGCGGTGAACAACAACTTCCTCGACACGTACCAGCTCAAGTCGCAGAACGCGGTCCTCGACGGCGTCGTCGAGCGGATCGCCCGGCGCGACGACGGCGGCTACCGGATCGACTTCCGGTACGCCCGCACGGTCGAGGCGATCCGGCAGATCGACTACGACCGGGTCATCCTCTGCACCGGATTCCGGTTCGACGCGAGCATCTTCGACCCGTCCGCCCGGCCACGGCTGGTCATCAACGACCGCTTCCCGGAGCAGACCCCGGCGTACGAGTCGGTGAACGTGCCCGGCCTCTACTTCGCCGGCACCCTCACCCAGCAGCGCGACTTCAAGCGCTCGACGAACGGGTTCATCCACGGCTTCCGGTACGGCGTGCGGGCCCTGCACCGCATCCTCGGCGCCCGCCACCACGACACCCCGTGGCCGGCCACGCCGCTGGAACCCACCCCGGAGGCGATCGCCGACGCGGTCATCGCCCGGATCAACCGCACCTCCGCGCTGTGGCAGCAGTTCGCGGTCCTCGGCGACGTCGTCGTCGTCGACGGCGACACCGCGCGCTACCACGAGGAGGTGCCCGTCGCGTACGTGCACGACGGCGGCCTGGGCCCGGAGCCGTTCGCGTTCGTGGTCACCCTGGAGTACGGGCCGGACCACGACCAGGTCGACCCGTTCGACGTCACGGTGCCGCGGATCGCCGAGAACGACGCCGCGCACGCGCACGACGCCAGCTACCTGCACCCGGTCGTCCGGGTCCATCGCGGCGGCCGGGTCGTCGCGGCGCACCACCTCGCGGAGAACCTCGAGAACCACTGGAATCTGCCGGACGTGCACCACCAGCCGCTCGTGCTCTTCGTCAAGGGCGTGCTCTCCGATGCCGGCTGAGGTCTGGCCGCAGCCCGTGCTGGACCTGCTCGCCACCGGTGACGACCGGCCGGTCTTCGAGGACGGCGACCGGAGGGTCACCACGGCCCAGATGTACCGGCTGGTCCGTCGCATCGCCGCCGGGCTCCGGGCCGCGGGGGCCGGCCCCGGCGTCGGGGTGGCCCTGCGGCTCGGCGTCACCGCGGAGGCGTTCGCGGCGATCATCGCGGCGTTCGCGGTCGGCGCCCGGGTATCCGGAATCCGCCCCGACCTGACACCGGCCCACCGCACCTGGCAACTCGGCGAGAACACGCTGCTGGTCGACGACGCCCGGGTCGCCGAGTTGGCGGGCACCGCCGACGACGGAAGGCCGCTGATCGCCGCCGGTCGCCCGGACGACGTCGCCCGGATCGTCTGGACCAGCGGCAGCACCGGCAGCCCGAAGGGCTGCGCGCAGACGTACGCGGCGATGAGCGCCGCCTGGGCGCCGTACCCGGACCGGTGGCCCCCGGCGATCGCCGACCTCGCCAGCCGGCTCCAGCGTTACCTGGTCTTCGGCTCGCTGAGCAGCCAGGTGATGCTGGAGTACGGCATCCTCACCCTGGCCGCGGGCGGCACCCTCGTCGCGGCCCGGCCCCCGGGTTTCCCCGGCATGATCGCCCGGCACCGGGCGACCGCCAGCGTCATCACCGTGGGCAAGCTGTACCAGCTCGTGCGCGACCAGCGCGCCGATCCGGTCGACCTGAGCAGCCTGCGGGCCCTGCTGGTGTCCGGCTCCCCACTCCCACCGGGCCGGCTCGCCGAGGCGCTCGACGTGCTCGGCCCCGTCGTCTTTCAGGGCTACGGCCAGACCGAGACCGGCATGATCACGATGGTGACGCCGGCCGAGATGCTGGCGTCCCCGTCCGCGCTCGCCTCGGTCGGCCGCCCACCGGCGGTGACCGCGCTGTCCATCCGGGACGCCGACGGCCGGCCCGCCACCGAGGGGGAACTGTTCGTGCGGACGCCGGCGCAGGCCACCGCCTACTGGGACGATCCGGCCGAGACCGCCGACGTGTTCGTCGACGGCTGGGTGCGCACCCGCGACCTGGCCCGGCTCGACGGCGACGGCTACCTGCACCTGCTCGGCCGGATCCGGGACGTCGTCATCGTGCACGCCAACCTGGTGTACGCGGGCCCGATCGAACGGGTCCTCGCCGCCGATCCCACGGTCGCCGAGGCGTACGTCGTCGGCCGTCCCGACGACGTCACCGGGGAGGCGGTGCACGCGTACGTGGTACCGGCCGCCGGTCACGACATCGATGCCGGGCGGCTGCGTGCCGTGGTGACGGAGGCGCTGGGCGACTCGTCGGCACCGAAGACGATCCAGGCCATCGAGCGGGTTCCGGTGGCGGCGAGCGGCAAGCCGGACAAGCGCGCCCTGGCCTACCCGACACCCACATGATCTTCACCGGTCGTCACCGTCGGCGCGCTCCTCCTCGGGTACGCGCTGATCGTGCCGTGGATCTACGCGGGAGTGCAGATCTGAGGCCCGGAGCGCGAACACCTACGTGACGCGGTAGGCGGTGTAGCGCACCCGGTCGGCCTCGCGGATCGCCGACGCCACGAAGATCGACTGCTCCAGCGCGGCCAGCGCGGGCACCGACGTCTCCAGTCGTACGCCCAGGCGAAAGTAGTACTCGGCGGGGTCGACCGCGTCGCCGCGCAACAACGCCGCGAGGATCTCCGGGCGGCCGCTGCGGACGCCGAACGTCCGGAGGTAGACGTGGCCGCCGTCGGCGGTGCGCGCCGAGTAGCGCGTGTCGATCTCGATCGCGCCGTCGGGGCGGACCAGCTGCCAGTCGGCGCCGCCGGGCAGGATGTCGGCGTCGAACAGGCCGGTGACCCGGCCGCCGACGACAGGCACCACGCGCCGGTGGCCCGCGCGGGTCACCCCGTGGTCCTCCAGCGCGCCGAGCCGCACCTCCACGTCGAACGCGGCCTCCAGTCCGGGCACCGCCGGGGCGCTGACCGCGGGTCGACGCGTACTCATGGGGTGTCCTTGGTGTCCGCGAGCGCGTCGCGCAGGCGCTCCAGCGCGGGCACCGCGGCGGCGAGGGCCGCGCGGTCCGCCGCCGACAGGGTGGCCGCGGCGCGGGCGACCAGGTCTCCGCTCGCGAGGTCGAAGCGGTCGAACAGGTCGAGGGCCTTCGGGGTGGCCAGGACGTCGACGTGGCGGTGGTTGCCGGGACGGGGGCGGCGCTCGACCAGGCCGTTGCCCTCCATCGTGGTGAGCAGGTTGCTGACCGTCGAGCGGCTCAGGCGGAGTCGTTCGGCCAGCTCACCGGGGCCGGACACGGTGCCGCGGGGCAGTGCCCGCACGATCTCGATCTGCGCGTCCGGGATCTCCGGCAGGTGCTCGGCGGCCCGGGCGGCGGCGAGCAGCGTGCGGCGCAGCGGTGAGATGACCGAGGCCAGGCGTGCCGCGTCCAGTTCGGCCGATTCGGGGCCGGTCACGGCAGGACACCGGAGAAGACCGTCGGCGTCAGGGAGGCGCGTTCGTTGAGATCGGCGGGCAGGAAGCCGGCCGCCTTCTTGTAGCCGGTGGCGATCTCGGTGAGCTCCTCCGGCGGGATGACGTCGTGGATGTGCGCGAACCCGTCCGGCGCGCGCTCGCGGGCGAGCACCATCACCTGCTCCGGGCCCTGCCGCCGGTTGCTCAGCACGAGCGCGGTGGTCGCCGGCCGCCGGTCCGCCTCGTAGGCGTCCAGCGCCGCCGGGACCGTCGTCGCGGTGGCGAGGTGGAAGGCGAGGGTACGCGCGTCCAGGATCGCCTGCGACGCCCCGTTGGAGCCGTTCGGGTACATCGGGTGTGCCGCGTCTCCGAGCAGCGTCGTGTTCCCGTGGGTCCACGTGTCGATGGGGTCGCGGTCCACCATGGGGTATTCGAGGATCTCGTCGGCGGCGGCCAGCAGTTCCGGCACGTCGAGCCACGGGAAACGCCAGTCCGCGAAGAGCGCGACGACGGGCGCGGGGTCGACCGCCCGGTTCCAGTCCGCGTTGGGCCCGGCGAAGCCGGGGCCGCGCCGCTCGGCCACGACGTTGATCACGCCGGGACCGATCGGGTACGCGACGAACTTCTGCTCCGCGTCCCCCGCCATGATCATGGTTCGCCCGTCCAGGAATCCGGGTGCCCGGGCCGTCCCCCGCCACAGCGTCAGCCCGTTCCAGAGCGGCTCACCCTCGTCGGGCTGATGTTGCCGGCGCAGCGCGGAGTGGATGCCGTCCGCGCCGACGATCAGGTCGGCCGCGACGCTCACCTCTCCCGCTGCCGCGGCGAAGCGTGCGACGCCGTCGTGGACGCCGACGAGCCGGTGCCCGGTGCGCACCACGTCCGCGCCCAGCCGTTCCCGCACCACTGCGAGCAGTTCCATCTGGAACCGGCCGCGGTGCACGGAAAGCTGCGGCCAGCGATATCCGGCGTCCAGCCCGCGCGGCTCGCTCCAGATCTGCTGACCGTGCCGGTTGTAGTAAGCGAGTGTGCCGGGTGCGGCGCCCAGCCTTTCCACGCGTTCTCCGAGGCCCAATTCGGTCAGCTCTCGGACGGCGTGCGGGAGCAGATTGATCCCGACGCCGAGTGGGCGCAGCGCGTCGGCGCGCTCATAGACGGCGATGTCACGGAAGCCGGCCCGGTGCAGGCTGAGCGCGGTGGTGAGGCCACCGATACCAGCGCCCACGATCACGATCGCCAAGTCGTCGCCCCCTCCGCCACCGCACAGTTTGGTCACAAAATCGTCGTTCGTCAAGACGCATTGTCATCGAGGTCTGACCACTTCGGGCGCAATGCGAGTGGCCTTATCAGAATTCTTGACAATCAATCAACTCTGCACGACGCTGATCGACGCGGTCGGATGGTTCATCTCTGTTCGCCGGCCCCACTCCTCCGGATGCACCAGCGCTTCGCACGGAAGGGCTCGTCCATGAAGAAGGTCACCGCCCTGGCTGTTCTCGCCAGCGTCGCGATCGCCCTGACCGGCTGCACCGACTCCGACGCCACCGATCCGTCCCCCGGGTCGAGCGGCGAGCTGCGCAAGGTCCGCGTGGCGGCGCTGCCCATCAGCGAGACCGCCGCGCTGTGGGGCGGCATCAAGGCGGGCATCTTCCGGGAGCAGGGGCTCGACGTGGAAGTGGTGCCCGCACAGGGCGGGGCCCAGGCCATCCCGGCCCTGATCAACGGCGACATCGACTTCGCCATCGGTCAGCCGTTCGGCCCGTTCCGGGCCGACCTGCAGAACCTCGGCGTGGTGATCATCGGCAACTACGCGTCGTCCTACGCCGACGGTGACGACATCAACGCCGTGCTGGCGTCGGCGAAATCCGGCATCACCCGGCCGTCCCAGCTCGCCGGGCGCAAGGTGTCGGTGAACAGCCTGGGCGCCGCCGGCGACGTCACGATCATGGCGGCGGTCGAGAAGGACGGCGGCGACCCCACCAAGGTCAAGTTCGTCGAGGTGGCCTTCCCGGACGCGCCCGCCCAGCTCGCCGCCGGCAACATCGACGCAGCCTGGGTGACCGAGCCGTTCATCACCCAGATGCGCAAGCGCGGCGACGTCCTCGTGGTCGCTCCGTACCAGGCCACCGTCCCCGGACTCACCACCCTGACGACGATCACGTCGAGCAAGCTGAAGGACTCCGACGCCACGCTCGTCGCGGACTTCTCGGCGGCGATGAAGAAGACGCTCGCCTGGGCCAAGGATCCGGCCAACGAGAAGGATCTGCGCCAGGCCATCAAGGACAACCTCGAACTGCCGGAGGCGGTGGCGGACTCCGTGCGGCTCCCGTCGTTCGGGTGGGAGCTCGACCGGGCCGGCCTGGAGCAACTGGCGACGCTCGCCCAGAAGTACCGCGTGCTCGACCGGCGCCCCGACTTCGACCGCCTCATCCAGCAGCAGCAGTAGCCGGCCGATGCGCAAGATCCTGCTGGGCGCCGTCGGCCTGCTGGGGTTCCTCGTCGTCTGGCAACTGATCCCGGCGCTGGGGCTGGTCGACCCGGACTACCTGCCGTACCCCACCGACGTGTTCGGACGGCTGGCCCAGGAGGTCCGCGACCTGGCGTTCTGGCGTCGGGTCCGGCTCACCATGACGTCGTGGGCGATCGGTCTGACGGTGGCGACGCTCGCGGCGGTCGCGCTGGGCACCGTGGTCGGGATGGTGCCGTTCCTGCGTCGCGCGACCCACACGACAGTCGAGTTCCTGCGACCGGTGCCGTCGGTCGCGCTGATCCCGCTGGCCGTGCTGATGTTCGGCCTGCAGATGCGCGCCGCTCTCGTCATCATCGTCTACGCGGCGTTCTGGCAGGTGTTCGTGCAGGTGATCTACGGCGTCGCCGACGTCGACAGCGTCGCCCGGGACACCGCGCGGAGTTTCGGCCTCACCCGCGCCGAGCGGCTGCGCTACCTCATCCTGCCGACCGCTCTGCCGTACCTGATGACCGGCCTGCGCCTCGGCGCGGCGGTCGCGCTCATCCTGGCCGTCACCGCCGAGATGGTGATCGGCAACCCCGGCCTCGGTCGGATGATCGAGCTGTCCCGCTCCGCCGGTGACGCCGTCGGCCTGTACGGCCTCGTCGTGGTCACCGGGATGCTCGGCCTGCTGGTGAACGTCGTGTTCCGCTTCGTCGAACGCCGCTCGCTGGCCTGGCACCAGTCGGTGCTCGCGGACGAGGCGGCCCGATGACCGCCGTCGGCGCGGCAAAGGCCCGCCCTCGTGACCTGGGCGTCAGGGTCGCCGAGAACCTCCTGTTCGCGGTCGGCCTTCCGATCCTGGCCGTGGGCCTCTGGGCGGTCTGGTCCACCCGGTCGACGAGCCGGTTCCTCGTCGGCCCCGGCACGCTCCTCGACGCGTTCCGGCAGACCTGGATCGGCCCGGCGTTCGTCGAGGACGTCCTGCCGAGCGTGTACCGGCTCCTGATCGGCCTGTTCGCGTCGATCCTGCTCGGCGTCGCCGCCGGCGTCGTCATCGGCCGGCTCCGCCCGCTACGCGAGATGCTCGAACCGCTGCTGGAGTTCTTCCGCGCGATTCCGCCGCCGGTGCTGATCCCGGTCGCGATGCTCCTGCTCGGCATCACCGACACCATGAAGGTCGTCGTCATCACCTCCGGCGCGATCTGGCCGATCCTGCTGAACACGATCGAAGGCGTCCGGTCGACCGACAGCGTGATGCTGGAGACCGCGCGCTCGTTCCGGATCTCGCGGTGGGACCGGCTGTGGCTGCTGATCCTGCCGGCGGCGAGTCCGCGCATCATGACCGGCGTACGGCAGGCGCTCTCGGTGGCCCTGATCCTCATGGTCATCTCGGAGATGTTCGCGTCGTCGGCCGGTCTCGGCTACCGGATCGCCTACTTCCAGCGGAACTACCTCATCGCCGAGATGTGGAGCGGCATCCTCCTGCTCGGCCTCATCGGCGTCTTCCTCGCCGTGGCCTTCGGTGTCGTCGAACGCCGCGTCCTGCGCTGGTACCACGGAATGAAGGAGATCACCCGTGCCTGACGGGACCCCCCTGTTGCGGGTCGAGCACCTGCGGAAGGTCTACGCCTCCGGCCGGGGCGAGGTCGAGGCGATCGGGGATCTCAGCTTCACCATGGATCCCGGTGAGCTGCTGTGCGTCGTCGGTCCCTCCGGCTGCGGCAAGACCACGCTCCTGAAATGCCTCGCCGGACTGCTGCGGCCCACCAGCGGCCTGGTCGAGATGGAGGGCTCGCCGGTGACCGGGCCGAGCCCGGCGATGGCCGTGGTCTTCCAGGAGTACGGCCGCAGCCTCTACCCGTGGCTGACCGTCCGCGGCAACGTGGAGCTTCCGCTCCGCCACAAGAAGCTCTCCCGCGCCGAACGCGCCCGGCTGGTCGCCGACGCCCTCGACGCGGTCGGGCTGCCGCAGTCGGCGCGCAGCCACCCGTGGCAGCTCTCCGGCGGAATGCAGCAACGGGTGGCGATCGCCCGCGCCATCGCGTACCAGCCGGACGTGCTGATCATGGACGAGCCGTTCGCCGCGGTGGACGCGCAGACCCGCGCGGACCTGGAGGACCTCGTCCGCGAACTGCACCTGACCCGGGGGATCTCCACCGTCTTCGTGACGCACGACATCGACGAGTCCGTCTACCTGGGCCAGCGCGTGCTCGTCCTGTCGAACTCACCGACCCGGGTCCAGGAGGACCTGGTGATCGACCTCCCGGCGGAACGCGATCAGCTCACCACCCGGGCCCTGCCCCGGTTCACCGAACTGCGGACCCACGTCTACGAGCAGATCCAGCGGGCCAAGCGCGGGCCGGTGGTCCCGTCCTCGCGGGCCCACCGGCCATAGTCGCATCGATCACCGCGGATCTATGTTCGGGGTGACGACCGATGGAGGGCGGAAGCATGATCGGAACCCTGGTGGAGAACGGTCTCACGGCGTTGGCCGCCTACGACTCCTACGGCCAGGAACAGATCGACGGGATCGTGAAGAAGGCGTCGGTGGCGGCGCTCGGCCGGCACGCCGAACTCGCGATGCTGGCGGTCGAGGAGACCGGTCGCGGCGTGTTCGAGGACAAGGCGGTGAAGAACATCTTCGCCTGCGAACACGTCACCAACCACATGGCCGACGTCCGCACGGTCGGGGTGATCGCTCAGGACGACATCACGGGCATCACCCAGATCGCCGAGCCGGTCGGCGTGGTGGCCGCGGTGACGCCCGTGACGAACCCGACCTCGACCACCATCTTCAAGGCGCTGCTGGCCCTCAAAACCCGCAACCCGGTCATCTTCGCCTTCCACCCGGCGGCGCAACGGTGCAGCCAGGAAGCGGCCCGCACGGTCCGCGACGCCGCCGTCGCCGCCGGCGCGCCGGAGCACTGCATCCAGTGGATCGACGAGCCGTCGGTGGCCGCGACGAACGAGCTGATGCGGCATCCCGACGTCTCGGTGGTCCTGGCGACAGGCGGCAACGCCATGGTCCGCGCCGCCTACTCCACCGGCAAACCGGCGCTGGGCGTCGGCGCCGGGAACGTCCCCGCGTACCTGGAGGCGTCGGCCGACGTGGCCCGCGCGGTGAACGACGTGGTGCTGTCCAAGGCGTTCGACAACGGCATGATCTGCGCCTCCGAGCAGGCCGTCATCATCGACGACGCGATCCGGCCGGCCGCCCTCGCCGAGTTCCGGCGACTGCACGCCCACATCGCGACGCCGGAGGAGAAGTCGCTGCTGGAGAAGCTGCTCTTCGGCTCCGGGAAGCTCAACCCGGACGTGGTCGGGCAGCCGGTGACCTGGATCGCCGAACACGCCGGATTCCCGGTCGACCCGGACACCTCGATCATCCTGGTTCCGGTCGACCGGGTCGGCCCGGCCGAGCCGCTGACCCGGGAGAAGCTCTGCCCGGTGCTCGCCCTGCTGCCCGCCACCGGCCACGACCAGGGATTCGAGTACGCCGAGCAGATGGTCGAGTTCGACGGCCTGGGGCACAGCGCCGTCATCCACACGCGCGACGCCGACCTGGCCGAGGCGTACGGCCGCCGGGTCAAGGCCGTCCGGATCATCTGGAACGCGCCGGCCTCGCAGGGCGGCATCGGCGACATGTACAACGCCTTCCTGCCGTCGCTGACGCTGGGCTGCGGAAGCTACGGCCACAACTCGGTGTCGCACAACGTCACAGCGGTCGACCTCATCAACATCAAGCGGGTGGCCCGGCGGACGAACAACCTGCAGTGGTTCAAGGTGCCGCCGAAGATCTACTTCGAGCCGAACGCGATCCGCTACCTCGCCGACATGCCCGGCGTGCGCCGGGTCACCGTGGTGACCGACCACACCATGACCAGACTGGGGTACGTGGACCGCGTGCTGTCCGTGCTGCACCGCCGCCGCGAGCAGGTCGCCCTGCAGATCATCGACGACGTCGAGCCGGAGCCCAGCGTACAAACGGTCGACCGGGGCGCCGAGTTGATGCGCTCGTTCCGCCCGGACACCATCGTCGCGCTCGGGGGCGGTTCGGCGATGGACGCCGCCAAGGTGATGTGGCTGCGCTACGAGCACCCCGAGGTGGTCTTCGCCGATCTGCGGGAGAAGTTCTTCGACATCCGCAAACGCGCCTTCAAGTTCCCCACCCTCGGCGCGCTGGCCCAACTCGTCTGCGTTCCGACCACCTCCGGCACCGGAGCCGAGGTCACCCCGTTCGCGGTCATCACCGACACCGATTCCGGCAAGAAGTACCCGCTCGCCGACTACGCGCTCACCCCGAGCGTGGCGATCGTCGACCCGGTCCTGGCCGCCGACCTGCCGGCGGTGGTCACCGCGGACAGCGGCTTCGACGCGCTCACCCACGCCATCGAGTCGTACGTGTCGGTCTACGCCAACGACTTCACCGACGGTCTGGCCCTGCACGCCGTCCGGCTCATCTTCGGCAACCTCGCCCGGGCCGTGCACCAGGGCGCCGCGGACCCGGTGGCCCGCGAGAAGATGCACAACGCCGGCACGATCGCCGGCATGGCGTTCGGCAGCGCCTTCCTCGGCATCGTGCACGCCATGTCGCACACCCTGGGTGCCACGTTCCACGTCGCACACGGGCGCACCAACGCGATCCTGCTCCCGCACGTCATCGGGTACAACGGGACCGTGCCGAGCAAGCTCACCGGCTGGCCCAGGTACGAGACGTACCGGGCGCCGCAGCGCTTCGCCGACATCGCCCGTACCCTCGGGCTGCCCGCGGCCACCGACGCCGAAGCGGTCGAAGCCCTGGCCACGGCGATCGAGCGCCTGCGCGACGAGGTCGGCATCGAGCCGTCGTTCGCGGCCGTCGGGGTGGACGAGCGGGCCTTCCTCGCCGCGCTGCCGCAGCAGGCGCTGAACGCGTACGAGGACCAGTGCGCGCCGGCCAATCCGCGGATGCCGATGCTCGGCGACATGCAGGAACTGATGCGCGCCGCGTACTACGGATCGAGAGGGCCGAAGGTCCCGCGGCTTGCGGTCTGCGGCCCCCGGTGAACGAGCCCGGCTGGGCCTAACCTGGGTCCGGACATGACGAGATCAGTGAAAGGAAGCACGGTGACCGCGGTCGAATCCGAAATCCGTACGCTCGCCGAACTCGACGACACCGAACTCGCCCGTCTGGACGCGTGGTGGCGGGCGAACAACTACCTGACCATCGGGCAGATCTACCTGCAGGGCAACCCGCTGCTGCGCGAGCCGCTGTCGGCCGAGCACATCAAGCCGCGCCTGCTCGGCCACTGGGGAACCAGCCCCGGCCTGTCGCTGATCTACGCGCATGTCTCCCGGCTGATCCGGCACACCGGTCAGCAGGCGATCTACCTGGCCGGCCCGGGCCACGGCGGGCCGGCGCTGGTGGCCGCCGGCTATCTGGAGGGCACCTACAGCGAGATCTACCCGGACGTCAGCCAGGACGAGGCCGGGATGCTGCGCCTGTTCCGGCAGTTCTCCAGCCCGGGCGGCATCCCGTCGCACGTGTCGGTGACCACCCCGGGCTCCATCCACGAGGGTGGCGAGCTGGGCTACGTCCTGGTCCACGCGTTCGGCGCGGTGATGGACAACCCGGACCTGCTGGCCATCGCGGTGGTGGGCGACGGCGAGGCCGAGACCGGGCCGCTCGAGGGCTCCTGGAAGGGCGTGTCCTTCCTCAACCCCGAACGCGACGGCGCGGTCCTGCCGATCCTGCACCTCAACGACGCCAAGATCTCCGGTCCCACCGTACTCGGGCGCAAGGACCCCGAGGAGGTACGCCACCTGCTGCGGGGCCACGGCTACGACGTCATCGAGGTCGAGGGCTCCGACCTGCCCGGCATGCACCACCGCTTCGCCGCCGCGCTCGCCGCCGCGTGGACGAGGATCCGCGACATCCAGACCGCCGCCCGTGACGGTTCCTGGGACGGTACCCGCCCGACCTGGCCGCTGATCGTCCTGCGGTCGCCGAAGGGCTGGACCGGCCCGGACACCGTCGACGGGACGCCGGTCACCGGCACGTGGCGCTCGCACCAGGTGCCGCTGTCCGGCGTCAAGGACAACCCGGAGCACCTCGCGCTGCTCGAGCGCTGGCTCAGGTCGTACCGTCCGGAGGAGCTGTTCGATTCCACCGGCGCGCCGGTGGCGCTGATCCGGGACCAGGCCCCCGACGGCGACCTGCGGATGAGCGCCAGCCCGCACGCCAACGGCGGACTGCTGACCCGGGACCTGGACCTGCCGGACTTCCGGTCGTACGCGATCGAGGTGCCCCGGCCGGCGCAGCAGCGGGCCGAGTCGACGCGCAAGCTGGGCGAGATGATCCGCGACATCTACACGCGCAACGCCGACCGGTTCCGGTTGTTCTGTCCGGACGAGACCAACAGCAACCGCCTCGGCAGCGTCTTCGACGTCTCCGACCGTGCCTTCATGGAGCGGGTGACACCGGAGGACGTGGCGATCGGCCGCGACGGCCGGGTGATGGAGGTGCTGAGCGAGCACAACTGCCACGGCTGGCTGGAAGGCTACAACCTGACCGGCCGGCACGGCATGTTCGCCACCTACGAGGCGTTCGCGATGGTCAGCGCCTCGCAGACCGTGCAGCACGGCAAGTGGTTGCAGGAGGCCAAGCACCTGCCCTGGCGGGCGAAGGTGCCGAGCCTCAACGTGCTGCTCACCTCGACGGCGTGGCGCAACGACCACAACGGCTTCTCCCACCAGGGGCCGGGCCTGATCCAGGTGGTGCTCACCCAGCGGGGCGACGTCGCCCGGGTCTACCTGCCGCCGGACGCCAACACCCTGCTGTCGGTGGCCGACCACTGCTTCCGGTCGCGGTCGTACATCAACCTGATCGTCATCGACAAGCAGCCGCAGCTGCAGTACCTCTCCATGGACGAGGCGATCGAACACTGCGCCCGCGGCGCGGGGATCTGGGAGTGGGCCGGCACCGACGACGGCACCAGCGACCCCGACATCGTCCTGGCCTGCGCCGGCGACGTCGTCACCATGGAGACGGTCGCGGCGGCGCAGATCCTGCGCGAGCGGCTGCCCGGGCTCAAGGTCCGCGTGGTCAACGTGGTCAACCTGATGACCCTGGTCCGGCCCAAGGACCACCCGCACGGCATGAGCGAGACCCTGTTCACCGAGCTGTTCACCGACGACGTAGACGTGATCTTCTCCTTCCACGGCTACCCCGGCGCGATCCACCAGCTCGTCCACGGCCGCCCGGACGCGGACCGGTTCCGCGTGCGTGGCTTCATCGAGCAGGGCACGACCACCACGCCGTTCGACATGACGGTGCGCAACAAGGCGTCGCGGTACCACCTCGTGATGGACGCCATCAACAACGCCAAGCGCCTCCCGCGCGGCGCCGCCGACCTCAAGGCGTGGTGCCGCAGCCAGCTCGACCGCCACGAGACGTACGTGGTGGAGCACCTGGAGGACATGCCCGAGGTGCGCGACTGGGCCCTCGGCGACTGGGCCGCGCGCGGCTGAGGCAGGCGGAGACGGTGACGCCGCCCGGCGTCACCGTCTCCGTTCGCGTACGGGCGGGTCCGCCGTCAGAGGACGCGCGTGCGGCGCGACCCGGACGCGAGGCCCGCGATCGGGCCGACGGCGCCGTTGCGTCCCGGTTGCCGGGGTTCCCCGACCAGGTCGACGCCCATGACGGCCGGGCTGCCGTCCGCCTCCTCGAAATCCGCGTCGGCGCACCGGACCCGTTCCAGATCCCGGCCGGTGACCACACCGACACGGGCCTCGTCGAACGTCTCGGGCAGATCGGTGACGAGCCAGACCGCGTCGCCCTCGGCGACGACCGTCACCGTCGCGGCGCCCAGCACCCACGGCTCACGCTCGCCCGCGAACGGCCGGGCGCCCGCGGCGTAGGCGTTCGCCCGGGCGTACACCGGCTGTTTCACGTCGAGGTACTTCTTCTGGTCGCTGGGCGGCTGCTCGTCCAGGCGGGCCAGGTACTCCGCGAACGACGCGGAATGGCCGTCGTATCCGGCGGTGCCGCCCAGCGGCGTCCCTCGACCCTCCGCACCCGTCGCGTAGGCCGCGCCCGGATCGCCGCCCAGGAAGAGGTTGCCCACGTACCTGTCGTCCCCACCGTAGATCACCGCGTACCCGGCGACCTGCGTGCTGTGCGGCAGGTGGTACGGGGTGGCGCGGTCCAGCACCGGCTCCAGCCGCACCGTGCCGCAGATCAGGTTGTTGACGAAGGCACCGCCCTGGCTGAACAGCTCCAACGCGGCGGGTGAGCCGAAGATGTTGTGTTCGACCAGGTAGGGACCGTGGCTGACCTCGACGAAGAGGTCCCGGCAGTTGTCGTGGTAGACGTTGCGGGAGACCCGGGTGCCCTGCGCCTGCCAGTCCAGCCAGGTGCCGAGCGAGCAGTCGTGAATCCGGTTGTGCCGGATCACCACGTCGATGGCGGCGTGCAGCTTGATGCCGGCGATCTCGTACCCGTAGAACTCGCGTTTCAGGCCGATGCGGTGGATGTGGTTGTCCTCGATGGTGGAGAACGCACACCCGAGGTGACCCACTATCGCGTTCTGGCCGCAGTCGTAGATCGTGTTGCGGCGGATCACGTGCGAGCCGATGTGCTCCCGGTCCCACCCGATCCGGCGGGCCGCGAAGACCGACTCCAGCTGGTACTGGTAGCCCGGCTTGTCGCCGCGCAGAGCGGAGAAGTTCTGCCCGGTGGAGCCCTCCTTCCCGATCGAGATCGCCGAGCACTTGGCGTCGTGGATCACGTTGTCCTCGATGACCCAGCCCTTCGCCCAGCCGGGTCCGATCAGGCCCGGCTGGTCGGCGGTCGGTGGCGCCCACGGGCTGGCGGCGTGCGCCAACTCGAAGCCACGGACGGTGATGTAGTCCAGGTGCGGCTGTTCCGGGTAGAAGACACTGCGGCGTACGTTGATCTCGACCAGTTCCGTGTTCGGGTCGGCGCCCTGGAAGTTGGCCCAGATCGTCGTCTGTTCACCGACCTCGGCGTACCAGACGAGCCGGGTCTGGTCGGGATCGCCGACCGGACGGGTCACCCCGGTCCAGTCGTCGACGACCTCGGTACGCCGGGGCGGGTCCTCGACCTCCGCGCGGCTCCCCACCTCGAAGAAGCTCAGGCCGTTCAGGTAGACCTCACCGAGGTGCTTGGGTGGCGTGCCGGTGCGGTGGACGATCCAGTCACCTGTCACCTCCTCGGCGAACGGATTGAACGAGCCGAACAGCGCGTTGTCGACTCGTGCCCGCCACACCGTCCCGCCGAGCGGCTCCCAGCCGGTGACGCGCTCCGATCCCTTGATCACCACGTGCTCGCCGGGCGCGGCCTCGTAGGTGATGCGGCGGGAGTCGCTGAGACCGCCGTGGCGTGGCTTCACCCACTCGCGGTACTCCCCCGCGTGCACCACCACCGTGTCACCGGGCTGGGCGACGCCGGCCGCCCGGTTGATCGTCCGGAACGGCCGCTCGGCGCAGCCGTCGGCGCGATCGGAACCGCTTGTCGCCACATGGAATACGGATGCCATCCGGGGGTCCCTTCTGGAGATGTCTGTTCAGGTCCATACCGGCAGGTCGATCCGGGACGGGTGGTCGCCGCCGTGGGAGAACTCCTGCTCCACCCGTACCGTTTTGGCCGCGGTGGCGGCCGGCTCGCCGGTGCCGGGATTGCGGGCGTAGCGCGGATGCGCTCCGGAACTGACCTGCACGGCGACGCGGTGGCCGGCGGCGAAGCGGTGGAACGCCGGCCACAGCGGCACCTCCAGCTCGACGAACCCGTCCTCGTCCGGTTGCGGGTCGGTAGCCGTGGTACCGACGCCGCCGACGCGGCGGATCCCGTCGCACACGCTCATCGAGCGGCCGTCGGGGTGCACGTCGCAGATCCGCACGAACACGTCCGCGCTGGCCGCCGTCGAACGGAACCGGACATGGGCGGTCGGCTCCCCGGCGAGGACGAGCGCGTGCGCCAGCGGTGGACTGCGGAAGACGGCCACGTCCGCGCGGCGTTCGTGGGCGCTGTTGTCGACCGGCCCCGGGGACGGGCCCATGCCGGGGCCGCCGAGCGCGGGCGTGGGCCGGTCGGGATCGTAGGTGTAGCGGGTGCTGCCCGCGCCGGGGACGGCCGGGTCGAGCAGCCCCGAGGGGTGCAGGTGCCACCGCTGCGCCACGGTGCCCGGCGGTGGCCACGCGGGCAGATCGTGCCACTGCTCCGCGCCGGTGAGGAAGGCGCGCACGGGCGCCGGCCGGGTCGTGGGCGCGCCGGCGAAGTGTTCCTTGAGGAACGCGATGGACTCGGTGAGGAACGGGCTCTGCGCGCTGCTGTGGCCCCACGGGCCGATGGTCAGCCGGGGCGGGCGGCCGGCCGCGGCGAGTTGGGCGTAGTTGCGCAGCTGCCAGGGCAGGAAGATGTCGTACCAGCCGGTGGCCATGTACACGGGCGCGGTGACGTCGGGCACCGACGCGGTGTGCGACTGCCGGGTCCAGTAGTCGTCGGTGAGCTTCTCGTGGGCCAGCCAGTCCTGGTACCAGCTGATCGGGTGGCCCGCCACCGCGGTGTCGCCACCGGACAGCGGCAGCACGTCGAAGGCCGCGGCCAGCTTCCGGTCCGGCCGCCGCGCGAGCCACGCCCGGACCAGGGCGCCGCGCAGGCCCCGCAGGTCCATCCGGCGCGACCAGCCGAGCGAGCCCTCCAGCGAGAACGCGCCGTTGGTCCAGGTGATCGGGCCGAAGTCGGCCATCGTGACGTTCAGGCACAGCGCGTCCGGGGAGTTGCCGGGGTCGTCACGGCACATCCGTCCGGCCACCGCCCACTGGGTGTAGCCGAGGTAGCTCTCCCCGTACGTCGCGACGGTGCCGGTGCACCACTGCTGGCGGCGTACCCACCGGTGGGTGGCGATGCCGTCGCGCTGCTCGTCGAGCTGGGGCCGGAAACTGCCACCGGAGCCACCGGTGCCGCGGCAGCTCTGCACCAGCACCGTGAACCCCGAGCGGGCCAGCGCCGGCGCGTGGGTCAGCGAGCCGTGCCGGCCGTACGGGGAGCGGACGACGATCGTGGGCAACGGCGGTTCCACCACGCCGACCGGCTGGTAGAGGTCGGCGACCAGCTCCACGCCGTCGTCCATCGGCACGCGCAGCCCGCGCCGCACGGTGAAGGTGTACGGAAACTCCGTGGCCGCGTCGCGACGGGGGCGCCGGGACAGGAGGCGGCCGAGAACTGTCATCGCCCACTCGCGGGTTGTCCGATACGGTTCGCGACATCGACACTCGTGGAGGCGTTGTGCCCGTACGAGAAGGAGCGGAAATGGAACCGGAGCCTGCGGACGACGGCTACCGCAACCCGATCCTCCCGGGCTTCTGGCCCGATCCGAGCATCTGCCGCGCCGGTGAGGACTACTACCTCGTGTGTTCGAGCTTCGAGTACGCGCCCGGTGTGCCGATCTTCCACAGTCGTGACCTGGTCAGCTGGCAGCAGATCGGCAACGTGCTGGACCGCGCCGATCAGCTCCGTTTGCCGGCCGACACGCTCGCCTCGCGGGGCATCTACGCGCCGACGATCCGCCACCACGACGGCCGGTTCTGGGTCGTCACGACGAACGTCACGCTCGACCGGCACCTGATCGTCACGGCTACCGATCCCGCCGGCCCGTGGTCGGACCCGGTCTACCTGGACCTGCCCCACGTGGACCCGTCGCTGGCGTGGGACGACGACGGCACCTGCTGGATGACGGTGTCCGGGGTCGAGTCGTACCGGATCGACCCGCGCACCGGAGAGGTCCTGGAAGGACCGGTGCCGATGTGGTCGGGGACGGGCGGCCAGTACCCGGAGGCGCCGCATCTGTACCGGGTCGGCGACTGGTGGTACCTGCTCGTCTCGGAGGGCGGCACCCACACCGGCCACGCGGTGAGTGTCGCCCGCGCCCGCTCGCCGCGCGGGCCGTTCCAGCCCGGGCCGGCCAATCCGATCCTGACGCATCGCGGCACCGACCGGCCGGTGCAGGCGACCGGGCACGCCGACATGGTCGAGGCCGCCGACGGCAGCTGGTGGATGGTTCTGCTGGGGATCCGGCCGAAGGGCCAGTGGCCGCCCTACCACGTCCTGGGACGGGAGACGTTCCTGGCGCCGGTGCGCTGGGTAGACGGGTGGCCGGTGGTCGACCCGGTCTCGATCGCCAACGGCCCGGATGGGACGAGCCGGTGGGCCGAGCGGGACGACTTCGACGACGAGCGGCTCGGCCCACAGTGGATCTCTCCCCGTAGCCGGCCCGACTCGGCGTGGTCGTTGACCGACCGGCCCGGCTGGCTGACGCTGCACGCGACCGGCGACAGCCTCGACCGCAGTGGCGCCACCGTCGTCGGCCGCCGCCAGCAGCACCACGACTGCCGGGTCAGCGCCCGCCTCGATCCCGGCTCCGGCCGGTCCGGCCTGACGATCAGGATCGACGAGGCCCACCACTACGACCTGGAGCTCGCCCGGGGGCAGGCCCGGGTCGTCGGCCGGGTCGGACCGTTTCGGCAGGTGTTCGGGGAGTGCCCGGTGCCCGCGGGGGCGCTGACCGTGGCGCTGGCCATCCGGACCACCGGCGTGCTGCCCCCGACGGTCACCTCGTCCGGCGACCTGGCGCGGGCGGGCCTCGTCGGCGTCACGGCGGCCGGCAGTGACACGATCAGCTTCGAGGTCGAGACCGGCGACGGCTGGTCGTGCCTGGCGGAGCTCGACGGGCGCTACCTGTCCACCGAGGTCGCCTCCGGGTTCACCGGCCGGGTCATCGGCATGTACGTCACCGAGGGAAGCGCCGGTTTCGACTGGTTCGACTACCGGCCGGCCGGCTGACGGGACCGAGACGGACCTCACCCCTTGAATGCGCCTTCCATGATTCCCTGCACCAGACGGCGTCCGACGAACACGAACAGCACCAGCAGCGGAATGGTGGCCAGGAACGAGCCGGACATGGCCAGCCCCAGGTCGATGTCCCGGTTCTGCTGCAGCGCCTTGATGGCGATCTGGACGGTGTAGTTCTCCGGCGACTTCAGGACGATGAACGGCCACAGGAAATCGTTCCACGCGTAGACGAACGTGAACAGCCCCAGCACGTACGCCGCCGGGCGGACCAGCGGGAACGCGATCCGCCAGAAGATCTGCCAGGTGGTGGCGCCGTCGACACGCGCCGCGGCCATCAGCTCGTCGTCGATGGTGCTGCCGATGTGCTGACGCATCCAGAAGATGCCGAACGCGCTGACCAGACCGGGAACGATCACCGCCTGCAGGGTGTCGACCCACTCCAGCTGGGACATGATCAGGTACTGCGGCACCACCGCCAGCTGCGCCGGCACCGTCATGGTCAGCACGACGATGAGGAACAGCGTGTTGCGGCCGGGGAAGGACAGCTTGGCGAAGGCGAACCCGGCCAGCGCGCAGAGCACCGCCTGGCCCACGGCGATCGTGCCGGCGACGATGACGCTGTTGAGCAGGGACTGCACGAACGGCACGATGGTGAAGACCAGCTCCGCCAGGTGCAGGAAGTTGCCGCCGGGTGTGATCGTCGGCGGGAGGGTCGTCGCGGTGGCGGAGTCCGTCGTCGCCACCACGAACATCCAGTAGAGCGGGAAGACGCTGGCGAGCGCCACGAGCGTGAGCAGCGCGTACACCGCGATCGAGACGCGGTTGGCCGAGCGCCGCCGGGTCCGTACGGGCGCGGCGGTCGAGGGTGCGGGCTTCATGGGCGCTCCGAGCGGACGCGGGTGGCCAGCAGATAGTTGAGTCCGGAGAAGGCGACCACGATGACGAAGAGCGCGACGCCGACCGCCGCGCCGTAGCCGAAGTGGAACTGCCCGAAGGACTGCTCGTAGAGGTAGAGGGTGACGGTCTGGCACTGCCGTGCCGCCCCGCACGTGAGCCCGCCCACCGGGTTGGCCAGCAGCGGCTCGGTGAAGACCTGCAACCCGCCGATGGTCGACGTCACGACGGTGAACGCGATGATCGGCCGCAACGACGGGATGCTGATGTGCAGGAACTGTTTCCAGCCGTTCGCGCCGTCGGCGGCGGCGGCCTCGTACAGCTCCCGGGGTACCGACTGCAGCGCGGCGAGGTACAGCAGCGTGTTGTAGCCGGTCCAGCGCCAGGCGATCATCGTGGCGATCATGACGTGGCTGCCCCAGAGCGAGGCTGTGAAGTCGATGTGGTCGAAGCCCAGCAGCCCGAGGAACCAGTTGATCATGCCGTAGTCGCGGTCGAACATCTGCGCGAAGACGATGGTCGTGGCCGCGACCGAGGTGACGTAGGGGACGAGCACCGACATCCGGAACAACGCGGCCAGCCGCAGCCGCGCGTGGTTGAGCAGATGCGCCAGGCCGAGCGCCAGGAGCAACTGCGGCACCGTCGACATCACCCAGATGCTGAACGTGTTCCGCAACGCGCCCCAGAAGCGCGGGTCGTGCAGAAGTTCGGTGAAGTTGTCCAGCCCCACGAAACGGTGCTCACCGATGGGATCCCAGTCGAACAGGGAGATGTAGAAGGTGAACAGCAGCGGGAAGAGACCGAAGATCAGGAAGAGCACGAAGAACGGCGCGATGTACGCGTACGGCGCCAGGAACTCCCGTACGCCCTGCTGGATCCGCCGTCTGCGATGGGGCCGCCGGAGGTCCGGCGGGGCCGTGGCCGGGCTGAGCATGGTGGTCAAAGCGTCACCTCCGCGATGGGCGGCAGCCGGGCGGTGCCCGGCTGCCGCACGTCAGCCCTCGGTCATTCGCGTACGGCGTTCTTGACGTTTGTCAGCGCGGTGTCCCAGGCCTTCGCCGGGCTCACCTTGCCCTGTTCGACGCTGGTGAGCGTGTTGAGGAACTCGGTGCCGATCGGGCCGTCCTGCGGGCCGAAGTAGAAGGGCTTGATCCCCAGCACCGACTGGGTGTAGATCTTGCCGATCGGCGCGTTGCTGAAGAACGGGTCGGTCTTTCCGACCAGCTGCGGGTCCGTGTAGACCGACGGCGTGGTGGGCAGCGACCCCTGCATCAGGAAGTGCTCGAGCTGGCCCTTCGGCGACTGCATCTCGGAGATGTAGTTCCACGCCGCTTTCGCGTTCTTGGCGCGCTTGGGGATGGCGAGGAAGCTGCCGCCCCAGTTCCCCGAACCCCCGGGAATGGTGGCGATGTCCCACTTGCCGTTCGTCTCGGGGGCGTTCGTCTTCATCTGGCTGAGCATCCAGGACGGTGAGCACACCACCGCGTAGTCGCCCTTCTTCATGGCCGCGGTCCAGCCGGAGGAGAACGACCCCTGCTTGGCGGAGATGCCCGCCTCGAAGGCCTTCAGCGTCACGTCGAACGCCGCCTTGACCTGCTCGTTGTCGTAGTCGAGCTTGCGGTCGGCGCTGTAGTAGCGCTGGCTGCCCTGGTTGACCGCCTGGAAGAAGACGCTGGTCGGCGTGTTGTCCACGAACGGTTTCCCGGTCTTCTGGACGTACTGCTTACCGACGTTGATGAACTCGTCCCACGTCGGCCAGAGCTTGGCGACCTCGTCCCGGTCGGTGGGCAGGCCGGCTGCCTTGAACAGATCGGTACGGTAGGCGACCGCCAGCCCGCCGACGTCGGTCGGTACCCCGATGATCTTGTTGTCCTTGGTCGTCGCCTGCGACATCACCCAGTCGAGGTAGTTCCCCTTGATGTCGCCGGCGCCCAGCGTGGTGAGGTCGACGAAGTTGTCCGGCGACTGCATGAACTTCGGCAGGTCGTCGGCCTGGATGAGCACCAGGTCGGGCACCTTGCCACCGGCCAGCGCGGCGGTGAGCGCCTGCGCGGTCTCGGTGGTGCTGCCGACCTCGGTGAGCTTGATGCGCACATCGGGGTGCGCCTTGGTGTAGACGTCGACGTCGGCCTTCTGGTTGATGTTGGCAAACGACCAGAACTCGAAGGTCTTCGAGTCGGATTCGCCGTCTGATCCGCCACATCCGCCGAGGAGGAGCGCGGCGGTGGCGATGATGGCTACGGTGCTCCGGACGCGTTTCAACGGCCCTCCATGCGGTAATCGTGCGCGGCGGTGGTCGGGTGACCGCGGCGAATCAGCGCGACGGTCCCTCCGGCGGTGGGCACCGCAGGCGAGGTCGTCGTCTCCGAAACTTATCGAGATATTTACATGCCAGGATTGTGTGCGCTGAGGCTACTAAGTGCCCCGCCATCCGTCAACGACCCCGCTGCCTGCGGTAGCACCGAGCAAGAGGCAGACGTTCCGACCGACACAGCACCGAAAATTATCGGACCGAGCAGCGCGCCACTGGGCGAACTCGATCGACCGAGGTCACTGGCGATTTCCTGGCCCCGGGCGCCGGAGTGAGGAGAGGAACGCAGGCGTCACCAGACCGCTGTCGTCACGCGGCCGTGCGCGGAGCCGTGTGTCCGGCGGTCAGGCGAGGTCGAGCGCCACCGTGACGTACGCGTGCGGCGGCAGTTCGACCTCCAGGCCACGCGGGTGGTCCGTGACCCCGGCGTGCTCGCGGGGCGCGACGCCCGTGGTCGACGGCGTGTTGTGCGCGTCGAGCGCGTCGGCGGTCAGGATCGTGGCCCGGTGGGCGGTGACGTCCCGTCCGCGCAGGTCGAGGACGACGGTCACCGGACGCCGCGCGTCGAGGTTCGACAGCGAGACCAGCGCCGTGTCGCCGCGCGTCGAGGCGGACGCCGAGAGCGTCGCCAGGTGATCCCCCGCCACCTCGCGCACCGGGACCTCGCCCTTGAAGGTCACCGCGAGCGACGCCGCGTCGTGGTGGGCCCGGTTCATCGCGAACACGTGGTACGAGGGCGTGAGCACCAGCGCGCCCGTCTCCGGGTCGGTGAGAATCATGGCCTGCAGCACGTTCACGGTCTGCGCGATGTTCGCCATCACGACGCGCGCCGCGTGGCGGTGGAACGTGTCGAGGTGCACCGCGGCCACCAGCGCGTCGCGCAGCGTGTTCTGCTGATACAGGAAGCCGGGGTTGGTGCCCGGCTCCACGTCCCACCAGGTGCCCCACTCGTCCACGACGAGGCCGACCTTGCGCTGCGGATCCCAGCGGTCCATGACCGCCTCGTGGCGCGACACCAGCTCCTCGATCCGGGTCGCGTTCCGCAGCGCGAGGTACCACTCCTCCTCGTCGAAGCCGGTCGCCGCGCCCTTCGACGACCAGCCCCGGGTCATCGTGTAGTAGTGCAGCGAGACGGCCTGGAACGGCCAGGCGCGGGAGTCCGGTGCCGCGAGGTCGTCGAAGGAGCGCATCAACGTCTCGGTCCAGTGGTAGTCGTCGCTGTTCGCGCCCGCGGCGATCCGGTAGACGGTGTTGTCGCCGTGGTCGCGGACGTAGGTGGCGTACTGGCGGGCCAGCGAGGCGAACTGCTCGACGCGCAGGTTGCCGCCGCAGCCCCACGCCTCGTTGCCCAGTCCCCAGAACGGGACCCGCCAGGGCTCGTCGCGCCCGTTCTCCCGCCGCAGGGCGGCCATCGGAGAGTCGTCGCCGCGGGTCAGGTACTCGACCCACTCGGACATCTCCCGCACGCTGCCCGAGCCGACGTTGCCGGAGACGTACGGATCCGCGCCCAGCAGCTCGCACAGCGCCATGAACTCGTGCGTGCCGAAGGAGTTGTCCTCGACCACGTCGCCCCAGTGCGAGTTGACCATGCGGGGCCGCAGCTCGCGCGGGCCGATCCCGTCGCGCCAGTGGTAGTCGTCGGCGAAGCAGCCGCCCGGCCAGCGCAGGTTCGGGATGCCGATGCGGCGCAGCGCCTCCACCACGTCGAGGCGGATCCCGCCCTCGTTCGGGATCGCGGAGCCCTCCCCCACCCAGAAGCCGCCGTAGACGCAGCGCCCCAGGTGCTCCGCGAAGTGGCCGTAGACGTGGCGGGAGATGGTGGGGCCGGTCAGGTCGAGGTCAATGACGGCGGTGACGGTGGAGGCGGTCATGGTCGTCCTTGCTGGAAGCGGCCTGCGGGATGCGGCGTCGGCAACGATACAGCCATCGGCGATCATGTCGATCCCCCAGCCGCGGCCAACCCGCCCTTCTTGACCGCCCACCTGCGGCTTTACTACGGTACTAGTAAAACAGCGAAGGGCTACCAGTGTTCGTCTTCCGGCTCGACACCCACTCCGGCGTGCCGCCGTACCTGCAACTCGTCCAGCAGGTCCGCCAGGCGGTGCTGCTGGGCTTCCTCCAACCCGGCGACCGCCTCCCGCTCATCCGCGAGGTGGTCGAGGACCTGGCCATCAACCCGAACACCGTGGCCAAGGCGTACCGGCAGATGGAGCAGGAGAACCTGGTCACCGGCCGGCCCGGCCAGGGCACGTTCGTCACCGAGCAGCAGTCGGCCGCGATGTCGCCGTCGACGTACACGTCGCTGCGCCGCGGCCTGGCGACGTGGCTGCGCCGCGCCTACGAGGCCGGCCTCGACGAGCAGGCGGTCGACGCGCTCTTCACCTCCGTCCACCAGCAGACGAGAAACGAGGACGTGGCGTGACAGACACCGAGATCGCGCTGCGCACCGACGGCGTGGGCAAGCGGTACCGGAAGGGCTGGGCGCTGCGCGACTGCACCCTGACCCTGCCGGCGGGCGGCGTGATCGCCCTGGTCGGGCCGAACGGCGCGGGCAAGACCACGCTGCTGCGCCTGATCGTCGGACTGCTGGCGCCGAGCACCGGCACCGTCGAGGTCCTCGGCCACGACGTCACCGCCAGCACCCCGCAGACCCTGTCCCGGATCGGGTTCCTGGCCCAGGACCACCCGCTGTACAAGCGCTTCACCGTCGCCGAGATGCTCCGCTTCGGCCGGGCCTGCAACCTCCGCTTCGACCAAGGGCTGGCCGAGCGCCGGCTGGCGAAGCTGGGCATCCCGCTGGACCGCCGGGCCGGCTCGCTCTCCGGCGGGCAGCAGGCCCAGGTCGCGTTGGCCCTGGCCCTGGCGAAACGGCCGGACCTGCTGGTCCTCGACGAGCCGGTGGCCAGCCTCGACCCGCTGGCCCGGCGCGAATTCCTGCAGGTCCTCATGGGCGCGGTGGCCGACGGCGGGGTGACGGTCCTGTTCTCCTCCCACGTCGTGCACGAGCTGGAACGTGTCTGCGACCACCTGGTCGTGCTCAACCACGGCCGGGTCACGCTCACCGGTGACATCGACACCCTCCTCGCCGAGCACCGGCTGCTCGTCGGCCCGCGCACGGCCACCGACCTCGACCGGGCCGGCGCCGTCGTGGACGCCGTCCACAGCGACCGGCACACCACCCTGCTGGTACGCGACGGCGGCATCCCGGCCGCGCCGGGCTGGCAGGCCCAGCCGGTCGGGCTGGAGGACCTGGTGCTGGCGTACCTGCGCCGGCCGTCCGAGCCGGGCGCCGCGGTCCCGTCGGAGGTGGCGGCATGACGTGGTTGATCTGGCGCCAGCACCGCACCGAGGTCTGTGTCCTCGGCCTGCTTCTCGGCGTGTTCGGCATCGCCCTGCTCGTGCTCGGGACGCAGGCCCACGACCTGTTCCCCGGCGGCCCCGCCCGGTGCGCGGGAACAGCAGGCGCCGGCGAGACGTGCACGGCCGCCTTCCGCCGGCTCGACGAGGAGTACGGATACGTCGAGAACCTCCTCGCGGCCTTCTACCTGGTGCCCGTCGGCATCGGCGCGTTCCTCGGCGCGCCGCTGCTCGCCCGCGAACTGGAGGACGGCACCTGGCAGCTCGCCTGGACCCAGGCCGTGCCGCGGATGCGCTGGCTGGCGGCCAAGCTCGCCGCGCTGGCCGGCGTCACAGTCGCGCTCACCGGCATGTTCACCGCCGTGCTCACCTGGTTCCGGCAGCCGTTCGACGCCTGGGAAGGGCGGTTCCAGTACGACGCCTTCGACCTGGAAGGGCTCGTTCCGCTGGCGTACGCGCTGTTCGCGTTCGGCGTCGCCACCGCCGCGGGGGCGATCCTGCGGCGCAGCCTGCCCGCGTTCGGCGTCGCGTTCGGGGCGTTCCTCGCCGCCCGAATGTCGGTGGCGCTGCTGGCCCGTCCCGCGTACGCCACGCCGCTCACCACCATGGAGCCGGTCCCCGCCGGCGGCACGAAGGGCCAGGCCGGAGCCGGCGTCGCCGACTGGGTGATCGAACGCGGCTACGCGGACGCCGCCGGGCGCAGGCTGAGCTCGACGGAGTACTACGAACTGGAGGACGCGGCCAACCAGGCCGGCACGAACCTCAGCCAGTTCCTGCACGAACGCGGCATCCAGCGGTTCGGGGTCTACCACCCGGCCGACCGGTTCTGGACGTTCCAGCTCATCGAGGCGGCGGTGTTCGTCGCGGTCGCGGCGATCCTGATCGGCGTGGTGGTGTGGCGGGTACGGCGCCGGGTCATCTAGCGCCCTGCATCGGACATCCGGTGAGTCCGTCAGCCGGCTGCCGTCCCGGCGGGACGCATCACCGCATCCAGCCAGCGCAGCTGCCGCCGGACGTGGACGGCCTCCCCACCCTCGTGGCCGTTGAACGGGTACGTGTGCATCTCCCGTAGCGGAGTGGCCGATGCGGCAGCGGCGTACTGGTTGTAGGCGGCGAAGCCGGTGCTCGGTGGGCAGACCTCGTCGCGCAGACCGATCCCGAAGTGCGCCGGTGCGGTGGCGCGCCGGGCGAAGGTGACGCCGTCGACGTAGGACAGCGTGCGCCGGACCGGCTCCTCGGCCTCGCGGTGCACCGCGAGGTAGCGGGCGATCTCGCCGTACGGGGAAGCCTCGGTCAGTTCGATGGCGCGCTGGATGTCGCATAGGAACGGGGCGGTGACCAGGAGCGCGGCGAGGCCGTCGACGAGGCCCGCCGCCGCGAGCGCGAGTCCACCACCTTGGCTGTTGCCCACCGCGGCGACGCGGGCCGGGTCCACCCCGGGCAGTACGCGGACGGCGTCGATCGCGCGGACCGCGTCGGTGATCAGGCGGCGGTAGTGGTAGTCGTCCGGGGACAGGATTCCCCTCGTGGCGGGGCTGGGCCCGCCGGGAGCGTCGTGCGGGTCCGGGGTGTCACCGCGGCTGTACAGGCCGGCCTGTCCCCGGTTGTCCACCAGCAGGTGGGCGTAGCCCGCCACCGGCCAGGTGAGCCGCTCCCCCGGCAGGCCCCGGCCGCGCCCGTAGCCGGGGTACTCCACCACTGCCGGCAGCGGTGTGGCTACGCCTGCGGGACGGGTGTACCAGGCCCGCACCGGTTCGCCGGCGAACCCGGCGAACGTCACGTCCCACACGTCGAGCAGCCGCAGGTCGGTGGGTTCGGGGCGGACGTCGACGAGCACCGGGCTGGCCGCGGCGGCGGTGAGGGTGGCCCGCCAGAACCGGTCGAAGTCGGCGGGCTCGACGACAGCCGGCGTGTAGCGGCGGAGTTGGCCTAGGGAGATATCAATCGACGCTCTTGACACGAAGATAACGATACCCATAAATTTCCGAAAGGCTTACGACGTATTACCGGAAACGTTCCGGCCGATGGTCAGGGGGAGGACGAGCTTGGCAGCCCCGACCCCGCGCAGTCGCCGTACGCCCTGGCGGCGGGCCCTGCGCCGGGACTGGCAGCTCTACTCGCTCGCAGTCCTTCCGCTGCTGTTCTTCCTGACGTTCCGCTACCTGCCGATGCTCGGCAACGTGATCGCGTTCCGGCGCTTCCAGCCGGGCGGCAGCATCTTCGGCGAGTACTGGACCGGGCTGCGGTACTTCCGGTTGTTCTTCACCGACCCGACCTTCTGGAGCGTGTTCACAAACACGCTGGTGCTGGGCGCGCTGACGCTGGTGTTCTGCTTCCCGCTGCCGATCGTGCTCGCGCTGCTGCTCAACGAGGTGCGCAACCGCGCGCTCAAGCGGTTCGTCCAGTCGGTGTCCTACCTGCCGCACTTCCTGTCGATAGTGATCGTGGCCGCCATGGTCCTCCAGTTGCTGTCGGTGGACGGCACGGTGAACCAGATGGTGCGTGCCGTGGGCGGCGAGCCGGTCGCGTTCATGCAGCAGGCCGGATGGTTCCGGACGATCTACGTCTCCTCCGAGGTCTGGCAGACCGTCGGCTGGGGCACCATCCTCTACCTCGCCGCGCTCACCACCGTCGACGGCGACCTGTACGAGGCGGCCCGCATCGACGGCGCCAACCGGTGGCGGCAGACCTGGCACGTGACGCTGCCGGGGATCCGGCCGACGATGGTGACGCTGCTGATCCTCAACATCGGCACCTTCATGGCCGTCGGCTTCGAGAAGATCCTGCTGCTGTACAACCCGCTCACCTACCCGACGGCGGACGTGATCTCGACCTACCTGTACCGGGTGGGCATCGTCTCCGGGAACCTCAGCTACGCCGCCGCCATCGGCCTGTTCGAGTCCGTGATCGGGCTGACGCTGGTGCTGTCGGCGAACGCGATCTCCCGGCGCACGGTGGGGACGAGCCTGTGGTGAGCACGCAGGCCCGCGCCCAGGCCCGTACACGGAAACCGGCGGCCCGGCCGCGTGGCCCCCGGCCCACCCGCGGCTACCGGGTCTTCCAGGTGGTGAACGCCCTCGTGCTGACCGGCGTCGTGGTGGTGACCCTGTATCCGTTCCTCACCATCGTGGCCCGCTCGCTCAGCGACAACGCGTACATCGTCGCGGGCGAGGTGAACCTCGTGCCGCGGGGGTTCAACCTGACCGCGTACCGGGTGGTGACGTCGGACCCGACGTTCTGGGTCAGCTACCGCAACACCGTCTTCTACACGGTGGTCGCCACGCTCGTCTCCGTCGTGCTGACCACCTGCTATGCCTACGTGCTGTCGAAGAAACACCTGCGGGGCCGGACCGCGCTGGTCGGGATCGCCGTGTTCACCATGTTCTTCACCGGCGGCCTGATCCCCAACTACGTCCTGGTCACCAGCCTCGGGCTGAAGAACACGGTGTGGGCGATCGCCCTGCCCAACGCGATAAACGTGTTCAACCTGCTGGTGATGAAGGCGTTCTTCGAGAGCCTGCCGGTCGAGCTGGAGGAGGCGGCCGCCGTCGACGGGCTGAACACGTACGGCACGCTGCTGCGGATCGTCCTGCCGCTGTCGAAGGCGATGGTCGCCACGATGGTGCTGTTCTACGCCGTCTCGTTCTGGAACTCGTGGTTCGCCGCGTTCCTCTACATGGACCGGCAGGACCTGCTCCCGGTGACGGTCTATCTGCGCAACCTCATCGCGGGCGCGACCGACGCCACGCAGACCGGCGGCGGCCTCGGCAGCGCCGGCGACGTCGTCCAGTCCGCCGCCACCATCCAGTCCGTGACGATCGTGCTGACGATCCTGCCGATCCTCGCGGTCTATCCCTTCATCCAGCGCTATTTCGTCTCCGGAATCATGCTCGGCGCCGTGAAGGGATAGCCGCCGCCCGCACCACCACCCCACCACCGGAAGGAAGAACCCATGGCCCAGCTGTCCCGGCGCCAGGTACTGCTCGCCAGCGGCGCGGCCGCCGTCGTCGCCCTGGCGGGTTGCGGCGACGACACCCCGGACAAGAAGGACCTCGACCGCAACCGTACGGGCGCGATGGACAAGTACGGCATCGGCGACCAGTTCAAGGCCACCGAGCCGGTCACGTTCTCGATCCTCTACAACAACCACCCGAACTACCCGCTCAAGCCGGAGTGGCTGTTCTGGACCGAGCTGGCCGGGCGGACGAACGTCAAGCTGGACCCGGTCGCCGTGCCGCTGAGCGACTACGAGCAGAAACGCAGCGTGCTGGTCGGCTCCGGTGACGCCCCGATGATCATCCCGAAGACCTACCACCCGCAGGAGAACTCGTACGTCTCCTCCGGCGCGATCCTGCCGGTCAGCGACTACCTCGACCTGATGCCGCACTTCAAGGACAAGATCGAGAAGTGGAAGCTCCAGCCGGAGATGGACACGCTCCGGCAGGAGGACGGCAAGTTCTACCTGCTGCCCGGCCTGCACGAGAAGCCCTGGCAGGACTACACGCTCGCGGTCCGCACCGACGTGCTGGAGCAGCTGAAGATCCCGTCCCCGACCACCTGGGACGAGGTGTACGCCATGCTCAAGGCGATGAAGGCGGCCCACCCGGACGTCATCCCGTTCTCCGACCGGTTCGGCAAGCCCAACCCGGCCGGCAACCTGCTGAACATGCTGGCCCTCGCGCACGGCCTGCCCGGCGCCGGCTGGAACTACCAGCCGACGAGCTGGGACTCCGGGGCCGGGAAGTACGTCTTCACCGGCGCCTCGGACGGCTACCGGCAGGTGGTGGAGTATCTCCACAAGCTGGTCGCCGAGGGGCTGCTCGACCCGGAGACGTTCACCCAGACCGACGACCAGGCCCGGCAGAAGCTCGCCAGCGGCAAGTCCTTCGTGATCAGCACGAACGCGCAGACCCTGGTGAACGACTACCGCCCGGACATCGCGAAGATCAACCCGAACGCCCGGCTCGGCAAGATCCTCTTCCCGGTCGGGCCGGCCGGAGCGGTCAACCCGGCGACCCGGCTGGAGAACGGCGTGATGATCTCCAGCAAGGCGCGCGACGGCAAGAACTTCGTGGCCATGATGCAGTTCGTCGACTGGCTTTGGTACTCCGACGCCGGCCAGGAGTTCGCCAAGTGGGGCGTCGAGGGAACCACGTACACCAAGGACGGCTCGGGCAAGCGCACCCTCGCCCCGGACGTCAACGTCATCGGCCTCAACCCCAAGGGCACCAAGCACCTGCAGAAGGACTTCGGCTTCTACAACGGCGTCTTCGCCTACGGGGGCAAGCTCGACCTGGTGCAGTCGTTCTTCTCGCCCGAGGAACTGGAGTTCCAGAAGGAGATGAACGCCCGCAAGGCCGCGCCCTGGGTGACTCCGCCACCGGCGCCGCTCAGCGACTCCGAGCGGGAGCAGACGACGCTGTGGGCGACCGCGCTGAAGGACCACGTCACCCAGAACACGCTGAAGTTCGCCCTCGGCCAGCGGCCGCTGAGCGAGTGGGACGCCTACGTCTCGGAGCTGAAGGGCAAGAACGCGCAGGCCTACATCGACCTGGTCAACAAGGCGTACGACCGGTACCGCAAGAACCACGGATGACGCGGCTCCTCGTCCCCGACCGGCCTGCCGGCCGGCTGACCGACGCCTGGCGTACCTGCGTGGGCACCGGCCGGTTCGACCTGGCTCTGCGACGTGACTATCAGGACTCGCTGGCGCTGGTGCAGCAGGACATCGGCTTCCGGCACATCCGCGGCCACGGGCTGCTCAGCGACGGCGTCGGCGTGCACCGCCCGTACGAATACCGGGGCGAGCGCCGGGTGCGGCACGCCTTCACCTACGTGGACCAGGTCGTCGACGCCTACCTCGCGCTGGGCATCCGACCCTTCGTGGAGCTGGGGTTCATGCCCTCGGCGCTCGCCTCCGGCGACCAGACCGTGTTCTGGTGGCGGGGAAACGTGACGCCGCCCCGGTCGTACACCGAATGGGGTGACCTGGTGCGCGCCACGGTGGCCCACCTGGTCGACAGGTACGGCCTCGACGAGGTGCGCGGCTGGCCGATCGAGGTGTGGAACGAGCCCAACCTGCCGGCGTTCTGGCAGGGCGCCGACCAGGACGCCTACCACCGCCTGTACGAGGTGTCGGCGCACGCCGTCAAGGACGTCGACGCGGCACTGCAGGTCGGCGGCCCGGCCCTGTCCCCCGGCGCCGACGAGTGGCTGAAGCCGTTCGCCGAGTTCGTCACCGACCGCGACGTGCCCGTCGACTTCGTCAGCCGGCACGCCTACACCTCCGGCCCGGCCCGGCACCTGCCGTTCGGCACCCGGCAGACCCTGGCTCCGGCCGCGGAGCTGCTGGAACAGTTCGCCGCGCCCCGCCGGCACCTGGCCGGCACCGCGCTGGCCGACCACCCGGTGCACATCACCGAGTTCAACTCCTCCTACCGGCCGGACAACCCGATCCACGACACGGCCTTCCACGCCGCCTACCTCGCTCCGGTGCTGGCCGGCGGCGGGGATCTGGTCGACTCCTTCTCCTACTGGACCTTCAGCGACGTGTTCGAGGAGGAGGGGGTGCCGACCGCGCCGCTGCACGGCGGCTTCGGCCTGCTCACCCACCGGCAGATCAAGAAGCCCACCTACCATCTGTACGCGTTCATGGCCCGGCTCGGCGACGAGGTGCTCGCGCGCGGGCCGGACCATCTCGTCACCCGGCACCCCGACGGCCGGGTCGCGGTCCTGGCCTGGGCCCCGGTGGACGTCACCGGCCGCGAGCCGGTACCCGAGCGGCACACCCTGTCGCTGTCCGTTCCGATCGGCCCGCCGGGCACCGCGTCGGCGTTCCTGCTCCGCTCGGCAGTGAGTGAGGACGCCGGCAACGCCTTCGCGGCCTGGCGGGAGATGGGCAGCCCGCACTCACCCCGGCCACGGCAGCTCGACGCGTTGCGGGAGGCCGCCGAGCCGGCCCGTACCCATCGCGCAGTGCCGGTCGCGGGCGGGCGGGCGGACCTCGACCTCGACCTCGCCCGGCACGAGGTGACTCTCGCCGAGCTGACCCCGGTAGTGGACGAGACGCCGCCGTGGTGGGACGACAGGTTGCTCGACCCGCACGAGGACCGACGGTGACCGGCGCGACCGGCGGGCTGCGGGAGTTCGGCGACGGGCCGTTGTCGCGGGCCGCCGCGACGGTCCACACCCTGCTCGTGGTCGAACTGCTGCTCCTGGTGAGCACGCTGCCCGGTCTGGCCGTACTCGTGCTGCTCGACCGCGACAGCAGCAACCTTCCGCTGGTCGCCGCCGCCGCGCTGCCGGTCGGTCCGGCCGTCTCGGCCGCGCTGCACACGCTGCGGCACCAGCGCCCCGACCTGACCGATCTCCGTCCCGCCGCCGCGTTCCGCCGGGCCTACCGGGAGAACCTGGCGGGCGTGCTGCGCGTCTGGGCGCCCACGCTGCTGTGGCTCGCAGTCATCGCGCTCAACCTGGCGAACCTGCCCGCCGCCGCCGTCCCCGGCTGGTGGGCCGTGCCGCTCGTCGTGGTCGGGGCGGGGGTGATCCTGGTCGGGGTCAACGCGCTGGTGATCGTCTCGCTGTTCACCTTCCGCACCCGCGACGTGCTCCGGCTCGCCGTCTACTACGTGGCGCGCAAGCCCGGCGTCACGTTCGGCAACGTCGCGCTGCTGGTCGCCGCCGCCGGCGTCACCGCGGTGTTCTCCGAGGCGGTGCTCGCCCTGCTCGCCGCGCTCCTGGTGCTGGCGCTGCTGCGGATCGGTGCTCCCATGATCGACGACATCCGGGCGGAGTTCACCGCGTGAGCGTCCCGGTCACCGGCCGCTTGTCGGCCGACAGCGGCGAGTCGGCCTGGCATGCCGCCTGGCTACCGACTGCGGCGTTCCGTGAGCTCGGTTCCCGGCCGGTGCTGGTGCACGGCGACGGGCTCCTGGTCGACACCGTCCTCGGCGAGGTGAGCCGGGCCTGCGCCCGCTACGGCGGACGGCTCTGGCACGGGCCACCGTGGCCTGTCGACGCCGACCTGGTGCTGGCCCTGCGCGGCGCCGGCCCGGTGCCGAACGCGGCGGCGGAGGCGGTCCGGCTCGGCGCGACACCGGCGGTGAACGGCACCGGCGACGGCGCGCTCGGCGACGAGGGGTACCTGCTGACGCGGGCCAGCGGCGTGACAGTGGTCCTCGCCGACGCGCCGGCCGGCCTGCTGTACGGGATGTTCCACGTGGTCCGGCTCGGCGCGGCGGCCTTCCACGACGACCTTCCGGCGCGGCGGCACCGGCCGGCACTGGACCGGCGGATGCTCGACCACTGGGACAACGTGGCCGTGCACCCGGTGTCGGGCCAGGTCGAGCGAGGCTACGCCGGCGGCTCCCTGTTCTGGCGCGACGGCGCCACCCGGCGCGAGCCCGCCCGGCTCCGCGACTACGCCCGCCTGCTCGCCGCCTGCGGCGTCAACGCGATCTGCGTGAACAACGTCAACGTGCACGACACCGAGGCGCTGCTGCTGACCGACCGGCTCGGCGACGTCGCGGAGATCGCCGAGGTGTTCCGCGCGTACGGCATCCGGGTGCATCTGGCGGTGACCTTCGCCGCCCCGGTGGCCCTCGGCGGCCTGCCCACCGCCGATCCGCTGGACGAGCGCGTACGGGACTGGTGGGCCGCCGCCACCCGGCGGGTCTACCAGCGGATCCCCGACTTCGGCGGCTACCTGGTGAAGGCCGACTCCGAGGGCCGGCCCGGCCCCTTCGCGTACGGGCGCGACCACGCCGACGGCGCGAACCTGCTCGCCGAGGCGCTCGCACCGCACGGCGGCGTGGTGCGCTGGCGGGCGTTCGTCTACGACCACCACCAGGACTGGCGGGACCGGTCGACCGACCGGGCCCGGGCCGCCCACGACCACTTCGCGCCGCTGGACGGACGATTCGCCGACAACGTGATCGTCCAGGTGAAGTTCGGCCCGATCGACTTCCAGCCACGCGAACCGGTGTCCCCGGTGCTCGCCGCGATGCCTGCTACCCGGCTGGCGGTGGAGGTGCAGGCGACGCAGGAGTACACCGGCCAGCAGCGGCACGTCTGCTACCTCGGCCCCTGGTGGAGCCTGGTGCTGCGGTTCCGGCCCCGGGGCGCGGCCGGCGACACGATCGCCGACATTGCGGCCGGACGGGCGGGCGCCGGTGGCGGCCTGGTCGCCGTGTCCAACGTGGGCGACGACCCGTTCTGGACCGGGCACCCGCTGGCCCAGGCGAACCTGTACGCCTTCGGCCGGCTCGCCTGGGATCCGCTGCTGGATCCCGGCGCGATCCTCGACGAGTGGATCGACCTGACGTGGCTGCCGGTGACCACCGGCGACCCGGAAGCGCTGCGGCGCACGATGCACGCGATCATGGACGATTCCTGGCGCACCTACGAGCGCTACACCGCCCCGCTCGGCGTCGGGTTCATGGTGCGGCCCGGCCACCACTACGGCCCGGACGTGGACGGCTACGAGTACACCCCGTGGGGCACCTACCACTTCGCCGACCGCGACGGCGTCGGGGTGGACCGGACCCGGGCGACCGGGACCGGCTTCACCGGCCAGTACCCGCCGCCGTGGTCCGAGGTGTACGAGTCCCGCGAACGCTGCCCCGACGAACTGCTGCTGTTCTTCCATCACGTGCCCTACCGGCACGTGCTGCACAGCGGCCGTACCGTGATCCAGCACATCTACGACACGCACTTCGCCGGGGTCGAGGAGGTGATGGCGATGCGGGAACGGTGGCGGCTCGTCGCCGGGGCGGTCGACCCGGCCGTCCACGACCGGGTCGCCGAGCGCCTCGACGAACAGCTCCGCAGCGCCGTCGAGTGGCGGGACCAGATCAACACGTACTTCTTCCGCAAGTCCGGGATCCCGGACGCGCACGGCCGCCGCATCCACTGAGCCGGCGCGCTCACCAGGGGTGCACGGTGCCGTCCGTCAGCCGGTTCACCGGCAGGTAGGCCGGCGCGTACGGGTAGCGGGCCGCGGCCTGCTCGTCGATGTCCACGCCGAGCCCCGGAGTCTCGGCCGGATGCAGGTAGCCGCCGTCGTAGTGGTAGCCGTGCGGGAAAACCTCGTCCGTCGCCTCGGTGTGCCGCATGTACTCCTGCAGACCGAAGTTGGGGATGGCGATGTCCAGGTGCAGCGCGGCGGCCATGCAGACCGGGGAGAGATCGGTGGCGCCGTGCGAGCCGCTGCGGACGTGGTGCAGCGCGGCGAGGTCGAAGATGCGCCGCAGGTGGGTGATCCCGCCGGCGTGGACCACAGTCGTACGGACGTAGTCGATGAGCTGTTCCCGGATGAGCTGGGCGGCGTCCCAGATGCTGCTGAAGACCTCGCCGACGGCGATCGGCGTGGTGGTGTGCGAGCGGATGAGCCGGAAGCCCTCCTGCAGGTCCGCCGGGACCGGATCCTCCATCCAGGTCAACGCGTACGGCTCCAGGCTCTTGCCGAGCCGCGCCGCCTCGATCGGGGTGAGCCGGTGGTGCACGTCGTGCAGCAGCCGGAGGGTGGGCCCGAACTCCTCGCGGACCCGGGCGAACACGCCCGGCACGTGGGCCAGGTACGCCTCGGTGGACCAGGTCGTCTCGGTCGGCAGCGCGGCGTCGGCGGGCTCGTAGAACATCTTGTCGGCGCTGACGCCGTACGTCCGGGGCAGGCCGGGCACGCCGCACTGCACCCGCACCGCGCGGTAGCCGAGGTCGACGAAACGGGCGACCTCGGTCAGCACCTCGTCGACCGTCTCGCCGTTGGCGTGCCCGTACACGGTCACGCCCTCGCGGGACCGGCCGCCGAGCAACTGGTAGACCGGCAGCCCGGCGACCTTGCCCTTGATGTCCCACAGCGCGGTGTCCACGGCGGCGACGGCGCTCATCGTGACCGGTCCGCGCCGCCAGTACGACCCCTGGTAGAGGTACTGCCAGGTGTCCTCGATCCGGGCCGGGTCGCGCCCGATCAGCAGCGGCACGACGTGGTCGCGCAGGTAGGACGCGACGGCCAACTCCCGGCCGTTGAGGGTGGCGTCGCCGACTCCGGTGACTCCCTCGTCGGTCACGACCTTCAGGGTCACGAAGTTCCGGCCGGGGCAGGTCACGATCACCCGGGCGTCGACGATTCTCATCCGGTCTCCCCTGCGGTCCGCGCGCCGGTCACCGCAAGATTATCCACCATCGTCGATCTATCGGGCACCCCGGCGCCGGGCCGGTCAGGCCGGTTCGGGTACGCCCCCGGGCTCCCCGTCGTCGGGCATCGGCTCGACCGGCGCCTCGGGCAGTTCGCCGGGCGTGTCCGGGAGGAGTTCGCCGGGATCGTCCGGCACGTCCTCACGCGGGTCGATCGGCGGGTACACCTCGGGATCGAGGTCGGGGTTGGTCATCGACCCAGTATCCGACGCCTCCGCCGCGCCCGCCCGCCGAGCGCGCCGGCCCTTTGGCCGCCTCCGTCACGGGCTACCACCGTCGCCGGGCGACGGCGCGGACGACCGGTCCGCCGGCTTGCGCCACCACAGCCACACTCCTGCCAGCAGGCACGCCGCGCCCCCGATCGCGACCGCCGACTCGGCCGGTTCGGAGAGATCGTCGAGGAACGGGAAGGTGTGGGTGGCCGCCATCGCCAGCAACCCGATCAGCAACAGGAGGCCGGCGGCGATCCGCTGGAGAACCATGCGCCTCATTGGATCACGAGGTCGACCCGAGCCCGCAGGCGCATGACGCGGACATCGCTGAACTCCGGCGCGACCGAGATGCCCACAAACGTCTTCAGACAGGCGGCCGAGGCAATTCCCAGACTCGCTCGAACTCCCCAGCAACCTGCGGCCACACCAGGGCGAGGCCGTCCGCCACCGAGCGGATCTCCGCTGCCTGCGGCCCGCAGATGACGAACTCGTGCGGAATCAGCCGACCCGACTGGTCCTGACGCCCCAGCGGATCCGCGATGCGCAACGCCACCCTGTCCCCGACGGCGTGGCAGATCTCCGGCGCGTCGCCAGCACCCGCGAAAGCGGCTTCGTACTCCGGAAGAGGGTCCGGGAACCCGCCGGTGAGCAGGAAACGGAAGCCCCACACTCGGCCGCGGGTGGCCCAAATGAGGCTCATCGCACACTCCGGAGCAGGATCTGGTTCTCCTCGCCCTTCTCCAGGTCTATCCGGAAACCGGTCAGTGTGGCCGAGAGGAACTCCTTCTTGGACAGCGCCTCGGCATTGACGGCCCTCAGCTTGTCCCCCGCCAGTTTCGCCGCGTTGCTGACGAGGTCCGGACCGACGATATTCATCAGCAGACCGAGCGGGCCGGGCAGTTTGGTCTTGGCCAGCAACGCGAGTGCCAGATCGTCGGCACGACCGAGAAGGCCCTCGAACAGGCGTGCCGGAAGCTGTGTCAACTCGTGCCACCGGTGATGACGCTCGAACGGCAGGACGGCTGCCAGCGGCAAGATCAGATCCAACCCGACGCGCTCGGCCACCGTGATCCTGCCCGGCTCGAACTTCGCCGACGAGAGCAGCACGAAATCCTCGCCCACCGACAGCGCCTCGCGACCCTCCACCAGCCCGGCGATCGCCTCGCGCAACTGCTCGAGCTCGTCGCATGCCTTGGCCACGAGCAGATCACGGAACCTGTACACGTCCATGTCCGGAAGAAGGTCGGCCTTCGACAGCGCCATCACCCAGATCCGGGGGAACTGGGCAAGCGGCTTGCCGTCCTCGATCAGCTCGTCCCGTAGCGACAGGATGCCATTTCGGAGATTGCTGAACAGAGACTTGAGGTACCGGTCCTCCTCGCCCGCGTTGTCGAGCAGCTTCTGGCCATCCACCAGCAGCAGGGCGACGTCCGAGCTCAGTAGGGACCGGAAGGTGTCGGCGCGGCGCTGAGCCTCCTCGGGACTCTGCACGGACTGCTCGAACCACTCCCCCGGATAGTCGTGCCAGACCACCCGCAGCACGTCGAACGGCCGGGACTTCACCGCCGCGGGATCTGATCCGTCCTTCATCTGCACCTTGAAGGCGTACGACGTGGCGGCAAAACGGGTGGTGAGCGGCAGTGTTCCCTCGTCCTTCATGCCGAGGTAGTTCTTGTGCAGCCGGTTACCCTGGCCGATGTCTTCCGCCAGGACGTGGAACAGGCTCCTCTTCAGATACTGCGGCTCCTGCGTGCCACCGTAGAACGACGAGAGCAGAACGGTCTTGCCGCTACCGCTCTCCCCGAACACCGCAATGTGCTGCTCGAACGCCCTCGGCTGCATGTGAGGACCTTACGCGAAACGGCGATCATCGCGATGACCGACGCCAACCACGGCTCATCCGCCCGGCAACCACCGCAGCAGCCCAAACGACCGACACCGCGCGCGACGCCAATCTGGAGTGCTACCGGCCCGCCCTCGATACCGGAACCGCCCCAGCGCTGGCTACCAGTTGGATCGCGCAGACCCGGGGCCGAACACGCCGCGGAAGCAGGTCTATGCGCGATCGCGGGGCCAGCCCGCGCAGGTGAAGGCCGTCACCCTCCGAGCGTCTGGTCGCCGCACCCGATGGCGGCCGGCGGGCCGAGGCCACCGCGAATGCGATGCGCGTCGATGTCTTGACACTCCAGATGCAACCGCCAACAATTGTTCGTAACGCGCATTTAACAACCAGAAGGCATATATCTGCCTCGACGGGATGCACCCCGGCCCTGAAGCCCTGGGAGCGCACGCGATGCGGGTGATGTTAGCGCTAACATGGGCCGCCCCAGGGGACTAAGGACGGCCGGACCACTGCCGGGCAGCAGCGGATTCGGCGGTCAGCCCGATGTCCGGAGCCAGAGAGGCTGGATCAGATGATCGACCACTTCCCGACGCGGACCACCTCGTCGCGGCGCCGCCCACCGGGCCCGGCGCGGAGCACCAGGTCACTACGCCGGCTGCTGATCGTGCTGGTGGCCGCGACGACGGCGATGGTCGGCGGCGTCGCCGTCATGTCGTCGCCCGCCGTCGCCGCCACGAACCAGTTCCGAGGCATGAACTGGGCCGTGCTGGGTGACAACTTCAGCACCGGTCCCCTCGTCGTGCAGGGCCTCAGCTCCTCCGACAGCAACGCGACGGTGCGAGCCAAGGCCAACGCCCTCTACGACGACATGGCTTCCACCATGGGCGTCAACACCGTCCGGCTGCCCATCAACACCCACACGGTGGGAACGGCGTGGTGGGAGGCCTACCGGGGCGCCATCGACGCCGCCACCGCCCGCGGTTTCAAGGTCATCCTCGCCTACTGGGAGGACGGCGCCGCCTCCGGCGGCCGGATCACGAACCTCGCCGCGTGGAACGCGATGTGGTCCACGGTGACCAACACGTACGGCTCGAACCCCGACGTCTACTTCGAGCCGATGAACGAGCCCCACGGCTACAGCTCGACGGAGTGGCGCAACGTCGCGGCCAACTGGCTCAGCTACCACTACTCGGCGGTGCCCAGCCGGGTGCTCATCGGGGGCACCGGGTTCAGTCAGGACCTGCGCGACATCTGCAACGACAGCCGATTCGCCTCGACGCTGCTGTCGTTCCACCACTACGCCTTCTTCTACGGCGAGATGACCTACGACGCCTTCCGGAGCCACATCCAGACCCGCCTCGGCAACTGCGCGTCGCGGGCGGTCGCCACCGAGTTCGGCGCACCCATGAACGACGGCCGCAACTACGCCGACGCGAACAGCACCGACAACTTCGTGCGCCACATCCGCGCCATGGCTCAGGTCATGCGCGACAACCGGATGGGCGGCACCTACTGGCCCGCGCTCGGCGGCAAGCCCGGCACCATCGGCTACGACTGGTACTCGATGTACTCGCTCAGCGGTAGCGGCACCGACCTCAACCTGACCGTCCGCAACACCTCCGGCGCCGACCAGATCCGGTACGCCTGGGGCGACACCATCGGCGGCGGCCCCACGACGCCCCCGCCGACTGACACGTTCTACCGGATCACCGTGCGACACAGCGGCAAGGCCATGGACGTCCAGCAACCGAACACCGACAACGGCGCGCGCGTCGGCCAGTACACGTACAACGGCAACACGTGGCAACAGTGGCAGTTCCAGGACGCCGGCAACGGCTACTGGCGACTCGTCAGCCGCAACAGCGGAAAGTGCCTCGACGTCGTGAGCGCGTCCACCGCCGACGGCGCCGAACTGATCCAGTACACCTGCGGCACCGGCACCAACCAGCAGTTCCAGATGGTCACAGGCGGCAGCTACTTCCAACTCCGGGCACGGCACAGCGGCAAGTGCGTGGACGTACCGGCCGCATCGACCGCTGACGGTGTGGTCCTCAAGCAGTACGCGTGCAACACCGGCGCCAACCAGCAGTGGTCGCGTACGACCGTCTGACCGACCCTCCGGCCGGCGCCCTACGTCGCCTGCGAGGAGGACTGCGGGATGCCGGTCACCTTCGCCGCGGGCCTGTCGGACGCCGCGGCGAAGGTGACCGGCGCGCCGAACGCGGCCCGCCGGACGGCGCGGCGCAGCGCGGCGAGGACGGCAGGACCGGCGAGGACTATCGCCACGGCGGTGGTGATCGCGCGGCCGGTGTCCCAGCCGAAGGTGGACGTGACGGCGGTGAACAGGGCGAGACGGTGCAGGTTCTCCAGTACGGGGGCACCGGCGACGTAGGACAGCTGGGTGTCCGCGCCGACGCTGAACGGCCAGAACCACAGGTTCATCAGCAGGCCGTAGCCGTAGGCGGCGAGCATCCCGTACCCGGCCAGGACTGCGACCTCGGCGCGGCCGCGCAGCCGGGCCGGAAGCAGGCCGGCGCCGAGGCCGATCCACGAGGCGCAGAGCATCTGGAACGGCAGCCACGGCCCGACGCCTGCGGTGAGCAGGGCGGAGGCGAACAGCGACGTGGCACCGAGCAGGAACCCGAACCCGGGTCCGAAGACCCGGCCGGCCAGGACGAGCAGGAAGAACACGGTCTCGATGCCCGCGGTCCCCGCACCCAGGGGGCGCAGGGCGGCGTTGACGGCGGCGAGTACGCCGAGCATCGCCAGGGCTTTGCTGTCGATGCCGCCGGAGGTGAGTTCGGCGAGGACGAGCGCCACGAGTACCGGCAGCATGACGATGAAGACCAGCGGCGCCTCGCCGGTGCGGGCGGTGCTCTCCGGGTGTGCGGGGACGAAGAACGGCCAGGTGAAGGTGGCCAGCGCGGCGGCCGAGGCGAGGGTCAGCACCACAGCGGTACGCGGGGCGACCCGCAGCACGCTCATGCCGGTGCCCTGGTCTCGTCGAGCGCGGCGGCGACCTGTTCCACTGTCAGCCAGGGGGCGGGGGCGAGGACCTTGGCCACCTGCGGCGCGAACGCCGGCGAGGCGAGCATGACCTCTGCGGTGGTGCCGTCGGAGACGATCTCCCCTTCGGCCATCACGATCACCCGGTCGGCGAGGGTGGCGACGAGTTCGACGTCGTGGGTGGCGACCACCACGGCTCGGCCGCTGCCGGCCAGCATCCGGGCGGCGGCGGTGAACTGCCGCTTGGCATGGTAGTCCAGGCCGCGGGTCGGCTCGTCGAGCAGGACCACCGGCGGAGCGGCGGTGAGCTGCACGGCGAGTGCGAGGGCGAGCCGCTGTCCCTCGGACAGGTCCCGGGGGTGCCGGTCACCGGGCAGTCCGGGGACGAGCTGGTCCACCAGCGCCCGGCAGGTGCCGGCCGGCACGCCGGTCTCCCGGTCGGCCTGGGCGCACTCCGCGTCGACTGTCTCCAGGTAGAGCAGGTCACCGGAGTCCTGCGGGACGAGGCCGACGTGCCGGCGGGCCTGACCGGCCGGCAGGGCCTTCGGGTCGACGGTGCCCTTCGGCCCGGTCACGGCGACGGTGCCGCCGTGGCGTGGGCCGCTGCCCTGCACCGCCCAGAGCAGGCTGGACTTGCCGGATCCGTTGCGGCCCATCAACGCGACGACCCGGCCGGCGCGCAGATCGAGGTCGACGCCGGCCACCGCGACGGTGCCCGGATACCGTACGACGATCTTCCGCGCGGTCAGCGTGGGACCGGTGTCCGCGCCCGCCGGGACCGGCGGCGGCGCCACGCCGGCGAGCCGGTGCCGGAGGTCGGACGCCCGTCGGCGGGCGTCACGGACCGACAACGGCAGCGGTGTCCAGCCGGCGAGGCGACCCAGCTCGATCAGGGGTGGCGCGATGTCGATGTGGGCCAGCCCGGTCGCCGGCGTCCCGTCGTGGACATGGCCGTCGCCGGGCAGGTACAGCAGCCGGTCGGCGTACTGCAGGACGCGCTCCAGCCGGTGCTCGGCCAGCACCACTGTCACTCCGAGGTCGTGCACCAGCCGGGTGACGGTGGCGAGCACGTCCTCCGCGGCGGTGGGGTCCAGCGCGGAGGTGGGTTCGTCGAGCACCAGCACCCGGGGGTGCGCCGTGAGCACCGCGCCGATGGCGACCCGCTGTTGCTGACCGCCGGACAGCGTCCGCAGGGGCCGGTCGCGCAGGTCGGCGATGCCGAGCAGGTCCAGCGTCTCCTCCACCCGCTTGCGCATCACCGCGGGTGGCAGGGCGAGCTGCTCCATCCCGTACGCCAGTTCCTCCTCGACGGTGTCGGTGACGAAGCCGGCCAACGGGTCCTGGCCGACCACGCCGACGACGTCGGCGAGATCGCGCGGCGGATGCGTGCGGGTGTCCCTGCCGTCGACGGTGACGGCGCCGTGCAGGGTGCCGCCGGTGAAGTGTGGGACGAGACCGTTGATCGCCCGCAGCAGCGTCGACTTTCCGGCACCGGTACGGCCCGCGACCAGGCAGAGTTCACCTTCCTCGACGCGAAACGTCACATCCCGCAACGGTGGCGGGCCGCCCTCGGCATAGTGGACGGTGACCCGGTCGAAAGTGATCATGGGCGGTCTCCCGGTGTCGATGCCCTCGCGGCGCGCACTCCGTCTGCCGGCACGTCCGTGACGGGGATGGGCCGGTCCACCGACGGCGGGCGTCCGGCACATACTGTCGGCGGTGGTGGCGGCGCCAGCCAGGCGGGTGCCGCCGCGACGCCGACGGCGAGAAGCATCAGCGGGGTCAGCTGGGGCCAGGTGAGCGGGCTGACCGGCGGGTAGAGCAGTTCCGGGTCCACCGAGCCGGCGAGCATGGTCAGTGCCGCGGCGGCCACCCCGCAGCCGGCCACGAGCAGCTCGGCCGGACGCCAGCGGTCCGGTCGGTACCGGCTGCGGCGGACCCGGCGACCGGCCAGCAGCATGCCGGTCACGGCGGCGGTCAGTCCGGCCAGGAGCATCGGCAGCCCCAGGTAGCCGGGTGCGGCGGTGTCGAGCAGCCCGTAGGTGCCGGCGCAGACGCCGACCAGCCCGCCGAGGACGAGCGCCCCGGTGACGGTTCGCTGCCCGGCGGGCACCGCCGCGGTGCGGCCGTAACCACGGGAGTCCATCGCGGCCGCGAGGGCCAGGGACCGGTCCAACGCGTCGGCCAGCACCGGCAGGGCGATCCCGCGCAGCGCCCTCATCCCGCGGGCGGACGCGCCGCGCAGCCGCCGGGCCCGGCGGACCCGTAGCACGCTCTCCACCAGCTGCGGGGCGACCGACAACGCGACCACGACGGCGGTGCCGATCGCGTACAGCGCTCCGGGTACGGCCTTGAGCAGCCGCTTCGGGTTGGCCAGGGCGTTCGCCGCACCGAGGCAGATCAGCATCGTCGCCAGCCGCAGCCCGTCGTAGAAGCCACCGAGGATCTGCTCGGCGGCGACCGGTCCGAACAGGCGGATGCCCGCCGCCCACGCGGGCAGCGGGATCTCCGGCAGCCGGACCAGGATGTGGTCGCCCTGGCCGCCGCCGAACACGATCCGGAACACCACCCGCATCGTGACGATCACCGCGCCGAGCCAGACGTACATGCGGAACGCCAACGCCCACGGCGCGTCGCCCCGGCGGCGCACCACCACCAGACCGGCGACGGCGACGAGCAGGGCCAGCGGCAGCGGATTCGTGGTGTGGCTGGCCGCGGTGGCCAGGCCGAGCGCCCACAGCCACCATGCGCCCGGGTGCAGCCCCCGGGGCAGCCACCACACCGGCCACCGGCCCGGCAGACGACGGGCGTCGGCCGGCCGCGACCCGGTGACCGTGACGTCAGTCATCCGGGTCGGCGGCACGGCGTCGTCGGGCCGCGACCAGCGCGCCGGTGGCGAGCAGGGCGAGCAGAAGCACCCCGGCGATCGTGCCCAGTGGCAGGCCGTCGTCGTCACGGGACGCGGCGACATCCGTCACCACCGGCTCGTCGGAGGAGCCCTGCGGTGCCGTGCCGGTGGCGGCGCCCGGCGTCGCCGTCAGGGTCGGCGTACCGGCCGTCGGTGACGTGCCGGCGGAGGTCGGCGGGCCGACGGAGACCGGCGGGCCGGAGGTGCCGCCCGGCCGGGTGGGCTCGCCGGGCCGGCCACCGGCGACCGGCGGCGGTGCGACGGTTCCTCCCGCCGGTGGTGGCGCCGCCGGCTCACCGCCCGTGGGCGGCGGCGGCGGTGGTGGCGGTGGCGGTGGCGGGGCGGGGCGTTTCGGCGCGACGCCGGGACGGGGCGCGTCGTCGGCGTTGCGGTTGAGGGAGAACGACCAGCCCTCGAAGCTGCCGGCCGCCGGCTTGCGGTTGAGCACGCCCTTGTCGCTGTACGTCCAGCTGCCGCCGTTCGGGGCGTGCCAGTACGACCAGTAGGCGCTCGCAGGCGGGGTGTCGACGCACTTCTCCGTCGCGGCCGACGGCTTGCCGTCGATCCGGCAGATGAACCCCTCGCCCCAGCGCAGGGTTCCGGTGATCGGGAAGCCCGCGTTCTTGAGCGCCGCGAGGCCGGTGGCCTGGGTGCCCGGCGCGCACCGCACCACCGTCCCGCCGCCGAGCTCGTTGAAGTCCACCACGACTGTGACCCCGGAGGCGTCCGGGCAGTAGCCGGCCGACCCGGCGGCCACCGCAGGACTGCCCGGTCCGATCGTGGTGCAGGCGGTGACCAGGGCGACGGCCAGCGCGCCACGGGCGGCGCGGAGGCTCATCCCGCCCGCCGTCGGCCGAGCACGAGCAGTGTCACTCCGCCACCGATCAGCAGCAGCGCGATCAGCAGGTAGCTACCGATCGCCACGCCGGTCGTCGGCAGCCCGCCCGGCCCGGACGCGGCCGGGGTCGTGATCGGCGGCGCGACGGTGGCCGGCGCCGCGGTCGTGGGCGCGGGTGTCGCCGGAGGGCGGGTCACGCTCGGCGTCGGGCCGGCGGTGCCGGTCGGTGGAGGCGAAGTGGTGAGCGTGGGAGACGCGGAGGGCGTGGACGGCGCGGTGGGCGAGGCCGTGCCGGTCGGGGTGGGAGTCGACGTGGGCGGCGGGTCGAGGCCGATCCGGCCCAGCGGGACCTGGGCCAGCCCGAGCAGGGCCTGCGCGGTGGCCCGGCGCCACTGGTCCCGGTCGGTGTCGGTGATCCCGGCCGCCGCGGCAGCCGTGAATCCGTCGGTGTTGTAGGCGATCGCGCCGGCGTCGGCGGAGGCCGCGCCACCGTTGCCCGCGGTGAGCTGCAGCGCGGCCAGGGCCGTCGCCGCCCGGGCGGCCTCGTCGTCGCGGCCGGCGGCGGCGAGGGCCTGCCCGGCCAGGCCGGTGCTGTTGGAGTTCGCGCCGGTGGTGGGTCCCGAGCCGCCGAAGGAACCGTCGGCGTGCTGCTGGGTGACCAGCCAGTCGGCGCCCTTGCGGGCGGCGTCGCCGGCGCCCGTGGCGCCGTCCTCGGCGGCGGCCAGCAACGCCTGCACGGCCATCGCGGTCGAGTCGACGTCGAGGGTGGCGCCGGGCTGGTCGTCGCAGGACGGCGACGGCCCGTCGGCGGCGTCCGGGTAGAGCCGGAAGCCGCCCGCCGCGCACTGCTGCCGGATCAGGAAGTCCACCGGATCCTGTGGCAGGTCGCCGCTGCGGGCCAGGCCGAGCACGGCGAAGGACTGGTCGAAGGTGTTGCTGGCGTCCGGGCCGCTGTCGGCGGTGGTACGGCTGGTGATCCGTCCCCGCTGGTGCCCGGCGTCGGCCGTGGCGATCAGCGACAGGGTTTCCGCCCGCAGGTCGTAGCCGCCGAAGTCGGTGGGGTCCGCGTCGGCGGCGGCCGCGGCGTAGAGCAGTTTGGCGGTGGCCCCGCCGTCGGTGAAGCCCTCGATGCCCCAGTCGTCGTAGCTGTTGTAGGACCGTACGTGTGTCGCGACCTGCGCGGTCGCCGCCTGCCGGGTCGGTGCGTCGACGCCGGTGGCGGACAGCGCGACCAGGCCGTCGATGGTCAGCCCCCAGTCCTCGGGGGCGAACGGGCCGGGCAGCGCCCCGTCGGTGAACTCGCCGGCCAGCCAGGACGCGGCGTCGCGGGCGGCGGTGATGTGGGCCGGGGCGGGTGCCGCGACAACGGCCGGCGGGGTGCCGGTGATCGCGGCGAGAGCCGTCACCGTGGCTGTACCGAGACCGGTGGTGAGACGCCGGGACAGGGGCATCAGGGGTGCCTTTCGCAGAGCGGTCGGTGAAACCTCCGGAAAGCACCCCGAGAGACGGACACCCCGCTCCGCGTGCTGCGGTGGGCGGGGTGGTCGGACCTCGGCGGCCCGGACTTCACCCTGTAGACCTCGACAGTGGAAGCCGCTCGTCCCGGGCGGGGCATTCCGGCTCGCGAAAGGGACTCTCGCTCACGGTTGCGGGTCAGCGCCGGCTTCGAACCGGCTTCCCCCCACACGGGACGTATGCAGTTGTGCCCGGCGCACCGGGTGCCGACACCGTACCGCCCGGGCGCGCGACGACGCCAGAGCAGCTGCCGGTACCCGGTGCGCCGCTGGTCACACCGTTCGCAGCCGCGGTTCAGGGAGCGGCGATGCTCGGCGGGGCGCCGGCGCCGAAGGACCAGCCCTCGACGCTGCCCGGCGCGGGGTTGTAGCCGGTCGCCCCCGACGTGCTGTAGGACCAGGAGCCACCGCTGGACGCGTGCCAGTACGACCAGTACGCGGTGGCCGGCGGGGTGTTGACGCACGGCTCGGTCGCGGCGGTGGGCTTGCCGTTGATCCGGCAGACGAAGGCCAGGCCCCAGCGGGCGGTGCCGGTGACGGTGAAGCCGGCGGCCTGAAGCGCGGCCAGGCCGGTGGCCGGATCGCCCGGCGCACAGGCGACCTGTACGCCGCCGCCGAGCGCGGCGAAGTCGACGACCACAGTGACTCCCGAGGTGCCGACGCAGGCGGCGGCGTGCGCCGACCGGGGCGCGGGTTCGACTGCGGTCAGCGCGACGCCGGCCACGACGGCGGCCAGCAGGCCGGCCATCCAGGTGCGGGCGGTGGGACGGTGACGGAACACGGGTCCTCCTGTGATCGGGTGAGCGGCGAGGCGGTTCACGGGCAGGCGAGCACCGGTGCGCCGGGGTCGGCGCCGGCGGCGGACAGACGGGCGTACCCGACCCCGGTGAGACCGAGGACGGCCTGGGCGGTGGCCCGGGGCGCGGTGGCCGGGTCGAAGCCGCCACCGTCGAAGTCGACAGCGCCCCGGTCGGCGGGCGCCCCGGCGCAGCCGACCTGGAGTCCGGCGAGGAACGCCCGGGACCGCGCCCAGGCCGGCAGCCGGTGACCGTCGCGCAGGGCCTGCGCGGCGAGGCCGGTGCTGTTGGCGTTCGGTGTGCCGGCCGCGTTGGCGAAGCCGCCGTCGGCACGCTGAACGGACACCAGCCAGCGCAGCCCGGCGGCGGCGTCGGCCGGACGGTCCGCGGCGCGCAGCGCCTGCGTCACGAGCGCGGTGGCGTCCACGTCGGACGTGCAGACCGGTTGGGCGGGCAGCAGCGGGTAGCCGCCGTCCGGGCATCGGGTGCCGGCCAGCCAGGCGGCCGCCGCCGGTGGCGCCCCGGCCGCGGTACGGTCCAGCGCCAGCAGCGCGAAGGACTGGCTGAACGCGTTGCTGTAGTCGCCGTACGCGGACCGGTCGCTGAACCGGCCGGCCGGCGTCTGCAGCGAACGCAGCCGGGCGATCAGGTCCACCCCGCCGACGTCGGCCGGGTCGCCGCCGCGCACCTGCACGGCGAGGGCGAGCTTGGCGGTCGCGCCCGCGTACGCCTCGGAGACGCCGTCGCCGAGGTAGCCGTCGCGGATGTCCGGCCGGGTGACCCAGGCCAGCGCGCCGGCGCCGTGGTCGTCGGCGACGCCGCCGGCGGCGAAGGCGAACACGGCGTCGAGGGTCAGCCCCTGGTCGGGGTAGGCGACACCGTCGAAGACCGCCTCGAAGCGTTCGCCGTCGACGAGTTGCCGGGCGAGCCAGCCGGCGGCGGCCTCCGGGCGGGTGAGGGCGGCGCGATCGGGGGCGGCGACGGCCGGTGTGGTGAGGGTGAGGGCGGCGAGTACGCCGCAGAGGAGCGCGAGCAGGCGGTGCCGACTTCGGCGGACGACCATCGGAAGCGCCTTTCCGGCCCGGCGGTCGTCGAAAGCCCGGACGACCGCAGTACGCGGGGGCGTCCGGGACTCCGACCCGTGGGCCACGACGGGTGGGGAGCGGTTGCACGCGTACGACGGGTATTCGGGCTCGCCGCCGCAGAGTTCTCTGGGCGGCCTACCGTTGCGGGCCAGCGCCGGATTTCGACCGGTCTTCCCCCGCACGTACACGCGGTGGTTGAGTTGTCGCGACAGTCTGCTGTGGCCGGTGCGCCGATGTCAATGCGCCAGGAACCGGCCACGTGCCGTGACGGCCGGCGGAATCGGCGGTTTCACACCCCGACGTCGAGAGGCCGTCGTCCCGGCGCGTCCGCGTGGAGCACGCCGGTGAAGGACGCCCGGTGAGGACCGGGCGTCCCTCACCGTGTGGTCACTGCCGGCGGGACCGGGAGCCGGTCAACGGCGGAACGGACCGGTGACGCAGTAGGTGATGCCGCCGGACGACGAGCCGGTCGTGCCGCGTTGCGAGGAGAAGTACAGCCGGTCCCCCGCCGGGGTGAACGCCGGCCCGGTGATCTCCGAACCGCTCTGTCCGGTGATCCGCAGGAAGACCGAGATCTTGTCGTCCGGCGTGATCATGCAGATCTCCATGTTGCCGCCGTCCTCGGCGACGTAGAGGTCACCTGCAGTGGACCCGGTGATGTTGTCGACGCCGGTCAGCGGAGGGGCGCCCGGACTGACCAGGTTGTCGTCGTAGGCGAGCTCGTACGTGCCGGCGGCCAGGTTGACCTGCCACACGCGGTTGTCGCCCTTCGTGGTGAACCAGACGGTGTCGTCCGCGTAGTGACAGCCCTCGCCACCGTTGAACGTCTTCGCGCCGGACACCTGCTGCCGGGTCGGGGTGGGCGAGCCGTCCGGGTCGGGCACCGTGGCCCAGGTGAACGTGCCGGAGGTGGCCGTACCGGCGCGGAAGACCTGGAGGGTTCCGGCGGACAGGTCGCCCCAGGTGGCCGGCACGAAGCGGTAGAACTTGCCGTCGGTCTCGTCCTCGGTCAGGTAGACGACCCGGCGGACCGGGTCGGCCGCGGCCGCCTCGTGCTTGAACCGGCCCATCGCGGGACGCGCCACCGCGGACCCGCCGAGGGGGTACGTCTCGAAGACCCGGCCCAGGGACACCTCCTCGCAGGAGAGCCAGGTGTTCCACGGTGTCTTCCCACCGGCGCAGTTGTTGTTGGTGCCGGAGAGGATCCGCGACGCCCCGACCACGGCGCCGCTGGAGTTGAAGACGAGTCGCGAGGTGCCGCCACCCGCACCGGCCGACACCTCGGAGTTCGACACGTAGATCCAGCCGGTGCCGTTCGGGAACACGGCGCCGCCGTCCGGGGCGTCGTGCCAGGTGTACGACGTCCCCGGCACCGTCCGCCGGGACCGCGCGACGATCGAGCTGGTGAACCCGGCCGGCATCTGGATGCCGTTGGCGTCGGCTGCCTGAAGCCCGCCGTAGGGCCCCGCCGCGTTCTGTGCCGGGGCTCCGTACGCCGCCGACCACGCCGTGAACGGCAGGGCGAGGGCGCCCGCACCGACAACGGTGGCCCGCAACATCGTTCGACGATCCATGGACCCTCCTCCGTAGGTTCCATGGATCCGACCGTGCGGAGCTTACGCACGCCGATCTGTTGGATGAACGTCGATGGACGACTCGATGTGCGATGTCCCGCCCACGCCGACCCGGTCGAGGGGTCGTACGGGTAGGAGAGGCAGCGGCACCAACCAGCAGTGGGCGCGCGCGGCCGTCTGACCGGCCCTCCGGCCGCGACCTCCCCTCCCCCGGTCATCGGCGCAGGTGGCCGATGCCGTGCTGGTCGAGCCAGGCGACAGTCCGCGGTACGAACGTCGGCGCCCCCGAGCCGGCGCTGACGTCGGTGGCGACCAGCGGCACCTGGGCGGCGACCGGGAGCAGCGTGGACCGCCAGCAGGCCGGCGTGGCGCAGGCCGAGCGGTCGTCGACGCGCCAGGCGGCGGCCACGCTGCGGCCGTCCGGGTCAGCCGGGCGATATTCCAGCCACCGGCTCAGATCGTTGCCGCCGTCGATCCCGGCGGCGAGGACCAGGTTGAACGAGCCCTGGACGCGAAGCAGGCGGATCTGCTCCTGCACGCCGAAGTTCGGCAGACCGGCGCCGGCGCACTCGGATCCGCCGTCGCGCCAGCAGGTCCAGACCGCCGCGGGATCGGTGCCGCCGACCGCCGGGAAGTCGTACGGCGAGATGTCGAAGACCACTGCGTTGTCGTCGCCGAACACCTCCGCCGCCGCGCTCCAGAACGTGCGGGTGGCGGAGATGTCGCTCTGCCGCAGCGACACGATGGGTGTGATGCCGGCCCGGACGAGCCGGTCGACGTACCGGGCCGCCTCGTCGAGGTAGCCGACGCGGTTCTGCCGATCGGCAGGGCTGCCGGTGTAGGCGTAGCAGGCGTCGCTCAGCACGACCCGTACCGCGTTGACGCCGCGGGCCCGCAGCGCGCCTACCGACGCGTCGTCGACCGGGCCGTCCCAGTGGATCGGTCCCCATGCGCATTCGCCGGGCGCGGCCGACCGGATGATTCCACGGGGCCGGTACGGCCTCGGACTGGCTGTGACCGTGAGGATGCGGTTGCCGAACGCCTTCAGCGCAGGCGCGGCGCCGGGCGCCTGCGGCGGGAGCACCCGGATGCCGCGGACCTCGGCGGTGGCCTGGGCGCCGCTGCTGTCGTAGGCGGTGGCGGTGACGCGGGTGCCGCTGTTCGGCGGCACGCCGCGCCAGTCGAACGCGTACGGCGCGGTGGTGTCCACGGCGAGCAGCCTGCCGCGCTCGCGGAATTCGACCCGCTCGATCCGCCGGCCGGGCGCCGCCGTGGCCTCGGCACGGATCGGGATGACGCCCGGCGCGGCGAAGAAGTCATTGGGCCGGGGCGAGGTGAGCGCCACCGACGGCCCGCCCGGCAGTGGGCTGGGCCGCGGGCTCCCCGAGGCCGGCGGCGGCGACGAGCCGGTCGGGTCGGCGCCGTCCCCGTCGCACGGCTGGCCGCTCAACACCCAGTCGGTCGGCTCGGGGTCGGCACCCTGGTAGTTGCCGCCGAACCGCACCGTCACCGAGGCGCCGGTCGGCAGCGTGGATCCCGCCGGCGGACGGAGCATGGTCATCGGATACATCTCGCCGCTGCCCAGCGTGTATCCGTCCGGCAGCCGGTCGAGGCCCATGGTGATCGTCTGACCGTTCGCCTGCCGGAACCGCAGCCACCAGTCGGTGACGGGAGCGCCCAGGTTGGTGACGGTGAGCTCGGCCCAGAAGCCGCTGGACCACTCCCGGGTGATGGTGTAGTCCACCGTGCACGCCGTCGCGGCGTAGGCCGGCCGCAGCGCCATCGTCATGGCCCCGCCGACGACGACCGCGGCTGCTGTAGCCAGCGCGAAGATCCTGCGTCGCATCATGCCCCCGTAACATCGACATACATCACTTCATGCAGCCTCGGCGCTCCGGGCACGGCCTGTCAAGGGCTGAACCGGGCCCGGGCCGGGCGGAACGGCGCGGCGTTCCGCCCGGCCGGCGGCTCAGCGTCCGCGCAGCTCGGCCGCGGCGGCGACCAGGTGCTGTAGGGACGCCTCGACCTCGGGATAGCCGCGCGTCTTGAGGCCGCAGTCGGGGTTCACCCACAGCCGCTCGGCCGGCACCGCGGCCACGGCCCGGCGCAGCGCGCCGACGACCTCGTCGTGGGACGGCACCCGGGGTGAGTGGATGTCCCAGACGCCGGGCCCCACACCCCGGCGGTATCCGATCGCGGCGAGGTCGTCGAGGACCTCCATCCGGGAGCGGGATGCCTCGATGCTCGTGACGTCGGCGTCGAGGGCGTCGATGGCCGTGATCACCTCCCCGAACTCCGAGTAGCACAGGTGGGTGTGGATCTGGGTGTCGTCGGCGACTCCGCAGGTGGCCAGGCGGAACGCCCCGACTGCCCAGTCCAGGTACGCCTTCTGGTCCGCCCTGCGCAGTGGCAGCGTCTCACGCAGCGCCGGCTCGTCGACCTGGATGACCCGGATACCGGCTGCCTCGAGATCACGGCACTCGTCGCGCAGGGCGAGCGCGACCTGGTCCGCAGTGTCTGCCAGTGGCTGGTCGCTGCGGACGAACGACCAGGCCAGGATCGTGACCGGGCCGGTGAGCATGCCCTTGACCGGCCGGTCGGTCAGCGACTGCGCGTAGGTGGACCAGTTGACGGTCATCGGCGCCCTGCGTGCCACGTCGCCGTAGATGACGGGCGGACGCACGCATCGGGAGCCGTAGGACTGGACCCAGCCGTGTTCGGTGGCGGCGAACCCGTCCAGCTGCTCGCCGAAGTACTGGACCATGTCGTTTCGTTCCGGCTCGCCGTGCACGAGCACGTCCAGGCCCAGCCGCTCCTGGAGCCGGACGACGTGCTCGACCTCGGCGCGCATCCGCTGCGTGTAGGCGGCGTCGTCGAGACGCCCGGCCCGGTGCTCGGCACGCGCGCGGCGCAGCTCGTCGGTCTGCGGGAACGATCCGATGGTCGTGGTCGGGAGGGGCGGCAGGTTCAGCCGGGCCTGCTGTGCCGCCGCACGCTCCGGGTACGCGCCGCGCTGCCGATCCGTGGCGCGCAGCGCGGCGAGCCGACCGCGTACGGTGTCGTCGCGCCAGGCGGCAGGGGTGGGCGGCAGCGGCTCGGGCAGGGACGTGGTGCCGTTGCGCAGCGCGCGGCCGAGCCGGACGACCTCATCGACCTTCTGCCGGGCGAAGGCGAGCCGCTGACGCAGCGCCGGGTCGAGAGCGGTCTCGGCGGACAGGTCCTCCGGCACGTGCAGCAGCGAGCACGAGGTGGACACGGCGACGTGGTCGGCGAGGGCGGTGACGGCGGCACCGGCCGCCACGGCGGCCCGCAGGTCGGTACGCCAGACGTTGCGGCCGTCGACGAGGCCGGCCACGATCGTCTTGCCGCGCAGCGGTCCCGCACCGGCCAGCCGCCGCAGGTTGCCGGGCCCGGCCACCAGATCCACGCCGACCGCTTCGACCGGCGTGTCGAGCAGGGCGGGCAGCGCGTCACCGAGCTCGCCGAAATAGGTGGCGACGAAGATCGCCGGCCGCTGTTCCACCGCGCCGAGCCGGGTGTACGCCTCCCGCAGCGCGTCGATCTCGGCGGCGCTCCGGTCGGCGACGTAGGCGGGTTCGTCCAGCTGCACCCATCGCACGCCCGCCGCGGCGAGGGATCGCAGGATGCCGGCGTACACGTCGACCAGGTCGGTCAGCCGGTCGAACGGTTCGCCGCCCGCCTCGGTGGGCTTGGCCAGCAGCAGGAATGTCGCCGGCCCGACCAGCACCGGCCGGCTGTCGATTCCCAGCTCGCGGGCCTCGCGGTACTCGCGCAGCGCCTTGTCGGGATTCGCCGCGAAGGTGGTGTCGGAGCCGATCTCGGGAACCAGATAGTGGTAGTTGGTGTCGAACCACTTCGTCAGTTCGAGCGCCGGCTCGGCATCGACGCCCCGGGCCATGGCGAAATAGGTGCCGAGGTCGCCGAGGCCGAGACGGGCGAACCGGCGCGGGATCGCGCCGACGGCGACGGCCGTGTCCAGCACGTGGTCGTAGTAGGAGAACGTGTTGGACGGGATCGCGTCCAGGCGCGCGTCGCGCAGCGTCCGCCACACCTTCGCCCGTAGCGCGGCAGAGGTCGCCGCCAACTCCTCGGCGTCGATCCGGCCCGCCCAGTAGGCCTCGACGGCCCTCTTGAGTTGCCGGTTGCCCCCGATACGTGGATAGCCCAGCACGGTGCTCTGACCGAATGCGGTACTCATGGAGATCCCTTCCCTCGAAGCACACGAGGCCGATCGAGGCGGGGAGGGAAGGGGCACAGACGGCGTACCGGCTTCCGCACCGGCCGTCCCGAGCGACCGTCGGCGGCGCACACCGGACGGTGCGCGCGGTGCGGGCAGGTCTTCGGACTCGCGGGCGCGACCGGATCCACCCGGTCACCTACTGGCCGTCGCTTCCCAGACCTCACGGTCCAGTGCTTCGATGACGGCTGTCGTTCCCACTCACCGCTGCGGGGCAGTCCCGGACTCACACCGGGTTCCCTCTTACGACGCCACACCCGTCACGGGCACGGCGAACCAGCACCGTTGTCCATCGTATGGGGCGGTGAGCCGACGTGGTCGGCGCGTCCGTCCTGCGGGACGGCGAGCCGTCGCGGCGGGTGGCGGGAGCGACTCGCGGTCGGCCCCCGCCCCCCGTCGCAGGGCCGGTCAGCCCTTGCGCCACTTCTGGCCGGCCGTGCCCGTGCAATCCCAGAGCTGGAGCCTCGCGCCGTCGTTGCCGTTCCGGTCCTTGATGTCGACGCACTTGTCGGCCTGAAGGTTGACCAGGTCCCCGGCCGAGTTCAGGGTGAACTGCTGGGCGCCGGTGCCGTTGCAGGTGTAGAGCTGCACCACCGCCCCGTTGGCGGTGGACCCGGCGTCGACGTCCATGCACTTGTTGTTCTGGCTCTTCAGCGCCGTGCCGCTGAACGTCCACTTCTGCGCGTTGGTGTTGTTGCAGTTCCACATCTGCAGCGGCGCGCGGTCGACGAAGTTGGAGCTCGGCACGTCGATGCACTTGTTGTTCCAGTTGCTGACCACGGGCACCCCGGTGGTCGGGTTGCCGCCCCCACCTCCGGTGAACGGGCTGAGGATCAGTCCGGCCGAACGGGGGTCGCCGTCGTGCACCAGTGACTCGAATCCGCCGACGTCGTCGAAGGCGAACGCGTACGCCCGGCCGTCGGTCATGTTGGCGTGGATCAGGCGGGCGTACTGGTTGGTGGGGTTGCTGCGGTAGAAGTCGGCGGCGTTCGTGCTGGGCTGGGTGTCGATGGTGCCGAGCGTGCCTCGGTTGAGGGCCGCGCAGAGCGTACGCGAGATCGGGCCGACCACCTGGTCGTTCGGCGCGGGCAGGTCGCCGTCGCATCCCCAGACGCTGGCCGAGGAGGGCCGGTCGAAGGAGGCGACCACCTGGCCGCTGCCGTTTGTGAAGGTCATGGTGTTGCCCGAGGTGCGGCCGTAGTACCGGATGGCCGGCTGGTCGGCGAAGGGCGCCACGGTCAGCGTCTTCGTGGTGTACGCGTTCCACGCGGAGGCGATGTAGGAGTCCAGATAGGTGGTGCTCAGCAGGCCGGCCCCGGCCGCCTTCCCCGGAGCCAGGACGCGCAGCACGGTCCCGTCGGAGCGGGTGTGGACGGTGTTGGCCCAGCCCGGCTGCGCCCGGATGCCGTCGATGACCGCGTTGCGTCCGTTGGCCACCACGTCGCCGGTGCGCTTGGTGACGCCGTTGGCGCCGGTCACCGTGACCGCGTGCGGGATCGCGAACATGTCGACCTGGGAGCTGTTGAGCCACAGCCCGGAGTCGTTGTAGGTGAACTCGCTCCAGTCGAAGAGGATGTCGCGGTTCGCGTCACCGGCCGCCCAGGGCGCGGGCTGCACCAGTCCGTCCGGGGTGAGGAAGAACTTCAGCTTCTGCCCGAGGGCGAAGTAGGCCCGGCCGGAGAAGCCCCGGGGGAACTGGATCGTGGTGCTGCCGCCGTTGCCGGGGCCCGGTATGGAGACGTCCGGCGCGGGCGACGGCGGGATCTGCCCGCCGCTCCACGGCACGAAGGCGCCGCCGGCGGTGACGTAGCCGAGCCGGCCGGAGGACAGCTGGACGCCGATGACGTAGAGGTAGACCGGGTCGGTGCGACCGGTGGTGTTGGTGACGGTGACGGGTAGCAACGCGGGTCCGACCGCGTGGGCGGGCGTGGCGACGACGGTGCCCGCGAGCCCGGCGAGCAGTGCGGACGCGGCGGCGAGCAGCTTTCTTCGAAGACGCATGGCGACACCTCGCTGGAGACAGGGACGGGAGAGCGCTCTCTCAGCAGGGTCTAGTTGTTAATATTGTTTGTCAATAGGCGATCACCGATGGACGCGAGACCGTCACGGGCGGGGCACCCGCCGTGCGACGGTCGGGTCCGGCGGGACGACATGCTTGGCGGTCTCGTTGGCGGCGACGTTGACCAGGGTGACCGCGGCGAGGGCCGCCAGCACCACCGGCGGGAGCGCGGCGAGTCCGAGTGGCGCGGACAGTGGGCTGAAGGGCAGCGCGACGGTGACCGTGATGAGCAACAGTCCGGTGCCGGCGAGCGCGGCGGAGGGGCGGCTGCGCAGAAAACTCCGATTGGAGCGCAGCACCAGCAGCGCGATGATCTCGGTGGCGGTGAACTGGACGAACCAGGCGGCGCGGAAGACGTCGGTCGACACGTGCCACCACCAGCGCAGGGCGCCGAGTACGAGGAGGTCCACGGCGATGCTGATCGAGCCGTACACCAGCATGAACCTGCGGATGGTCCGGACGTCGACGGTACGCGGATGCTGGATCTGCTCGGCATCGGCGTAGTCGGTGGACAGGGTGGTGTAGGGGATGTCGGAGAGGAAGTTGAGCAGCAGGACCTGACGGGGCAGCAGCGGCAGGAAGGGCAGCAGGAGCGCGGCGATGCTCATGCTGACGACGTTGCCGAAGGACGCGCTGGTGTTGACCCGGATGTACTTCAAGGTGTTGGTGAACGTGCGGCGGCCGAGGCGGATGCCGTCGGCGATCACGTCGAGGTTCTTGTCGAGCAGCACGATCGCCGCGGCCTGTTTGGCGACGTCGACAGCGGTGTCGACGGAGATGCCGACGTCGGCGGCGTGCAGCGCGGGAGCATCGTTGATGCCGTCGCCGAGAAACCCGACGACGTCGCCGCGTTGGCGCAGCGCGGTCAGGATGCGTTCCTTCTGCAGCGGGTCCACCTCGGCGAACACGGTGACGTCGGCGATCCGCTCCGGCAACTGGTCGTCGGGGCAGGCGGCGAGGTCGGCGCCGACGAGCGGTTCGCCGGCGAGGTCGACGCTGGCGGCGACGTGCCGGGCGGCGTGCCGGTTGTCGCCGGTGACCAGTCGGACCGTGACGCCCATGTCAGCGAGCCGGCGGATGGCGGCGGCGGCGTCTGCGCGGGGTGGGTCCTGGAAGGCGAGCAGCCCGACCAGCGTCATCTCCCGTTCGTCGGCGACGGCGACGGCGGTGACGCCGGGCATGGCTCGCACGGCGAGGCCCAGCACCCGGTCGCCCTGGTCGCTGAGCGCGGCGAACCGTCGCAGGACCCGCTCGCGTACCTCGTCCAGCGGTACCGTGCCCGCGGCGGTGCGTGCGGTGGCGCAGACGTCGAGCACCGCGCGTAGCGCACCCTTGGTGACCAGGATCGGCTCGTCTCCGTCGCGCACCAGCAGGGACAGGCGCTGGCGGGTGAAGTCGTAGGGCGCCTCGGCGATGCGGGTGCCCGGGTCGGCGGGTGGTTGCCCCCTCATGATCGCCGTGTCGACAGGGTTGGGAAATCCACGCTGGAGGCCGGCGTTGAGCCTCGCGAGCCGGGCCACCTCGGCGTCCGGCTCACCGTCGACCGAGAGGCAGCCGGTGAGGGTGACCGTGCCGGCGGTGAGGGTGCCGGTCTTGTCAGTCAGCAGCACGGTCATGGCGCCGAAGTCCTCGATGACCTCGAGGCGCTTGACGATGACCCGGTGCGCGGCCATCGCACGGGCGCCGGCGGAGAGGCTGACCGCGACGATCGCCGGCAGCATCTGCGGGGTCAGCCCGACGGCGAGGGCGAGCGAGAACAGCAGGGAGTCGATGACCGAGCGGTGCAGCAGCAGGTTGGCGACGAAGATGCCGACCAGCAGCACCACCATGATCCGCACGAGCAGCAGCCCGAAGCGGGTCAGCCCGCGCTGGAAGCCGGTGCTGGCGGGGCGGGAGGCGACCCGGCGGGACACCGCTCCGAAGGTGCTGTCGCGGCCGGTGCGCATCACCACCGCGCGCGCGGTGCCACTGGCCACGTGCGTACCCATCCACAGCGCGTTGCCGCGCGCGGTCAGCTCCGCGTCCGGCGGCGACGGGTCGTCCGACTTGGGTACGGGGAACGACTCGCCGGTAAGCACCGCCTGGTCGACCTGCAGACGTTCCGCCTCAACGATCCGGCAGTCCGCCGGGACGACGTCCCCGGCGCGCAGCACCACGAGGTCGCCGACGACGACCTCCTCCACCGGTACGGACACCTCACGCCCGTCGCGGATCACCTCGGTGTCCACCCGGACCCGGGCCTGCAACGCGTCGACGGCCCGCCCGGCGGCGTGTTCCTGCCAGAAGCCGAGGCCACCGCTGGCCGCGACGATGGCCAGGATGATCGTGCCGTCGATCAGATCCCCGACGGCCATCGACAGCAGGGTCGCGGCAATCAGGATCAGGATGATCGGGCTGGTGAACTGCGACAGCAGGAGCCGCCAGCCCCGCCTGGCGCCCGCGTCGACCCGGTTGGGCCCGTGCTCGCGCAGCAGGGCGGCGGCGCGTTCACCGGTGAGCCCGGCCGTGGAGGCTCCGACGGCGGCCACGGCCTGCGGCAGCGGCCCGGCCCAGAACGCCGCGCGCCCGTCGTCTGCTCGCCCCACTGCGCACTCCGCGGTCGCCGGCCACCCCCACGAGTGACGCTACCGATCCGCCCCACCGCGCGCGGGTGATTGGCCTGCCCGCTCACCGTCGGCCGGTTCGCGCCGTGCCCTCTGCCACGCCCGCAGCGCCACGCCGACGCCGATCAGGGCCAGCAGCGCCCACTCCCCGATGCCCAGTTCCCGTTCCAGATAGCGGTAGGAGGCGGCGCCCAGGTAGCCCAGCAGCGCCACGGCCGCCGCCCACACCAGGCCGCCGGCCAGGTTCGCCCGCAGGAACACCGGCCACCGCATCCCACCGGCGCCGGCGATCATGGGAACCACTGCGCGCAGCACCGCCACCCAGCGTCCGATGAGCACCGCCCACGCCCCGCGGCGGGCGACCAGGCGGCGGGCCCGCGCGATGTCGAGGCGCCGGCGCAGCACTCGCGGGGCGCGGGCGAGCACACCCGCGCCGTACCGGCGGCCGAGGGCGTACCCGGCCTGGTCACCGAGGCAGGCCCCGGCCGCCCCGGCGGCCACCACCGCCCACAGCGGCAGCGCGCCACCGTGGGCCACCAGCCCGCCGATCAGGATCGCTGTCTCACCCGGTACGACCAGCCCGAGCAGCGTCGAGGATTCCAGGGCCGGCAGGACGATCACCAGGGTCAGGACGAGCAGCGGCGGCAGCCCCACGAGCACCGCCATGATCCTGTCCACCCGATGATTGTCGCCCCGGAGAGTGGCCGGTGAGAGAGAAGCGCCTCCCGCGGGCGGACGAACCGTAGGGTTCGGGTCGACGGCAGGGACGGTGCCGGACGAGGGGCGGCCGAGGACCGGTGGGAGCGCGTACGCATCGCCCGTCGCCGGCGTTGCTGGTCAGCCTGACCGTCTCGGCGTGCCTTCTGGCGGCGCTCAGCGCGGCCGTACGCAGCCACCGGGTGCCTCGCTGGGAGCAGGACCTGTTCACCCTGCTCAACCACCTTCCGGCCGGGCTGACCCCGGTCCTGGTCCTGGTCATGCAGCTCGGCTCGTACCCGGCGGTGTTCGTCGCCGCCGCAGCAGCCGTCATCGCACGCCGCATCGGCGCCGCGTGGACTCTCCTGCTGGCCGGGAATCTAGCGTACTGGCTCGCGGCAGCCGTCAAGGCCGCGGTCGCCCGGCAGCGGCCCGCGGCGCTGTTCACCGACGTGGTCCTGCGCGAGACGATCACCGGACGCCTCGGGTACCCGTCGGGACACGTCGCGGTCGCCACCGCCCTGGCGCTCGTCGCCGCGCGGGCCGGCGGCCCCCGGTGGCGCCGCGCCGCCTGGGTGGTGATCGGGCTGGTCGCCGTCGCGCGGATCCACGTCGGAGCGCATCTGCCGATCGATGTGGCCGGCGGTGTCCTCGTCGGCTGGCTCGCGGTGTGTCTGGCCCGACTCGTGGTCGGCGAGGTCGGGCCGCAACGGTCGGTGCCCGCACTGCGGGCGACGCTGCGGCGGCGCGGGATCGAGGTGGCATGGTTGGCGCCGATCCACGGCGACGCCCGTGGCTCGCAGCCGTGGCAGGCGGTCACCACCGGCGGTCGGCGACTGTTCGTCAAGGTGACCGGTGGCGAGCAACGCGACGCGGACTGGGTCTACAAGCTCTACCGGCGGATGCGCTACCGCCACGTGGCCGACGCGCCGCCGTACCTGAGCGCACGGCAGCAGAGCGAACACGAGACCTGTCTGACCCTGCTCGCCGCGCGTGCCGGCGTGCGGATACCGGCCGTCGTCACGACCGCCGCCGCGCCCGGCGGCGACGCCGTGCTGGTGCAGGAGTTCATCGACGCCGCCCCGCTGGACGCCGTCGTCGGGCCGGTCCCGCTTGCCGCCGTACGCGACGCCTGGGACCAGGTGGCGCGTCTGCACCGGGTGGGCATCGCGCACCGGGACCTGCGGGCCGCGAATGTGCTCGTCGGCCGGGACCACGTCTACCTGGTGGACCTGGGCTTCGGCGCCGACGACGCCTCGGCCGAGCAGCGGGCCCGCGACGTCGTCGAGCTGATGGTCGCCCTGGCCGGCCGGGTCGACCCGGCCGGCGTGGTCGATGCGGCGATCGACCGCCTGGGTGTCGCGGCGGTCGCGGACAGCGTGCCGTTCCTGCAACCCGCGGTGCTGTCCCGCGCCGGCCGGACCGCCCTGCGCGCCCGGCCCGGCATGCTCGACAGCCTTCGCCAGGAGATCCTGCGACGCAGCCCGGACCGCGACCGCCCGGCGGCGAAGGTGGTCCGGATCAGCCGCCGCACCGTCCTGGAGCTGCTGGTCCTGGGGTTGGTCGTGCACCTGCTGCTCCCCCAGCTCGGCGAGATCCGCACCGCCCTGGGTCTGATCGTGCACGCCAACCCGGTAGCGGTCGCCGCGACGCTGCTCGGCTCCGCCCTGACCTACCTGCTCAGCGGTCTCGTGCTCCGGTTGGCCACGGCCGGCCGGGTCCCGCTGGGCGAGGCCACCCTGGTGCAGGTGGCCGCGTCGTTCGCCAACCGGCTGGCGCCCGGCAGCCTCGGCGGCGCCGCGCTCAGCCTGCGTTACCTGCACCAGAAGGGACTCGTCGCCGCTGACGCGGGCACCGCCGTGGCCGTCTCCCGCGCCGCCGGCGTGGTGTCCGTCGTACTGCTGCTGCCGGTGCTGCTGCCGTTCGCACGCCAGCCCGCCCGCATCCTCACCCACGACGCGGCCAGGGCACTGCCGCTGCTACTGGGCGCCCTGGCCGTGCTGCTGGTCCTCGCCGGCGTGCTCGCCGTACCCCGGGTCCGGCGGCGTGGACGCGCCGCGGCCGGCCAGGTCGTGACCGCGCTGCGCGAACTGCGCCACCAGCACGGGCTGCGGTGGCTCGTCGTCGCGTCGACGGCGCTCACCCTCACCTATGGCCTCTGTCTCTACGTCGCGCTGATCGCCGCCGGCCCGGTCCCGCTGGCCCACCTGCCCCCGGTGATCCTGGTCTGCCTCGTCGGCGAGGGTGTCTCGTCCGCCGCGCCCACCCCCGGCGGGCTCGGCGCCACCGAAGCCGCGCTCGTCTCCGGTCTGCTGCTCTACGGAGTGCCACTGGACGCCGCCGTCGCGGGCACCCTGATCTACCGTCTCGCGACGTTCTGGCTCCCGGTACCGCCGGGATATCTGGCCTTCCGGCTCCTGACCCGGCGCCGGCTGCTGTGAACGCCGGCGACGGCGGGCGATCGTGGGCGGGGCCGGAGCGGCAGTGGCGATCCGCGCGTCTTCGGCCGTCTCCCGAGCTACGCCCGGCCGGGTCAGCCGGCCAGCGCCCGGCGACAGCGGGCGAGTTCCGCGCGCAGATCCCGGCGCAGGGCCCGGTCCAGGCCGGGCTGGGCGAGCGCATGGGCGAAGTCGCGGGCCGCCTCGTCCCACCGGCCCAGCCGGGTCAGGGCCGTGCCCCGGTTGTAGCGCGGCACGGGGGCCTCCGACAGCGCCACCGCCCGGTTCAGGTCGGCGAGCGCGGCGGCCACGTCGCCGCGCTCGAACCGGGCGGCGGCCCGGTTCGTCCACGCCTCCACCAGCCCGGGGTCCCCGCTCAGGGCCCGGGTGAGCAGTTCGTCGGCCTCGGCGGGCCGGCCGCGCTCGGCGAGAACCAGGCCCAGGGTGCACAGCAGCGCGGGCTCGTGCGGAGCGCCGGCCAGCCCGGCCCGTGCGCCGGCCTCGGCGGCGTCGAGCTCGCCGCGCTCCACGTGCAGGTTGACCAGGGCGATCCGGGCGTCGAGGTGCCCGGGTTCGATGGCGAGCACCCGCTCCAGGTCGGCGCGCGCCCGCTCGGGGCGGCCCCGCTCCTGGTGGAGCACGGCCCGGTTGTAGTACGCCTCGGGCAGGTGCGGTCCCAGCCGGATGGCGGCGTCGTAGTCCCTGATCGCGGCCCGGGTCCGGCCCGCCGCCCGGTAGAGGGCGGCGCGGTCCACGTAGTACTCGCAGTTGTCCGGGTCGTGGGCGATCACGGTGTCCAGGTCGGCCAGCGCCCGCGCCGGGTCGCCCAGCGCGAGGTGAACCTGCGCCCGGTTGTGGCGCAGCCGGGCCAGGTCCTGCGGGCGTTCGCCGGGCCCGAGCGCGGCCGTCAGCCGGGCCAGTCCGTCGTCGACGAGCCGCAGCGCGCGGTCGGGCCGGCCGGCCCGGCTGTCCAGCAGCGCCAGGCCCTGCTCGTAGAAGACCGTCGACAACAGCCGCTGGCGTGGGTCGGCCAGCTCGGCGGCGAGGTACAGCGCCCGCTCCAGCCACTGCCGGGCCAGCGCCGGGTCCTGCTCGGCCGCCGGCAGGTGCCGGGCGTGCAGCATGGCGGTGGCGTACGCCGCCGACATCGTGATCTTCGGATCGTCGGTGACGGCCCGCGCCTCGTCGTAGAGGTCGAGCGCCTCGGCGGCCCGGTTCAGGGCCGCCAGGGCGGTGGCCAGGCCGGTGGTGAACGCCCACCAGTGCCGCAGGTCGCCGTCGGGGGTGACCGTCGCCCGCCCGCGCCGGGCGACCCGGGCCGCGTGGTGGTAGTAGCCGCGGGCCAGGCTGTCGCCCAGGGCCCGCCGCAGCGCCTGCGGGGTGCGCCCGTCGGGCGCCGGGTCGGGGGCGCCCTCGTCGCGCAGGTCGAGGCGCACCGGGGAAGGCCCGAGCCGGCGGGCCAGCGCGTCCAGCAGCTCGGTGGTCGTCTCGTCGGCGCTGGCGACGTGATCGAACCGGACGGTCACCGGCCGCCGGAGCGTGCCGGCCCAGGCCGCCACCAGCTCCGCCGCGCCGTAGGCAAGGCAGGCGGTACGGCGGGCGGGGTGGAAGCGGATCGGCTCCTCCTCGGCGGCCGGCCGGGCCGCCGGATCGAGCCGGGGGGCGATCGCGCGCAGTTCGACCGCGTGCCGGGCCGCCAGGCGGGGCCGGTCGGCGGCGACCCGACCCAGAAAGACCGAGACCCCGGCGTACGGCCCGTGGTCGCGGTGGCAGTCGTAACGTTCCGGCCCGCCGGTCACCGCAGGGCCCACCGCCGCAGGGGCGGGCGCCCGGAAGCGCCCGCCGGACCGGCAGTTACCAGCACCACTCGATCCACAGCCGGCGTGCGCCCGACACCAGGCGGAGCGCAGAAGTGCGACGGACGGTCATTCTCCTCATAGGAACCTCCGATGTGATCCACCTCAGGACTGGCCCAGAGCGTAATCCCGGTCGATGTAAATAAGAAGGGTGCTCGCAATTCGCGCCGCAGGGCCGAGGTCTACCGGCAGCTAGGCGGTGTCCGCTGCGGGCCGGCCGTAGCGGCGCCGCAGCCGGGCCTCGGCGCGGGGGTTGCGATTGGCGAGGTTCAGGTCGCCGCCGTAGTGCGCCAGAACCCGTGGGTTCATCACCCGGTACCACAGCGGCGGAACGAGAGCGAGCAACACCATCGAGGCGTAGCCTCCGGGCAGCCGCGGCGAGACGTCGAAGCTGCGCAGCGTCTGGTAGCGGCGCAGCGGGTTGGCGTGGTGGTCGCTGTGGCGTTGCAACTGGAAGAGGAACACGTTGGTGACGACGCGGTCGCTGTTCCAGCTGTGTCGTGGGTCGACCTTCTCGAAGCGGCCGGTGGCCGTGCGCCGGCGGCACAGTCCGTAATGCTCGAGATAGTTGACCGCTTCCAGCAGCGAGAAGCCGACGATCGCCTGTAGGAGCAGGAAGGGCACGAGCCGCCATCCGAACACCGCGATCAGCAGGGCGAAGAGCACGACGGTCATGAGCCCGGCGTTGAGCAGGTTGTTGCGCAGCGTCCACGGACTCTTGCGCCGCAGCCGGAAGCGGCCGATCTCCAGCCGCCACGCCGAGATGAGGCTGCCCCAGACCGTACGTGGCCAGAACGAGTAGAAGCTCTCCCCCAGCCTGGCGCTGGCCGGGTCCTCCGGTGTGGCGACACGGACATGGTGTCCGCGGTTGTGCTCGACGTAGAAGTGGCCGTACCCGGTGGGCGCGAGCGCGATCTTCGACATCCACCGCTCGACCGTTTCGCGCTTGTGGCCGAGCTCGTGTGCGGTGTTGATGGCCAGTCCGTTGACGATTCCGATGGTGGCGACCAGGCCGGCGGCGCCGGCGAGACCGAGGCCGCCACGCGTCCAGACCCATGCTCCGAGCAGCAGGGCGGCGTACTGCACCGGCAGGAACAGGAACGTGATCCAGCGGTAGTAACGGACCTCCTGCAACCGCCGGGCGACGTCGTCGGGCGGGTTCTCCCCGTCGTCACCGAGCAGCACGTCGATGACCGGGATGAGTCCGAAGACCACCGCCGGGGTGAGCCACCAGGCAGCGGGTCCCGCGCCGGCCTGCCACAACGCGTACGCCAGGAACGGCAGCACCGGCACGAGAAGAGCCAGTGGCCACAGGTGCTTCTTGCCGTCATGCCAACCGGCGGCGACCGCTGGAGCATCGATCGAGGTCTGCATGTGCCGCCTCCGGAGTGTCGAGCGCTGCGTCGACTGTCACACGGATACCCATGCTTGACAATATCTGGCCCCGCGTAAATTTGGTGGGCATGCAAGGCGCATGTGTCCAGTCGATAGACTCGGCGTACCATGGTCGACCCTCCGCCTTATCGCCACACCGCGCGCCGCCACCTGCGCGACGCGGTCCTCAAGGCCGGCCGCGACCTGGCGATCGACCGCGGCTGGGACGCGGTACGAATGGCCGACGTGGCGGCCCGCGTGGGCGTGAGCAGGCAGACGCTCTACAACGAGTTCACCAACAAGGCCGGACTCGGCGAAGCCATCGCACACCGCGAGATCGACCGGTTCACGGACGGCGTACGGGAGGCGTTGTCCGCACACGGCGGCGACGTACGGGCCGCCGTCCATGCCGCGGTCACGTTCGTGTTGACGCAGGCCGGCACCGACCCGCTGGTCAAAACCGTCCTCAACAGCGCCCGAGGCACCGACGCCCTGCTCCCCTACCTGACCACCCGCGCCGACCTGGCCCTGGCCGCCGCCGTCACGGTGCTGAGAGAGTGGGCGGGCACGCACCTGCCCCGGGTGCCGGCCGATGACGTCACCGTCGGCGCCGAATCCCTCGCGCGACTGGTCGTCAGCCACATCGTGCTGCCGACCGCGCCCGTCGACACCACCGCCGACACCCTCGCCGATCTGGCACAACGCTTTTTGGACCCGCCGCGGGCGTGAACCGGCGCAACAGCTGCCACAGACGGCGGAAGGAGAGCATCCCCGCCGGTGACGATCTGCTGCCGGCCAGGCCGCTTGCCCGCCGGCGGGTGTCGGCCGTCCGGCGTGGTCAGAGGCCGGCGGCGGCGTCGTACCGGCGTCGCAGGTCGGCCATCTCCGATGCGGGCAACGCCTCCCTGAGCGCCAGTTCCTCGTACTTGTCGGGGAACATCTCCCGTAGCCGGTCGACGAACCTGACGTCGGCGGTCGCCTCGACCACCTGAATGCCGGGAGGTTGGGTGGTCATGTCCATGATCACCGGGCCGACGAGCTTGACCGCCCCGTCCCAGTGGCGCTTCTGTTCGGCGACGCCGCAGAGGTGGAAGCCGTAGACCGTCTCGACGTCGGCCAGTGTGGCGGCCCCGGTGGGCTCGTAACCGTAGACATGGACTCCGCAGACGATCGCCGGCGGCGCCTGCTCTCCGGCCGGCGCCTGTGGGGCGGTGTGCCCGGCGTGCTGATGATCTTTCGGGTCCGCCTGCTCGAGGGTCGTACGCATCCGGGTCAGGATCTCCTGGCGGAGAACTGCCGGGTCCGTCCTCGGAGTGGTCGAGGTGACCAGGGCGGCCACACCGAGCGACGCGGCAAGCAGGCACACCTCGATCCACACGAAGACGCTTCGGTACCAGCCGCCGACGCCTACCCGGGAAATCATTGTCGTTCCTCACCTCGTCGCGGTTCCTGATGCTGGCGCAGGGCCCTGCCGGCGGTGGGGTGGCGCGTGCCGCGCCACCCCACCGCAGACGCTGTTACCGGGCGGTGCAGGTGAGGGTGGGTGCGGAGTTGGTGCCGTTCCAGGAGGCGTTGAAGCCGAAGCTGGTGCTGGCGTTGGCGCTCAGGGAACCGTTGTAGGCGACGTTCGACGCGGAGACCGACGAGCCGCTGGAGGTGACCGTCGCGTTCCAGGCGTTGGTGATGCTCTGGCCGTTGGGCCAGGTCCACGCCACAGTCCATCCGGAGATGGCGGCGTTGCCGGCCTGGACGGTGACATCGGCGCCGAAGCCACCGGACCACTCGCTGGTCTTGCGGTAGGTGGCGGTGCAGGCGCCGTTGCCGGCCGGCGGCGCCGTGGTGGGCGGCGCCGTGGTCGGCGGCGGGGTGGTGGGCGGCGCCGTGGTCGGCGGCGGGGTCGTCGGCGGCGGGTTGTTGCCGCCGCCGAAGATCACGTCACTGCAGAGGTAGTACGGCTGGTCGAGGTGGGACGCCTGCCAGATGGTGTAGACGACGTGCCGCCCGGTGCGGTTGCCCGCGTTCACCTGCGCCTCGTAGAGCCCGGTGGTCGGGTAGCTGCCGGTGCGCAGCACCAGTTCGAGGCTGTTCCAGGTGAGGGGCTGGGTGGTCGGGTCGAAACCCTGCTTGGTGATGTAGATCAACATGTAGTCGGCACCGTGCTTGGCGCCATCGGTCAGCGTCAGCGTGAAGTTGTTCGGCATCGACTTCGCGGTCCAGGCGCCGACCGCGTCGAGCGAGGCGTACAGGCCGTTCTGGGTGCGACCACCGCTGCACAGCTGCCCGTCCGGCACGGCGGCCTGGTGGTTGCCGCCGACGTTCTCGCGGTACAGGCCGTTCCAGTTCCACATGGTGTTCGGGTTGGCCTGCCACGCCTGCCAGCACATCGGGTCGGTCTGGGCCATCGTGGGGTTGAGGTGGTCGGAACCCCAGCGCTCGTAACATCCGTAGTTGCGTGACGGCGGGTTGGTGACCGATCCGTGCGCCGAGGCCGGACCGGCCTGGTTGACCACGACCATCGTGAACGAGGCGACGAGAACTGCGGCCGCGGCCAGTCCCAGACGGCGTGCTGTCCGTGAGATTTTCATGATGCTCCAGTGGATGCGCCGACGCCCAGTGGCCCTCGCTGGGTGCCCACCCCGGAGAAGGTGACGCCGATCGATTCAAGCCGCCCACCAGGTGGACGGCACTGCTGCCCAGCAGCGCTTGGCGACTCCCGGCCACGATCTTAGTAAAGACCGCCGTCAATGTAAATCGGACCCGTCCCGGATCAGACCGCGAGAGCCGCCCGTACCTCCCGCTCCGCCGTCACTCCCCCGTCGCCGTGCGAGGTGACCCGGCCGGATTCGAGGACGTGATAGCGGTTCGCCACCCGCAGCGCGAACCCGAGATGCTGCTCGACGAGCAGCACGCTGAAGCCGGACTGCCGGGTCAGCTCGACGATCCGCTCCTGGATCTCGGCGACCACCGACGGCTGGATGCCCTCGGTCGGCTCGTCGAGCATGAGCAGCCGGGGCCGGGTGATCAACGCGCGGGCGATGGCGAGTTGCTGACGCTGGCCGCCGGAGAGGAGCCCGGCCCGCCGCCGCAGCAGCGGACGCAGCGCCGGGAACAGATCCAGCGCCTCCGCCGTCGCCACCGCGCCGTCGCGCCGGGCGTCGGCGACGAGGCGCAGGTTCTCCGCCGCCGTCAGGTGCGGGAAGCACTGCTGGCCCTGCGGGACGTACGCCATGCCACGCGCCACCCGCTCGTGCGGCGCGAGACGGGTGACGTCCTCGCCGTCCAGCTCGACGGTGCCGGCGCTCGGGCGCAGCAGGCCCGCCGCGACCCGCAGCAGGGTGCTCTTGCCGGCGCCGTTGTGCCCGAGCACCGCGGCCACCCCGTCGGGCGGGACGGCGAGGTCCACGCCGTGCAGCACCCGGGAACGCCCGTATCCGGCGTGCACCCCACGCAGGGTCAGCATCATGCCTCCAGAGGGCTGGGGACCGACCCGGCGTCGACCGGGTGGCCGAGGTAGACCTCCTGCACGCGCGGGTCCGCCTGGACCTGCGCCACGGTGCCCTCGCTGAGCACCCTCCCCGCGTGCAGCACGGTGACGCTGCGCGCGAAGCGACGCAGGAAGTCCATGTCGTGCTCGATCACCACCACCGTGCGATCCCGGCTCACCGTCTCCAGCAGGACGCCCGTGGCGTCGCGCTCCTCGTGGCTCATCCCGGCGACCGGCTCGTCGAGCAGCAGCAGCCGCGCGTCCTGCACCAGCAGCATGCCGATCTCCAGCCACTGCTTCTGGCCGTGCGCGAGCGTGCCGGCGAGCTGGTCGGCCCGGCCGGCCAGCCCGATGGTCTCCAGCGCGGCGGCCACCTCGTCGGGGATACCCCGCCGGCGCCGGGCCAGGGTGGCCCAGCTCCGGCGGGCGCCCGCGGCGATGTCGAGGTTCTGCACGACCGACAGCTCCTCGAAGACCGTCGACGTCTGGAACGTCCGGCCGACGCCGAGCCGGCTGATCCGGTGCACCGGGCGACCCAGCAGCTCCTGGTCGCCGAAGCGCACCGAGCCGGTGGCCCGCACCAGACCGGTGATCGCGTCGACAAGGGTGGTCTTGCCGGCGCCGTTCGGCCCGATCAGGAACCGGATGTCACCGGCGGGCACCTCCAGCGAGACGCCGTCGACGGCGGTGAAGCCGTCGAAGCTGACCCGCACGTCACGGACGGACAGCCCGTCCAGCCGGTCGTCGCTCACGGGTGCACCTCCGCCCGCTCGGCGCGGCGGCGGGCCAGCGCCCACAGCGACGCCAGGCCGCCGGGAAGGAACGCCACGACCACCACGAAGAGCAGACCCTGCAGGTACGTCCAGGTGCCCGGGAAACGTTCGGAGAGGGCGGTACGCGCCCAGGCCACCGCCACCGCGCCGAGCACCGGCCCGAGCAGCGTGGCCCGGCCGCCCACCGCCACACCGATGACGAACTCGATCGACGGGACGATGCCGATGAGGGCGGGCGAGATGATGCCCACCGCCGGCACGAACAGCGCGCCGGCGAGGCCCGCCATACCCGCCGCCACCACGTAGGCGACGAGCTTGACCGACGCCGGGTCGTAGCCGAGGAAGCGGACCCGCTCCTCGCTGTCCCGCACCGCCACCAGCAGTTCCCCGTAGCGGCTGTGGACGATCTGGCGGGCCAGCGCGAGCAGCGCGAGCAGGACGCCGGCGATGATGAAGTAGACCATCCGCTGGTTGACCGGGTCGTCCAGGTCGTAACCGAAGAAGCCCTGGATGTCGGTGAGCCCGTTGGTGCCGCCGGTGGTCCCCTGCTGGCCGATCAACAGGATCACCATGGCGGCGGCGAGCGCCTGGCTGAGGATGGCGAAGTACGCGCCCCGCACCCGGCGGCGGAACACCAGTGAGCCGAGCCCGAACGCGACGGCCATCGGCAGCAGCACCGTGGCCGGCAGCGCGAACCACGGGCTGGCGAACGGCCGCCACCAGACCGGCAGTTCGTCGAGCTGCCCGTACAACTGCATGAAGTCGGGCATCCCACCGGGACCCGCGTCGGCGAGCTTGAGGTGCATGGCCATCGCGTAGCCGCCCAGGCCGAAGAAGACGCCCTGGCCGAGGGTGAGCATGCCGCCGCGCCCCCAGGCGATGCCGATGCCGACGGCCACCATGGCGACGCAGAGGTACTTGGCGAGCAGGGCCAGCCGGAAGTCCGACAGCGCCAGCGGCGCGACGGCGAACAGCAGCGCCGCGCCGAACGCGAACCCCGCCGCCGCGCGCAGCCGGGACCGGCCACCGGACCGGCTCGCAGGGGCGATGTCGTCCGGGGCCGGTGCGCCGGCGGTGCTCGGCGGCGCGGGTGTCACGGCGGTCATGCGAGGCTCCTGGTCCGCAGGGTGAACAGGCCCTGTGGCCGCCACTGGAGGAACGCGACGATCGCCACGAAGACGATCACCTTGGCGACGCTGAGGGTCGTGAGGTACTCCCCGGTGGCCTGGAGGACCCCGAGGGCGAAGGCGACGATCACGCTGCCCTTGAGCTGACCGATCCCGCCGACCACGACGACCAGGAAGGCGTCGATGATCAGGTTGGTTCCCATGGTCGGGCCGATCGGGCCGAGCAGGGTGAGCGCCACCCCGGCGAGCCCGGCCAGGCCCGAGCCGAGGAAGAAGGTCGTCCGGTCGACCCGCGCGGTGGGGATGCCGGACACCGCGGCGAGGTCGCGGTTCTGCACGACCGCGCGGATCCGGCGTCCAAGCGGGGTGAACCGCAGCGCCAGCGTGAGGGCGGCGACGGCGGCCAGTGCCAGGGCCAGGATGAACAGCCGGTTGTTGGCGACCGTCAGCCCGCCGGGCACCGCCACGTTGCCGGTGAGCAGATCCGGCGCGCGGGTCTGCACGTTCGGACTGCCGAAGATGTCCCGCGCGAGCTGTTGCAGCATCAGGGACACGCCCCAGGTGACCAGCAGGGTGTCCAGCGGACGGGCGTAGAGCCGGCGGATCAGCAGGATCTCCAGCAGCACCCCCATCGTGCCGGCGACCACGAACGCCACCGGCAGCGCGACCAGCAGCGACAGGCCGGCGCCGGTGATGCTCTGTTGCAGCACGTACGTGGTGTACGCGCCGGCCATGATGAACTCGCCGTGCGCCATGTTGATGACGTTCATCTGGCCGAAGGTCAGCGCCAGCCCGAGCGCGATGAGCAGCAGCACCGCGCCGATGCTGATGCCGGTGAAGAGTTGACCGAAGAGGACTGTCACGGTGGGTACTCCCGTACTGCTGGTCGAAACCCCGGGCGGGGCCACCCCGCCCGGGGCCGGCGTCGTCAGCTCAGGCCGCTCGCCCACGGATAGGTCTTGAGGTACGGGTCCGGCGCGATCGGCTTGCCGGAGTTCCACACCTCGGTGATCAGGCCGTCCGCGCCGACCTTGCCGACGCGGGCGGTCTTGGCGATGTGCTGGGTCTTGCCGTCGACGGTGACCAGGCCCTCCGGCGCCTCGAAGGTGATGCCGTCGGAGGCGCCGCGGACCTTCTCGACGTCGAACGCGCCGGCCTTCTCGACCATCGCCTTCCACAGGTAGACGCTGACGTAGGCGGCCTCCATCGGGTCGCTCGTCGGCTTGTCCGCGCCGTACTTCGCCTTGTACGCGGCCACGAACTTGCCGTTCGCCCCGCCGGGCGTGGTCTGGTAGTAGTTCCAGGCGGTCAGCTGACCCTCCAGGTACTGGGTGCCGATGCTCTTGACCTCCTCCTCGGCGATGGACACCGACACCACAGGCATCGCGGCGGCGGTGAGCCCGGCCGACTTGTACTCCTTGAAGAACGCCACGTTGCTGTCGCCGTTGAGGGTGTTGAAGACCGCCTTCGCGCCGGACGACCTGACCTTGTTGACGATCGTGCCGAATTCGGTGGACCCGAGCGGCGCGTAATCCTCACCGACCACAGTCATGCCGTTCGCCGCCGCGTACGCCTTGATGATTTTGTTCGCCGTTCGCGGGAAGACGTAGTCGCTGCCGACCAGGTAGACCGATTTCGTTCCCTGGGCCTTGAGGTAGTCGAGCCCGGGGACGATCTGCTGGTTTGTCGTCGCGCCCGTGTAGAAGATGTAGGGCGACTGTTCCAGGCCCTCGTACTGCACCGGGTAGAACAGCAGCGCCTTGTTCTTCTCGAACACCGGCTTGACCGCCTTGCGGCTGGCCGACGTCCAGCACCCGAAAACGGCCGCGACCCGGTCCTCGGAGATCAGCTTCTCGGCCTTCTCCGCGAAGGTGGGCCAGTCCGAGGCGCCGTCCTCCCCGACCGGCTGGATCTTCTTGCCGAGGACGCCGCCGGCCGCGTTGATCTCCTCGACGGCGAGCATGATGGCGTCGCGGACGGTGACCTCGCTGATCGCCATGGTGCCGGAGAGCGAGTTGAGCAGGCCCACCTTGACGGTGTCGCCGGAGACGTCGGCGGTGACGCCGGCCGCGCCGCCCTCGTCACTGGTCTTGCTGCCGCACGCGGTCACGGCGACCGCGGCGACGAGGGTCATGGCCCCCGCCAGGATGCGGCGGCCCCAAAGAAGTGACATCTAATCTCCCTGCGGTGCGCTCAAGTAGCGAAAGGACGGTCGGTGCGGTCCGGTGGAGTTGGCGATGCCGGGGTCGACGGGTGGACGTCGCCTGTGGTCATCGCATCGGCTATGGGCACGCAAAGCGTTGACCGGCATGATTGCGCGGACGTTTCCCGGTCCTTAATTGACTGTTTCCCGGAAACCCGGAGAGAACGCACGCCGCAACGGCTGACACCGTCCCGTGCGAGGCGGTGTCAGCCGTGATGAATTCGGTGAAGAATTGCGCCACCACAATGGTCGGCGGACAGATTCCGCCGACGGTGGACAGACATTCGCGGTATCCACCCCTGGGGTAGATACTTCACGCAGGAAGTATCTTAGGGCCGGGCCGGGTGGACGTGTCAAGGGCCGGTACCGGGCGGTCAGAGCTGGGCGAGCACTGTGAAGTCGAGACCGTCTGCCTCGGCGAGGTAGATCCGCTGGCGCACGTGCCGTCGACGCAGCTGCAGCCGGCCGCGCGGCCCGTGGTACGCCACCGTGTCGGCAGCCGTCTCGATCGCCCGTACGTCGAGGGTGCGGGCCTGCCCGATCAGCGCGGCGAGCAGCATCACGCCCTCGTAGCAGGACTCCCCCAGGCTGCCCAGCGGCGGCGCCTCCACCCCGAACCGGCGGGCGAACTCGCCGTGGAAGTCGAGGTTCTCCGGCGTCACGAGGCCGGCGAAGAAGCCCGCCGTGCTGTAGAGCCGCCGCGTCGCGCCCGCCCCGCTGGCCAGCAGCATGTTCTCGTCCATCAGGGTGCTCAGCCGCAGGCAGCGCTGGTCCATCGCGGCACGCGCGAACGCCCGGTTGAACCGCACCGCGTCCGCGCCGACGAGCAGCATCACCACCGCGTCGGCCTCGCTGCGCTCGATCCGGCGCAACACGTCGTCGAAGTCTTGTGTCTCCAACGGCAGGAACGCCTGCCCCACCACGCGACCACCGCCGCGCAGCGCGTACCGCTGGGCCGCCCGCGCGGTGCGCCGGGGCCACACGTAGTCGTTGCCGACCACGAACCAGCGGCGCGCGCCCTGCTCCCCCGCGAGCAGCCGCATCGCGGGCCACAGCTGGGCGTCCGGCGTCTCGCTGGTCAGATAGACCCCTTCGGTACGCTCACCGCCCTCGTACAGGGCGGTGTAGACGTACGGCACGCGGTGCGCGACCCGGGGCGCGAGCGCCTGCCGCACCGAGGAGATGTGCCAGCCGGTCACGCCCTGCACGGCGCCCACCGACACCAGCGCCTCCACCTGGGCGGCCACCTCGGCCGGCGGGGCGCCACCGTCGACCGGCACCAGCCGCACCTCGCGGCCCAGCACCCCGCCACCGGCGTTGATCTCCTCGACCGCGAGCTGGGCGCAGAGTTCGCAGGTCGGGCCGAACATTCCCGCCGGCCCGCGCATCGGGTACACCAGCGCGATGCTGACCACGGCCCGATCGACTGTGAGCCACGGCGGGGCCGGCGCGGACATGAGCCCATGATTGCCCGGCCGACGTGGGAAAACCATAGCTCTCCATGGAGCGGGACGAGTCGCTACCATGGCAGGGCCACCGGCCCAGGGAGTTCCATGTCAGACGTGCCCGGGGCGCCAGCCGATCTGCTGCGCTCGCTCACCCGCGCCGAACGGCTGCTCTCCCGCCGGTTGGCCGCCGTGCTGGCCGACGACGACCTGACCACCGAGGCGTGGCGGGTGCTCTGCCTGCTCGCCGACGGGCAGGGCCATCCGATGAGCGAGGTGTCCGCCGAGGCGTCGTTGCCGCCGGGGACCCTCACCAAGCTGGTCGACCAGCTCGTCGACCGGAACCTGGTGTTCCGGCGGATCGACCCGCTGGACCGGCGACGCATCCGGGCCCACCTGACCGCCCGAGGCCGCCGCGAGCACGCCCGCCTCGACGAGCGGGTCCGCACCAGCCTCGCCGAGGCGGGCGTACCGGCCGACACTCCCCTGCTCGACCACCTCGCCGACCTGATCGCCCGGCTCGACCCGGCGGCTCGGCGCGATGACGCTGAGACGGCCGGCGTTCGCCTCACTACACCTCGGTGAGCAGCGGCTCGCCTTCGAGGTGGGCGCGCAGCGTGTGCGCGTCGGCAGCGGTGGCGGTCCACAGTGTCGCCGGACCGCCCGCCAGGGGCAGCCGGGCGACGGTGCCCTCGACCGTCGCGGACTCGTGGGGCAGCGACGGGTCCACCACCAGCAGTGACCCGGTGGCCGGCGCGCCGCCGAGCACCGCGGGGCCGGCCCAGCCGGGCGCGCCCGGTCCCACGGCAAGCGACTGGCGCAGCAACGGACGGCCGTCGTAGTCGACCCGGGTGTGCACGACCGCGCTGCCCGGCGCCTCGCCGTACCGGCCGCAGATCACCTCGTCGCGCCACGTCAGCCTCGCCCCGGCGGCCACCTCGACCCGGGACTCGGCGAGGTGGGCGCAGCCGGCCGCGGCGACCAGTTGCTCGGGCAGCCAGTGCAGCGCGCCGCCGTCGCGCACCACGGCACGCACCACCATCCGCGACACGACGCCGGGCCGGCCGGGCAGGGCGACCGAGGCGGCGACGGTGTGCAGCCGCACCGCCGCCCCCGGTCCCACGTCGATCTCCAGCCGCAGGTCGTCGCCGGCGAGCGGGCCGGCCGCCCCGCCGACCACGTACACCGTCACGGCCCGACCGCGCCCGGGCGTCTGCCGCAGCAGCAGCGGTGTCTCACCGCGCAGCTCGGCGAGGACCGTGCCGCCCCGGCCGTCGGCCCGGGCCACCAGCCGGGCGTACGCGCGCATCAGGCCGGGCCGCCCCGCGCGGCGACCGGGTGCAGAGCCGCGTGGTGGGCCAGTTCGTGGCGGATCCAGTCGGCGACCCGTCCCGCCGCCGGGTCGCCGACGATCGACAGGAACACGGTCGGCAGGTCGCCGCGCCGGGCCCGCGCGTCCCGGTCCATGACGGCCAGGTCCGCGCCCACCATGGGGGCCAGGTCGGTCTTGTTGATCACGAGCAGGTCGGCGGACGTCACCCCGGGTCCGCCCTTGCGCGGCACCTTGTCCCCGCCGGCCACGTCGACCACGAATATCTGCCGGTCCACCAGCCCTCGGCTGAACGTGGCGGTCAGGTTGTCCCCGCCGCTCTCGACCAGCACCAGGTCCAGCGGGCCGACCGCCTCGGCCAGCTCGTCCACGGCGTCGAGGTTGGCCCCGATGTCGTCCCGGATGGCGGTGTGCGGGCAGCAACCGGTCTCCACGGCGCGGATCCGGGCCGGGTCCAGCACACCGGCCCGCTTGAGGAAGTCGGCGTCCTCGGTCGTGTAGATGTCGTTTGTGACCACGCCGAGTCGCAGCTCCCCGGCGAACGCCCGGCACAGGGCCGCCACCAGGGCGGTCTTGCCGGACCCGACCGGCCCGCCGATGCCGACGCGCAGCGCCCGGCCGGCTTGGGCCAGCGGCGGATGCGGGTCCACCCCCGGCTCGGGGTGGGTGTGCGGAACGGTCTCGTCGTGCGGGGCAGGATTCCGGTCGGCCTCGGGCGCAACGGTGTCAGGACGCAAAGAGACGCACCTCCCAGGTGGCATGAGCTTCGGCATGGATGTCGGCAAGCGGGGCGGCCGCCGCGGGCAGCCGCTCGGGTGGGTCGTCGGCGGCCCGGGCCGCCGCCGCGGCGATGCCGTCACACCGGCCGGCGAGACCCACCAGCAGGGCCTGGACCCGGTACGGGTCGAGGCCGAGCAGGCGTACCGCCGCACTGGCCGCACCGGTCACCGTCCCGTGGACGGCGACCGTGGCGGTCTCGGCGCGGCTCAGGCCCGCGGCGGCGCAGAGCAGCCCGAGCACCAGCGGCTGGTGTGCTCCGCCGGGTGTGGCGGGCAGGTCGTCGAAGGACGCCTCCGGCCAGATGGCCCGGCCCGCGCGCAGCAGGGCCCGTCCCTGGCGGCGGGACACCGTACGCAGCGCCGGCGCCGCCGTCCGGGCGTCCAGCTCCGCGTCGAGCAACGCCAGCGTGGACCCGCGTACGGCGGAACCCGACGTCACCGCCCGGTGCGCCGCCGCCGCGAACGCCGCACCGACCAGCCCGGCGGTGGCCAGCCGGCCGGCCAGGAACGCCTCCAACGTGGCCAGGTCGGTGACCCGGCCGGCGGCGACGGCCGCCTCCAGGCCGCCGGAGTGGGCGTGCGCGCCGGCCGGGAAGCGACCGTCGGCCACCAGCAGGAGCAGGCTCGACGTCGTCATCAGAACAGGAAGTACCGCTGGGCCATCGGCAGGCGTGTCACCGGGTCCGGCTCCACCACCTGACCGTCGATCCGCACGGTGAACGTGTCCGGGTCCACCTCGATCCGGGGCATCGCGTCGTTCTCCGGCAGGTCGGCCTTGCCCCGCGAGCGCACGTCCGCGACGGGCACCACCCGCCGCCGCACGTCCAGGCGCAGCCCGGCGTCGAGGGCGGCCGGCGCGACGAACGCCAGGCTGGTCGCAGCCGCCGCGGCGCCGTATGCCCCGAACATCGGGCGTGGCAGCACCGGCTGCGGCGTCGGGATGGACGCGTTGGCGTCACCCATCTGGGCGTACGCGATCATGCCGCCCTTGAGCACCAGGTGCGGTCGTACGCCGAAGAACGCCGGATCCCACAGCACCAGGTCGGCCAGCTTGCCCGGCTCGACCGAGCCGATCTCCCGGTCCAGCCCGTTCGCCATCGCCGCGCAGATGGTGTACTTCGCCACGTACCGGCGGGCCCGGTGGTTGTCGGCAGCGCCGTCGCCGGGTAGCGCGCCGACCCGCTCCTTCATGACGTGCGCGCTCTGCCAGGTTCGCAGGATCACCTCGCCCACCCGGCCCATCGCCTGCGAGTCGGAGCCGATGATGGAGATCGCGCCGAGGTCGTGCAGCAGGTCCTCGGCGGCCATGGTGGACGGCCGGATGCGGCTCTCGGCGAAGGCCAGGTCCTCCGGCACGGACGGGTTGAGATGGTGGCAGACCATCAGCATGTCCAGGTGCTCGGCGAGGGTGTTGGCGGTGTACGGCCGGGTCGGGTTGGTCGACGACGGCAGCACGTTCGGCTCGCCGGCCACTGTGATGATGTCCGGCGCGTGCCCGCCTCCCGCGCCCTCGGTGTGGTACGAGTGGATGGCCCGGCCGGCGATCGCCCGCAGCGTGTCGGCCACGAAACCGGCCTCGTTGAGGGTGTCGGTGTGAATGGAGACCTGCACCCCGGAGGCGTCCGCCACCCGCAGGCAGGCGTCGATCGCCGCCGGTGTGGTGCCCCAGTCCTCGTGCAGCTTGAAACCGCCCGCGCCGGCGCGCAGCTGCTCCCACAGCGCCTCCGGTGAGACGGTGTTGCCCTTGCCGAGCAGCAGCACGTTGACCGGCAGCGTGTCCAGCGCCTCGTGCATGCGGGCCAGGTGCCAGGCGTTCGGGGTGACAGTCGTGGCCCGGGTGCCCTCGGCGGGGCCGGTGCCGCCGCCGACGAGTGTGGTGATGCCGCCGGCGAGCGCCTCGGTGACGATCTCCGGGCAGATGAAGTGCACGTGCGTGTCGACGGCGCCGGCCGTGAGGATCCGGCCGTTCCCGGCGATGACCTCGGTGGCCGGGCCGATGACCAGCTCGGGGTGGACGCCGGGCATGGTGTCCGGGTTGCCGGCCCGGCCCAGCGCCACGATCCGCCCGTCGCGCAGACCCACGTCGGCCTTGACCACCCCCCAGTGGTCGAGCACCACCGCGCCGGTGATGACGGTGTCGAGGGCGCCCTCGGCGCGGGTCGCCCGCGACTGGCCCATCGACTCGCGGATCACCTTGCCGCCGCCGAAGACCGCCTCGTCGCCGCCTGCGCAGTGGTCGGTCTCCACCTCGATCAGGAGGCTCGTGTCGGCCAGCCGGATGCGGTCGCCGGTGGTCGGCCCGTACAAATCGATGTAGCGGTCCCGCCGCACGGCGGTCACCGCGTCGGCCCGTCGGTCGTCGGCGCCCCGCTCGTCGGCGCGTCTGTTCCCGGCGCGGCCGGTGGCGCTTCGTCCAGCGGCCCGGCGCACTCGCCGCGCAGGCCGGGCACGACGCGTGCGCCGCCGAGCGGAACCAGCTCGACGGTGCGGCTCACGCCCGGCTCGAACCGGACCGAGGTGCCCGCCGCAACGGCGAGACGCTGACCCCAGGCGAGCGCCCGGTCGAACATCAGGGCCGGGTTGGCCTCGGCGAAGTGGTAGTGCGAGCCGACCTGCACCGGACGGTCGGCCGTGTTGACCACGACCAGAGTGGTCACCGGCCGGCCCACGTTGATCTCGACCGGGCCGGCCGCCGGCAGGATCTCCCCGGGGATCACGGGATCGGGTGGTGCACCGTCACGAGCTTGGTACCGTCCGGGAACGTCGCCTCCACCTGCACCTCCCTCAGCAGCTCGGGGATGCCGTCCTGGACGTCCTCGCGGCCGAGCACGCTCCGGCCGGCCGACATGAGGTCGACCACCGACCGTCCGTCGCGGGCCCCTTCGAGAAGGAAAGCGGTGATGATCGCGACGGCTTCGGGATAGTTGAGTCGCAGGCCGCGCTCGCGGCGGCGGCGAGCGACGTCGGCCGCGACGTGGACGAGCAGGCGGTCCTGCTCGTGCGGGCTGAGGAACACGGGATTCTCCGGTGGGGTCGGCGTGGCCCGCTCGCCGTCGGCTCCGCGTGGAGCCGCGCCGGGCAGGACCACCCGGAGTACGAGCTGGAGTCACACGACCGCCGCGACGCCGCCTACGGGTGGCCCGGGACTCCACCATCCCGGCCCGCGCGACGGGCACCCGGCGGTGTCGGTCGGATGCGGACCGCACCGCCCACCGCTTGAGCAGACCGTAGAGGATCGCCACCGGCGGGGGCAACAGTGTGCTCGGTGTGAGGGATCGAGCCCTGCCGGTGTCCGGGTCGGATGGCACGCCAGGGACGCCCGCAGTACCCCATTCGCGAGCTGACGCGGGCGCACGTCGGGGAAGCCGTCGTCGGGTATTCCTGCAACTGTGGTGCGAAGACGAGGAGATCCGACGGCAGGCGGTGCTCGAACGCGCTGCCGCGATGCGTCGCCGAACTTCGTCCCTACGTCGAGGACCCAGGTGCAGCCACCGCGGCCGGCGGCGTCGATGTCGGACAGGTTGCCGGAGGGTGAGGGCCCGCCCGGTGGTGGGTAGCCGGCGCGGTGCGCGGATGGCGACTCGCTGACAAGGGTCCGAACCCGCTCCCAGAAGGGCAGCCGGCGGCGCCAGCAACGCCGCCTTCGCGGTCCGGCCATCCCGGCAGGCGCGGCGGTGCTGTTCCTATCGGGTACGGCCTTGCGGGATACGCCGTCGTTTGGGTGTGGTGTGCGGAAATCTCCATGCAGAGGGCAACGGCAAGGGAGGCAGCGTGCTGGTCGCGGACCGCAGACTGGTGGGCCTGCTGCTGCTGACCGCGGTGTCTCCGACGGTCGAGGCCGTCGTCTTGGTCTCGCTGGGTTTCGTCGCGGCGCGGGGCCTCGCGCCGCAGGCGGCGGCGGTGTGGCCGTACGACACCTACCACGACCTGCGGTGGCTGTATGTCTATCACGACTCGTGGCCGTCATTCGTGTTCTGGCTCAGTTTGCTGGTGGTGGCCCGAGGGCTCTTTCACACGCTGCTGGTGATGTTGGCATGGCCGGCTGAGGTGCCTCGGCCACCGGCGCGGTGGCTGTTGAAACGGAATGTCGGGCTCGCCGCGTTGGTGGCGGTCTTCGTCGCCCCGTGGGCCTTGATCTCGGTGGCCGCGTCGGTGGTGGCGCTGTCCTGGGTCCTGCTGGCCTCCCTGGTGCCGTTGTTCCTGCTGGCGCCATTCCTGCAACGGGCGGCTGTGGTAGGGCCGTGGTGGCGAGGCCTGCCGTCGATCTCGCTGGTGGGATGGTCGATGCTCAACTTCGTGGTGCTGACCGTGGCCGGCGCGTTGTGCTGGAGTCTGCCGGGCTGGTGGTCGGTGCCGGTGGCCGCCGTGGCCGGGGTGGTCAACGGGCTGCTGTGGAACCGGACGGTCCGTACCGCGCTGATCAATCCATCGACACGGTGGGTGAGGGTGCCGGCGACTCCCGTCGCGGCGGTTCTCGCCCTTGCGGTGCCGTTGCTCATCCCGCCGATGGTGGATGCCGTGCCGGACAAGAGCCTGCGGGCTGAGGCGGTGGTCCTCGACCACCCGCTGCCGCCCGACGTGCCGCAGGCAGTCATCGTCCTCGCAGGTTACGGGTCGTCGTACGGGGGCGAGCAACCTCTCGACAATCGTGTCGAGAGGTTCTCCTACCGGGGGTTGAGCCGGGACGGCACACCCCTGCCCTACCGGCCGCACGACACCACGATCTCGGTGGCGGACAGCGTGGGACTCCTCGACGCACAGGTGCGACGACTACACCAGCGCACCGGCCGGCCGATCGCCCTGATCGGGGAAAGCGAAGGCGCGATCGTCGCCCGAACCTACCTTCAGCAGCGAGCGCACCCCGCCGTCGACACGCTGGCCATGTTCAGTCCTCTGATCAACGCGGGTCGCGCCTACTACCCGCCCCCGCGCGAGAACCACGGCTGGGGCGTGGCGACGGGATCGCAGCTTCGGATCGTGTTCGGCGTGATGCGCCTGTTCGGTGGCCCGCATGCCGGGCCCGACGAACCGTTCATCCGCTCCCTGGTCGACGACGCGCCGTTCTACCGTAACCAACTCATGTGTCCGGTGCCCGGGATCCGGATGGTCGCCTTCATTCCCACCACCACGGCCGCAGAGGCGCCACCCGGCGACTACAGCGGGATCCCCGTCTTCCAGATGCCCGGCGTACACGGGGGTCTTCTCAACCGCAGCCTGGTCGAAGACCGGCTCCTGACCTTCCTCTCCGGCGAACCGATCCAGCAGGAACGCGAGGAGTACCCACTCCTGCAACGTCTCGGCGCCGCCTGGCAGGCCCCGCCCCTGCCCATCGCGGCCAACCCGGCCTGGTCCGCGTTCCGGCAACCCGATCCCGCCTTCACGGGGAAGGTGTGTCAGCCAACCGACTGATCCGTCCTCGTTGGTCGCCGGCCCACCGCGGAGCCGGCCACTCGCTTGCGTAGGTGTGCGGGTAACCGTCGCCCGGACGCTCTCAAGCGACAGCGCGAGATCGATTGATGATCAGTAAGCGGGCGGCAGCCAGTGCCAGTCCGAGCACCAGCACCGTGCGGATCGGGTGATAGGTGAGGAAGAACAGGTGGAGCCCGACGAAGATCACCACCGCGGCCAGAGCCAGGGACGTCGACCAACGGCGGCGGAGCGGTCCGAGGGCTCCGGCCAGCGCCGTGAACACCCCGACGGCCAGATGCAGCCAAGCCCAGCCGGTGAGGTCGTGCTCGTGCACGGCACCGTCAGCAACCGAGACGTAGCGGGTGCCGCTCAGGTCGGCCGCACCAGCTACCGCGTCGAAGATCCCGGCCAGGCCCAGCAGGACAGCCGCCAGCCGTAGGCCCCTGTCGCTTGCGTTCCCGTCGGCCACCACACCCTCCGTAGGAACTCGCCCCTGCTGGCGGAGCGTCGATGTGGCGGGCAGACACCCATTCGTGCCCTTGCTGCGCCTGCCCCGCCCTCCGATCTTTGCCGAAACGAGCCGATCCCAGACACCGAAGCGGGAGCGTCACCGCTGCGGGTGACCTCCGGCGGGCCGAGAACGGTCGGTGCGTGACCACATGCACCGGCCGTGCAGGCGTGCCGGGCGACCCGTGCACCCGAACAACCAGCTCGTCAGCGAGCTGCCGATCAGGAATCCGCAGTCCGGTACCTGCCGCAACAGGCACCACGTGTACGAGCGCGGGCACGGCATCAAGCGGATGAGCCACCCGGCGGTCGGACCGAGCATGCTGACGAGGCGCCATGCCGGGTGCCCCCGGACCAGACGCTGTTCCTCTGCACCACCGACCCCGGCGTCCCGGCCCACGGCAACCTCCGTCTGCTGGGTCCCCTGACCGCCCAGGCCAAGCGGACGCCTCGTAGGGCCCAACGGGCAGCCCGCTCCCCGAGGCACAGCCACCGCCCCCGCACCTCGCCTACGGGGGCGGCGGCCATGGCAGGGGCGTCACAAGCAGAGCGCCCAACGCATGGTCTGCCTCGCGGCAGCCCGGCATGAGGCACTTCCTGGGACATACGCCGGTCATCACGGGTGACGGCCTCGTCGTTACCGAAGGCTTCACGCGGTGGCGCCTCGTGAATGTGATGATCGGAGCCAGGGTCCGGCTGACTGGTGCCCCGCTATGTTCGTCGACTCGGTGCGCCGAGTCGACGCCGGCGGTGGCCCGCCAGGCTGACGGCCACGACGGCGAGGCCGGCGATGACTGCCGCGGCGAGGATGTCGCCTGGGTAGTGCACGCCGACCCAGACGCGGGCGACCCCGACGACAAGCGCCGCTCCGGCCAGTACCACGCCCCACCGGCGGCTCAGGAAGGCGTAAGCGCCGAACGCCAGCGCGAACGCGGCGGTGGCGTGGTCGCTGGGCAGCGAAACTCCCGCACCGTGAGGGATCAGCTGGTGCACGTGATGACTCTGGAACGGGCGCTGCTGACTGTTCGAATGCGCCAGGACGGTGGCTGCGGCAAAGGCGAGGACCAGGGCGGCGCCGAGCTCGACGACCGGGCGTGTTCGTCGGCGGCGCAGTGTCACCACGGCAAGCAATGCGGTGACTGCGAAGATCAGATACAGCAGCCTGGTCGCGGCGAACTCCATGACGTCGTCGATACCGTCGATGCGTCCGGCGTGATCGTTTATGAGTTCGAACAGGCGGTAGTTCACCATGTCATCCTGCCGACTCGGTGGCGGGACCTCGGGGAGATCGGGTTATCCGCGGCGTTCCGGTCGGCGAAGCAGCCCGTCGGCGACCAGTTCGATGGTCACCGCGACGGCGACCGCCTCGACGGGTGTGCCGACGCCGAGCAGCACGCCCACGAAGGCACCGGGAAGGGTGACGGTCACCGTCGGCGGTGTTCGACCGATCCCGCCGAGCAGGCGGAAGCAGCGAGCCACACGCCGCCGCCGACCGTGACGGCCGCCAGGACAAGGCCGACGATACGGATGGGCTCGTCGGAGAGTGTTTCCCGGAAGACGGTGATGGCGACGAGAACGCTGACGACGGGGTCGGTGAGCGTGAGAGCTGTCAGGGGTGCGGCGAGGCGACCGTGCTGGAAGGCGGCCTGATTCAGGATCAGCCCGATGGCGACGGCCACTATCAGCGCCGCGGATCGCCAGCTGACCACGGCGGACAGCAGGGAGCCCGGGGAGCCGCCGGCGAGGTCCTTGACCAGCGCCGCCGCGAAGCTGTACGCGACGCCGCTGGCCACGCCCAGCAGCGCGCCCCGCGCGGCGCCATGGCGGCGACGCGCGGCCAGGACGCAGGCCGTAATGGCCGCCACCGCGCAGCTCATGGCGACCGTCCAGGCCGTCGGCGCAGGGCGGGTCACGCCGGCGCGGACGTCGGCGAGAAGCAGGAACGCGGTCAGGCCCACCACGCCCACCGCAACCGCGAGCAGGTCCCGGCGCGCGACGCGCTGGCCGGCGATGACGGCCTCGATCAGCACTGCCATGAACAGCCCGCTGGCCATGATGGGTTGCACGACCGCGAGCGCGCCGGAACGCAACGCGAGCACCTGGAAGACGACTCCGGCCGTGTCCGGGATCCAGCCGGAAAGCCACAGGCGGTTGCGGAACAGCCGCAGCAACAGCCGCGGGTCGAGCGCTGCGAAGCGCGGCTGCTGGGCCGCGGCGCGCTGATGCAGCGCGGCGGACAGCGCGAAGCTGAAGGCCCCGGCCAGCGCGTAAAAGATCATGGCTGGGTGCAGGAGTGGTCCGCGGGTGAGCGCCGGGACGTCACCGCGGGTTCCCATCCACTCCGGCCCCGGACCGCAGGGTCGCGGACACGATCGCGGCCATGTCGTCGGCGCTGGTGAACGCCGGCAGGGCGGAAGCCGCTGTGCGGGTCAACTCCTGGCACAGGTCGGCGGGGTTTCGGACGTAGGTGGTCAGGCCTGCGCCGGCGAGCACCTGCGCATTGGCTCGGCCGTGGCCGGGAAGCGGGCGATAGGTGATGGTGGGCAGACCCGCGGCCAGTGCCTGCTGGCAGGTGAGGCCACCAGCGTTCTCCACGATCAGGTCCACCGCCTGCATGAGGGTGGGCATGTCGTCGACCCAGCCCATGACGTGCCCGGGAAAGCCGGCCAGGCGCCGGCGCAGGCTGTCGTTTCGTCCGCATACCACCACCGGTGTGACACAGCCGGCGGCCAGCACCTCCCTGGCGGTACGGGCCACGTCGCCGGCACCCCAGGACCCGGCGACGATGAGCGCTAGTCTTCCCTTTTCGGGCAGCGTGAACTGGGCGCGGGCGGCGCGTCTGGCGGCATCCGTCGGTGGCCGGTAGCGGGCGGCTACAAGCGGGTCGACGAGTCGGACGTCCGGTGCGCCACGAACAGCGGCTTGCTGCTGGGTGGCCTCGTGGATCACGCAGTAGGTGTCGACGCCGGTCGCCATCCAGGTCGGGTGGATGACGAAGTCGGTGACATAGGTGACGACCGGTGTGCTCAGCCTCCCGCTGTGGCGCAGCGGGCCGAGGACCTGGTTGGCGAACGGGAACGTCGACACGACCAGGCCGGTGTCCGGCGGCATTTGCATCAGCATCCGCCGGCGGGCCGACCGTAAGGCGGACCTGATCATAGCCACCAGCGGTGGCGAACGGTCGGTGATCGTGAACAAGGCGTCGTAGCTGAGCGGGCACCAGCGCAACAGCGACCGGTAACCTTCGCGGATCATCCCGTGCAGGGGCTTGGGCAGGGACGTGAAGAAGTTGAGGTGGTGCACCTCGACGCCGTCGAGGGCGAGCCGGGCAGCCAGTTCAGCGGCGGCAGCGTCGTGGCCCGCGCCGATGTCGGCCGACACCACGACGATCCCTCCGCCGCCACACCGGCGATCCGGTGCAGGCCACGTTCCGGGAGGGATCCGGGCATGAGGATGCTCCCGCCACCCGTTGTTCACGGGCGCGGGTACCCGCTGTCACCGTCGTCACACCTGACCACCGACGCGGCCTGGGCGACTCCCCCCGTGGTCGTCCAGGCCGCGCCCCGAACCTGACCTCGCCACCTACGGCGCACGGCCACGGATCCTCCCGACGAGGAGCCTGACAGCGTCCTGGTACTCCGGTTGCGTGTGATACGGCCAGTGGCGTTCCACCGCGGGCGGAACGGTGTCCGTCGGCTCCACGGTGACACCGCGGGGATCGCGCAGCCGCACGTCGACAGTTGCGGCCTCCCGAGGTACGCCAGGCGTGAGGTCGGGATGGTCGAAGATCGGCGCGCCGATCGGGTCGGTGTCACGCCACAGGTTGCGCCACCGCCAGTCGATCCGCTCACCGAGCTCCCACAGCACCCGTTCGCCGAGGTAGGCCGGGTAGAGGCGGGCATAGATCCGGTACAGGGGGCTGCCGTGGGTCAGCAACGCGATCCGTGGCAGAGTCTCGGATGGCAGGTGCAGGACGGTGGCGGCGGCCAGTACCGAGCCGTGGCTGTGCCCGGAGATCACCACGGGCCCATGCGCGGCCAGTGCGCAGACCCGCCGCGTCAGTTCGGGCACGGCCCGCGCCGCGTAGCAGGGCGGTGCGAACGGGTGCACCGTCCGGGGCCAGAAGGTGCCCAGATCCCACAACACGCCGACGAGCCGGCGGGTCTCCGGCGACCGGTACGCGCGGTAGGCCAGGATCAGCAGTCCGACGACGATGAGGCTGATGATCCAGATACCGATGTCGGTGACATATGCGGTGAGCACGGCGAGGACGTCGTGGCGCCGATTGAGGCGGGCGGCGAGTTGTGTGGGGCCGATCCCGACGAGGTCGAGCGCCACGGTGGCGAGCCCGAGTGAGGAGACCACGAAGAACGCGACCAGGGTCGGCCCGAGTTCCTCGGTGACGAAGGAGCGGGCGACCGTGTCGCGGACCGCGGCCAGCCGCGGCGCCGCCGAAGCGGGCGCGTCGGGGTAGTCCCGCTCGACCACGCGTTGCGCGTACGCCCGACGACGGCGCCGGGCGGCGGGCAGGGTGAGGGCAATCGCCGCGGTGACGACGAGCAACGCGGCCAGCCCGGCGAGCGCGGCCCACCAGTACGCCACCGGTGGTTCCAGTGGGCCCAGCGCAGGTGGGCTGGGCCGGATCGGGTCGGGGATGCGGCCCCGGTCGAGATGGTCGGCGGTCCGGAACACCAACGTGGTGGTGTAGGCGGAGGTGACCGTGACCGACATCGCCGCCACCAGCGGCGTGCCGAGTCCGCGCAGCAGCGCGCGCGAGCCGGCCGGCCGGGTGCGCTGCCGCGCCAGCGTCACCGCGGCGATCAGGACCAGCAGCAGTCCCTGCGCGGTGACCAGGCCGGCGGCCGCGCCCTCGTAGCCGGGCATCTGCCCGGCCACCACCGGCACCTCCCGTCGGGACACGGCGTATCCGAGACTCGACACGGTGGCCACCGCGACGAGGATCCACAGCAGGCGTCGCAGCGGGCCGGCCCACCTCACGCTCACTGTCACCAGCAGCAGCGCCGCGCAGAACAGCACGAGTCCGCCGGTGAGGCCGAGCAGCGCGACGGCTACGCCGTTCCACCGATCGTGTGACACCGCGACGACCAGGCTTACGTAAACAGTGCCGGCGCCCAGCCCGACATGGATCTGACGCAGCCACGACGTCATCCGCTCGTCGTGCCAGATCCCCGGTGCGGCTAGGCTCCCGGTCGACTCCAGCACCCGCTCGTGGGGCGGGGCGGCCTCGAAGCCTTCGAAGGCACGCGCCGAGCGCGCGCCGACGGCCCAGAACACCCGCAACGCCAGCAGCGGCACCAATGCCAGCACCGCCAGGCGCGGGCCCATTGGCAACGCCGCCAGCCAGGACAGGTACGGCCGCCCCTGCCGGCACTCCACGTACGGCACGCACTGCCAGCCGGGCAGGTTCATGCTCACCCCGACCAGCGCGAGCGTGAACGCCACGGTCAGCGACCCGGCGAGCAGGCGACACAACCCGCCGAGCAGGCCGAACCGGTCCGCCAGGGTGGGGCGCAGCCAGACCGCGAGGTTGCCCAGCATGAACGGCAACAGCAGCAGCATGGACGCCGTCCGCACCGCCACCCCCGCGGTCAGGGCCCCCCACCGGTACGCCTCCACCACCACCCCGGCGGTGGCGCCGCCCGCCCGACCGAGTCCCTCCCGGACCCGGTAGAACCCGGCGTGCCGGTCCCCCGCCACCCGCACCACGATCGGATGATCGACGATGGTCTCCGCCGACGCGCCGGAGACCCCGTGAACACGCAGCTCGACAGCCTCGTCACCGGGCGCGCTCACCAGGACAGGGTCACAGAAGCTGCCACGGTGCCGCTGCCGAACACCGAACACCGAGAGCGGGGATTGAGCCGCGCCCGGGATGCGTTCACCGAAGTGGGTGATGGTCGACCTCATCCGGTCGGATCAGCCGTCAGCGCCCCACCTTCACGCAAGCGCAGGCGATCGGACGGGCCGTCGTTCACTGCCCGACAGGGCGGTAGCGGAGGTGTACGACGCCGTTTCGGAATCGGCGCTCGTCGAGGAGTTCGAGGTCGACGCGCATGCCGGACGGCAGGCCCGGCTTACCCCCGCCGACGACCACGGGCCAGACGAACAGCTGGCACTCGTCGACCAGCCCGGCCTCAAGAGCCTGCGCCGCGAGGTTTGCACCTCCAACGGTGAGATCGCTGCCGGCCGTGGCCTTCAGTTCGCGTACCGCGGCGAGGTCGAAGCGGCGTTCGAGTCGGGTGTCGGCGGTCGACACCGCGGCGAGGGTCGTGGAGTACACGACCTTTCCCGCTGCCTGCCAGGCGCTTGCGAAGTCGGCCATGAGGTCGGACTGCCCGGCCAGAGCGGCGTCGGTTTCCCAGACGGCCATCGCCTCGTACAGCCGCCGTCCGTAGAGGAACGTGCCCACGGACCGCAGGAGATCGGTGTAGACGACGAACACCTCGTCGTCCATTGGCAACCAGGCGAACGCGCCGCGTTCGTCCTCCATGTAGCCGTCGAGCGACACGTTGTTCACATAGATCAGCTTGGCCATGCCTTACCTCTCGATGGTCAACCGCAACAGCCTGGACGCACGGGCGCATCACCCAGCAGCCTCGTGGGCTGCCCCGCTCATTGACTACGAACACCCCTGCCCAGATCCGACACCTCCGGCCGACACCAACGGCGAACGGTGCACGCCCACCGCCGCGTGTGCCGGCCGGGGCGACCGCCGGGCGGCTGCGTACGCTGGTGGCGGAGGCGCTGAGGGAACCGTCGGCCCGGCAGACGATCAGCTGATCGTCGCCCCCGCCGGCCCGCGTACGACTCAGGACCTGACGGCGGAAGCCGGACTGTCGGCGGGACCGCCGCGCGGCTGACCAGGAGACCGGAGAAGCGCCCAGGCGCCGCGCACCGCGCGGACTCCGGCGACGTCCCGCCGGACAGGCCGCGGGAACCCGCGCCGTACGCACGGGTTCCCGCGGCCTGTCCCGGGTCCGCCGGGACTCGCCCTACCCCGCCCGCTGCGGGCCGACGACGGTCCAGCAGAGGCCCGCGGGGTCGCGCAACGTGACCTGGTGCGACGGGGCAGCCGGCGGCTCGACATGGGCGCCCGCGGCCACCGCCCGCCGCAGCACCGACTCGGGGTCCGTCCGCTCGATGGTCAACACCTCGTCACGGTCTGCGGCCACCGACGGGTCGCCCGCCTCCCACCACTCGCTCACGATCAGGCGATGACCACCGACGGCCAGTTCCGCGTGCACGACATGCCCGTCGAGCAGGCACTCCCGTTGGATGGCCACGGCGTCGAAGACGTCCGTGTAGAAGGCGATCGCCTCGCTCGTGTCGCTGACCGTCAGGTGCGGTCCCGTCCGCTGGTCCTGTGCCCGCATGAGACTGCTGCGTCCCTTCGCTACTCGGCGATCCGGGTCCGGCCGGTCCAGCGGAAGACCACCGGCTCGACCGTCGCGGCGGCGGCGCCCCGCTCGAAGTGCTCGTACCCGCCGTAGTACAGGATCTTGATCTTCTTCTCGGCCCTGGACACCCGACGGCTGCGCAGATCGGCCGGCAGGCCGGCCGGGCCGCCCTCCAGGACGACATCGATGACGCCGGCGGCGTCCCGGGCGACCGGATCAGCTTGCGAAACGTCCTTCATGGCACGACCTCCGTCGCATTCCGCACACCCCACGAGCCGCCGCAGGGGCGACGCGGTTCGGTCCACACAGGTCCAACGACACCCGTTGCCGGGTGAACGGACGCTCCGCGGTCGAACGTCCTTGTCCGGTGAGCGGCCACCCGTTCAGCTCCGAACGTAGTGCAGATCACATTTCGTGAGCACCCTTAGCGCACCCCTAGAAACGGCCCTGGGCAGCGACGATGCCGGCGGACCAGCCCAGTCGGGAGGCGGGCTCACTCCCAGCGGAAGAACCGCGTCGCCCCCAGGGCGGCGACGGCGGCCGTGACGGCCAGGGCGATCAGCTGCGGCAGCTCGGGGTCGGCCCCCGCCCACGCCGCGCCGATGGTGTCGACGGTCGCGCCGAGCGGCGAGTAGTCGGCCACGGCCGCCAGGGCACCCGGCATCCGGTCGCGGGGCAGCCAGGCGCCGGCCAGGAAGAGCAGCGGGAAGTACAGCGCGGGGCCGATCGACTGTGCCGCCCGGGCCGACGGCGCCAGCGCCGCGATCAGCAGGCCGACGGCGAACAGGCACGCGACCCCGAGGAGGAAGGCCAGTACGAACCCGGGCAGGTTGGCCGGCGCTGGCTGGTCCAGCAGGAACCGCACGGCGATCGAGGTGACCACCGCACCGAGCACGCCCATCACGAGGTTGACCACGACCTGGGCGACCAGCAGCAGCGCGGGCTGCACCGGGGTGGTCGCCAGACGGCGCAGGATCCGGCGTTCCCGGTAGATGCCCAGCGCCATCGGCAGGGTGAAGAGCGCGAGCATGCCGATGGTGAGAGCCAGCGCGAGCGACGGCAGGAACGTCTGCTCGGCGTGCTGGCCGGTGTCGGCGGCGGTACCGGCACGCTGCGGCAGGCCGAAGACGAGCATCAGGCCGATCGGCAGGGCGAAGACGAAGAACAACGACACGGGCTCCCGGAGGAACAGCTTCGTCTCGACGGCGATCAGCTTGGACAGGGCGCTCACGACGACCTCCCGTCGGTCGGGGACTGCGCGGCGGCCCGGCCGCCGCGGCCGGTCAGGGCGACGAAGGCGTCGTCGAGAGTGGGCTGCTCGACCCGCAGGTCCGTGTAGGTCGTCCCGCGCCCGTTGAGCACTGCCAGGACCGACTGGAGCACGTCCTTCGTGCCGGTCACCGTCACCTCCGCCCCGTAGCGGCTGACCCCGGTCACGTCGGGCGCGGCGAGCAGCAGGGCGTCCTCGACCGGCTCCGCCGGGCGGAAGTGCACCCGGTGCTCGCTGCCGACCCGGGCGAGCAGGCCAGCGGGGCTGTCGATGGCCACCATCCGCCCCTTGTCGATGATCGCGATCCGGTCACAGAGTCGTTGCGCCTCCTCCATGAAGTGGGTGACCAGCACGACGGTGACGCCGCGGTCGCGAATCCGCTCGACGAGATCCCAGGTGTCCCGGCGGCCCTGCGGGTCGAGGCCCGTGGTCAGCTCGTCGAGGATGGCGATCTCCGGCCTGCCCACCAGCGCCAGGGCCACCGACAGCCGCTGCTTCTGCCCGCCGGAGAGCTTCTGGAAGTAGGTGTTGCGCTGCTCGGCCAGGCCGAGGTCGGTCAGCAGCTCGTCGATGTCGGCCCGGTTGCGGTAGAAGGACCGGTACAGGTCCAGCGCCTCCCGCACCCGCACCTTGTCCGGCAGCTGGCTCTCCTGGAGCTGGGCGCCGACGCGCTGGCGCACCTCGGTGCGGTCGCGCACCGGGTCCAGCCCGAACACCCGGATGGTCCCGCCGTCGGGACGGCGCAACCCCTGCACGCATTCCACAGTGGTCGTCTTGCCGGCGCCGTTCGGGCCGAGGACGCCGAAGATCTCGCCCTGCTCGACGGTGAAGGAAACGTCGTCGACCGCGACCTTCTCGCCGTACCGCTTCTGCAGATGATCGACCTCGATGACCGGCATCCGGGATGGTCCTCCTTCATGTGCGGTTTGCCGCCGGGAAGGGCGGACCACTCGGCTGATCGCGGCGTCGGTCCGCGGCAACGGGCCGGACCCGGGCCGACCGACGCCCGACATCATCCGCGCAACCGATGCCCCGATCAACTGATCAGGTGACGAATCGGGGGTGTCGAGGCGGGAAACCATCCTCCACAGGGGTACCGCCCGGCGACAGGGGTGTCGCCCGGTCACGCCAGGTGTCCGGGCGTCCCGTCCGGGCGGGCGGCGGCTCCGGGCGGCTTCTCGCCCACGGATCCGGTGTGGCTCGTCACCGCCGTGCCGGGCAGAGCGGCAGCAGCTCGTCGAGCCGGGTCAGAACGACGTCCGGGCCGGCCGCGCGCAGCGTCTCCTCGTCGGACTCGCCCCACAGCGCGGCCACCGCTGTCACCCCGGCCGCCCGCGCGCTGGCCAGGTCGCTGGGCGCGTCGCCGACCATCAGCGCCTCCTCCGGCCGGGCCCCGAGCAGGTGCAGCGCCCGCCGTACGATATCGGGCGCGGGCTTCGGGCGAGGCACCTCGTCCGAGCCCACCACGTGGTCGACGAGCGGCAACAGGTCGAGCCGGCCGAGCAGGTCCCGGGCGCGTACACCGCTGCGGCCGGTGGCCACGGCGAGCCCGATCCCCCGCCGACGCAGGGTGCGCAGCAGCTCCGCCGCGCCGACGACCCGGCTGACCCGGTGTGCAAGGCGGTTGCTCTGCCGCACGAACGGCTCGGCGAGCGTCGCCGGCAGACCCATCAGCTCCAGCACCTCCGGCAGGTACCGGCCCGGGTGGCGGCAGTACTCGTCGACCGGGGCCAGGCCGTCGCCGACCACCTCGGCGTAGGCGAGGGCGAACGCCTCTCTGGCCACGGCGAGGCTGTCGACCAGCACCCCGTCGAGGTCGAACACCACCGCCCGGACACCGTCGGGTGCCGCCGTCGCCCTCGCGACCATCGATGTCACCTCCCCGCCCGCACGACCGCCACGGCCGGTAGGGGTGGCAGGCCGCGGAGACCCCCGACTACGGTCAGGACCGTTCTCCCGGCCCACCGGCGGCGCACTCGCCCGCCCGGATCCGGCGGTACCCCACGACCCTACCGGCGTCGCGGCCCCCGGCAGGGCTCGGACCGGGCCGCTGAGAGGATCGCACCATGCCGCTGCTGGGCTGGCTGACGAAGGGCACCGACGAGCACCCGGACGCGATCCGGGTCGGCGGCCGGGCGGCGTCCTGGGTGGAGCTTCGCCGCCTTGCCACGGCGGTGGCCGACGAGCTGCGCGGCGTCGACCGGGTGGCGATCGAGGCCACCGCCACCCTGGAGACCGTGGTCGGCGTGGTGGGCGCGCTGACGGCCGGGGTTGCGGTCGTGCCGATCCCGCCGGACGCCGGGCCGATGGAGCGCGATCACATCCTGCGCGACTCGGACGCGACGGCGCTGCTGGCCCCGGCCGGCGCGGAACGCACCGTCGGTGACGCCGGCCGGCCCGTCGTACCCGTCGACCTGACCCGCCGGTCGGACACCGTCCACCCCGAGCCGGATCCGGCCCGCACCGCGGTGATCCTCTACACCAGCGGCACCACCGGCGCCCCGAAGGGCGCCGTGATCTCCCGCCGCGCGATCGCCGCCTGCCTCGACGGGCTGGCCGACGCCTGGGCATGGACGCCGGACGACCTGCTGGTGCACGGCCTGCCGCTGTTCCACGTGCACGGGCTGGTGCTCGGCGTGCTCGGACCACTGCGGCTGGGCGGCCGGCTGCACCACGTGGGCCGCCCCCGCCCCGACCGGTACGCCGCCGCCAACGGCACGATGTACTTCGGGGTGCCGACGGTGTGGTCCCGAATCGCCGCCGACCCGGACGCGGCCCGGGCGCTGCGTCCGGCGCGGCTGCTGGTCTCGGGCAGCGCGGCGCTGCCGGCGGCGGTCTTCGCCGACCTCGCCACCCTCACCGGTCACCGGGTCGTCGAGCGGTACGGGATGACCGAGACCCTGATCACTGTGAGCGCCCGGACGGACGGCCCACGCCGGCCCGGCACCGTCGGGCTGGCGCTGCCCGGGGTCCGTACGCGGCTGGTCGGCGACGACGGCACCCCGCTCCCGGCCGACGGGGCGGCGATGGGCGAGCTTCAGGTCACCGGCCCCACGCTGTTCGACGGCTACCTCAACCGTCCGGACGCCGACGCGGCGAGCCGTACCCCGGACGGTTGGTTCCGCACCGGGGACGTCGCCACCGTCGACCCGGACGGCTGGCACCGGATCGTCGGCCGGGCGTCGACCGACCTGATCAAGAGCGGTGGCTACCGGATCGGCGCGGGGGAGGTGGAGGACGCCCTGCTGACGCACCCGGGGGTCCGTGAGGCAGCCGTGGTGGGCACACCGCACCCCGACCTCGGTCAGCAGGTCACCGCGTATGTGGTGGGCGACGGGGTGGGCGAGGCCGAGCTGATCGACTTCGTGGCCCGGCACCTTTCGGCGCACAAGCGACCACGCGAGGTGCGCCTGGTCGACGCCCTGCCCCGCAACGCCCTGGGCAAGGTGCAGAAGACGCGGCTCAGCGCCGACGGTTAGGACGCGACCGCCGGGATGCTGATCGCGGTGACCACCAGTCCCCGCTCGACCAGGAACCTGCCCGCGAACGCCCGCACCTCGGCCCCGCCGAGCACCGGACCGGGCACCAGCAGCCGGGCCTCAAACGTGCCGGCCGGGTCGAACACGATGTCCGCCTCGGAGAAGTCCAGCCACTGGCCGGTGAGCGGGAACCACGCCTTGTACACCGCCTCCTTGGCGCTGAACAACAGGCGGTCCCAGCAGACGGCGGGGCGGACCGCGGCCAGCGTGACGGTGCGCGACCGTTCGGCCGGCAGGGCGATCGCTCCGAGCACCCCGTCGGGCAGCGGGGCGTGCGGCTCGGCGTCCACCCCGAGGCTGGCGAACGCCGCCGTACGGCCGACGACCGCCGCCCGGTAGCCATCGCAGTGCGTCATACTGCCGACCACGCCGTCGGGCCAGAGCGGGGCACCGCGTGCGCCGGAGACGATCGGCGCCGGGGCGAGGCCCAGCTCGCCGAGGGCCAGCCGGGCGCAGTGCCGCACGGTGGTGAACTCCCGGCGTCGTTTCTCCACCGACCGTGCCACCAGCGCCTCCTCCTCGGGGAACAGGGTCACGCCGGCGGGATCGGTGAAGGACTCGGACACCGCCACGGTGGAGGGCAGGATCTGCTCGATCACGTTGGCCGATGGTAGGCGCTGCGGCACCCCTCGCCGCGGCGGGCCTCGGCGATAGGTGCACCATAGGGGTCGGGTACGGGTGCCGGCCTGCACGGGACAGGTGCCACTCTGAGCGCCGTCCCGGTCCTGCGGGCGGGGCACCTGGATTTGGGGCGGATGGACGCGGGAATGGCGATGCTCACTGGCAAAGTGGTGCGGTTCGACGAGGTGCGGGGCTACGGGTTCATCGCCCCGGACGACGGCAGCGACGACGTGTTCGTGCACGCGAACATGCTCGACGGCGACAAGTGGGCACTGACGCCCGGCGTCCCGGTCGAGTACGACGCGGTGGAGACCGAGCGCGGGCCCAAGGCCGTGCTGGTGCGGGTGTCCGGCGTCGCGGTCGGCGGCGGGCGCAGCAGGGACAGCGGACAGGCCACGGGCGGCGCGGAGGACGACGAGGGCCTGTGCGACGTCCTCTCCGAGCGGGCCTTCTCCGCGGAGACCACCGAGGCGCTGGTGACCTCCGTGTCGGACCTGACCGGAGCGCAGATCGTGGCGGTACGTGCGAGGATGCTGGAGCTGGCCCGGCGGCACGGCTGGGTGGAGGGCTGACCGTGGCGGGGGCGGGTCACCGCTGCCCCCTGTCCGGCCGGCTCAGCCGCCGGCGATCAGCAGGGACTTCCTGATCCGCCCGAAGGCGCTGCGCGGCAACTCGTCGACGAAGTGCACCCGCCGGGGGCGCTGGCCTGCCGAGAGGTACCGGCCGACGTGGTCGATGAGCACCTGCGCGGTCACCCCCTCGGCGACGACGTAGGCGGTGACCTGCTCGCCGAACGCGTGGTGCGGCGTGCCGACGACGGCGGCGTCGCGCACGCCGGGGTGGCTCAGCAACGCCTCCTCGATCTGCCCGGCGGGCATCCGCCGGCCCCGGCTGTGCACCACGTCGAGCCCGCGTCGCCCGATGATCCGGTACGTGCCGTCGGGGGCCACGCTGGCCAGGTCCCCGGTGGCGTGCCAGCGACCGGCGGCGAGGCTCCGCCCGCCGACGTACCCGCTGAACAGCATCGGCCCGCAGACGCTCAGCTCGCCCGCCGACTGGCCGTCGGCCGGCACCGGCCGGTCCTCGCGGTCCAGCACGCGCGTCTCGACGCCGGGCAGGGGGGTGCCGACAGCGCCCGGCACCGTACGGTCGCCGGGGCGCCCGGTCAGCGCGACGAGCGTCTCGGTGGTGCCGTAGGCCTGCACCGGCCGGTGCGAGGTGAGCAGTCGGAGCCGTTCGGCCACGGCGCGGGCCAGCGGGCCGTCCGCGGAAACGAGGATCCGCGCCGCGGACAGCGGCCGGGCCCGGTGGCCGTCCAGCGCTATCTTCGCCCACTGGTCGGGCGACGCCAGGTGCACGGAGCCGACCGGCCCGGTGCCGGCGTGGTCGAGGTGGACGAAACGGCTGCCGGCCCGCAGCGCGCCGAGCAGGCCGACGACCAGACCGTACGCCCGGAACAGCGGGGTGCCCTGGACGACCACGTCCTCCTCGCTCCAGTGCCACGCACGGGCCAGAAGGTCGAGGTCGGCGGCGATGGCGCGGCGCGAGATGCGCACCCCTCGTGGCGGCCCTGATGCGCCACCTGTGTAGAGGATGACGGCGTCGCTGCCCGGGGCGGGCTCGGGATGCCGCGTCGAGGCGTGTTCTCGCAGGTCGACCGGGATCGTGGACAGGCCGTCGGCCCCGGACGGGGCACGGCCGAGGATCACCGTCGCTCCGGACTGCCGCAGGATACGGCGGCGTTCGCGTTCGTCGGCGCCGGGAGGCAGCGGTACGAGCGGTGCCCCGGCGAGGAGGGCGCCGAGCATTCCGACCACCGCTTCCAGCGTCGGTGTGCCGTCGACCGCGACCGCGGTCGCGCCCCTGATCCGATCAGCGACGGCGGTGACGCAGCCCAGCAGGGCCTCGCTGGAGAGGGCTTCTCCGGCCACCGTGACCGCGTCGGCCCGATCCGCACCGAATCCACGCAGCACCGGCAGCAGTGTCATCTCCGCTATCCCCTGCGCGGGGCCGCAACGAGTCGCGGCGGCAGCTGGGACATCACGACGGCCACAGAACCCTTCAGGTCTCGGGCCTGCACGGCCCCATGTCCGGCTATCCAGACGGTGGAGACCGGGTGCCCCGAAATTAGGGCCGGGCTATCGTCGGGCACAACCCCTAGCCGCCGAGTCCGAATCCCCCTGTCCGGGCCTACTGGCCAGCTAGGACCGAATCCCGGCCGTCCTGACACAACGGCCGACACGAGCGCTCACTCCGGCTCGGCGAACAATGCAGAGGCCGCATTTGTCCTCAGCGAGCGAAAATCGACCGTAAAACGTCCTCCTCGATGCCCGGCAGCTCGCCGTCACGGCTTTATCGCATTGACGTGTGCCGCATGAGATCAGCCTTCGGGCCGGATGGGACCGCAGGCCTCCGCAACCAACGGGACACTCGGATTCATAATTCTTTTTCATACATAATCGCAGAATCTCCCAAACGTCCGAATCGTGGCCCGCCGACGCACACCAAGCCTCGACCGCCGGCAGGGCCGGACAGGCATCGATCGCAGTTCCGGCATCAATGCCTTACATCGCAACAATCGAGCGCCTCCGGCAATTGCCGGAGCCCCGACCGGACCCCACGGCCCCGCCCCGGGGGCGGACGACACCTCCACAGCAGCTTCCGGCACCACGCCCGCCCGCGCCGGGATCGGCACGGGCGGGGTCACGAACGCCGAGTTCAACGACGATGACGCCCAGCTCGACGCCTCCGCACGCCGCGACCGCGGCAGCTTCGAACCTTGCGGCGAGAGCGACCGGTAACGCCCGGACGTCGGATTAGCACGGAAGAGCCCATTCGCCAATCAGCAGGCGGGCCGAATAAGCGGAACCATCGGCTCAGGAGAGCGCCCTGTCACGGTACGGGACCAGCCGGCGACTTTCCGTCGCCACCCCCGGTCGGGTCACCCGAGACAAGTAACCCATGTTTGCCCATCCTTTACACAACTCGGCTTGCCGCCCAATTGCCCAACTGCCATACTCCCACCATCAAGCAGGTCGATAGGAAGTGTCGACCCCGAGAGAGCTGGGGAATTATCGCCGACGCACACGGGAACACGGCTCGCAGCAGCCAACCGGTCAAGTCGGTCGATGGCGCACCGGCAAAGCTCGACACCAGTCGATCCTTGCCGATAATGGAATGGGTCAAGAATTGCCGGTCTCCAATTTGGTCGAGCTGCCGGGCCGCACCGGGCACCCGGCCCTCCCCCGGAGGGGGCGGTGATGGAGCTGACCGAGCGTTCGAGCCAGCTCGGCCTGCTGGAGCGCCGACTCGCAGACCTGCTCCGCGGCGGCACCTCGCCGACCGACCGGCCGGTGACCGTGCTGACCGGCCCGGTCGGCTCCGGCAAGACCGCGCTCTCACAGGCCTTCGCCCGGCGCGCCTGCGACGCCGGAGCACGGGTCATCGGCGCGAGCGCCTCCCGCGCGGAGCGCAGCGTACCGCTGGAGGTCGTCCGGCAGCTCGTCCGCGCGGTGCCGTCGTGCGCCGCGGACGCCCCCGACATCCGGGCCCGCCTCGCCCGGCTGCTGGACGCGGGCGCCCTCGCATGGAGCGACGCCGATCCGGCGGACGCGGAGAACGCCCGGCTCACCGCCGCCATCGGGCGCGCCCTGCTCGAACTGACCTCGCGGGGGCCGCTGGTCATCGTGGTGGACGACATCCACCACGCGGACGTGCCGTCGCTGCGCTGTCTCGATTACGTGGCCCGGCGGCTCTCCGGCCTATCCGTGCTGATGGTCCTGACGGAGGCGCCACGCACCCGGCCGTGGCAGGCGGACGTGCACGCCGAGATGCTGCAACCGGCGAAGCTGCACCGCATCCGCCTGCCGCTGCTCACCGCCGAGGGGACGTTCCAACTGCTCGCCCAGCGGCTCGACATCCCGCTCGCCCGCAGCATCGCCGAGGAGAGCCACCGGATCAGCGGCGGGAATCCGCTCCTGGTGCACGCGCTCGCCGATGACCAGGCAGCCGCGCCACGGTCCGCCGGCGCCCCGGCGGTCGGCGAGTCGTTCCGGGAGGCCGTGCTGAGCTGCCTGTACCGCTGCGACCGCCTGGTGCTCAACGCCGCCCGGGTGCTCGCCGTGACCGGCGAGCCGCTGCACGGCAGCCTGCTGCCGCATCTCGTCGACGCCCGGTTGCACCCCGCGCTGGGCGCTGTCGACAAGTCGACCAGCGCGGGGCTGATCGACGAACAGGGGTTGCGCCATCCGGCGGTGACCCAGGCCGTGATCGACGGGATGACCGCCGAGGAACGCGTACGGCTGCATCTGGGAGCAGCCCGCCTGCTGCACGACGACGGCGCGCCCCCGGCCCGCATCGCGCCGCACCTGGTGGACATCGGCGAGCTGGCCGAACCCTGGATGGCGCAGACCCTGCTGGACGCCGGCGAGCAGGCGCTGCTCGACGGCGAGGTGGAGACCGCCCTGCGGTACCTGCGCCGGGCGCACCGCAGTGGCGTCGGCGAGTGTCTGCGGGCGCGGATCCGCTCCGCGCTGGCGCGCGCCGAGTGGCGACTCGACCCGCAGGCCACGATCCCCCACCTGGTCAGCGTCGCCACCGCCATCCGGGCCGGGCACCTCGGCAGCCAACAGGCCGCCGGTCCCATCCAGTACCTCCTCTGGCACGGTGAGATCGACAAGGCCGTCGACCTGGTCAGGCACCTCAGCGAGCGGTCGGATCCCGCCGATCCGCAGTCCGTGGCCGAGCTGCTCATCATCACCGGCTGGATCTCGACGCTCTATCCCGGGGTCATGGTCGACCGGCCCGCGCCCGCCGTGGCCGCGCGGGATCCGCTCACGCTGGCCCGGGTCAAGCACGGGCTCAGCGGAGTCATCCTGCTGTCCGGCGTGCTGGCCCGGGGTGACGCGGGCGTGGTCGAGCAGGCCGAGCGGACACTGTCGACCACCGGGCCGGACGACGAACCGCACATGTGGAGGGTCATCTGCGCCCTCATCGCCATGATCTACGCCGACCAGCTCGACCTGGCCGACGACTGGTGCGACCGGCTGGACCGCCACCTCGCCACCCCGCACCACCCCACCCCCTCGGCCACGCTCACCGCCCTGCGGGCCGCCGTCGCCGGCCGGCTCGGCGACCTCCCCCGCGCCGGCAAGCTGGCCGACGAGGCACTGGGGCAGCTCTCGCCGAAAGGCTGGGGGGTGGTGATCGGGATACCTCTCGCCGTCCGGATACGGGCCCTGACCTATATGGACCAGCTCGACACGGCGGCCGCCTGCCTTCAGGTGCCGGTGCCGCCGGCGATCTTCGAGACCCCGCTCGGGCTGCACTACCTGCACGCCCGCGGGACGCACGCCCTCGCCGCGGGAAGCCCCGAGGCCGCGCTGGCCGACTTCCAGCTCTGCGGGCAGCTGATGCAGCGGTGGCAGCTGGACTTCTCGGGCCTGGTGCCGTGGCGCACCGAGTCGGCTCGGGCACTGCTCCGGATGGGCCGCCGTCAGCAGGCGCGCAAGCTGGTGCGCGACGAGTTGGCCCGGCTGCGGCCCGTCCATGTCCGGTACCGGGCCGCGGCCCTGCGGGTTCTGGCCGCGACCGAGGAGGGACAGGAACGGATCCCGCACCTGCGCAGCGCCGTACGGCTGCTGCGGCAGTGCGGCGACCGGATGGAACTGGCGCACAACCTTGCCGACCTCGGTCACGCCTACGAGCAGGCCGGCGACCGGCGGCAGGCCCGCGCCGCGACCCGGTCGGCCCGGGCTCTCGCGGAGGAGTGCGGCATCCCGACGTTGTGGCCCAGCGCCCTGTCCACCAGGGACGGCGCCACCGGCAGCCGGGCGGATGCGGCGGTCCTGGTCCAGGGCCTGACGGACACCGAATCCAGGATGGCCACCCTGGCCGCCCAGGGTCACACCAATCGTGAGATCGCCGAGAAGCTCTTCCTGACGGTCAGCGCGATCGAACAGCGGATGACGCGCATCTACCGGAAGCTGGACGTCAACTCGCGCGGCGAACTCGCCGGACGGCTGCGGTTCGACCGCTCCGGCACGACGGTGCTGGATCCGCTGACGCGGGGCACGGACCCCCCGGGCGGCCGTCCGTCCGGCCCTCGGCCGCGCTGATCCCGGTCGGGCTTCCGCACGGAACAGCCGACGGGCGTCACGCGACCGTCACCCTCGCCGACCGTCGCGAAGAGTTCGCTCACCACCACTGTGGGTACCATCGGCGTGCGCCGGGAGTCGCGGTGTGGCACCATCGAGCCGTACGCCCCGGCACCAGCCGCTCACCGGCGTGTCGCCTCCCCCGGGCCGATCGGCTCCAACACCCATCACCCCGAACCGCGCAACCCCTAAATGCCTTCCGGGGCCCGCAGGTTTGGATGCGAAACGATGGGGTCTCACGCCCGTTGTCGCACCATCATGCCGGTGCCAGACTCGCCTCGACACGCGGACCGTACGGCGAGAAGACCGGTCCGACGAAGGATTTCAGGTCCACCCGGCGTGGCCGCCCGGCGCGCTCCACCCCTACCCGTCGAGACGCGGGCGGAGGGGCGGCTGTCTCCGGCAGGGGTGGCGGTGTCGGGCCGCACCGGCGTTTCCAGGCCCGCGCCGCGTACAAGGAGGGCTTACGCGCAGGTGTTGGTTCAGCAAGAGGAACAGATCACCCGTCTGCGGCGCGTGTTCCACGCGTGCGAAGAGCAGCAGCGCGGACACGTCGCGCTGGTCACCGGTGCCGTGGGCAGCGGCAAGACCAGCCTGCTGGAGTCGTTCGGCGAGTGGACGGCCGGCTCCCGCGGGCAGGTGATGAGCGCGACCGGCTCGCGGGCGGAGCGCGGTCTCCACCTGGGAGTCGTCGGGCAGCTGTTCCACAGTGCACGACTCGCCCCGGAGGCCGCCGCCCACGTCGGGAAGCTGCTGCGCGACGCCACCTCCGCGGTGCCGTTGCCCGAAGTCGGCGGCGAGGCGTCTGACGTAGACCGGGCCTGGGCACCCCTGCTGCACGGCCTCTTCACCACCCTGATCGACCTGACGGCCAACGGGCCCCTGGTCCTCCTCGTCGACGACGTGCACCACGCGGACCCGGCCTCGCTGCACTGCCTGCTCTACGTGACCCGGCGGCTGCGCCACGCCCGGATCATGGTCGTGTTCGCGGAGGCGTCGACGCTGCGCCCGCCGCACCAGCTGTTCCGCGCCGAGCTGCTCAGCCAGCCGCACTTCTCCCGGATCGGCCTGCCACCACTGACCGTCGACGCCGTCGCCCGGCTGGTCGAGGGCGCCGTCGACGACGCCGACACCCGCAGGACCGCGGAACACTACGTACGGATGACCGGAGGCAATCCACTGCTCACCCGGGCGCTGCTCGACGAACGGGCCGGTGGCGGGGGCAGCGACCACGACCTTCCGTCCGTCGGTGACGCGTTCGACCAGGCCGTGCTCGGGTGCCTCTACCGCCACGAGCCCGGGGTACGCCGGGTGGCCCAGGCGCTCGCCGTGCTCGACCGGCCCGCGTCGGCCGAACTGCTCGGCCACCTCCTCGACGTGATGCCCGCGACCACGGTCCCGGCGGTGCGGGTGTTGCGTACCTCGGGTCTGATGGAGTCCGACCAGCTACGCCACTCGCGTATCCTGCACTCGATCCTCGCTGACATGTCGGCCGACGAGCGGCGCGCCCTGCACCAGCGGGCCGCCGAGGTGCTGCACGACCGCGGCGCCGAGGCGAGCGTGGTAGCCGAGCACCTCGTGGCCGCCGGTGCGACGGTGGCCGGCTGGCGGGTACCGGTGCTCCAGGACGCCGCCGGTCACGCGCTCTCGTCCGGCCGGCCCGACGTCGCGGCGGCCTGCCTGCGGCTGCTCGCCAGCGCGCCGGTGGACGAGCGGCAACGCACCGCCACCACCGAGATGCTGGTGAATGCCCGCTGGCAGCTAAACCCGTTGACGGTGAACGGGCAGCTGACGGAGCTGGTGCAGACGGCGCGCGCCGCCGGCTGGTCCACCGATGCGAGCCTCTCCGCGGTGCCGTACCTGCTCTGGCAGGGCCGCGTCGACGAGGCTGTTGAGGCCGTCAGCGGCTTCTCGACGGACGAGGAGCAGGCTCCGGCCACCCCGCCCGGCCGCCTGCGGATCATGCAGCTTCTGGTCTCCCTCTCCCACCCGGACCACCTGGCGAGCGTACGGCAGACGCCGGCCACCTGGAGCCGCGCGGCCGGCGCCCCGACCACCGTCAGCCCGCTCCTGCAGGCGGTCACGGTGCTCGGCACCGCGCTGACGCCGACCGCCGACAACGACACGGCGCCGACCGCCGAGCAGATCCTGCAGCGCCACCACACGGACGACGGCGCCCTCGGCCTGCTGACCGCGCCCCTGCTGGCGCTGCTCTGGGCCGGCCGGTCGGACCGGGCTGTGGTCTGGGGCGACGTGCTGCTCGACCGGCCGGTGGTTCAGCACGCGCCGGGCTGGCGGGCGGTGATCCGGGCGATCCGGGCGGAGGCGGCCCTGCGCGTCGGCGATCTGCCCGGTGCCGAGCACCACGCCCGCGCGGCCCTGGAGGACATGCCAGCCCCCGCCTGGGGAGTGGCGATCGCCGGACCGCTGTCCACCCTGATCGCGTCCGCGACGGAGTCGGGCCGGTTCGCCGAGGCCGACCGGTGGCTGGCCCACCCGACCCCGCCCGGCATCTTCCGCACCCCATTGGGCCTGCACTACCTGGCCGCACGCGGCCGGCACCACCTGGCCGTACGCCGGCCGCACGCCGCCACCACCGACCTGCGGCGCTGCGGCGAGCTGATGCGCACGTGGGGGATCGACGCGGCCGGACTGGTGCCGTGGCGGCTGGAGCTGGCCCGGGTGCAGCTCAGCGTCGGCAACAAGACGCAGGCCATGCAGCTCCTGCAGGAGCAACTGCGGGTGCCGCACGGGGTCGACGACCGGACCCGGGGCCGTACGCTGCGCCTGCTCGCCACCACCGCCGCCCAGGACCACCGGCGCAAGCTGCTCTCCGAAGCGGTCAACCTGCTCCAGTCCAGCGGCGACCGGTTGGAGCTCGTCCGCGCCCTCGGCGACACCGGTCAGACGCTGCAGCGCGCCGGAGACTCCGCCCGCGCCCGGCTGCTCGTCCGCCGCGCCTACCAGCTCGCGCAGGACTGCGGGGCGTCGGTGCTGGCTCAGCGGCTGATCCGCCGGGAGCCGGGCAGTGGACTGCCGGCGTACCCGGCCGCCGCCGAACTCCAGGAACCGGACGACGGGCTGAGCGACGCCGAGCGGCGCGTTGCCGCGCTGGCCGCAAACGGCCACACCAACCGCCAGATCTCCAGCAAGCTCTTCATCACGGTGAGCACTGTCGAGCAGCACCTGACCCGGGTCTACCGCAAGCTCGACGTGAAGCGCCGGACCGACCTGCCGTCCCGGCTCGTCGTGTACGCCGAGACGCTGGCCGACGAGGCACAGAGCGCCACGTCCTGACGGCTGTCGCAGGGGCGCGGTGACCACCGGCCCCCTGCGACACGGGGCGAAAGCGAGGGCCCGAACCGCAAATGCGGTTCGGGCCCTCGGCGGATCGCGTCCGGGCGGTCAGTCCATGGCGCGGCGCATGAAGCCACGCATGCCGATCGCCGAGAACACCACGAAGACCCCGGTGAGGACACACATGCACAGCCAGAGCGGCAGCGACTCGACCCCCGGCGGGCCGACGAGCGACCGGGTCGCCTCGCTGATGTAGGTCAGCGGGTTCAGCGAACAGATCACCTGATACCAGCGCAGCGAGTCCAGGCCGAGCAGCGGGAACTGGGTGGCGCCGGTGAACATGATCGGGGTCATCACCACGGTGAACATGATCTGGATGTGCTGCGTGGGCACCAGGGTGCCGAAGGCGAGACCGACCGCCGCGCCGACCAGCGCGCCGATCGCCAACACCCCGACCACCTTGAGCACCACCGCCCAGGGCCAGGTGACGCCGAGCATGAGCATGCCGACCGGGATCAGCACCACACCGGCGATCAGGCCACGGATGCCCCCGAAAACGATCTTCTCCAGCGCCACCAGCGGGGTCGCCATGGGCGCCAGGAGGCGGTCCTCGATCTCCCGGGTGAAGGAGAAGTCCATCATCATCGGCAGCGCGGTGTTCTCCAGGCCGATCAGGAAGGCGTTCAGCGCGATGACGCCGGGCAGCAGCACGTTGGAGAAGTCGTCGCTGGCGTAGCCCAGGTCGCTGAGCACCTTGCCGAAGATCAGCAGCATGAACAGCGGCTGGATGAAGACCTGGAGCAGGAAGCCGATCAGCTCCCGGCCGGTGACGAAAAGGTCCCGCGAGAGCACCGCGCGGAAGGTGGCGAGCTGGTCCAGCGCGCGCACCGGCGGCGGCGCCGCGGGCGGTGACGGCGCGGACGGGGGGGCGGGGGCGGTGACGCTCACCGAAGTTCCCTTCCGGTCAGGTGGATGAAGACATCTTCCAGACTGGGCTGGCCGATGTTGAGGTCACGAACCTCGCAACCCAGGTCGGCGAGGATCTTCATCGCCATCGGGATGGCGTTGGCCGGCTGACCGCTGGTGTAGACCCGGAAGGACAGGGGGGCGTCCGAGTCGGCGGGCGCGTCCGGGACCGGGGCGGGCATCGGCATCGCCGGCATGCCGGGAAACGCCGGCGCGGCGACGGGCACCTTGGCGGTCATCTTGAAGTGTTCCACCTGCTCCACGTCGGGGATCGCGTCGAGCGCGGCCCGCACCTCCTCGGCGGAGGCGCCGGGGGTCACCACGAGGGTCAGGGTGCTGCTGCCCGGCAGCGTACGGGTCAGCGCGGACGGCGTGTCCATGGTGAGCAGCTTGCCGTGGTCGACGATGCCAACCCGGTCGCAGAGCTTCTCCGCCTCGTCCATGTCGTGCGTGGTGACCACCACTGTCACGCCGTCCCGTTTCAGCTCGGCGATCCGGTCGTGCACGAAGAGCCGGGACTGCGGGTCGAGGCCCGCCGACGGCTCGTCGAGGAAGAGCACCCGGGGCGAGTGCATCAGCGCGCGGGCGATCATCGTCCGCTGGGCGAGGCCGCCCGACAGGAAGTCGGTGCGGTGGTTCGCGAAGTCCTTGAGCCCCATCTGGTCCAGCAACTCGTCCGCCCGCCGGATGCGCTGCGCCCGGGGCACCCGGTGGTAGGCCGCGTGGAACAGCAGGTTCTGCCGGACGGTCAGCGCCCGGTCCAGGTTCACCCGCTGCGGTACGACCGCCAGCAACTGCCGGGCGGCGGCGGGCGAGCCGATCACGTCCGCGCCGCACACCCGGGCCCGGCCCGAGGTGGCCCGCACCCGTGTGGTCAGCACCCCGATCGTCGTCGTCTTGCCCGCACCGTTCGGCCCGAGCAGGCCGAAGACCTCACCGGCGGCGACGGAGAAACTCAGCCCGTCCACCGCCGGTGGCATGTTGGGCTGGTACCGCTTGACCAGCTCCGTGACCACCACTGCCTCGTCCACGTCGTCATGCTCCGTCCTGGAACGTCGGTCCGATAGATGTATGTGTGCCGATAGGGGGCGCTAGGGGCACGCCAGGGGCGGAACCGGTCACAGACCCCGCGCGGCCAGCCAGCGCTGGACCGTGCCGGCGAGTTCCGGCCCCCGGTCGGCGACCATGCTGAAGTGGTCGCCGGCCGCGTCGACAGCCTCGTGCGGGTAGGGCCAGCGCGACCGCCAGCCGTCCGGTTCGCCGTCCCACTCCCCCAGCGGCTCGGTGGCCCGCACCAGCAGGGTCGCCGCCGCCATCTCGGTCGGCTGCCAGTCCAGGAACAGCGGCAGGTAGCCCGCCCACGCCGTCGTCCGCCAGTCGTCCATCGGCGTGTACGCGGTGTCCCGGTCGATCATCCCGTCGAGAAGCTGCGGCACCCACCCGCCGAGCACCTCGCTGTCGGCCGGGTAGGTGTCCATGAGCACCACCGCGTCCGGCGGGCGGCCCTGGCGTTCCAGTTCCCCGGCGAGCAGGTTGGCCACCATCGCACCACCGGAGTGACCGGCCACCACGAACGGGCCGGCACCGACGGTACGCAGCACCGTGTCGGCGTGCACCCGCAGCAGCGCGTCGAGGTCGGCGGGAAGCTCCTCGCCCACGCCGAACCCGGGGTTGGGCAGGGCCCACACGTCACGTACGCCCCGGAAGCCGGCGGCCAGCCGGGCGTACTCGTGCGCGCCGGAGAGCAGCGACATCGTGCAGCAGCACACCAACTGCGCCCGGGCGCCGCCCTCGGCCAGCCGGAGGATGCCGGCCGGGCGGGTGAGCTGCGCCGGCTCGCGGAAGCGGGGGCGGAACTGGGCGAGTTTGACCAGCAGTTCGGCATACCCGGCCGGGTCCTCGCGCGCCTTCGGCTGGTTGAACAACCCGCCGAGCAGTCCGCCGCCGGCACTCTCCCCGGCAGGTCCACCGGCGTCGTCCGCGCCGAGGAGCTGGCCGAGCAGGTGAACGGCCAGCTCCGTAGGGGTGGGGTGGTCGAAGAGCAGGGTCGCCGACAGCTCCACCGCGGTCTCCTGGCGCAGCGCGTCGCGCAGTTCCAGTGCGGTCAGCGAGTCGAAGCCGAGTTCCAGGAAGTCCCGGTCGGCCTCGACCGCGTTGGGCGAGGCGTGCCCGAGGACGGTGGCCACCCGCGCCCGGACCAGGTCCAGCAGGATCCGGTGCCGGTCGCCGGCCGGAACGCCGGCCAGCCGCTCGCGCAGCGCGCGGGCGGGATCGGTCGCGGCGTCGCCGGCCCCCGGCTCCGCGCCGGCCGTCGCCTCGGGCACGCCGCGCAGTAGCGCGCTGGGCCGTACGGCGGTGAAGGCCGGCACGAACGCGGGCCAGTCGAGGTCGGCCACGGCCAGTTGGTCGTCGCCGCGGACCAGAGCCTGCCCCAGCGCGGACAGGGCCACGTCGGCGGGCAGCGGCCGGACCCCCCGGCGGCGCAACTGCGCCGCGTCGGTGATCTCGTCCGCCCAGGGCACCCACGCGACGACGGTGGCCGGGCGGCCGGCGGCACGCCAGCCCGCGGCCAGCGCCGCCAGCCCTGCGCCCACGGCGGCGGCGACCGCCGCTCCCCCGCTGCCCCAGACGGCGGCCGTCGAGGCGAAGACGACGAACTCGTCGACCGGCAGGCCGGCGCAGGCCCGCCCGAGCAGTTCCACGGCGGCGGTACGGGCGGCCACGGCGTCGGCCAGCTCGTGCGGGTCCAGCACCGCCACCGGGTCGCCGGCCCCGTCGGAGTCGGCGATGTGCAGGACGGTGCGGATCTCGCTGCCGGTGGCGGCCAGCCGGTCCAGCACCTCGGGCAGCCCGTCCAGGTCGCCGACGGCGGTGACTGTGACGTCCGGGCCGGGCGGGTCGGCATCCGCCACCGGCCCCACGAGGACGAGGTGCGACGCGCCGCGCTCGGCGAGCCAGCGCAGCAGGTGCGGGGTACGCACCTGCGCGGACCCGTGCACCAGGACCGCGCCGCGGGGCCGCCAGTCCGTATCGGTGGCGCCGGCCGGGGCCCGGCGGAGCCGCCGGGCATACACCCCGCCGGCGCGTACCGCCACCTGGTCCTCGTCGCCGCCGGACGCGACGACCCGGGCGAGCGCGGCGAGCGCGACGTCGTCCGGCTCCGCCGGCAGGTCGACCAGCCCGCCCCACACGCGCGGCTGCTCCAGCGCCAGCACCCGGCCCAGGCCCCAGAGGTACGCCCCGGCCACGCCGGGAGCGGCGTCGTGCGCGTCGACGGCCACCGCGCCCCGGGTCACGGTCCACATCGGCGTGCCGTTCCCCGCAGCGGCGAGGGCCCGCACCAGCGCGGCCGTCCCGGCGAGCGCGCCGGTTCCCGCGCCGGCCGCCGGGTCCTGCGCCGCCAGCAGCGAGACCACGACCGACCAGGTGCCGTCGGCGAGCGAGGCCCGGGCGACGGCGTCCAGGTCGTCTCCGACCGTGACCAGCGTCGGCTCCAGGCCCTCGGCGCGCAGCACGGTGAGCACCGCGGTGGCGTCGGTGCCGGCCCCGGCCACCAGCAGGCATCGGCCGGTCGGCGTGGTACGGCCCGGGGACAGGTCGACGCGTTCCCAGTCGGCGCGGTAGCGCAGCCCGTCCAGCTCCGATCCGCGACGCCGCCGGTCCCGGTAGGAGGCGAGGGCGGGCAGCACGTCGGCGAGCGCGTCCTGCCGGTCGGCGGGCAGGCCGAGCTCGGCGGCCAGCTCGGCCGGTCGTCCCTGCGCCACGGCCGCCCAGAACTCCTCGTCCTCTCCGGTCGCGGCGGGCGGGATGAGATCCACTGTGGGCGGGTCCGGCCAGAAACGCTCGCGGTGGAAGGCGTAGGTGGGCAGCTCGACGCGCGCGGCGTCGCTGCCGTCGAAGGGAGCCGCCCAGTCGACCCCGGCACCGCGCAGGTCGACCGCGGCCAGCGCGCCGAGCAGCGTGGTCGCCTCCGGCTGGTCCCGGCGGGCGAGCGGCACGAAGGCCGCCGGTTCCATGTCGGGCAGGCACTCCCGGGCCAGCACGGTCAGGGCGCTGTCGGGGCCGAGTTCCACGAAGGTTCCGACGCCGCCGGCGGCGAGGGTGGCGACGCCCGCGTGGAAACGGACGGTGTCCCGGACGTGGTCGACCCAGTAGCCCGGGTCCGTGGCCTGGGCGGCGGTGAGCGGCTCGCCGGTGCGGTCGGAGACGATCGGAAGGTTCGGCGGGTGCCACGCGACCTTCTCCGCGACGATCCGGAAGTCGGCCAGCATGGCGTCCATCCGGGCGGAGTGGAAGGCGTGGCTGACCCGCAGCCGACGGGACCGCCGGTCCTCGGCGGACAGCCGCCGCCCCGCCGCGAGCACGGCCTCCTCGTCGCCGGAGAGCACCACCGACCGGGGGCCGTTCACGGCGGCCAGGGACACCCGCTCGTCGAGCAGCGGGACCACCTCCGCCTCGGACGCCTGCACCGCCAGCATCGCCCCGCCGGGCGGCAACTGCTGCATGAGCCGGGCCCGGGCGGCCACCAGGGTCGCCGCGTCGGCCAGCGACAGCACCCCGGCGACGTGTGCCGCGGCCAGCTCGCCGACCGAGTGGCCGAGCAGGAACTGCGGGCGTAGCCCCCAGGCGGTGACCAGCCGGTATGCGGCGACCTCGTAGGCGAACAGCGCCGGCTGGGTGAACTCGGTACGGTCCAGCAGATCCGCGCCGGGCGAGTCGGCCTCGGCGAAGACCACCTCCCGCAGCGGCCGGCTCAAGTGCCGATTCAGCTCCCCGGCCACCTCGTCGAAGGCGGCGGCGAAGACCGGGAACCGGCGGCACAGCTCGGCGCCCATGCCGAGGCGCTGGGCACCCTGCCCGGTGAAGAGGAACGCGACCTTGCCGGCCGGGCGGGCCACGCCTCGCACCACGCCGGGGGTGTCGCGCTCCTCGGCGACCGCGTGCAGGCCGGCCCGCAGCGCGTCGCGGTCCCCGCCGATCACCGCTGCCCGGTACGGCAGGGCCGCCCGGGTGGTGACCAGCGAGTACGCCACGTCGGCGGGGGTCAGGTCGGGGTGATCGGCCAGATGCGCCAGCAGCCGCCGCGCCTGCCCGGCCAGGGCCGGTGCGGAGCGGGCCGAGACGATCCACGGTACCGGCGGGGCGGGCGTACCGGCCGGCCGGACGTCGTCGGTGTCCGTCGCGGCGGCCTGCTCGATGACGACGTGTGCGTTGGTGCCGCTGATGCCGAACGCGGAGACCGCGGCCCGGCGTGGCTGCCCGGTCTCCGGCCATGGCTGCGGGCCGGTCAGCAGGGACACCGCCCCGGCCGACCAGTCGACGTGCGGGGTGGGCTCGTCCACGTGCAGCGTGGGCGGCAGCACCCCGTGCCGCATCGCCAGCACCATCTTCATCACCCCGGCCACACCCGCCGCCGCCTGGGTGTGCCCGATGTTCGACTTCACCGAGCCGAGCCACAACGGCCGATCCGCGGACCGACCCTGCCCATACGTCGCGATCAGCGCCTGCGCCTCGATCGGATCACCCAACGTGGTGCCCGTACCGTGCGCCTCGACGACATCGACCTGGTCGGCACCCAGCCCCGCGTTCGCCAGAGCCTGCCGGATCACCCGGCGCTGCGACGGACCGTTCGGAGCGGTCAGCCCGCTGCTCGCACCGTCCTGGTTGACGGCGCTGCCGCGCAGCACGGCGAGGACCGGGTGGCCGTTGCGGCGGGCGTCGGAGAGCCGCTCGACGAGCAGCATGCCGGCCCCCTCGGACCAGCCGGTGCCGTCGGCGGCGGCGGCGAACGACTTGCACCGGCCGTCGGTGGACAGGCCCCGCTGCCGGGAGAACTCCACGAAGACGGTCGGGGTGGCCATCACCGACACCCCGCCGACCAGCGCCATCGTGCATTCGCCCAGCCGCAGCGCCTGGCAGGCGAGGTGCAGCGCGACCAGCGACGAGCTGCACGCGGTGTCCACGGTGACCGCCGGCCCCTCCAGCCCGAGAGCGTAGGAGATCCGGCCGCTCGCCACGGCTGCGGCGCTGCCGGTGCCGAGGTAGCCCTCGACGCCGCCGGTGACCCCCGTGAGCAGGGCCGCGTAGTCACCCTGGCTGCTGGTGGCCGCGTAGACACCGGTGGGCGCGCCGCGCAGCCGGGTGGGGTCGATGCCGGCCCGCTCGAACGCCTCCCAGGCGGTCTCCAGCAGCAGCCGCTGCTGCGGGTCCATGGCGAGGGCCTCGCGGGGACTGATGCCGAAGAACGCCGGGTCGAAGTCCCCGGCGGAGTAGAGGAACCCGCCCTCACGCACGTACGACGTGCCCCGGCTGTCGGGGTCGGGGTCCGGGTCGTAGAGCGCGCCCAGGTTCCAGCCCCGGTCGTCCGGGAACGCCGACATCGCGTCGCCGCCGGCGGCCACCAGGTCCCACAGTTGCTCGGGTGACCCGACACCGCCGGGGAACCGGCAGCTCATGCCGATGATCGCCACCGGTTCGCTGAGCGCGGCGGTGAGCTGCTGGTTCTGCTGCTTGAGCTTCTGGTTGTCGAGCAGGGACGCACGCAGCGCGCCGACGACCTCGTCCAGGGAAACATTCATCGGGCGCTCCTCAGGGCCGGCCGGGTCACGAGTCGGAGCCTTCCAGGGCCATCCGGACCAGGCCGGCGACGTCGAGTTCGCGGATCTGGGTCTCGGGTGCGGACGGCGTGACCGGGGCAGCGGACGCCACGGCCGGCGTGCCGGCACTCGTACGGGCCAGCTGGAGCAGCTGGTCGAGCAGGCCCGCCTGCCGCAGCTCGTCGAGCGGGATCGCGGCGAGGGCCCGGCGCACGGACTCCTCGTCGCCGCCGTCGCCGTCGTCCCCCGCAGCGCCCGCGAAGAGCTGCTCGTACAGGTGGCCGGCCAGGCCGTCCGGGGTGGGGTAGTCGAAGACGACGGTGGTGGGCAGGTCGTGCCCGGTCGCCGCGGTGAGCAGGTTGCGCAGTTCCACCGCCGTGAGCGAGTCGAAGCCGAGATCCAGGAAGCCCCGGTCGGTCTCGATCGCGTCGGCGGAGGGGTGGCCGAGCACCTTCGCCGCGTCGACCCGCACCATCTCCAGCAGTGCGGCCCGCCGCTCGTCGTCCGGCAGCGCACGCAGCCCGGCGAGCAGGTCCCGGGTGCCGGGCGCGACCGCCTCCGGCGCCTCGGTGGGGGCGGCGGCCAGCCCGCGTACGGCCGGCAGGTCGGCCAGCAGCGGACTGGGCCGCAGCGAGGTGAACAGCGGCTGGAAGGTGGCCCAGTCGACGTCGGCGACGGTGACGCAGCTGTCGCCGACCGCCAGGGCGTGCCGCAGCCCGGCCATCGCCACGCCGGGCGGCATCACCTGGAGGCCGCGGCGGCGCAGTTGCTCCGCCGCACCCTCGGTGTACATGCCCGACTCGGTCCACGGTCCCCAGGCGATGGAGGTGGCCGCCCGGCCCTGGCCGCGTCGCCGCTCGGCGAGCGCGTCCAGGTAGGCGTTACCGGCCGCGTACGCGCCCTGTCCGCCGCTGCCCCACACCGCCGAGATGGACGAGAAGAGCACGAACACGTCCAGTTCGGCGTCGCCGAGCAGCTCGTCGAGGTGTTCAGCGCCGCAGACCTTCGGGGCGATGACGTACGCCAGGTCCTCCAGGGTGGTGTCGGCCAGCGGCACCACCTCGCTGACCCCCGCGGCGTGCACCACCGCGCGCAGCGGCGGCCCCTCCCGCCGGAGGTCGGCCAGGAGGTCGGTCACGGCGGCGCGGTCGGCGGCGTCGCAGCGGACCACCCGGCAGTCCACGCCGAGCCCGGCCAGCTCGGAGATCAGCTCGGCGGCGCCCGGGGTGCCGGTCCCCCGCCGGCTGGTCAGCACCACCCGTTGCGCGCCCTCGGCGGCCACCCAGCGGGCCACGTGCCCACCGAGCGCACCGGCGCCGCCGGTGATCAGCACCGTGCCCCGGGGCTGCCACGGCGTGAGCTCCCCGTCGGTGGTGGTGGCCGGTACGAGCCGCCGCACCAGCACCCCGGACTCGCGGACGGCGAGCTGGTCCTCCACGCCGCCGCCGGTGAGGATGCCGCCGAGACGCATCGCCGTCCACGGCTCCAGGTCAGTGGGCAGGTCGACCAGCCCGGCCCAGCGGGCGGGCTGCTCCAGCGCGGCCACCCGGCCCAGGCCCCACAGCATCGCCTGCCGCGGGTTGGCCGGGGCGTCGCCGTCGCCGAGGCCGACGGCGCCCTGGGTGACGCACCAGAGCCGGACCGAGGCGTCGAGGTCGACGAGCTGCTGGAGCAGGTGCACGGTCGCGGCGAGACCGCGCGGCAGCGCCGGGTGCTCGGCGTGCGGGGCGTCGTCCAGGCCGAGGAAGGACAGGATCGACAGCGGCCCGTCGCCCGCGCCGAGCGCCTCGGTGAGCACGTCGGCGAACCCGCCGCACAGCTCCTCGGAGTCGGCGGCGGTGTCCACGGGCACGATGCTCACCTCGGCACCCAGGGCCCAGGTGCAGGAGTGCAGGTCGGGGTCGTCGGCCCGGTCGGCGGGCAGCAGCACCAGCCACCGGCCGGGGTCCTGCTCCTGAGAGGTCTCCGCGATGGGCTCCCAGACCGCCCGGTAGCGGGTGCCGTCGACCAGGGCCTGCTCCCGGCCGCGCCGGCGCCACGCCGACAGGGCGGGCAGCACGGTGCCGAACGGCTGGTCGCGGTGCACGTCGAGGTCGCGGGCCAGCGACTCCAGGTCCTCGGCCTCGACCGCGGCCCAGAAGCGGCGCTCGACCTCGGTGGCCTCGTCGGCGGCCACGAGGGCGGCCCACGGCGGCGGCTCCGGCCAGTAGCGCTGCCGGTCGAACGCGTAGGTGGGCAGCTCGACCCGCTGGGCGCCGGTACCGGCGTAGACGGCGGACCAGTCCGGGGAGACGCCGTGGGTGTGCAGCGCGGCGAGCGCGCGCAGCAGGGTGCTCGGCTCGGCGCGGTCCCGGCGCAGGGCGGGCACCACCAGTGGGGCCCGGCCGCCGGCCGGGGCCTCGGCCAGGACGGCCTGGGCGAGGGCGGTGAGCACCCCGTCCGGGCCGATCTCGACGTAGCCGGTGACGTTGCGCTCGCGCAGTGCCACGACGGCGTCGGCGAAGCGTACCGCCTCGCGGGCGTGGCGCACCCAGTAGCCGGGCGCGCCGATCTCCGCCGCGTCGACCGGCGCGCCGGTGACGGTGGAGACCATCGGGATGCTCGGAGCCGCGTACCGCAGCCGTCCGGCGACGGCGGCGAGGTCGTCGAGCACCGGATCCATCAGCGGACTGTGGAACGCGTGGCTGACCGCCAGGCGCCGGACCCGGACACCCCGGGCGGCCCACTGGGCGGCCAGTTCCTCGACGGCGTCGCCGGCCCCGGACACCACGACCGCGGCGGGGCCGTTGACGGCCGCGACGGAGACCCGGTCGGCCCGCTCACCGAGCGTGGCGGTCACCTCGGCCTCGGTGGCGGCGACGGCGAGCATCGCGCCCCCGGCCGGCAGCGCCTGCATCAGCCGGCCCCGGGCGGCGACCAGCTCGGCGGCGTCGGCCAGGGACAGCACACCGGCGGCGTGGGCGGCCGCGATCTCGCCGATCGAGTGCCCGGCGACGGCGTCGGGGCGGACCCCCCACGCCTCGAACAGCCGGAACAGCGCCACCTCCACGGCGAACAGCGCCGGCTGGGTGAATTCGGTGCGGTCCAGCGCCTCGGCCTCATGCGTGCCGGGCTCGGCGAAGAGCAGTGGCCTGAGCGGGCGGGGCAGGTGCGCGTCGAGGGCGGCGCAGGCCTCGTCCAGGGCGGCGGCGAAGACGGGGAACGCCTCGGCCAGCTCGCGACCCATCCCGGCCCGCTGGGCGCCCTGCCCCGAGAACAGGTACGCCACCTTCGGCCGGGGCACCGCCACGCCGGTGACCACCAGCGGCGCGTCCTCGCCGGCGCCGAGGGCGCGCAGCCCGGCGCCCAGCGCGATCCGGTCGGTGGCCAGCACGACGGCCCGGTGTTCCAGGGCGGCCCGGGCGACGGCCGACGACCAGCCGACGTCGACAGTACGTGGCGCCTCCAGCCCGGTGAGCTGCTCGGACCAGCGCTGCGCCTGGGCGGCCAGCGCGAGCCCCGAACGGCCCGACAGCAGCACCGGCACCACCGGCAGCCGCGCCGGGTCACCGGTCGGCTGCTCGGCTTCGACCGGCTCCGGGGCCTGCTCCAGGATGGTGTGCGCGTTGGTGCCGCTGATGCCGAACGAGGAGACGGCGGCGCGGCGCGGGTGGTCGGTGACCGGCCAGGGGCGGCCCTCGCGGAGCAGTTCGACCGCACCGACGCTCCAGTCCACCTGGTCGGTCGGCTCGTCCACGTGCAGGGTCTGCGGCAGGTAGCCGTGCCGCAGCGCCAGCACCATCTTGATGATCCCGGCGACACCGGCGGCGGCCTGGGTGTGACCGATGTTCGACTTGATCGAGCCGAGCCAGAGCGGCTGCTCGGCGGGCCGCTCCCGGCCGTACGTGGCGAGCAGGGCCTGCGCCTCGATCGGGTCGCCGAGCTTCGTGCCGGTGCCGTGCGCCTCGACGGCGTCCACGTCGGCCGGGGCGAGGCCGGCGTTGGCGAGCGCCTGCCGGATCACCCGCTGCTGCGACGGCCCGTTCGGGGCGGTGAGGCCGTTGGAAGCGCCGTCCTGGTTGACGGCGCTGCCCCGGATGACCGCGAGCACCGGGTGACCGTTGCGGCGGGCGTCGGAGAGCCGCTCGACGAGCAGCAGGCCGAGGCCCTCGCCCCAGCCGGTGCCGTCGGCGGCGGAGGCGAACGCCTTGACCCGGCTGTCCGGGGCGAGGCCCCGCTGCCGGCTGAAGCCGACGAACACCCCGGGGGTGGACATGACGGTGACGCCGCCGACCAGGGCGAGTGAGCACTCCGAGCGGCGCAGCGCCTGGCAGGCCCAGTGCAGCGCGACCAGCGACGACGAGCAGGCGGTGTCGACCGAGACGGCGGGCCCCTCCAGCCCGAGGGTGTACGACACCCGGCCCGACAGGACGCTGCCGGCGTTGCCGGTCATCAGGTGCCCCTCGGCGCCCTCGGCGCTGAACATCAGGTTGCGGTAGTCCTGGTAGTTGGTGCCGACGAATACGCCGGTGGCGCTGCCGCGCAGCGTGTGCGGGTCGATCCCGGCCCGCTCGACCGCCTCCCAGGACGCCTCCAGCAGCAGCCGCTGCTGCGGGTCCATGGCGAGGGCCTCGCGGGGGCTGATGCCGAAGAAGCCGGCGTCGAAGTCGGTGGCGCCGGTGACGAAGCCGCCCTCACGGGCGTAGCTGGTGCCCTCCTTCTCCGGATCGGAGTCGAAGAGCCGGTCCAGGTCCCAGCCCCGGTCGGTGGGGAACTCCCCGATGGCGTCGCCGCCGGCGGCGAGGAGCTGCCACAGTTGCTCCGGGGTGTCCGCCCCACCGGGCAGGCGGCAGCTCATCGCCACGATGGCGATCGGGTCGTCGTCCTCGGCCGCGGCGGTCGGGGCGGGGGTGGTCGCGTCGGGGACGATCCCGGTGAGCAGTTCGCCGAGGTGCGCGGCGAGCACCGTCGGGTTCGGATAGTCGAAGGCGAGCGTCGCGGGCAGCCGCAGGTCGGTGGCGGCGGCCAGGAAGTTGCGCATGTCGACTGCCGTCAGCGAATCCAGGCCGAGGTCGCGGAAGGGCTGGGTGGCCGGGATGTCGTCGGCGGCGCCGTAGCCGAGGGCCGTCGCCGCGCACTGCCGCACCAGCTCCAGCAGTGTCGCGGTGCGCTCCCCCGGCGCGAGCGCGGCGAGCCGCCGGGCGAGGGCCGACGGTACGCCCGTCTCCTCCTCGGCGGCCTCCTGCTGCCCGGCCGGCTGCGTCGCCTCCTGGGCCTCGGCGAGGTCGCCGATCAGCGGGCTGGGCCGCACCAGGGTGAACGCGGGGGCGAAACGGGCCCAGTCGATGTCGGCGACGACTGTGGTGGGCTCGTCGCGGCGCAGCGCCCGGGCGAGGGCCTCGACGGCCAGTTCCGGGTCCATGCCGATCATGCCGCCCCGGCGCAGCCGTTCCTGGGCGCGTTCGTTCTCGGCGGGCAGGCCGGCCCCGCGCCAGGCGCCCCAGGCCACCGAGAGGGCCGGCAGTCCCTCGGCCCGGCGCCGCTCGGCGAGGGCGTCGAGGAAGGCGTTGGCCGCCCCGTACGCGCCCTGCCCGGCGTTGCCGGTGGTTCCGGCCACCGAGGAGAAGAGCACGAAGGCGTCCAGGTCGAGGTCGCGGGTCAGCTCGTCCAGGTGCAGCGCGGCGACGCACTTCGACGCGGCGACGGTGTGCAGGCGCTGCGCGGTGACGGTGTCGACGATGCCGTCGTCGAGGACGGCGGCGGTGTGCAGCACGGCGCTCAGCGGGGCGTCGGCGGGGACGGCGGCGAGCAGGTCGGCCACCTGTGCCCGGTCGGCGACGTCGCAGCGGGCCACTGTGACCCGTACGCCGAGACCGGTCAGCTCCGCCTCCAGCTCGGCGGCGCCCGGCGCGTCCGGACCGCGCCGGCTGGCCAGCAGGACGTGCGCGGCGCCGGAGCGGCCCGCCCAGCGGGCCAGATGCCCGCCCAGTCCGCCGGTGCCACCGGTGATCAGCACGGTGCCGCGCATCCGCCGGGTGTCGTCCGCGTCGCCGGACTCGACCGGCTCGGGTTCGGTGATCCGGGTGAGGCGGCGGACGAAGACGCCGGAGGCGCGGACGGCGAGTTGGTCCTCGCCCCGGCCGGACTGCTCCGCGCCGTCGTCGCCGAAGGCGTCTTCGCCACCGCTGGCGCCGAGCGCCGCGCAGAGCAGCGCGCCGGACTGCGCGTCGAGCACGTCGGGCAGGTCGAGCAGGCCGCCCCAGCGGGCGGGGTGTTCCAGGGCGACGGCGCGGCCGAGCCCCCAGACGGAGGCGGCGGCGGGGCGCGGCGCCGGGTCGCCGGCGCAGGCCACGACGGCTCCCCGGGTGGCGCACCACAGCGGCGCCTCGACGCCGAGCAGCCCGAGCGCCTGCACCAGCAGGGCGGTGCCCGAGACGGCCAGCGAGGTGGCCGGGTGCTCCGGGTGCGCCCGCTCGTCCAGACCCAGCAGCGAGAGCACGGCGACGGGTCCGTCCGGGCCGGTGAGCGCGGCGCTCAGCCGCTCGGCCAGCGCCGCCGGGTCGTGTTCGACGTCCAGCTCCACCGGGACGACGTCCGCGCCGAAGTTGCCCAGGGCCGACAGCACGTCGGTGACCAGCGGGTCGTCGCCCAGCGCCGCGGGCACCGGCACGAGCCAGGTGCCGGCGAGCCAGGTCAGCGGCAGGTCGGGCAGGGCCCGCCAGGTGACCCGGTAGCGCCAGCGGTCGATGTCCGGGGCGGCGTCGGCCGCGGTGAGGAAGAGCGGCGGCGCGGGCCAGTACCGGTGGTGGTCGAAGGCATACGTGGGCAGGTCGACGGTGGCCGCGGCGGGCAGCACCCTCGTCAGGTCGACGGGCAGGCCGACGGCGTACGCGGTGGCGAGGTTGGTCAGCAGCCGGGTCGCGTCGTCGTCACCACGACGCAGACTGCCGATGGTGTGTCCGCTCACGCCGGTGTCGTCGAGGATCGCGGTGACCGGCATCGTCAGCACCGGATGCGGGCTGATCTCGACGAACGTGGTGTGCCCGGCAGCCACAGCCGTCCGCACGGCCGCGTCGAAGAGCACAGTCTGCCGCAGGTTGTCGTACCAGTAGTCAGCGGTCATCACCGCCGGATCCACCCAGTCCCCGGTGAGAGTGGACACGAGCCGGGTGTGACCGGCCCGCGGACCGACACCGGCCAGGTCCGCCCGAAGCTGCTCGGCGACCTCCTGCACCGCGGGCGAATGCGACGCGTAGTCCACCGGGATCAGCCGGGCACGAACACCCTCGGCCCCGCACGCCTGGACAAGGCCGGCGACGTGCTCCGGAGGACCCGACACCACGACGGTGGACGGGCCGTTGACCGCCGCGACCCCGACACCCGGGAACGCGGGCAGCCGCTCGGCCACCGCCTCGGCCGACAGGTCCACCGACGCCATCGTCCCGGTACCCCGCAGCACCGCCAGCGCACGCGACCGCAACGCCACCGTCCGCGCCGCGTCCTCCAGGCTCAGAATGCCCGCCACACACGCCGCGCCGATCTCACCCTGCGAGTGACCGATCACCGCGTCCGGAACCACACCCGCCGCACGCCACACCGCTGCCAGAGCGACACCGACGGCCCACAGCACCGGCTGCACCACCTCGACCCGGTCCAGCCACGACTCGTCCTCGCCCGTGAGCACCGACACGAGATCCACATCGAGATACGGCGCCAACGCCCGCCGGCACTCCGCCAGACACTCGTCGAACACCGGCGTACGACCCACCAGCCCCGCCGCCATCCGCGCCGACTGCGCGCCCTGACCCGGAAACACGAAGACCGGACCCGCACCCGGACTCGACGCCACCCCCGTGACCACGTTCCCCGCCGGCTGACCGGCAGCGAAGGCATCCAGCCCGGCAAGCAACCCCTCGACGGACGACCCGACGACAACGACGCGATGATCGAACGCCGACCGGGTAGCCGCCAACGACCAGCCCACCTCCACCGGATCGATCCCACCCCGCTCACGCACGTGCCGCGCAAGCCGGGCAACCTGACCGGCCAACGCCGTCCCCGACCGCGCCGACACCGGCCAGGCCACCACATCCGAAGCGACCAACCCCGCCCCACGCCCACCCGCATCCGACTCGACCGGCTCAGCCGACTGCTCGATGATCACGTGAGCGTTGGTGCCGGAGATGCCGAACGAGGAGACGGCGCCCCGGCGTACCCGGCCCGTCTCCGGCCACGGGCGGGCCTGCGTCACCAGTTCCACCGCGCCGGCCGTCCAGTCGACGTGCGGCGACGGCGCGTCGACGTGCAGCGTCGCCGGCACGAGGCCGTGCCGGATGGCGAGCACCAGCTTGATCACGCCGGCCACGCCCGCGGCGGCCTGGGCATGGCCGATGTTCGACTTCACCGAGCCGAGCAGCAGTGGCGGTGCCTCGTCACGGTCCTGCCCGTACGTGGCGATGAGCGCCTGCGCCTCGATCGGGTCGCCCAGCCTGGTGCCGGTGCCGTGCGCCTCCACCACGTCGACGTCGGCGGTGGAGAGCCGGGCGGAGGTGAGTGCCTGGCTGATGACCCGCTGCTGGGCCGGCCCGTTGGGCGCGGTCAGCCCGTTCGACGCGCCGTCCTGGTTGACGGCGGTGCCGCGGACCACAGCCAGGACGCGGTGGCCGTTGCGGCGGGCGTCCGACAGCCGCTCGACCAGCAGCCAGCCGACCCCCTCGGAGAACCCGGCACCGTCGGCGGCGGCGGCGAACGACCGGCAGCGCCCGTCGGTGGAGAGTGCGCGCTGCCGGCTGGATCCGATGTAGAGGCCCGGGGTGGCCATCACGGTCACCCCGCCGGCCAGCGCCAGGTCGCACTCCCCCGCCCGCAGCGCCTGCACGGCGAGGTGCAGCGCCACCAGCGACGACGAGCAGGCCGTGTCGATGGATACGGCCGGTCCTTCGAGCCCGAGGGCGTACGACACCCGGCCCGACGCGACGGCCGCCGCGCCCCCGGTCATCGAGTGCCCTTCGTCGCCGTCGGGCGACATCATCAGCAGGGTGCCGTAGTCCTGCCCGTTGGTGCCGACGAACACCCCGGTCCGGCTGCCGCGCAGCGAGGCGGGGTCGATGCCGGCGGCCTCTACCGCCTCCCAGGAGGTCTCCAGCAGCAGCCGCTGCTGGGGGTCCATGGTCAGCGCCTCGCGCGGCGAGATGCCGAAGAAGGCGGAGTCGAAGTCGCCGGCCCCGTCGACGAACCCGCCCTCCCGGGCGTACGAGGTGCCCGGGTGGTCGGGGTCGGGGTGGTAGAGGCGCTCCAGGTCCCAGCCCCGGTCGTCGGGGAAGGGCGCGACGGCGTCCCGGCCGTCCCGCAACAGCTCCCACAGGTCGTCGGGGTTGCGCACCCCGCCCGGCAACCGGCAGCTCATCGCCACGATCGCCACCGGCTCCAGTTCCTGGGACTGGGCCTCGCTGAGTCGGCGGCGGGTGTCGTGGAGATCAGCCATGACCCGCTTGAGGTAGTCGCGGAGCTTGTCTTCGTTGGCCATCGGAGTGCCGCTTCCTCGAAAGAGACGGGAGAGAGCTGGAGCTGGGTCAGGAGATGCCGAGGTCCTTGTCCACCATCGCGAACAGTTCGTCGTCGGTGGCGTCGTCGAGGTGCCGGCCGATGTCGGCGCCACCGCTGTCCTGGCCGAGCCGGGAGAGCATCGCCTGCAGGCGTACGGTGGCCCGCACCCGGGCCGCCTCGTCCCGGGCGACCACGTCGAGGCCCTCGGCGATCCGGTCCAGATCGTCGAGGAGCGCGTTCGGGGTGACCACGTCGTCGTGGGCGACCTCGGCGTAGAGGTACTCCGCCAGGGTCGTCGGGGTCGGGTAGTCGAAGACCAGGGTGACCGGGAGGGCCACGGCGGTGGCCGCGCCGAGCCGGTTACGCAGCTCGACGGCGGTGACGGAGTCGAAGCCCAGCTCCCGGAACGCCCGATGCTCGTCCACGGAGTCGGCGGACGGGTAGTTGAGCACGGCGGCGACCTGGCCACGGACCAGGCCGAGCAGCACGGCGAACCGCTCGGCGGCGGGCAGCCCGGCGAGCCGCTCCCGCAACGACTCCGGGCCGTCGCCGACCTCCACGCTGTCCATCGCCTCGGCGGCGGCGAGCCGCCGCACGTCCGGCAGGTCGCTGATCAGCGGACCGGGCCGGGTGGCGGTGAACGCGACGGAGAACCGTTCCCAGGCGATGTCGGCGATGGTGAGGAACGCCTCGCCGTGGTCCACGGCCTGGTGCAGCGCGGTGATCGCCGCCTCCGGGGTCATCTCGGGTACGCCGTGGCGGTGCAGCAGCTCGCCGAGCGGCCCGTCGGCCATGCCGCCGCCGGCCCACGCCCCCCAGGCGACGGAGGTGGCGGTGAGGCCGAGGCCCCGGCGGTGCTGGGCGAGCGCGTCGAGGAACGCGTTGCTCGGGGCGTAGTTGCCGACGCCGGAGCTGGCCACGCTGCCGGCGAAGGACGAGAACATGACGAACGCGGACAGCTCGTGGTCGAGGGTCAGCTCGTGCAGGTTGTACGCGACGTCGACCTTGGCCCGCAGCACCCGTTCGATCTGCTCGGGCCGGATGTCGTTGATCATGGCGTCGTCGAGGACCGCGGAGGCGTGCACGACCGCGGTGAGCGGGTACTCGGCGGGGATCGCCTCGATCAGCTCGGCCAGGGCGTCGCGGTCGGAGGCGTCGCACTCGACCACTGTGGCCTGGGCGCCCAGCGCGGTGAGGTCGTCGACGAGCTGCTGCGCGCCGGGCGCGGCCATGCCCCGCCGGCTGACGACGACGATGTTCTCCACACCGCTGCGGGCCAGCCAGCGGGCGGCGTGCCCACCGAGCGCGCCGGTGCCGCCGGTGACGAGCCCCGTGCCGTACGGCTGCCACGGGTTGGCGGGCTGACTGTCGCCGAGCGGGACGCGGGTGAGCCGGCGGGCGAGCAGGCCACTCGGGCGTACCGCGATCTGGTCCTCGTCCCCGGCGGTGGTGAGGGCCGCGACCAGCAGGTCGGCACAGCGGTCCTCCACGGCCTCGGGCAGGTCCACGAGGCCGCCCCAGCGCTGCGGGTGCTCCAGCGCGGCGACCCGGCCGAAGCCCCAGACCAGCGACTGCGCCGGGGCGCGCAGCAGGTCGGCCATGCCTACCGACGCGGCGCCGGAGGTGACGCTCCACATCGGCGCGCGCAGGCCGATGTCGCCGAGGGCCTGGAAGAGCGCGACGGTGGCGGCGAAGCCGCCGGGCACGGAGGGGTACAGCGGGTGGGCCAGCTCGTCGAAGGCGAGCAGCGAGACCACGCCGGCGACGTCGGCGGTGGCGTCGCCGCCCGGTCCGGCGGCGAGCGCCTCCTGCAGCAGCTTGCCGAACTGGTCGCGGTCGACGTCGGGCGTGGAGACGGCCACCGGCACGAGCGTCGCGCCGGCCGCCGCGATCGCCTCGACGCAGGCGTCCTGCCAGGGCTCGATGATGTCGCCGGTCGGCATGACCACGACCCAGGTGCCGTCCATGCCCCGGTTGGCGACGCCGGTCAGGGGCTTCCAGGTGTCCTGGTAGCGCCAACTGTCGATGTCGGCCTGCCGGCGCCGCTGCCGGCGCCAGGAGGTGAGCATCGGCAGGGCCGGCAGCAGCGCGTCGAGAACCTCGTGTGCCGGGGTCTCCTCGGTGGCGATGGTCTCGGCGAGCGCCGTGACGTCCCCGCTCTCGACGGCGGCCCAGAAGCCCGCGTCGCCCGGGTCGCCGCTCATGCCCGACAGCAGGGTCTCCAGGTCGGGCCCGCCGCTGCCGTCGAGCCAGAACCGCTGGTGGTCGAAGGCGTACGTGGGCAGCGGCGCGACCTCGGTCTCGGCGAGGACGTCCGCCAGGTCGACGGGCAGGCCGACGGCGTACGCGGTGGCGAGGTTGGTCAGCAGCCGGGTCGCGTCGTCGTCGCCCCGGCGCAGGCTGCCCAGGGTGTGCCCGCTCGCGCCGGTGTCGTCGAGGATCGCGGTGACCGGCATCGTCAGCACCGGGTGCGGGCTGATCTCGACGAACGTGGTGTGCCCGGCGGCGACCGCCGTACGGACCGCGGCGTCGAACTGCACGGTCTGCCGCAGGTTGTCGTACCAGTGCTCCGCGCCCATGGTGAGCGGGTCGGCCCACTCGCCCGTGAGGGTGGAGACCAGCCGGGTGTGGCCGGCCCGCGGGGTGACGCCGGCCAGGTCCGCGCGGAGCTGCTCGGCCACCTGCCGCACGGCCTCGGAGTGCGACGCGTAGTCCACGGGGATCAGCCGGGCGCGGACGCCCTGCGCCTGGCACGCCTGCACGAGGTCGGCCACGGGCTGCGGCGGGCCGGACACCACGACGGTGGACGGCCCGTTGACGGCCGCGACTCCGACGCCCGGGAACTCCCCCAGGCGCTCGGTGACCGCGTCGGCGGACAGGTCGATCGACGCCATCGTCCCGGTCCCCCGCAGCACCGTCAGCGCCCGCGACCGCAACGCCACTGCCTTCGCGGCGTCCTCCAGGCTCAGGATCCCGGCGACACAGGCCGCGCCGATCTCGCCCTGGGAGTGACCGATCACCGCGTCCGGGACGACGCCCGCCGCGCGCCACACGGCCGCCAGGGCGATGCCGACGGCCCACAGCACCGGCTGCACGACCTCGACCCGCTCCAGCCACGACTCGTCGTCACCGGTCAACACCGCGACGAGGTCCACGTCGAGGTACGGCGCCAGGGCCCGCTGGCACTCGGCCAGCTTCGCGTCGAACACCGGCGTACGACCGACGAGCCCGGCCGCCATCCGCGCCGACTGCGCCCCCTGACCCGGGAACACGAACACGGGACCTGCGCCGGCGCTGGTGACCGTACCGGTGACGAGGTTCCCCGCCGGCTGGCCGGCGGCGAGGGCGTCCAGCCCGGCCAGCAGCTCGTCGGCGGTCGACCCGACGACGGCGGCACGGTGGTCGAACGTCGAGCGGGTGGTGGCCAGCGACCAGCCGACCGCCGCCGGATCGATCTCGCCGCGCCTGCGCAGGAAGTCCGCGAGCCGGGCCGCCTGCCCGCCCAGGGCGGTCCTCGACCGGGCCGACACCGGCCAGAGGGTCACGTCCGACGCGACCAGGCCCGGCCGGCGCGCGGGCTCGACGGCGCCGGTCCCGTCCGCCTGCCCGCCGTCGACGGTCGCCGCCTCGGCGACGCGCGGGCGGTACTCCTCCAGGATGACGTGGGCGTTGGTGCCGCTGACCCCGAAGGAGGAGACGCCGCCGCGGCGGGGGCGGTCCAGTTCCGGCCACGGCTTGGACTCGGTGAGCAGGGAAACCGCCCCGGCCGTCCAGTCCACGTGCGGGGACGGCTCGTCGATGTGCAGGGTCTCCGGCATGACGCCGTTACGCAGCGCCATCACCATCTTGACCAGCCCGGCGACGCCGGCGGCGCTCTGGGTGTGGCCGATGTTCGACTTCACCGAGCCCAGCCACAGCGGACGGTCGGCCGGGCGGTCCTGCCCGTACGTGGCGATGAGCGCCTGCGCCTCGATCGGGTCGCCGAGGGTGGTGCCGGTGCCGTGCGCCTCGACCATGTCGACGTCGGCGGAGCCGAGCCGGGCGTTGGCGAGGGCCTGGCGGATGACCCGCTGCTGAGAGGGGCCGTTGGGGGCGGTGAGCCCGTTGGAGGCGCCGTCCTGGTTGAGGGCGCTGCCCCGGATCACGGCGAGGACCGGGTGGCCGTTGCGTTCGGCGTCGGCCAGCCGCTCCACGACGAGCACGCCGCCGCCCTCGCCCCAGCCGGTGCCGTCCGCGCCGGCCGCGAAGGCCCGGCACCGGCCGTCGACGGACATGCCGCGCTGCCGGGAGAAGACGACGAACACGCCGGGGGTGACCATGACGGTGACGCCACCGGCGATGGCCAGGTCGCACTCGCCGCGGCGCAGGGCGTTCACGGCGAGGTGCAGGGCCACCAGCGAGGAGGAGCAGGCGGTGTCCACGGTGACGGCCGGGCCGTTGAGGCCGAGGGTGAACGAGATCCGGCCGGACGCCACGCTTGTGGTGTTGCCGGTGCCGATGTACATGTCGACGCCCTCGGGCACGTTCGGCAGACCCATGCCGTAGTTCGAGGTGCTCAGCCCGACGAAGACACCGGTGGAGCTGCCGCGCAGCGACAGCGGGTCGATGCCGGCCCGCTCGACTGCCTCCCAGGACGTCTCCAGCAGCAGCCGCTGCTGTGGGTCCATGGCGAGGGCCTCACGCGGCGAGATCCCGAACAGGGACGGGTCGAAGTCACCGGCGCCGTCGAGGAACCCGCCGATGCGGGTGTAGCTCTTGCCCGGCTTGTTCGGGTCGGGGTCGTAGAGCGCCTCCAGGTCCCAGCCCCGGTCGTCCGGGAACTCGGTGAGCGCGTCCCGGCCGTCGGCGACAAGCTCCCACAGGTCCTCCGGCGACCGCACGCCACCCGGGAAGCGGCAGCTCATCGAGACGATGGCCAGCGGCTCCTGGTCGCGGGCCTCGACGGTCTGCAGCTTGCGCTTGGTGTCGTGCAGGTCGGCTGTCACCCGCTTCAGGAAGTACCGCAGCTTGTCGTCGCTCATCGGGTGGCCCCTGCCTCGGTCCGAAGGTTGGTCATCTCAGGAGATTCCAAACTCTTTGCTGATGAAGTCGAAGATCTCGTCGTCGCTGGCCGAGTCGAGGTCTGGCCGGTCCGGTTCGACGGTGGGCCCGGCCGCCAGGTCGGACGCCTTGGCGAGCAGGTCCTGCATCCGGGCGGTGAACCGGGCGCGGGCCGCCGGGTCGAGCGGGATGGCGGTGAGCAGGCTCTCCACCGTGTCGATGCCCTGGAAGAGCGGCTGGGTGGAGGGCGCCGCGTCGGCGGCGATCTCGCTCGTCAGCTTCTCGGCGAGCGCCGTCGGCGTCGGGTAGTCGAACACGAGCGTCGCCGGCAGCCGCAGGCCGGACAGGCTGTTGAGCCGGTTGCGCAGATCGACGGCGGTGAGCGAGTCGAAGCCCAGGTCGGTGAAGAGCCGGTTCGGGTCGACCGCGTCCGAGCCGGCGTGGCCGAGGACGGCGGCGATGTTCGCGCGTACCACGTCGAGCACCACCTTGAGCCGCTCCGGGGCGGCCAGTCCGGCGAGCCGCCGACCGAGTTGCACCCCGCCGGAGCGGGCACCGGTGGCGTCCATGGAGCGTCGCAGCGGCACCCGGACCAGGGCCCGGAGCATGGGCGCGAGGGTGCCGGTCTCCGCCTGCCCGCGCAGCGTCCCGACGTCCAGGCGCATCGGCAGGACGGTTGCCGCGTCGAGCCGCCACGCGGCGTCGAAGAGATCCAGCGCCTGCTCGGTGGCCAGGCCGGTGGCGCCCTGCTCGGCCATCCGCCGCACGTCGTCGCCGCCGAGGTGGCCCGTCATGCCGCTGGCCTGCGCCCACAGGCCCCAGGCGAGCGAGATGCCGGCGAGCCCGCGTGCCCGGCGGTGCGCCGCGAGGGCGTCGAGGAAGGCGTTCGACGCCGCGTAGTTGGACTGGCCGGCGCTGCCCAGCGTGGCCGCCGCCGACGAGAACAGGACGAAGGCCGCAAGGTTCGCGTCGGCCGTGAGGCGGTGCAGGTGCCAGGCGGCGTCGATCTTCGGCACGGCGACCGCGTCCACCCGTTCGGGGGTCATCGACTCCAGCACGCCGTCGTCGAGGACGCCGGCGGCGTGCACCACGCCGGTGAGCGGGTGCGCTGCCGGCACCCCGGCCAGCAGCGCCGACAGGGCCTCGGGGTCGGCGGCGTCGCAGGCCGCGACGGTCACCTCCGTACCGGAGCCGGCGAGTTCGTCGACCAGGTCGCCGATCCCCTCGGCCGCCGCGCCGCGCCGCCCGGCCAGCAGCAGGTGCCGTACGCCGTGGCTGGTGGCGAGGTGGCGGGCCAGGATGCGGCCCAGCACGCCCGTGCCGCCGGTGATCAGCACGGTGCCGGCCGGGTCGATCCCGCCGGGCAGCGGCTCGACACCGGCCGGAACCCGGCCGAGCCGTGGGGTGCGGACCTGCCCGTCGCGCACGGCGAGCTGCGGCTCGCCGGAGGCGATGGCGGCGGCCAGCGCGGCGGCGCTGTCCGGGGCGTCGTCGAGGTCGACGAGCTGGCACCGGCCCGGGTGTTCGAGCTGGGCGGCACGCAGCAGGCCCCAGACCGGGGCCTGGCGCAGGTTCACCTGCTCCTGCTCCCCCGCCGCGACCGCGTCCCGGGTGACGAGCACCAGCCGCGAGTCGGCGAACCGGTCGTCGGCGAGCCAGGTCCGCAACGCGGCGAGCGTACGGTGCGTGGCGGCGCGCGCCTGCGCGGCGAGGTCCGGGTCCGACGGGTTCCCGGCGTCGCCGACCGGGACGATCACCAGCTCGGGCGCCGGCTCACCCCCGGCGAGCAGGTCGCCGAGGGTGTCGAGCCCGACGTCGGTACGCACCCGGGCACCGGCCGCCTCGCAGGCCGCGCTGAGCACCAGGTCGTCGCCGAGCGCCACCCAGCGGATGGCCGCCGGCACGGGGCCGGTGGGCACCGGCAGCACGGGCCAGTCCACCTGGAACAGCGACTCGTGCCGGCCGGAGCGGGCCGCGCCGAGGGAGTCCCCGGAGACACGGCGCATGATCAGCGAGTCGACGTGCAGCACCGGGGCGCCGGTGGCGTCGGCCACCTGGAACGAGACGCCGACCTCGCCGGCCGCGGCGACGCGCACGCGCAGGGCGGTGGCCCCGGCGGCGAGCAGGGAGACCCCGGTCCAGGCGAACGGCAGACGGGGCACGCCGGCGTCGGCGCCGTCGCCCATCCGGCCGAGGAAACCGCCGATCGACATGGCCTGCAGCGCGCCGTCGAGCAGCGCCGGGTGCACGCCGAAGCGGCCGGCCTCGGCGTGGTGGCCGGCGGGCAGCTCGACCTCGGCGAAGACCTCGTCGTCGCGGATCCACGCGGCACGCAGACCCCGGAACGCCGGCCCGTACCCGAAGACGGTCGCCTCGATGCCGGAGTAGAAGTCGTCGGACTCGACGCGCGTCGCGCCGGGCGGCGGCCACACCCCCAGGTCGAAGGCGGGCGCGGCGTCGGCCGGCTGCGGGCCGAGCAGGCCGGTGGCGTGGCAGGTCCAGGCGACGTCGGCGAGGATCTCGTCGGAGCCGTCCCGGTAGGGCCGGGAGTGGAGCTGGACGGTGCGCCGCCCGTCGTCGTCGCGGTCGCCGACCGTCAGCTGCACCTGGAGCGCGCCGAGTTCGGGCAGGACGAGCGGGGCGAGCAGCGTCAGCTCCTCCACCGTCGGGCAGCCGGCCTGCGCACCGGCGTACGTGGCGAGTTCCACGAAGGCGGTGCCGGGCAGCAGGATGTTGTCCATCACCCGGTGCTCGCCGAGCCACGGGTGGGTACGCACCGACAGCCGCCCGGTGAAGACCATCCGCTCGCTGTCGGGGAACGTCAGCGTGGCGCTGAGCAGCGGGTGCCCGGCGTCCTGGAGACCGGCGGAGCTGACGTCCTGCGCCCGGTGCGCCGGCGGCTCGACCCAGTACCGCTGGTGGTCGAAGGCGTACGTGGGCAGGGCGACAGGGTCGGTCCCGGCCAGGACGGCCGTCAGGTCGACGGGCAGGCCGATCGCGTGGGCGGTCGCGAGGTTCGTCAGCAGCCGCGTCGGGTCGTCGTCACCGCGGCGCAGGCTGCCCAGGGTGTGCCCGGTGACGCCGGCGTCGTCCAGGATCGCCGTCACCGGCATCGTCAGCACCGGGTGGGGGCTGATCTCGACGAACGTCGTGTGACCCGCCTCGACCGCCACCCGCACGGCGGCGTCGAAGCGCACGGTCTGCCGCAGGTTGTCGTACCAGTAGCCGGCGTCCATCGAGGACGGGTCCACCCAGTCCCCCGTCAACGTCGAGACGAGCCGAGTGTGCCCCGGCTGCGGGCTCACGTCGGCCAGATCGGCGCGCAACCGCTCGGCCACCTCCTGCACCGCCGCCGAGTGCGACGCGTAGTCCACCGGGATCAACCGCGCCCGCACCCCGTCGGCCTGACACGCCTCCACCAGATCCGCGACCGGCTGCGGCGGACCCGACACCACCACCGTCGACGGACCGTTCACCGCCGCGACGCCCACCCCGGGGAAGCCCGGCAGCCGCTCCGTCACCGCGTCCGCGCGGAGGTCGACCGACGCCATCGTCCCGGTGCCCCGCAGCGCGGTCAGGGCCCGGGAGCGCAACGCCACCGCCTTCGCCGCGTCCCCCAGCGACAGGATCCCCGCCACACACGCCGCGCCGATCTCACCCTGCGAGTGACCGATCACCGCCGCCGGAACCACACCCGCGTGCTGCCACACGGCGGCGAGGGCGACGCCGACGGCCCACAGCACCGGCTGCACGACCTCCACCCGCGCCAGCCACGACTCGTCGTCACCCGTCAACACCGACACCAGATCGACGTCCAGGTACGGGGCCAGGGCCCGCTGACACTCCGCCAGACGCGCGTCGAACACCGGCGTCCGACCCACCAGACCGGCCGCCATCCGCGCCGACTGCGCACCCTGACCCGGGAACACGAACACCGCACCCGCGCCATGCGACAGAGCCGCCGCCGCGACCACGTTGCCGGCCGGCGACCCCGACGCCAGAGCGTCCAGCCCCGCCAGCAACTCCTCCGTGCTCGACCCGACCACTGCCGCCCGGTGGTCGAACGTCGACCGGGTCGTCGTCAGGGACCAGCCCACCGCCGCCGCATCGACCTCGCCGTGCTCGCGTACGTGCCGGGCCAGCCGGGCCGCCTGGCCGGTCAGGGCTTCCCTCGACCGCCCCGACAGCGGCCATGCCACGACGCCGGAATCCACGAGGCCGGGCCGGGTGTCCACGCGTGCGGCGTCGACCGGCTCGTCACCCTGCTCGATGATCACGTGGGCGTTCGTGCCGGAGATGCCGAACGACGACACCGCCGCCCGGCGCGGCCGGTCCACCACCGGCCACGGCCGCGACTCCGTGGCCAGCTCGACGGCGCCGGAGGTCCAGTCGATGTGCGGGGACGGCTCGTCCACGTGCAGCGTCGCCGGGACGAGGCCGTGCCGGATGGCCTGCACCATCTTGATCACACCGGCCACCCCGGCGGCGGCCTGGGCGTGGCCGATGTTCGACTTGATCGAGCCGAGCAGCAGCGGCCGGTCGGCGGGCCGCTCCCGCCCGTACGTGGCCAGCAGGGCCTGCGCCTCGATCGGGTCACCGAGCGTCGTGCCCGTGCCGTGCGCCTCGACCACGTCCACGTCGGCCGTGGTAAGGCGGGCCGACGCCAGCGCCTGCCGGATCACCCGCTGCTGCGAGGGACCGTTCGGGGCGGTCAGCCCGTTGGAGGCGCCGTCCTGGTTGATCGCCGAGCCGCGCACCACCGCGTACACGGTGCGGCCCTGCCGGCGCGCGTCGGAGAGCCGCTGCACGAGCAGCATGCCCACGCCCTCGGACCAGCCGGTGCCGTCGGCCGACGCGGCGAACGACTTGCACCGGCCGTCGGCGGCCAGGCCGCGCTGCCGGGAGAACTCGACGAAGGCGGTCGGGGTGGCCATCACCATCACGCCACCGGCGAGGGCCATGTCGCACTCGCCGCGCCGCAGCGCCTGACCGGCCCAGTGCAGGGCCACCAGCGACGAGGAGCAGGCCGTGTCCAGCGACACCGCCGGCCCCTCCAGCCCGAACGTGTACGCCACCCGGCCGGAGATGACGCTGCTGGTCATCCCGGTCAGCATGTAGCCCTCGGCGGCCTCCGGCGAGTACGCGAGCAGCGAGCCGTAGTCCTGGCCGCTGGTGCCGACAAAGACGCCGGTGCTGCTGCCCCGTACGTCGGCCGGGTCGATGCCGGCGGACTCGAAGGACTCCCAGGTGGTTTCCAGCAGCAGCCGCTGCTGCGGGTCCATGGCCAGGGCCTCGCGGGGCGAGATGCCGAAGAAGCCGGGGTCGAACCGGTCGACGCCGCTGAGGAAGCCGCCGCCGCGGGCGTAGAAGGTGCCGGGGGCGTCGGGGTCGGGGCTGTAGAGGCTGTCGAGGTCCCAGCCACGGTCGGTCGGCAGGTCGCTGATCGCGTCGACGCCGTCGACCACCAGCCGCCACAGGTCGTCGGGCGACCACACGCCGCCGGGCAGCCGGCAGGCCATGCCGATGATCGCGAGGGGCTCGTCGTCGCCGACCGGCACGGTGGTCGTCGCGGGTCGCACGGGGACCGGGGTGCCGGCGATCTCCGTACCCAGGAAGCCCGCCAGGTCGTGCGGGGTCGGATAGTCGAAGACGAGGGTGGCCGGCAGCCGCATCCCGAAGGCGTTGTTGAGCCGGTTGCGCATCTCGACGGCGGTCAGCGAGTCGAAGCCGAACTCGCTGAACGCCCGGCGCGGCTCGATGGCCGCCGGGTCGGGGTAGCCGAGCACGGCGGCGGCCTGCCCGCGGACGATCTCGACCAGCGCGGCGGCCCGCTCGGCGTCGCCCAGCCCGGCGAGCTGCTGCACCAGTGACGCGCCGGTGGTGGCCGCGGCGGCGCGCGCGGGCGTGCGGATCAGCGCCCGGTACAGCGGCGGGATGCTCCCGCCGGCGAACTGCACCTTCATCGCGGCGAGGTCCAGCCGGGCCGGGACGAGCGCGGCGTCGGTGGTGCGGCAGGCCACGTCGAAGAGCGCGAGCCCCTCCTCGGCCTCCATGGCGGCGACCCCGGAGCGGGAGATCCGGTTGAGGTGGACGTCGTCCAGCTCGGTGGTCATGCCGCTGCGGTCGGCCCAGAGGCCCCAGGCAAGGGTGAGCGCGGCGAGGCCGCGCGCCTTGCGGTGGTGGGCCAGCCCGTCGAGGAACGCGTTGGCGGCGGCGTAGTTGCCCTGGCCCGGGCCGCCTGCGGTGGCGGCCAGCGAGGAGTACGAGACGAACGCCTTCAGGCCGAGGTCGGCGGTCAGCTCGTGCAGGTGCCACGCGGCGTCGACCTTGGGCCGCAGCACGCCGTCCATCCGCTCGGGGGTGAGCGAGGAGATGACGCCGTCGTCGCGGACGCCGGCGGCGTGGACGACAGCGGTGAGGGGGTGCTCCGCCGGGATGCCGGCCAGCAGCTCGGCCACGGCGGCGCGGTCGGCGACGTCGCAGGCGGCGACGGTGACGCTCACGCCGAGCGCCTCCAGCTCGGCGCAGAGCTCCGCGACGCCCCCGGCGGCGCGGCCGCGCCGGCTGGTGAGGATGAGGTGCCGGACGCCGTACGTGCTGACCAGGTGCCGGCTCATCAGCTGGCCGAGGGTGCCGGTGGCGCCGGTGATCAGGACGGTGCCGTCGGAGTCGAACGGGGCGGCCGGCGGCTCGGCCGGGGCGGGAACCCGGGTGAGCCGGGCGCCGGCGGCGACACCCGCGCGGATCACGACCTGCGGTTCGTCGGTCGCGACGGCCGGGACGAGCACGGCGGCACAGCCGGCCACGTCGTCGACGTCGACAAGCACGAACCGGTCGGGGTTCTCCGACTGGGCGGAGCGGAGCAGGCCGATCGCGGCGGCGCCGGCCAGGTCGGTCAGGTCGGCGTCCCGGTCGGTGGCGACCGCGCCCGAGGTCAGCACCACCAGCCTGGACACCGCGTAGCGCTCCTCGGCGAGGAACTGCTGGAGCACGGCAAGCACCCGGTGGGTCGCCTCGGCGACGGCGCGCGGCACGTCCGCCGACGCGGGCGGGTCGAGCAACGGCAGGACCAGCACGCCGGGCGCGTCCGTCCCGTCGTCCATCGCCGTGGCCAGGGCCGTCAGGTCGGGGTACGCCGCCACGGCCGTGCCGGTGGCCGCGACCGCGTCGGTGAGCGCCGCGGCGTCGCCGATGACCGCCCAGTCGGCAGTGGACGGGCCGGCGGGCAGCGCGAGCGGCGCCCAATCGACCTGGAAGAGCGACTCGGTGCCGCCGCCGGAGGCGGTGCGGAGCTGGTCGGCGGAGACCGGCCGCAGGACCAGGGAGCCGACGGAGATGACGGGCGCACCGGCGACGTCGGTGAGCAGCAGCGAGATGCTGTCGGGGCCGGTGTGCGAGACCCGGACGCGGGCCGCCGCGGCCCCGGCGCCGTGCAGGGCGACGTCGTTCCAGGAGAACGGCAGCCGGCCGTACCCCGGGGGCATGCCCGCCCCTGAAGGCTCTCCGGCCGACGTGGTCAGGCCGAGGGTGTGCAGCGCCGCGTCGAGCAGGGCCGGGTGCAGGCCGTACCCGCCGGCCTCGGCGGCGGGGGCCTCGGGCAGCGCCAGCTCGGCGAAGAGGTCGTCGCCGCGCCGCCACGCGGAGCGCAGGGCGATGAAGGACGGACCGTAGTCGTAGCCCTGGGCGGAGAGGTTCAGGTAGAGGTCGTCGGTGCCGACCTCGGTGGCGCCCGGCGGCGGCCAGGTGGTCAGGTCGGACCAGCCGGCGGGGCCGCTCGGGGCGGCGGGGCCGCTGGCCAGCACACCGCTGGCGTTGCGGGTCCAGGTCCGCTCGCCCGCGCCCTCGGCCGGCTCGCCGTCCTGGGCGGAGTGCAGCGACACGGACCGGCAGCCGGTCTCGTCGGCCGGGCCGATCCAGAGCTGGATGTCGACGCCCCCGGTCTCCGGCAGGATCAGCGGCGACTCCAGGGTGAGTTCGCGGACGTGGTCCGCGCCGACGTGCGCGCCGGCCTGGAGGGCGAGTTCGACGAAGCCCGTGCCGGGCAGCAGCACGGTGTCGAAGACGACGTGGTCACAGATCCACGGGTGGGTACGCCGGGCCAGCCGGCCGGTGAACAGGAATCCCTCGGCGTGCGCGACGCCGACGGCGGCCCCGAGCAGGGGGTGTTGCGCGGGGCGCAGGCCGACGGCGGTGACGTCGCCGGTCCACCCGGCGCCCGCCTCGGGCCAGTAGCGCTGGTGCTGGAAGGCGTACGTGGGCAGGTCGACGCGCCGCGCGCCGGTGTCGGCGAACCACTGCCGCCAGTCGACCGCCACCCCGTGCACGTGCAACTCGGCCAGCCCGGCCAGCAGCCCGTGCGCCTCGGGCCGGTCGGCGCGCTGCGCCGGCACGGCGAGCACGGCGTCGTCGGCGGGCAGGATGTCGCCGACCATCGCGGTCAGCACGCTGCGCGGCCCGATCTCCAGGAACGTGTCCGCCCCAGCGGCGCGCAGCGCGGCGACCCCGTCAGCGAAACGCACCGCCTCGCGCACGTGCCGCACCCAGTACTCCGGCGTGCGGATCTCATCGCCGGCCAGGGCACCGGTCACGTTCGACACGACCGGCAGCACCGGCGCGGCGAACTCCAACCCGTCGAGAACGGCCCGGAAATCAGCGAGCATCGGCTCCATCAACGGACTGTGGAACGCGTGGCTGACGGTGAGGCGGCGGACGCGTACGCCCCGCTCACGCCAGACCCGCTCCACCTCGTCGAGGGCCTCGACGGCGCCGGAGACCACGACGGCCTGCGGACCGTTGACCGCCGCGATCCCCACTCCGGCCAACCCGTCCAGCGTGGCCGCCACGTCGGCCTCGGTGGCCGCGACGGCCAGCATCCCACCCCCGGCGGGCAGCGCCTGCATCAACCGGCCCCGCGCCGCCACCAACGCGCAGGCGTGCTCCAGCGACAGCACCCCCGCCACGTACGCGGCCGTGACCTCACCGATCGAGTGGCCGCCGACCAGGTCGGGGGCGACGCCGAAGGACTCGACGAGACGGAACAGCGCCACCTCGACCGCGAACAACCCCGCCTGCGTGAACACCGTCTGATCCAGCAGCTCCGCCTCAGCCGAACCCGGCTCGGCGAAGAGCACCTCGCGCAGCGGGCGCGGCAGGGCCCTGTCCAGGTGCCCGCACGCCTCGTCGAGGGCGGCGGCGAACACCGGGAACTCCGCGTACAACTCCCGGCCCATGCCGGCGCGCTGCGCACCCTGGCCGGAGAACAGCACCGCCAACGGACCCCGGCCGCCGGCCTGGCCCGTGACGACCGCACCCGACGGCTGCCCGGCGGCCAGGGCACGCAACCCGGCCAGCAACTCCTCACGGCCGGTCGCGGAAACCACGGCCCGGTGCTCCAGGGTGGAGCGTGAGGTGACCGACGAGAAGGCCACGTCCAGGGGCCGCAGGGTCTCGTCGGCGGCGATCCGGGCCGCCCAGCGGCCCGCCTGCGCGGCGAGGCCGGCCGCGTCCCGGGCCGACACCGGCACCGGCACGACCGGCCGCTCGACCGGCGACGCGGCGGCGGCCGACGGGGACTGCTGGGGCTCCGGAGCCTGCTCCAGGATGGTGTGGGCGTTCGTGCCGGACACCCCGAACGAGGAGACGGCCGAGCGGCGCGGCCGGCTCACCGCCGGCCACGGCGTCGCCTCGGTCACCAGCGACACCTCGCCGGCCGACCAGTCGACCTCGGGCGTCGGCTCGTCCACGTGCAGGGTGGGCGGTACGACGCCGTGCCGCATCGCCATGACCATCTTGATCACACCGGCGACACCGGCGGCGGCCTGGGCGTGACCGATGTTCGACTTGACCGACCCGAGCAGCAGCGGCGCCGAGTCCCCCCGGTCCTGCCCGTACGTGGCGAGCAGCGCCTGCGCCTCGATCGGGTCGCCGAGCCGGGTGCCGGTGCCGTGCGCCTCCACCACGTCCACGCCGCCGGTGGCGAGGCCGGCGTTGGCCAGCGCCTGCTGGATCACCCGCTGCTGCGACGGCCCGTTCGGGGCGCTCAGGCCGTTGGAGGCGCCGTCCTGGTTGACGGCGCTGCCCCGCACCACGGCGAGGACGGGGTGGCCGTTGCGCTGCGCGTCCGACAGCCGCTCCAGCACCAGGACGCCGACGCCCTCGGACCAGCCGGTCCCGTCGGCGGAGGCGGCGAACGCCTTGCAGCGGCCGTCGGCGGCGAGGCCGCGCTGCCGGGAGAACTCGACGAAGGCGGCCGGGGTGCACATGGCGGTGACCCCGGCGACGATCGCCAGGGTGCACTCCCGCTGCCGCAGCGCCTGCCCCGCCAGGTGCAGGGCGACCAGCGAGGACGAGCAGGCGGTGTCGATGGTGACCGCCGGGCCCTCCAGCCCGAAGGTGTAGGCGATCCGGCCGGAGACCACGCTGCCGGCGTTGCCGGTCATCAGGTGCCCCTCCAGGCCCTGCGCGGCGCCCATCAGCACGGTGCCGTAGTCCTGGCCGGTGCTGCCGGCGAAGACGCCGGTGCGGCTGCCGCGCAGCGAGTGCGGGTCGATGCCGGCCCGTTCCAGGGCCTCCCACGATGTCTCCAGCAGCCAGCGCTGCTGCGGGTCCATCGCCAGCGCCTCGCGGGGGGAGATCGCGAAGAAGCCCGGGTCGAAGTCGGCCAGGTCGTGGACGAAGCCGCCCTGCCGCGTGTACGACGTGCCGCTCTGTTCGGGGTCGCTGTCGTAGAGCGACCCGAGGTCCCAGCCGCGGTCCTCGGGGAAGTCGGTGACCACGTCCCGGCCGGACGCGACCACCTCCCACAGGTCCTCGGGAGAGCGCACCCCGCCGGGGAAGCGGCAGCTCATGGAGACGATGGCGACCGGTTCCTGTTCACCGGCCTCCACCTCGCGCAGGCGCTGGCGCACCTGGTGCAGGTCAGCGGTGACCCGCTTGAGGTAGTCGAGAAGCTTCGCCTCGTCAGCCATGGACCGCGCACTCCTTGTGTTGACCCGTCGTCGCAGCAGCGATCACGTCAGGACATCCCCAGCTCGCGGTCGATGAAGTCGAAGACCTCGTCCGGCGTCGCGTCCTGGAGCTTCTCGGCGACGGTGTCGCCGTCCGCCGGGGCGTCGGCCTCGTTGAGGGAGGCCAGCAGCGCCCGCAGCCGTTCGGTGATCCGAATTCGGGCGCTGCGGTCCGGCGCCGAGCCGGAGAGTGCCGCTTCCAACCTGTCCAGCTCACCGAAGACCGGTGCGACCCCGGCCACGCCGCCGTCGACGATCGCGGCCCGCACGTATTCGGCCAGCCCGGCGGCGGTCGGGTAGTCGAAGACCACGGTGGCGGGCAGCCGCACGCCGGTCGCCGCGGTGAGCCGGTTACGCAGCTCCACGGCGGTCAGCGAGTCGAAGCCGAGTTCGCGGAACGCCCGGTCCGGCTCGACGGCGTCCATCGAGGCGTGCCCGAGCACCGCGGCGGCCTGCCCGCGTACCAGCTCCAGCAGGGTCTTGCGTCGTTCGGCGTCGGTCTGCCCGGCGAGCAGGGCGGCCAGGGACTCCGCGGAGACGCCGGTGTCCTCGGCCCGCTCGGCGACGGCCCGCCGTGCCTCGGCCACACCCGCGATGAGCGGGCTGGGCCGCACGGCCACGAAGCCGGGCACGTAGCGGGCCCAGTCGATCTCGGTCACCATCGTCGTCGGCTCGCCCCGCGCGACGCACTGGGCGAGCGCCGTGAGCGCGAGCGCGGTGTCGAGGCGGGCCACGCCGGTACGCCGGCGGCGCTCCTCGACGGCCTGGTCGGTGGCGGCCATCCCGCCGGCCGCCCAGGGGCCCCAGGCGACCGAGGTGGCCGGCAGGCCCTGGCGGTGCCGCTGCTCGGCGAGCGCGTCGAGGTAGGCGTTGGCGGCGGCGTAGCTGCCCTGACCGGCGGCGCCGAGCTGGCCGGCCATCGCGGAGAACAGCACGAACGCGCGCAGTTCCCGCCCGAGGGTGAGCTCGTGCAGGTGCAGGGCGCCGAGCACCTTGGGTCGCAGGACGGTGGCGAGCCGGTCGGGGGTGAGCCCGTCGAGCACCCCGTCCTCCAGCACGCCGGCGGCGTGCACGACGGTGGTCAGCGGCGCGTCGGCGGGCACCTCGTCGAGCAGCTTGGCCAGCGCGGCCCGGTCGGCCACGTCGCAGGCCGCGACGGTCACCCGGGTGCCCGCCCCGGTCAGCTCACGGACGAGTGCCGTGGCGCCGGGGGCGTCCGCGCCGCGGCGGCTGACGAGCATCAGGTGCTCGGCGCCCCGGGCGGCCAGCCAGCGGGCCACCTCCGCGCCGAGCGCGCCGGTGCCGCCGGTGACCAGCGTCGTGCCCGGGTAGCCGGCGTCATCGGCGGGCGCCCCGCCGCCTGGTGCCCGCACCAGCCGGCGTACCAGGATGGTGGCGCCGTCGACCGCGAGCTGGTCCTCGCCGTCGAGGCCGGCGAGGGCGGCGCAGAGCAGGTCCCAGCCGTGGTCGTCCAGGGTGGCCGGTACGTCGACCAGGCCGCCCCACCGCTCGGGGTGTTCGAGGGCCACGACCCGGCCGAGGCCCCAGAGCAGCGACTGCTCCGGGCGGCCGGCGGTGCCGCCCCGGGTGGTGCCGGCGGCGCCCCGGGTGACGCACCACAGCGGCGCGGCGACGTCGAGGTCCCCGAGCGCCTGGATCAGCGCCAGCGACCGGGCGAGGAACGGCGGCACCGGCTGGGTGTCGTCGACCGCGCCGTCGGCGAGGGCGAGCAGGGACAGCACCCCGTCGACCGGGGCCGTTCCGCCGTCGGAGGTACGGGTGACACCGCTCAGGTGCGCGGTGAGGGCGGCCCGGTCGGTCAGGTTCTCCGGCAGCGACACCAGCCGGACGTCGGCGCCCCGGCGGGACAGTTCGGCGACGGCGGCTTCGCCCTCCTCCGGGTGCCGCGCGTCGGCGATCACCCACCAGGCGCCGGGGAGGAAGCTGACGGGCGTGCCGGTGTACGGCTGCCAGACGGCGCGGTAGCGCAGGTCGTCCAGGGCGGACCGGTTGCGCTGGCGGCGTCGCCAGGAGGCGAGCACGGGCAGGGCCCCGCCCAGCCGTTCCAGGGATTCCGTCGCGTCCTGCTCGGTGAGTTCCGCGAGCGCGGCCAGGTCCTCGCGTTCGACGGCCGCCCAGAACGCGGCGTCGACGCCGCTCGGGGTCTCCTCGGCGCCGTCCTGCCCGGTCACGGCGGTGGGCCAGAAGCGGCTGCGGTCGAAGGCGTAGGTGGGCAGTGCCACCACGTCGGTCTCGGCGAGGACGGCCGTCAGGTCGACGGGCAGGCCGATCGCGTGGGCGGTAGCCAGGTTGGTCAGCAGCCGCGTCGGATCGTCGTCACCGCGGCGCAGGCTGCCCAGCGTGTGCCCGGTGACGCCGGCGTCGTCCAGGATCGCCGTCACCGGCATCGTCAGCACCGGATGCGGTGAGATCTCGACGAACGTCGTGTGACCCGCCTCGACGGCCACCCGGACGGCGGCCTCGAACTGGACGGTCTGCCGCAGGTTGTCGTACCAGTAGCCGGCGTCCATCGAGGACGGATCGACCCAGTCCCCCGTCAACGTCGAGACGAGCCGAGTGTGCCCCGGCTGCGGGCTCACGTCGGCCAGGTCCGCGCGCAACCGCTCCGCGACCTCCTGCACCGCCACCGAATGCGACGCGTAGTCCACCGGGATCAACCGCGCCCGCACCCCGTCGGCCTGACACGCCTCCACCAGGTCGGCAACCGGCTGCGGCGGACCCGACACCACGACCGTCGACGGGCCGTTGACCGCCGCCACCCCGACACCCGGGAACGCCGGCAGCCGCTCGGCCACCGCCTCCGCCGACAGGTCCACCGACGCCATCGTCCCGGTGCCCCGCAGCACCGTCAGCGCCCGCGACCGCAACGCCACGGCCTTCGCCGCGTCCTCCAGGGAGAGAATCCCCGCCACACACGCCGCGCCGATCTCGCCCTGCGAGTGACCGATCACCGCAGCCGGAACCACACCCGCGTGCTGCCACACGGCGGCGAGGGCGACGCCGACGGCCCACAGCACCGGCTGCACGACCTCGACCCGCTCCAGCCACGACTCGTCGTCACCGGTCAACACCGCAACGAGGTCCACATCGAGGTACGGGGCCAGGGCCCGCTGACACTCCGCCAACCGCGCGTCGAACACCGGCGCACGACCCACCAGACCGGCCGCCATCCGCGCCGACTGCGCACCCTGACCCGGGAACACGAACACCGCACTCGTCCCGACGGCCGTACCCGTGACCAGGTTCCCCGCCGGCGCACCAGCCGCCAGGGCGTCCAGCCCCGCCAGCAACTCCTCCATCCCCGACCCGACCACAGCGGCCCGCTGGTCGAACACCGACCTGGTAACAGCGAGAGACCAGCCCACCGCCGCCGCGTCGAGGTCGGCGTGCGCGCGGACGTGCTGGGCCAGGCGAGCGGCCTGACCGGCCAGCGCGCCCTTCGACCGCCCCGACACCGTCCAGACGACGACGTCGGAGGCCACGAGCCCCGGGCTGCGATCCTCGGCGGCCTCGCCGTCGGGCTCCACGCTCTCGGCGGGGAGGTCCTCGGGCAGTTCGATGATGACGTGGGCGTTGGTGCCGGAGATGCCGAACGACGACACCGCCGACCGGCGCGCCCGGTCCACGGCCGGCCACGGCCGCGACTCGATCGCCAGCTCGACGGCCCCGGAGGTCCAGTCGATGTGCGGCGACGGCTCGTCCACGTGCAGCGTCGCGGGGACCACGCCCTCCCGCATCGCCAGCACCATCTTGATCACACCGGCGACGCCGGCGGCGGCCTGGGTGTGGCCGATGTTCGACTTGACCGAGCCGAGCAGCAGCGGCTCGTCGCGCTCCTGCCCGTACGTGGCGAGCAGGGCCTGCGCCTCGATCGGGTCACCGAGCGTGGTGCCCGTGCCGTGCGCCTCGACCACGTCCACGTCGGCCGCGGAGAGCCGCGCCGAGGCCAGCGCCTGCCGGATCACCCGCTGCTGCGAGGGACCGTTCGGGGCGGTCAGCCCGTTCGAGGCGCCGTCCTGGTTGACGGCACTGCCCCGCACGATCGCCAGCACCTCGTGACCGTTGCGCCGCGCGTCCGACAACCGCTCCACCAGCAGCACGCCCACACCCTCGCCCCAGCCCGTGCCATCCGCACCCGCAGCGAACGCCTTGCACCGGCCGTCGGCCGCCAGGCCCCGCTGCCGGGAGAACTCCACGAACAGCCCGGGCGTCGCCATCACGGTCACGCCGCCGGCGAGGGCCAGGTCGCACTCGCCACGCCGCAGCGCCTGCACCGCCAGGTGCAACGCCACAAGCGACGACGAACACGCCGTGTCCACCGACACCGCCGGCCCCTCCAACCCCAACGCGTACGCCACCCGACCCGACACCACACTCGCGGCGTTGCCCGTTCCCGCGAAGCCCTCCACCTCGTCCCCCGCCACCATCAGCAGGGCCCCATAGTCCTGACCATTCGTGCCCACGAACACCCCTGTTCGCGAACCCCGCAGAACCCCAGGCTCAACCCCTGCCCGCTCGACCGCCTCCCACGAAACCTCCAGCAACAACCGCTGCTGCGGGTCCATGGCCAACGCCTCGCGGGGGGAAATCCCGAAGAAACCGGCATCAAACTCCGCCGCCTCGTAGAGGAAGGCGCCGCTGCGGACGTAGGAGGTGCCGGTGGAATAGGGGTCGGGGTCGTAGAGGCGCTCGACGTCCCAACCCCGATCGCCGGGGAGGTCCGACACGGCGTCGCGGCCGGCGTGCAGCATCTGCCAGAACCGCTCGGGATCGTTGGCCCCGCCGGGGAAGCGGCAGGACATGGCCACGATGGCCACCGGCTCGTCGTCGCCGAACGCCACCGGGGCGGCCTCGACGGCCACGGCGGCCTCCCCGCCCAGTTCCTCGTGCAGGTGCCGGGCGAGCGCGGTCGGCGACGGGTAGTCGAAGACCAGGGTCACCGGCAGCCGCAGCGAGGTGGCGGTGGCGAGCCGGTTGCGCAGTTCCACCGCGGTCACCGAGTCGAAACCGAGGTCGCGGAACGCGTGGTGCGGGTCGACGGCCTGGCCGTCGGCGTACCTGAGGACCGTGGCCGCCTGGTCGCGGACCAGGTCGAGCAGCGCCTGCTGGCGCTCGGCGGCGCTCATCCGGGTGAACGCGCCGGCCGGGCCGGCCTCGTCGGTCTCCTTCGTCTCGGCCAGTCCCTTGGTGGCCTGCAACCGCTGCGCCTCGGGGATCTCCGAGATCAGCGGGCCGGGCCGGGTGGCGGTGAACGCGACGAAGAACCGCTCCCAGGCGATGTTCGAGATGGTCAGGAACGTCTCGTCGTGCTCGACGGCCTGGTGCAGGGCCGCGACGGCGAGCCGCGGCGGCATCTCGGGTGCGCCGTGGCGGTGCAGCATCCGGCCGAACTCGCCGTCGGCCATGCCGCCGCCGCCCCAGGCGCCCCAACCGATGGAGGTGGCGGGCAGGCCGAGGGCGCGGCGGTGCTCGGCGAGGGCGTTGAGGAACGCGTTGCCGGGGGCGTAGTTGCCCACGCCGGAGCTGCCGACGGTGCCGGCCATCGACGAGAACAGGATGAACGCGTCGAGGTCCAGCGCGCGGGTCAGCTCGTGCAGGTTCAGTGCGGCGGTGACCTTCGCGCTGAGCGCGTAGTCGACCTGGTCCAGCGTCAGCGAGTTGATCACCGAGTCGTCGAGCACGGCTGCGGTGTGCACGACTGTGGTCAGCGGGTGCTCGGACGGCAGGTCGGCGAGGACGGCGGCGAGCGCCGAGCGGTCGGCGGCGTCGCAGGCGGCGACGGTCACCCGGGCGCCCAGTGCGACCAGTTCGGCCTCGAGGTCGGCGATGCCCTCGGCCTGCCGGCCGCGCCGGCTCACCAGCACCAGGTGGGCGGCGCCGTTGGCGGCGAGCCAGCGGGCCATGTGCCCGCCGAGCGCGCCGGTGCCGCCGGTGACCAGGGCGGTGCCGGAGGGCCGCCAGGCGCGCGGGGCGGGCGTGTCGCCGAGCGGGGCGTGCAGCAGTCGCCGGCCGAACGCGCCGGCCCACCGCAGCGCGACCTGGTCCTCCCCGTCGGGACCGGCGAGGACGCGCACGAGCCGGCGGCCGGCCGCATCGTCGAGCTCGTCGGGCAGGTCCACGAGGCCGCCCCAGCGGTCCGGGTGCTCCAACGCGGCGACCCGGCCGAAGCCCCAGGTGAGCTGCTGGAGCGGGTGCGGCAGCGGGTCGGCCGGGCCGGTCGCGACGGCGCCCCGGGTGAGGCACCACAGGGGCGCGCGGACGCCGGCGTCGCCGAGCGCCTGCACGAGGGTGACGGTGCCGGCGAAGCCGACCGGCACGGACGGGTACGCCGGGGCGGGCGTCTCGTCGAGCGGCAGCAGCGACACGATCCCGGCGGGGCGGGGGCCGCCGTCGGCGAGGTCGCGCAGCCGGGCGGCGAGCGCCGCGCGGTCCGTGCGGTCGGCGTCCAGCGCCAGCGGTACGACGCTGCCGCCATGGCGCCGCAACGCCTCGGCGCAGAAGCCGGCCTCGGCCGCGCCGGTGTCGTCGGGGCCGGTCAGCAGCCACCAGGTGCCGGTGACGGCCGGCTCGCCGGAGGCGTCGGGGGCGACGGGCGTCCAACTGTCCCGGTACCGCCACGAGTCCACGGTGGCCTGGTCGCGGTGCCGGCGACGCCAGGCGGCGAGCACCGGCAGCACGTCGGCGAACGCCGTCTCCGGGACGGGCCCCGGCTCGGTCGTGGCGGAGAGTTCAGCCGTGAGCGCGGTCAGGTCCTCCGCCTCGACGGCCGCCCAGAACCGGGCGTCGACCTCGTCGTCGGCCACGGCACCGGCGGTCCCGACCGCGGGGGCGGGCGCGGTCGACGACTGCGGCCAGTAGAGCTGCCGCTGGAACGGGTACGTGGGCAGGTCGAGGCGACGCCCGGCGAGGCCGGCGAAGGCGGGCCGCCAGTCCACGGCCGTACCTCCGGCCCAGACCTCGGCCAGGGCGCGCAGGAAGCGGCCGAGGCCGCCCTCGCCCCGGCGCAGGCTGCCGGTGACGGTGACCGCGTCCGGGTCGGCGGCGGCCAGCTCGACGCTCTCCTGCGTGGCCATCGTCAGCACGGGGTGGGCGCTGACCTCGACGAAGGTCTGGTAGCCGGCGGCGACGAGGCTGCGTACCGCTTCGTCGAAGCGGACGGTCTGCCGCAGGTTGCGGTACCAGTAGTCGGCGTCGAGGGCGGCGGTGTCGAGCCAGTCCCCCTCGACGGTGGAGCGGAACCGGACCTCGCCGGTGCGGGGCCGCAGCCCGGCGAGCAGTTCCAGGAGCTGCTCGCGCAGTTGCTCGACGTGGGCGGAGTGGGAGGCGTAGTCCACGGGGACGCGGCGCACCCGCACCTCGTGGGACTCGTAGTGGGCGACGAGCTCGTCGAGGGCGGCGCCGTCGCCGGAGACCACGACGGAGGTGGGTCCGTTGACGGCGGCCAGGGCGATGCGGCCGGACCAGCGGGCGATCGTCGCGGTGGCCTCGTCGGCGGTGGTGGCGACCGAGACCATGCCGCCGTCCCCGGCGATGCCTGCGATGATCCGGCTGCGCAGCGCGACCACGGCCGCCGCGTCGTCGAGGGTGAGGCCACCGGCGACGTACGCGGCGGCGATCTCCCCCTGGGAGTGGCCGACGACGGCTCCGGGGCGCACCCCGTACGACTCCCAGAGCGCGGCGAGCGAGACGCTGACCGCGAACAGGGTGGGCTGCACGACGTCGACGCGCTCCAGCGACGGGGCGTCGGGCGCGCCGCGCACCACGTCGGTCGGTGACCAGTCGACGTACGGGCGCAGTGCCTCGGCGCAGGCGGCGAACGTCTCCGCGAAGACGGGGGCGGTGTCGAGCAGCTCGGCGGCCATCCCGGCCCACTGCGATCCCTGGCCCGGGAAGACGAACGCGACCTCGCCCGGCGTGCCGGGGGCGCGGGTGACGGTCTGCGGGCCGGGCCGGCCGGCGGCGAGCGCGTCGAGGGACGCGGCCAGGTCGTCGCGGTCGGCGGCGAAGACGACGGCCCGGTGGTCGTGGGCGGCGCGGGTGGCGGCCAGCGACCAGCCGACGTCGGCGAGCGCGTCGTCGTCCACTGTGCCGAGGTGCTCGCGCAGGTCCCGGGTGCGGGCGGTGAGGGCGTCGACGGTGCGCCCGGAGAGCACCCAGGGCAGCTCCCCGGTCGGCACGTCGGCCGCCGGTCCGGGCTCCGGCTCGTCGGCGGGGGCCTGTTCGAGGATGGTGTGCACGTTGGTGCCGCTGATTCCGAACGAGGAGACGGCGGCGCGGCGTACCCCGTCGGCCGGCTCCCACGGCCGGGCGGAGGTGAGCAGCTCGACGCTGCCGCCGGTCCAGTCGACGTGCGGGGTGGGCTCGTCCACGTGCAGCGTGGGCGGCAGCACCCCGTGCCGCATCGCCAGCACCATCTTCATCACCCCGGCCACACCCGCCGCCGCCTGGGTGTGCCCGATGTTCGACTTGATCGAGCCGAGCCACAACGGCCGGTCGGCGGGCCGGTCCTGGCCGTACGTGGCGATGAGGGCCTGCGCCTCGATCGGGTCGCCGAGGGTGGTGCCGGTGCCGTGCGCCTCGACGGCGTCCACCTGCTCGGCGGTGAGTCCGGCGTTCGCGAGGGCCTGCCGGATCACCCGCTGCTGGGCGGGGCCGTTGGGGGCGGTGAGGCCGTTGGAGGCGCCGTCCTGGTTGACGGCGCTGCCGCGCAGCACGGCGAGGACCGGGTTGCCGTCGCGGCGGGCGTCGGAGAGCCGCTGGAGCACCAGCAGGCCGACGCCCTCGCCCCAGCCGGTGCCGTCCGCGGCTCCGGCGAACGGCTTGCACCGGCCGTCGGCGGCGAGACCGCGCTGGCGGGAGAAGCCGACGAAGATGCCGGGGGTGGCCATCACGGTGGCGCCGCCGGCCAGGGCCAGGTCGCACTCCCCCGTCTGCAGGGCCTGCGCGGCCAGGTGCATCGCGACCAGCGACGACGAGCAGGCCGTGTCGACGGTGACGGCCGGGCCGTGCAGCCCGAAGGTGTACGCCAGCCGGCCGGAGATGACGCTGGCGGAGGTGCCGGTGGCGAGGTAGTTCTCGTCGACGTCCCCGGTGGCCATCAGCAGCGAGCCGTAGTCCTGGCCGTTGGTGCCGACGTACACGCCGGTGCGGCTGCCGCGCAGGGCGGTCGGGTCGATCCGGGCCCGCTCGAACGCCTCCCAGGTGGTCTCCAGCAGCAGCCGCTGCTGCGGGTCCATGGCGAGGGCCTCGCGGGGGCTGATGCCGAAGAACGCCGGGTCGAACTCGCCGGCACCGGCGACGAAGCCGCCCTCCCGGACGTAGCTGGTACCGAGGTGCTCGGGGTCGGGGTGGTACAGCTCGGCGAGGTTCCAGCCGCGCTCGCCGGGCATCAGGCTCAGCGCGTCGGTGCCGGTGGCCAGCAGGTCCCAGAGCTGCTCGGGCGAGGTGACCCCGCCGGGGAAGCGGCAGCTCATGGCGACGATGGCGATCGGTTCGCGGTCACGGCCGGCGCCGTCGGCGACCACCTCGCCGGTGGTGTGCCCGGCGGTGAGGCCGTGCAGGTGGGCGGCGAGTTCGGCGACCGTGGGGTGGTCGAAGACCAGCGTGGCGGGCAGGGTCATACCGGTCTCGGCGGTCAGCCGGTTGCGCAGCTCGACGGCGGTGAGCGAGTCGAAGCCGAGGTCACGGAAGGTGCGCTCGGGCAGCGGCCGCCCGGCCGGGTAGCCGAGCACGACGGCGGCCTGGGTGCGTACGAGGTCGGCGAGCTGCGGCAGGGACCGGCCGACCACCACGGCGCGGACGGGACCGGTGGGCACGGCGGGCACCCCGGGCAGGGCGGCGATCAGTGGCGTGGGCCGGCCCCAGGACGCGGCGAGGCGTCCCCAGTCGACGGCGGCGACGGTGACCGCCGGCTCGGCGGTGTTGACCAGCCGGCCGAGGGCGGTGACGGCCTCGGCGGCGGGGAGCGCGTCGACCCCGCCCCGGGCGAGCCGGGCGGTCAGGGCGGCGGCCATGCCGTCCTCAGCCCAGGCGCCCCAGGCGATGGCGGTGGCGGGCAGGCCCTGGTCGCGTCGCCAGGCCGCGAACGCGTCGAGATAGGCGTTGGCCGCCGCGTAGTTGCCCTGCCCGGCACTGCCGATGACGCCGGCGAGGGAGGAGAAGAGCACGAACGCGTCGAGGTCGCGGTGGGCGGTGGCCTCGTGCAGGACCCGGACGGCGCGGACCTTGCCGTCGAGGACGGCCTGCATCCGGGTCAGGTCGAGCCCGTCGAGGACGCCGTCGTCGATCACGCCGGCGGTGTGCACGACGGCGGTCAGCTCCGGCAGCCCGGAGACCAGAGCCTCGACGGCGGCCCGGTCGGTGACGTCGCACCCCACCACCCGCACCGCACCCAACTCGGCCACCAACTCCGCCGCACCCGGCGCCCCCGGACCCCGCCGCGAGGCGAGGACCACCTCACCGGCCCCGTTCGCCAGCAACCACCGCGCCACATGCCGACCCAACGCACCCGTACCACCGGTCACCAGCACCGTCCCGGCAGGCCGCCAACCCACACCCACCGGCGGCACGGCCGGCACCAGCCGCCGGCCGAGGACGCCCTGGGGGCGGATCGCCACCTGGTCGTGCCCGGCGTCGGCGAGGACGGCGAGCAGCGCGTCGGCCGTGGCGCGGTCGGCGCGGGCGGGCAGGTCGACCAGGCCGCCCCAGCGGTCCGGCTGTTCGAGGGCGACGACCCGCCCGAGGCCCCAGGCCAGGGCGGCCCACGGGTCGGTGAGGGTCTCGCCGGCCCCGGCGCGCACGGCGCCCCGGGTGAGGCACCAGAGCCGGCCGGGCAGGCCCGCGTCGGCGAGCGCCTGGGTGAGGGTGAGCAGCAGCGCGGCGCCGACGGAGACGGCCGGGGCGTCCGGCAGCGCCCGGTCGGTCGCGGGCAGCACGCAGAGCACGCCGGCCCAGCCCTGCTCGCCGTGGCCGCGCAGCAGCCCGGTCAGCTCGGCGCGATCGACGCCCGGGGCGACGGTCAGGGTGTCGACGTGGGCGCCGGCACCGGTCAGCGTGCCGGCCACCCCGGCGTCGTCGTTGTCGGCGGTGACGACGAGCCAGCGGCCGGTCAGCGCCGGAACGGCGGCGGGGCGTACGGGTTCCCACTCGACCCGGTAGGTCCAGCCGTCCACCACGGCGTCGCGCTGCCGGGCCCGCCGCCACGACGACAGCACCGGTACGGCCGGGGCGAGCGCCTCCACTGCCGCGGGATCGTCCTGCACGGCCAGGTGGGCGGCGACCCCGGTCAGGTCGCCACGCTCCACGGCCGCCCAGAAGTCCCCCTCGGCGGCGTCACCCGGCACGGCCGTCGCGGCGGTGCCGCCGACCTCGGGCCAGTAGCGCTGGTGCTGGAAGGCGTACGTGGGCAGGTCCACGCGCCGCGCGCCGGTGTCGGCGAACCACTGCCGCCAGTCGACCGCCACCCCGCGCACGTGCAGCTCGGCCAGCCCGGCCAGCAGCCCGTGCGCCTCGGGCCGGTCCGCGCGCTGCGCCGGCACGGCCAGCACGGCGTCGTCGGCGGGCAGGATGTCGGCCGCCATCGCGGTCAGTACGCTGCGCGGGCCGATCTCCAGGAACGTGTCCGCCCCGGCGGCGCGCAGCGCGGCGACCCCGTCGGCGAAGCGGACGGCCTCGCGGACGTGGCGCACCCAGTAGTCGGGCGTGCGGATCTCGTCGGCGTCGGCCAGTGCCCCGGTCACGTTCGACACGACCGGCAGCGACGGCGCGGCGAAGGTGAGCTTGTCGAGCACCGCGCGGAACCGGGCGAGCATCGGCTCCATCAGCGGGCTGTGGAACGCGTGGCTGACGGTGAGGCGGCGGACGCGTATGCCCCGCTCACGCCAGACCCGCTCCACCTCGTCGAGGGCCTCGACGGCGCCGGAGACCACGACGGCCTGCGGACCGTTGACCGCCGCGATCCCCACGCCGGCCAGCCCGTCCAGCGTGGCCGCCACGTCGGTCTCGGTGGCCGCGACGGCCAGCATCCCACCCCCGGCGGGCAGCGCCTGCATCAACCGGCCCCGCGCCGCCACCAGCGCGCAGGCGTGCTCCAGCGACAGCACCCCGGCCACACACGCGGCCGTGACCTCGCCGATCGAATGGCCACCCACGAAATCCGGCACGACCCCGAAGGACTCGACCAACCGGAACAACGCCACCTCGACGGCGAACAGCCCCGCCTGCGTGAACACCGTCTGGTCCAGCAGCTCCGCCTCAGCCGAACCCGGCTCGGCGAAGAGCACCTCGCGCAGCGGGCGCGGCAGGGCCCTGTCCAGGTGCCCGCACGCCTCGTCGAACGCGGCGGCGAACACCGGGAACTCCGCGTACAACTCCCGGCCCATGCCGGCGCGCTGCGCGCCCTGGCCGGAGAAGAGCACCGCGAGCTGGCCGCGCGGCGCGCCGGCACCGAGCACGACGGTGCCGGCCGGTTCCCCGGCGGCGAGGGCGCGCAGCCCCGCGAGCAGGTCGTCGCGGCCGGTCGCGGACAGCACGGCCCGACGGTCCAGGGTGGAGCGGGAGGTGACCGACGAGAAGGCCACGTCGAACGGGCGCAGGGTGTCGTCGGCGGCGAACCGGGCGGCCCAGCGGCCGGCCTGCGCGGCGAGCGCGGCGTCGGAGCGGGCGGAGAGCAGCACGGGGGCCACCGTGCGGGCCTGCGGCGTGGTCGGCTCGGCCTCGGCCTCGACCTCGGCGGGAGCCGGGGCCTGCTCGATGATGGTGTGCGCGTTGGTGCCGGAGACGCCGAACGACGACACGGCGGCCCGGCGCGGCCGGTCCACGGCCGGCCACGGCGTGACGGCGGTGGCGAGGGTGACGGCCCCGGCGGTCCAGTCGATCTGCGGCGACGGCTCGTCGACGTGCAGGGTGGGCGGCACGACGCCGTGCCGCATCGCCAGCACCATCTTGATCACACCGGCCACGCCGGCGGCTGCCTGGGTGTGCCCGATGTTCGACTTCACCGACCCGAGCAGCAGCGGCGCGGCCTCGTCGCGGTCCTGCCCGTACGTAACCAGCAGCGCCTGCGCCTCGATCGGGTCGCCGAGCCGGGTGCCCGTGCCGTGCGCCTCCACCACGTCGACCTGCTCGGGCGTGAGCCGGGCGTTGCCGAGGGCCTGGCGGATGACCCGCACCTGGGAGGGGCCGTGCGGGGCGCTGAGCCCGTTGGACGCGCCGTCGGAGTTGACCGCGCTGCCGCGTACCACGGCGAGCACCGGGTAGCCGTGCCGCTGCGCGTCGGAGAGCCGGGTGAGCAGCAGCATGCCGATGCCCTCGGACCACGAGGTGCCGTCCGCGCCGGCGGCGAACGCCTTGCACCGCCCGTCGGCGGCGAGACCGCGCTGCCGGCTGAAGCCGACGAAGACCGCCGGGGTGGGCATCACCGTCACGCCGCCCGCCAGGGCCAGCTCGCAGTCGCCGTTGCGCAGGGCCTGCGCGGCCAGGTGGATGGCGACGAGCGAGGACGAGCAGGCCGTGTCGACCGTGACCGCCGGCCCCTCCAGCCCGAGGGTGTACGCGACGCGGCCGGAGATGACACTGGTGGCGTTGCCGGTGAGCAGGTGACCCTCGCCGTTCTCGGCCTGCGCCATCATGCCGTCGTAGCCGTGCGACGAGGCCCCGACGAAGACGCCGGTACGGCTGCCCCGGACGGCCGGCAGCGGCAGCCCGGCCCGCTCGAACGCCTCCCAGGAGGTCTCCAGCAACAGCCGCTGCTGCGGGTCCATGGCGAGGGCCTCACGGGGCGAGATGCCGAACAGGTCGGCGTCGAAGTCGGCGGCGGAGTAGACGAAGCCGCCCTCGCGCACGTAACTGGTGCCCGGGTGGTCGGGATCGGGGTGGAAGAGGTTCTCCAGGTCCCAGCCCCGGTCGGCGGGGAACGGCCCGATCCCGTCGCCGCCGTCGTGCACGAGCTGCCACAGCGCCTCGGGGCTGTCGACGCCGCCCGGGTAGCGGCAGCTCATCGCCACGATGGCGATGGGCTCGGAGTCCCGGCTCTCCAGCTCGCGCAGCCGACGCCGGGTACGCCGCAGCTCCGAGGTCGTACGCTTCAGGTACTCGACGTACCTCTCGTCCTCGTTGCTCACCGTGGACCTACCTCACTCGGCATGCCGATGTCGTTGCGGCTGGTGGTCACGACGTCTCCAGCTCGCGGTCGATCAGGTCGAAGATGTTCTCGGCGGTGGCCGACTCCAGGTCGTCGTCGCCGTCCGCGTCCGCCTGCCGCTCGGTCAGCCGGCCCAGCAGGCCGTGCAGCCGGTCGGTGATCCGGCGGAACTCGTCGTCGGCCGGGTCCAGCCCGACGAGCGCCGCCTCCAGCCGGTCGAGTTCCCGGCCCGCCGCCGACGGCTCGCCGGCCGGGCTCACCGGGGCGAACTGCCCGGCCAGGTGGACGGCGAGCGCCTCGGGCGTCGGGTTGTCGAAGACCAGCGTCGCCGGCAACCGCAGCCCGGTGGCCGCGCCGAGCCGGTTGCGCAGCTCCACGGCGGTCAGCGAGTCGAAGCCGAGTTCCCGGAACGCGCGGGTCGGCTCGATGCCGGCCGGATCGCCGTGGCCGAGGACGACCGCCACGTGCGCCAGCACCAGGTCGCGCAGGGCGCGTACCCGCTTGTCGTCGGGCAGGGCGCGCAGCGTCTCGGCGTACGCCTGCCCGTCGGCGGCCTCGCCGGCCGCGGCCCGGCGGCCGGCGGCGCGGACCAGGTTGGTCAGCAGCGGGTGTACGGGCGACCCGGGCGCGGCCACGCCGGTGGCGATCTTGGCGGGCATGATTGTCGCCCGCTCCGAGCGCCAGAGGGCGTCGAACAGGGCGAGCCCCTCGGCGTCGGAGAGCGCCGCCATGCCGCCCCGGTCGAGGCGGCGGATGTCGGCCGAGTCGAGGTGGCCCGTCATGCCGCTGGCCTGTGCCCAGCGGCCCCACGCCAGCGCGACCGCCGGCAGGCCGAGGGCCCGCCGGTGCTCCGCCAGCGCGTCGAGGAACGCGTTGCCGGCGGCGTAGTTGCCCTGGCCCGGACCGCCGAACACGCCCGCGGCGGCGGAGAAGAGCACGAACGCGCTCAGGTCGTGGCCGAGGGTGGCCCGGTGCAGGTTCCACGCCACGTCGACCTTGGGCCGCAGCACCGCGGCGAGGCGGTCGGGGGTGAGCGACTCGACGGTGGCGTCGTCGAGGACGCCGGCGGCGTGCACGACGGCGCGCAGCGGGTGCCGCCGGTCCACCATGGACAGCACGTCCGCCACGGCGTCCGGGTCGGCCAGGTCGGCGGCGACGATCGACACGTCCGCGCCGAGCGCCTTCAGGTCGGCGAGCAGTTCGTCGGCGCCCTCGGCGTCCGGGCCGCGCCGGCTGACCAGCAGCAGCTGCCGGGCGCCGTGCGCGGTGACCAGGTGCCGGCAGAGCAGCGCGCCGAGGGTGCCGGTCGCCCCGGAGACCAGGACCGTGCCGTCGAGCCGGGGCGCCTGCGGAATGCTCAGGGCCAGCTTGCCGACGTGCCGGGCCTGGCTGAGGAAGCGGAACGCCTCGGGGGCGCGCCGGACGTCCCAGGTGCGCCGGGGCAGGGGCCGCAGCGCACCGGCGGCGAAAAGCGCCATCAGCTCGCCCAGCATCGCGCCGATCTTCTCCGGGCCGGCCTCGATGAGATCGAAGACCTGGTAGCTGACGCCCGGGTGGTCGGCGGCGACCCGCCGCGGGTCCCGCTTGTCGGTCTTGCCCATCTCGACGAACCGGCCGCCGTCGGTGAGCAGCCGCAGCGACGCGTCGACGTACTCGCCGCGCAGGGCGTTGAGCACCACGTCGACGCCCCGCCCGCCGGTGCGGTGGGCGAACTCGTCGGCGAAGTCGAGGCTGCGGGAGGAGGCGAGGTGCGCGTCGTCGAAGCCGGTGTCGCGCAGCGCCGGCCACTTGCCGGGGCCGGCCGTGCCGTAGACCTCCGCGCCGAGGTGGCGGGCGATCTGCACGGCGGCCATGCCCACGCCGCCGGCCGCCGCGTGCACGAGCACGGACTCGCCCGCGCGCAGCCGGGCCAGCTCCACCAGCCCGTACCAGGCGGTCAGGAAGACCACGGGCACGGCGGCGGCGTCGGTGTAGGACCAGCCGTCGGGGATGCGGGTGACCAGCCGGCGGTCGGTGACCGCCGCCGAGGCGAACGAGCCGGAGAAGATGCCCATCACCCGGTCGCCGGGGGCGAGGTCGGCGACGCCCGGCCCCACGCCGAGCACCACGCCGGCGCCCTCGTTGCCCAGCACCTCCTGGTCGGGGACCATCCCGAGGGCCAGCACCACGTCGCGGAAGTTCAGCCCGGAGGCGCGCATCCCGACCAGGACGTGGCCCGCCGGCAGTTCCCCGCCCGCCTCGGGACCGGGCAGCAGGGCGAGGTTCTCCAGCGTGCCCTTCTCGGTGACGTCGAGGCGCCACGGCACCTCGTCGGCGGGCAGCGGCAACACACCGGCGTCGCGGGCCCGGGCCAGCCGGGGCACGAGCGGCGCGCCGTCGCGCAGCGCGAGCTGCGGCTCGCCGGAGGCGACGGCCGCCGAGACGGCCGCCAGGGAGGCGGCGGCGGCGTCGGGGTCGAGCAGCGTGAACCGGCCGGGGTGCTCGGACTGCGCCGAGCGGACCAGCCCCCACAGGCTCGCCCGGGCCAGGTCGCAGGGGGCCTCGCCCGGGGCCGCGCCGACCGCGCCCCGGGTGTGCAGCACGAGCCGGGACCGCTCCAGCCGGGGCTCGCCCAACCACTGCCGCACCAGCGCGAGGGCGTCGCGGGCCGCGTCGTGCGCGGCCTCACCGGCCCGCTGCGGGTCCGACTCCGCGCCGGAGCGCAGATCCAGCACCACATCGGGTACGTCCCCGGACTCCCCGATCTCGGCGACCAGCGCCGCCAGGTCGGCGTGGGACCGCACCGGGTGCCCGGCGGCGGCGAGCGCCCCGGCGAGGCCGAGGGTGTCGTCGCCGAGCAGCGCCCAGCGGGCCTCCCCGGCCGCCGCCCCGGTGTCCGTCAACGGCGTCCAGTCCAGGTGGAACACCGACGTGCGGCGCAGGGCGGCGCCCTCGTCGGCCCGGCCCGCGGCGACCGGGCGGAACGTCAGCGACTCGACGGTGGCGACCGGCTGGCCGGCGGTGTCGGCGAGCGTGACCGCGACGGTGTCCGGGCCGAGCGGGCGCAGCCGCGCCCGCAGCCGGGTGGCGCCGTGGGCGTGCAGGGCGACCGAGCGGAAGGCGAACGGCATCCAGCCCGCCCCCGAGGTGTCCGCCGCGTCGCCGAGCAGGGCGGTGACGCCGCTGGCCTGGAGGGCCGCGTCGAACAGGGCCGGGTGCAGCCCGAAGCGGGACGCGTCGGCGCTCGCCTCCTCGGGCAGGGCCACCTCGGCGTAGACCTCGCCGTCGCCGCGCCACACCCGGCGCAGCCCCCGGAAGGAGGGGCCGTAGCCGAGGCCGCCCTCGGCCGTCTGCACGTACCAGGCGTCCAGGTCGGCGTCGACCTCGACGGCGTCGGCCGGCGGCCACTGCCCCGGTACGGCGGTCGGGGCGGGCAGCTGCGGCAGGAGGAGTCCCTCGGCGTGCCGGGTCCACTCGGCGTCGGCGTCCTCTTCGGGGCGGGAGTGCACGGTGACGCTCCGCTCACCGGTGTCGGCGGGCGGGCCCACGCGTACCTGCACCTGCACCGCGCCGGTCGCGGGGAGCACCAGCGGGTTGATCAGCGTCAGGTCGCCCACCTGGCCGGCGTCGACCTCGTCGCCGGCCCGGACCACCATGTCGACGACGCCGGTGCCGGGGACGATCACCGCCCCGCCGACGGCGTGGTCGGCCAGCCACGGGTGGGTACGCACCGACAGCCGCCCGGTCAGCACCACCGTCCGGTCGTCGGCGACGGGTACGGCCGCGCTGAGCAGCGGGTGCCCGGTGTCCTGGAGGCCGGCCGAGGCGACGTCGCGTACGCGGTGCGCGGGCGCGTCCAGCCAGTAGCGTCCCCGTTCGAAGGCGTAGGTGGGCAGTGCCACCACGTCGGTCTCGGCGAGGACGGCCGTCAGGTCGACGGGCAGGCCGATCGCGTGGGCGGTAGCCAGGTTGGTCAGCAGCCGCGTCGGATCGTCGTCGCCCCTGCGCAGGCTGCCCAGGGTGTGCCCGGTGGCGCCGGCGTCGTCCAGGATCGCCGTCACCGGCATCGTCAACACCGGGTGGGGGCTGATCTCGATGAACGTGGTGTGCCCGGCGGCGACAGCGACGCGCACGGCGGCGTCGAACTGCACGGTCTGCCGCAGGTTGTCGTACCAGTAACCGGCGTCCATCGAGGACGGGTCGACCCAGTCCCCCGTCAACGTCGAGACGAGCCGAGTGTGCCCCGGCTGCGGGCTCACGTCGGCCAGGTCCGCGCGCAACTGCTCCGCGACGTCCTGCACCGCCACGGAGTGCGACGCGTAGTCCACCGGGATCAACCGCGCCCGCACCCCGTCGGCCTGACACGCCTCCACCAGATCCGCAACCGGCTGCGGCGGACCCGACACCACCACCGTCGACGGACCGTTCACCGCCGCCACCCCGACACCCGGGAACGCCGACAGCCGCTCAGCCACCGCCTCCGCCGACAGGTCCACCGACGCCATCGTCCCCGTGCCCCGCAGCACCGTCAGCGCCCGCGACCGCAACGCCACCGCCTTCGCCGCGTCCTCCAGGGAGAGAATCCCCGCCACACACGCCGCACCGATCTCACCCTGCGAGTGACCGACCACCGCCGCCGGGGTGACCCCGGCGTGCTGCCACACCGCCGCCAGCGCCACACCAACGGCCCACAGCACCGGCTGCACGACCTCGACCCGCTCCAGCCACGACTCGTCGTCACCGGTCAACACCGCAACGAGGTCCACATCGAGGTACGGGGCCAGGGCCCGCTGACACTCCGCCAGACGCGCGTCGAACACCGGCGCACGACCCACCAGACCCGCCGCCATCCGCGCCGACTGCGCACCCTGACCCGGGAACACGAACACCGCACCCGCGCCATGCGACAGAGCCGCCGCCGCGACCACGTTGCCGGCCGGCGACCCCGACGCCAGAGCGTCCAGCCCCGCCAGCAACTCCTCCGCGCTCGACCCGACCACGACCGCCCGCTGGTCGAACGTCGACCGGGTGGCGGCGAGGGACCAGCCCACCGCCGCCGCGTCCACCTCGCCGTGCTCGCGCACGTACTCCGCCAGGCGAGCCGCCTGGCCGGTCAGGGCACCCTTCGACCGCCCCGACAGCGGCCACACCACGACGCCGGAGGCCACGAGCCCGGGGCCCTGCTCGGCCGGAGCGGCAGCCACGGCCTGCGGCTCGCCGGCCTGCTCGATGATCACGTGGGCGTTGGTGCCGGACATGCCGAACGACGACACCGCCGCCCGGCGCGGCCGGTCCACCACCGGCCACGGCCGCGACTCCGTGGCCAGTTCCACCGCGCCGGAGGTCCAGTCGATGTGCGGCGACGGCTCGTCCACGTGCAACGTCGCCGGTACCACGCCCTCCCGCATCGCCAGCACCATCTTGATCACACCGGCGACGCCCGAGGCGGCCTGCGTGTGGCCGATGTTCGACTTGATCGAGCCGAGCAGCAGCGGCGCGCCGCCCTCGCGGCCCTGGCCGTAGGTCGCCAGCAGGGCCTGCGCCTCGATCGGGTCACCGAGCGTCGTGCCCGTGCCGTGCGCCTCGACCACGTCCACATCCGCGCTGCCCAGCCGGGCCCCCGCGAGGGCCTGGCGGATCACCCGCTGCTGCGACGGGCCGTTCGGGGCGGTCAGACCGTTCGAGGCGCCGTCCTGGTTGACCGCCGACCCACGCACCACCGCCAGGACCCGGTGCCCGTTGCGCCGCGCGTCCGACAGCCGCTCCACCAGCAGCACGCCCACACCCTCGCCCCAGCCCGTGCCGTCCGCACCCGCCGCGAACGCCTTGCACCGGCCGTCGGCCGCCAGGCCCCGCTGCCGGGAGAACTCGAAGAAGGTGCCGGGGGTGGCCATGACCGTGACGCCGCCGGCGAGGGCGAGGTCGCACTCGCCACGCCGCAGCGCCTGCACCGCCAGGTGCAACGCCACAAGCGACGACGAACACGCCGTGTCCACCGACACCGCCGGCCCCTCCAACCCCAACGCGTACGCCACCCGGCCCGACACCACACTGGCGGCGTTGCCCGTGGCCCCGAACCCTTCGGCCTGCTCCCCCGCAGCCATCAGCAGGGCCCCATAGTCCTGACCATTCGTGCCCACGAACACCCCTGTTCGCGAACCCCGCAGAACCCCAGGCTCAACCCCTGCCCGCTCGACCGCCTCCCACGAAACCTCCAGCAACAACCGCTGCTGCGGATCCATCGCCGCCGCCTCGCGCGGCGAGATCCCGAAGAAACCGGGATCGAACTCGCCGGCCCCGTGCAGGAAGCCGCCCTTGTCGGCGTACGTGGTGCCGGGGTTGGCCGGGTCGGGGTCGTAGAGCCGGTCGAGGTCCCAGCCCCGGTCGGTCGGGAAGTCGCCGATCGCGTCGACGCCGTCGGCGACGAGGCGCCACAGCCGTTCGGGGCCGTCGACGCCGCCGGGGTAGCGGCAGGCCATGGCGACGATGGCCACCGGCTCGTCGTCGCCCACGGCGGCCGGGACGGCGACGGGAGCCGCCCCGGCGTCGGCGCCGAAGAGGCCGGCGAGCAGGAAGCGGGACAGCACCACCGGGGTGGGGTGGTCGAAGACCAGGGTGGTGGGCAGCGCCTGCCCGGTGGCGGCGACGAGCCGGTTGCGCAGCTCCACGGCGGTCAGCGAGTCGAAGCCGAGGTCGCGGAACGCGGTGGTCGCGCCCACGGCGGCAGCCCCGCCGTCGTGGCCGAGCACGTCGGCGGCGAGTTCGCGGACCAGGTCGGCGACGGTCTCCTCGCGGCGGGCCGGGGTCAGCGCGGCGAGGCGCCGGCGCAGCGTCGCCGCCGGGCCGTCGTCGCCGTCGTCGGCCGCGCCGCCGTCGAGGGCGGCCCGCGCCTCCGGTACGCCCTCCAGCAGCGGCCGGCGGCGCGCGGAGGCGTACGCGGGGGCGAACCGGGTCCAGTCCACGTCGGCCCCCGTCACTGTGACGTCGTCGTGGTCGAGGGCCTGCTGCAACGCGGCCATGGCGACGGCCGGGTCCATGGCGGGCAGGCCCCGGCGGCGCAGGTTCCGCTCGGCGTCGGCGGCGTGCATGCCGCCGTCGGACCAGGGGCCCCAGGCGATGGCGGTGCCGGCCCGGCCGTCGGCGCGCCGCCGCCGCACCAGCGCGTCCAGGTAGGCGTTGCCGGCCGCGTACCCGGCCTGCCCGCCACTGCCCCAGGTGGCGGCGATGGACGAGTAGACGACGAAGGCGTCCAGCTCCCGGTCGGCGAGCAGGTCGGCGAGGTGGGTGGCCCCGGCGGTCTTGCCGACTGTCACCTCGGCCAGTTCGGCGGGGGTGACCTCGGCCAGCGGGGTGGCCTGCGCGACGCCGGCGGTGTGCACGACGGTGCGCACCGGCGGGCCGTCGGCCTCGACCCGGTCGAGCAGGTCGGCGAGGGCGGCCCGGTCGGCGATGTCGCAGGCGGCGACGGTGACCCGGGCCCCGAGGCCGGCCAGCTCGGCCTCCAGCTCGGCGGCGCCGGGGGCGTCGGGTCCGCGCCGGCTGACCAGCACGACGTGCTCGGCTCCGGCGGCGGCGAGCCAGCGGGCGGCGCGCGCCCCGAGCCCGCCGGTGCCGCCGGTGACCAGGGCGGTGCCGGTGGGCGTGAACCGGCGCGCCGGCGGACGGTCGCCGAGGGCGGCGCGGACGAGGCGGCGGGCGAAGACGCCGGGGCCGCGTACGGCGAGCTGGTCCTCGCCGGTCGAGCCGGTGAGGATCGCGGCGAGCCGGAAGGCGGCCCGGTCGTCGGGGTCGGACGGCAGGTCGACCAGGCCGCCCCAGCGGTGCGGCGCCTCGACGCCGACGACCCGGCCGAGGCCCCAGATCGCGGCCTGCGCCGGGTCGGCGAGCCGGTCGTACGAGGCGGCGGCGACCGCGCCCCGGGTGACCAGCCACAGCGGCGCTGCCACGCCGGCGTCGCCGAGCGCCTGCACGAGGGCGAGGGTGGTGGTCAGGCCGGGCAGGACGGTGCCGTCGGCGGTGCGTGGTTCCCCGGCGAGCAGGGACACGACGCCGGCGGGCTCGGCGCCGGCGAGGGCCGCCGCGAGGCCGGCCCGGTCGGCGTCCGGCTCCACCGTCAGCGGCAGCACGTCGGCGCCGGCGCCGGTCAGCGCGGCCCGGACGGCACGCGCCACCGGGTCGTCGGCGTCGTCGGCGGGCAGCGCCAGCAGCCAGGTGCCGGCCAGCCGGGCGGGGGCGGGCTCGGGGGCCACCTGCCATTCCTCCCGGTACCGCCAGCCGTCGAGGACCGAGTGTTCCTGCCGCTGCCGCCGCCAGTCGGCGAGGACGGGCAGCAGGGTACGCAGCGACTCGGCGGCGGCGGTGTCGGTGACGGCGAGGGTGTCGCGCAGCGCGTCGAGGTCGGCGCGTTCGACGGCTGCCCAGAACCGGCGGTCGAGCGCGCCGGCCCCGCCCGTCGTGGTGTCGTCGGCGGGCGCCTCGGCCGGCACCCAGTAGTGCTGCCGGTCGAAGGGGTAGGTGGGCAGGTCGCCGAGCCGGCCGGGCCGGCCGGCGAGGACGTCCGCCCAGTGCGGCGGCGTGCCGGCGACGTGCAGTTGGGAGAGGGCGGCGAGCAGGGCACGGCGGTCCGGGCGGTCCCGGCGCAGCACCGGCACCACCACGGCGGAGGCGGCGTCGGTCTCGATCCCGGCGAGGGTCTCCTGGACGCTGGCGGTGAGCACGGCGTCCGGCCCGACCTCCACGAAGGTGCCGACGCCGTGGGCGCGCAGGGCGCGTACGCCGTCGGCGAAGCGGACGGCCTCCCGGACGTGGCGCACCCAGTAGCCGGGGTCGGTGAGCTGCGCCGGGTCGGCCAGCTCGCCGGTCACGTTGGACACCACCGGCAGGGTGGGGGCGCGCAGGTCGAGGCGGGCGGCGACGGCAGCGAACTCGGCGAGCATCGGCTCCATCAGCGGGCTGTGGAAGGCGTGGCTGACCCGCAGCCGCCGCACCTTCACCCCCCGGCCGGTCCACAGTTCCGCCAGCTCGTCGATGGCCGCCGCGTCGCCGGAGACGACGACGGCGTCGGGGCCGTTGACGGCGGCGAGGGCGACCCGGCCGGTCAGCGCGGCGATCGACTCGGCGACCCGGGCCTCGTCGGCGGCCACGGCGAGCATCGCGCCGCCGGTGGGCAGGTCCTGCATGAGCCGCCCCCGGGCGGCGACGAGGGCGCACGCGTCGTCGAGGCTGAGCACGCCGGCCACGTGGGCGGCGGTCAGCTCGCCGACGGAGTGCCCGGCGACCATGTCGGGGGCCAGGCCCCAGGAGCCGAGCAGCCGGTGCAGCGCCACCTCGACGGCGAACAGCGCGGCCTGGGTGAAGACGGTCTGGTCGAGCAGGTCGGCCTCGGCGGTGCCGGGCTCGGCGAACAGCAGCGGCTTCAGCGGCCGGGGCAGCCGGTGGTCGAGGTGGCCGCAGACCTCGTCGAGCGCCTCCGCGAAGACCGGGTACGCCTCGTACAGCTCCCGGCCGGCACCGGCGCGCTGGGCGCCCTGGCCGGAGAACAGGAACGCGACCCCGCCGCGTTCGGCGGCGGCGCCGGTGACCAGCCCGGGGGCGGGCCGGTCGTCGGCGAGGGCGTGCAGCGCGGCGAGCAGGCCGTCGCGGTCGTCGGCGAGCACGACCGCCCGGTGCTCCAGGGGCGAGCGGGAGACTGCCGAGGTCCAGGCGACGTCGGCCGGGCGCAGGTGCGCGTCGTCGGCGACGTAGGCCGACCAGCGCTCGGCCTGGCGGCGCAGCGCGGTGCGGGTGCGGCCGGTGAGCAGCACCGGCGCGGGCGCGGGCGGCACCGGGTGGTCCGCCTCGACGCCGGCCGGTTCGGGCTGTTCGAGGATGAGGTGGGTGTTGGTGCCGCTCATCCCGAACGACGAGACGGCGGCCCGGCGCGGCCGGTCCACGGCCGGCCACGGCGTGGCCTCGGTGACGAGGGTGACCGCGCCGGCGGCCCAGTCCACATGCGGGGTGGGCTCGTCGACGTGCAGGGTGGCCGGCACGACGCCGTGCCGCATCGCCAGCACCATCTTGATCACACCGGCGATGCCGGCGGCGGCCTGGGTGTGCCCGATGTTGGACTTGATCGAGCCGAGCAGCAGCGGCGCGGCGTCGCCCCGCTCCCGGCCGTACGTGGCGAGCAGCGCCTGAGCCTCGATCGGATCGCCGAGGGTGGTGCCGGTGCCGTGCGCCTCCACCACGTCGACCAGGTCGGGGGTGAGCTTCGCGCCGGCCAGGGCCTGCCGGATGACCCGCTGCTGGGACGGGCCGTTGGGGGCGGTGAGGCCGTTCGACGCGCCGTCGGAGTTGACCGCCGAGCTGCGGATGACGCCGAGCACGGGGTGGCCGTTGCGGCGGGCGTCGCTGAGCCGCTCCAGCAGCAGCATGCCGACGCCCTCGGACCAGCCGGTGCCGTCGGCGGAGGCGGCGAACGACTTGCACCGGCCGTCGGCGGCGAGGCCGCGCTGCCGGGAGAACTCGACGAACGGGCCGGGGGTGGCCAGCACGGTCGCGCCACCGGCCAGGGCGAGGCCGCACTCGCGCTGGCGCAGCGCCTGGCAGGCGAGATGGATGGCGACCGACGCCGACGAGCAGGCGGTGTCCACGGTGACCGACGGGCCTTCGAGGCCGAACGTGTACGCCAGCCGACCGGACACGACACTGGCGGCGGTACCGGTCAGCACGTACCCCTCGACGCCGGGCGCCCGGTGCAGCACGGCGGCGTAGTCCTGCCCGGAGGTGCCCACGAAGACGCCGGAGCGGCTGCCACGCAGCGACAGCGGGGCGATGCCGGCGCGTTCGAACAGCTCCCAGGTGACCTCCAGCAGCAGCCGCTGCTGCGGGTCCATGGCGACCGCCTCACGCGGCGAGATGCCGAAGAGCGCGGCGTCGAACTGCCCCGCGTCGCGCAGGAACCCGCCGGCGGTGGTGTACGAGGTGCCGGCGTTGTCCGGGTCGGCGTGGTAGAGCCGGTCCAGGTCCCAGCCGCGGTCGGTGGGAAAGTCGCCGATGGCGTCCCCGCCGGACGAGACGAACTCCCAGAGCTCCTCCGGCGAGCTGATGCCGCCCGGGTAGCGGCAGCTCATCGCCACGATCGCCACCGGCTCGGACTCCTCGGCGGTGACCTCGCGCAGCCGTTGGCGGGTCTGCTGCAGCTCGGCGACGACGCGCGTCAGGTATTCGCGCAGCCGATCTTCGTCCGCCATGACATCTCGCTTTCTCGTGACACCACAGATCCCCGGGCGGCTCAGGAGAGCCCGAGGTCCTGGTCGATGAGGTCGAACAGCTCCTGGTTGCTGGCCGCCCGCAGCCGGCCGGCCACCTCGGCGGTGTCCTCCCGGCGTTCCTCGGCGGCGCCGAGCCGTTCGAGCAGGCTGTGCAGGCGCATCGTGATCCGCACCCGGCCGATGTCGTCCGGGTCGCGCAGCGCGAGGGCGCCCTCCAACTGGTCCAGCTCCGCGAGGGTGGGTAGCGCCTCGACCGACGCTTCGTCGAGCAGTTCGGCCCGCAGGTGCTCGGCCAGCGCCTGCGGGGTCGGGTGGTCGAACACCACCGAGCTGGGCAGGCTGAGCCCGGTCGAGCGGGCCAGCCGGCCCCGCAGCTCCACGGCGGTGAGCGAGTCGAAGCCGAGGTCCCGGAAGGGCCGCCCGGCCTCCACGGCGTACGGGCTGTCGTGGCCGATGACCTCGCCCGCGGCGGTGCGGATGAGATCGACCAGCAGCCGTGCCTGTTCGGCCTGCGACAACTCGCCGAGCCGCTTGCGCAGTTCGCCGGCGACCTGGTCGCCGTCCTCGGCGGCGGCGCGCGCCGCCGCGGCCTGGGCGGCCACCTCGGCGATCTCGCTGATCAGCGGCCGGGGCCGGGCGGAGGCGAACACCGGCGCGAAGCGTTCCCAGTCGATGTCGGCGACGGTGAGGGCGGTGTCGTCGCCGTCGAGGCCGGCGCGCAAGGCGGCCATCGCCGGTTCCCGGTCGAGCAGGGACACCCCGCGCCGGCTCATGGCCGCCGCGTGCGCGTCGGTCACCATGCCGCCGCCGGCCCACGGTCCCCAGTTCACCGAGAGGTGCCGGGCCCGCCCGGCCGGCCGGGACTGCGCCCAGGCGTCCAGGAAGGCGTTGCCGGCGGCGTACGCCCCGTGGTCGCCGACGCCCCAGACGGCCGCGATGGAGGAGAAGTGCACGACCAGGTCGAGCGCCTCCGGGTCGAGGAACTCGTCGAGGTGCCGCGCGCCGGCGATCTTGCCGGAGACGACGTCGGCGAGTTCCGCCTCGGTCACGGCGGCGACCGGGTTGAGCCGGCCCACCCCGGCGGCGTGCACCACGGCGTGCACGGTCTCACCGTCGGCGCGCAGGCCACGGACCAGGTCGGCGACCGCGTCCCGGTCGGCCAGGTCGCAGGCCAGCACCCGCGCCTCGGCGCCGAGAGCGGCCAGTTCCGCCACCGCCTCGTCCGCGCCGGGGGCCGCCGCGCCGCGCCGGCTGACCAGCAGCAGCCGCCGCGCGCCGTGCCGGGCGAACCAGCCGGCGGCGTACCGGCCGACGGCGCCGGTGCCGCCGGTGACCAGGACGGTGCCCGGCGCCTGCCAGCCGGCCGGCGCCTCGGCGCGGGGCGCGCGCTCCAGCCGCCGCAGGTACGTCCCGGAGTCACGCACCGCGAGCTGGTCCTCGTCGCCGGCGGCGGTGAGGGCCGCCAGGACTCCCTCGGCGGCGGCGGTGTCCAGGGTGGCGGGCAGGTCCAGCAGGCCCCCCCAGTGCCGGGGGTGTTCCAGCGCGGTCACCAGGCCGAGGCCCCACGTGGTGGCCTGGGCGGGGTGGGCTACGGGGTCGTCGGCGCCGGTGGCCACGGCCCGCCGGGTGAGCAGCCACAGCGGCACCGGTGGCAGGGCGTCCGTGACCGCCTGCACCAGGGCCAGGTTCGCGGTCAGGCCCAGCGGCACGGCCGAGCGGTCGGGGTGCGCCCGCTCGTCGAGGGCGAGCAGCGACACGATCCGGGTGGACGCCGCGGCGGCGAGCTGCCCGGCGAGCGTGCTCCGGTCGGTCGTCGCCGGGTCGACGGCGAGCTGCCGCACGGTGCCGCCCCGCGCGGTGAGCAGTTCGGCGAGCCGGTCGACGACCGGCTGGTCCGTACCGCTGTGCACCAGGGTCCACGTGCCGTCGACGGCACCCGCGACGAGAGCCCGCGGGCGCCAGGTGATCCGGTAGCGCCAGCCGCCGGCGAGGGTGTCCTCCTGCTGCTGGCGCCGCCACCGGTCCAGGTCCGGCAGCAGTTCCCGCAGCGGCCGGTCCGCGTCGAGGCCGAGCCGGCCGGCGAGCGCGTCGCCGTCGCCGGACGCCACGGCCCGCCAGAACGCCGAGTCGACGTCGTCGTGCGCGGCGGCGGGGGTGTGGGTCGCCGCCGCGTCGAGGGTCGGCCAGAACCGCTGGTGGGCGAACGCGTACGTGGGCAGGTCCACCGGGGCGGCGGCGCCGGGCAGCAGTGCCGGGAAGCGTACGGGCACGCCGTGGCAGTGCAGCCGGGCCACCGCGCCGAGCAGGGTGGCCACCTCGTCCTGGCCGGGCCGCTGCACGCCGGTCACGACGACCGGCGCGTCCACCGGCAGCGCGTCGGCGGTCAGTGCGGTCAGCACGGTGTCCGGCCCGATCTCCAGGAACCGGGTCACCCCGTGGGAGTGCAGGTGGGTGACGGTGTCGGCGAAGCGCACCGCCTCGCGGACGTGGCGGACCCAGTAGTCGGGTGTGCAGAGCTGCTCGGGGTCGACGACCGTGCCGGTCAGGTTCGACACCAGCGGCACCGTCGGCGGGGCGTACGACAGGGTCGCCGCGACGGCCGCGAACTCGGCGAGCATGGGCTCCATCAGCGGGCTGTGGAAGGCGTGGCTGACCCGCAGCCGCTTGGTGCGTACGCCGAGGTCGGCGAAGTGGGCGGCCAGTTCGGTCAGCACGTCCTCGGCGCCGGCGACGACGACGGCGGCCGGCCCGTTGACGGCGGCGACGGCGGGCTGTCCCGGCGTGCCGGACAGGGCCCGCAGCACGTCGACCTCGGGCGCGGCGACGGCGAGCATCCCGCCGCCGGGTGGCAGGGCCTGCATCAGGCGCCCCCGGTTGCCGACGAGCGCGCAGGCGTCGGCCAGGTCGAGCACTCCGGCGACGTGGGCCGCGCTGATCTCCCCGACGGAGTGCCCGGCCACGAAGTCGGGCCGGATCCCCCAGTGTTCGAGCAGCCGGAACAGCGCCACCTCGACGGCGAAGAGCCCGGCCTGGGTGAAGACGGTCTGGTCGAGCAGGTCGGCCTCGGCGGTGCCGGGCTCGGCGAACAGCACCCCGCGCAGCGGCCGCGGCAGGTACGCGTCCAGGTGCTGGCACGCCTCGTCGAGGGTCGCCGCGAAGACGGGGAACGTCTCCCACAGGCGTCGGCCCATCCCGGCGTGCTGCGCGCCCTGGCCGGAGAAGAGCGCCGCCAGCGCGCCGCCGGGCTCGGCGGCGCCCCGGGTGAGCCCGGGGTGGTCCTGCCCGGCCGCCAGGGCCCGCAGGCCGGCGAGGGCGGCGTCGGCGTCGGCGGCGAGCAGCACCGCGCGGTGCCGCAGCGGGGACCGTCCGGTGGCCAGTGCCCGGGCCGCGTCGGCCGCGGGCGTTCCGCTGCCCGGCAGCCAGTCGGCCAGCCGGGCCGCCTGCGCCCGCAGGCTGTCGGCGGTGTCTGCCGATACGACCCACGGCAGCAGCGGCGTCCCGTCGGCGGCGCCGGGCGTGCCGCGGCTGGAGCCGGTCGTGGGCGCGTCGGCGCCGGCCGGACGGGGGGCGGCGGTGTCGGCCGAGGGCGTGGCGGGCGCCTGTTCGAGGATCACGTGCACGTTGGTGCCGCTGACCCCGAACGACGACACGCCGGCGCGGCGCGGCCGGTCCACGTCCGGCCACGGCTGCGCCTCGGTCAGCAGCGCGACGGCACCGGACGACCAGTCCACGTGCGGCGACGGCTCGTCCACGTGCAGGGTGGGCGGCAGCAGGTCGTGCTGGAGGGCCAGCACCATCTTGATCACGCCGGAGACGCCGGCGGCGGCCTGGGTGTGGCCGATGTTCGACTTCACGGAGCCGAGCCAGAGCGGCCGGTCGGTGGGGCGCTGCCGCCCGTACGTGGCCAGCAGGGCCTGCGCCTCGATCGGGTCGCCGAGCCGGGTGCCGGTGCCGTGCCCGTCGACGGCGTCCACGTCGGCGGCGCTCAGCCGCGCGTTGGCCAGCGCCTGGTTGATCACCCGCTCCTGCGCGGGCCCGTTGGGGGCGGTCAGGCCGTTGCTGGCGCCGTCCTGGTTCATCGCCGAGCCGCGCACGACGGCGAGGATCCGCCGGCCGTCGCGCCGGGCGTCGGAGAGCCGCTGCAACATCACCAAGCCGACGCCCTCGCCCCAGCCGGTGCCGTCGGCGGCCCCGGCGAACGACTTGCACCGGCCGTCGAGGGCGAGCCCCCGTTGCCGGGCGAACTCCAGGAACGGGCCGGGGGTGGCCATCACCGTCACGCCGCCGGCAACCGCGACGTCGCACTCGCCCTGCCGCAGGGACTGGCAGGCCAGGTGCAGCGCCACCAGCGACGACGAGCAGGCGGTGTCGACGCTGACGGCGGGCCCCTGCAACCCGAAGTGGTACGCCAGCCGACCGCTGATGACGGCGGCGACGTTGCCGGTGGCCTGGTAGCCCTCGGTCTCGACCCGGGCGGCCATCAGCAGCGTCGCGTAGTCCTGGCCGTTGGTGCCGACGAAGACGCCGGTGTTGGTCTCCCGCATGTCGGCGGGCGCGGTGCCGGCCCGCTCGAACAGCTCCCAGGCGCTCTCCAGCAGCACCCGTTGCTGCGGGTCCATCACCATCGCCTCACGCGGAGAGATGCCGAACAGGGCGGCGTCGAAGCCGGCGGCGTCGGTGAGGAAGCCGCCCTCGCGCACGTACGAGGTGCCGGGCCGGTCGGGATCGGGGTCGTAGATGGCTGCCAGGTCCCAGCCCCGGTCGGTCGGGAACTCCGCTATGCCGTCGCGTCCCTCGGCGACGAGTCGCCACAGGTCCTCGGGGCCGGCGACGCCGCCGGGGTAGCGGCAGCTCATCGAGACGATGGCGATCGGCTCGTCCAGCGCGGTGGCGGCCCGCACGGGCTCGGCCGCCGGGGTGTCGTCGCCCGCGAGCCTGCCCGCCAGGTGCTCGGCGAGGGCGTCGGGCGTCGGGCGGTCGAACACCAGGGTCGCCGGCAGGTTCAGTCCCACCGCCTCGGCGAGGCGGTTGCGCATCTCGACGGCGCTGAGCGAGTCGAAGCCGATCTCCCGGAACGACCGGTCCGCCGCCAGCGCCTGCGGCGAGGACAGGCGCAGCACCGCCGCCGCGTGGACGCGTACGAGGTCGAGCAGGACCCGACGGCGTTCCGGTGCGGCGAGGCCGGCCAGCCGGCCGCGGAGCGGGGACGCCGCGTCGGGCGTGCCGCCGTCGCGCTGCCCGGCCGCGAGCAGCCGGGCCACCTCGGGGATGTCGGCGATCAGCGGCCGGGGGCGGGCCAGCGTGTAGGTCTGCAGGAACCGGTCCCAGGCGATGTCCGCCACGGTGAGCGTGGTGTCGCCGTGGTCGAGCGCCTCGGCCAGGACGGAGACCGCGAGGTCGGGGCGCATGGCCCGGACGCCCGAGCGGAACATCTGGTCGGCGGCGCCCTCGGCGTCGACCATGCCGCCGCCGTCCCAGGCACCCCAGGCGACGGCGGTGGCGGCCCGTCCGCGCCGTCGCCGGTCCTCGGCGAGCGCGTCGAGGAAGGCGTTGGCGGCGGCGTAGCCGCCCTGGTGCCCGCCGCCCCAGACGCCCGCGCCGGAGGAGAAGAGCACGAACGCCGACAGTTCGTCGCCGCACGCCTCGTCGAGGTTGACCGCGCCGGCCACCTTGGCCCGCAGGGCGTCGGCGAGGTCGGCGACGTCGGTGGCCGCGACGGGCGCGGCGTGGGCGACGCCGGCGGTGTGGAACACAGCCCCGATGTGGATGCCCTGCCCGGCGAGCCGCTCGACGAGGGCCCGCACGGCGGCCGCGTCGGCGACGTCGCAGGCGGCCACGGTGACTGTGGCGCCGGCGGCGCGCAGTTCGTCGGCCAGCTCGTCGGCGCCGGGCGTGGCGGGGCCCTGGCGGCCGGTCAGCACCAGCTCACCCACGCCCTCGCGGGCCAGCCAGCGCGCCACCTGGGCCCCGATGGACCCGAGGCCGCCGGTGACCAGGACGGCGCCGCTGGCGGGACGCCAGTCCTGCGTCGCGGTGCGCTCGGCGCGGGCGCGGACCAGTCGCCGGGCGAACACCCCGGAGGGGCGCAGCGCCAGCTGGTCCTCCGCGTCGACGCCGGCCAGCACCGCCACGAGCCGGGCCCGGTCCCGGGGGTCCAGCTCGGCGGGCAGGTCCAGCAGTCCGCCCCAGCGGTACGGGTGCTCCAGGGCGACCACCCGGCCGAGCCCCCAGAGCATCGCCTGGCGGGGGCGGTCGAGCTGGTCGGCGCGGCCGGTCGAGACTGCGCCGGCGGTGGCGCACCACAGCGGGGCGGTGACGCCGGTGTCGCCGAGGGCCTGGACCAGGGCGTACGTGGCGGCGAGACCCGCCGGGACGACCGGGTGGGCCGGGTGCGGCGCGTCGTCCAGGCCGAGCAGGGAGAGCACCCCGGCGACGGGCCCGCCGGTACGCGCCAGCCGCTCGGCCAGCACCGGCCGGCCCGTCTCCGGCACGTCGATCCGGACGACCTCGGCCCCGCCCTCGCCCAGCGTCCGGGCGACGCCGTCGACCAGGGGGTGCTCGGCTTCGGCGGCCGGCACGACCAGCAGCCACGTACCGGCGAGGGTGGCCTCCGGCGCGACGGCCAGCGGCTTCCAGGTCACCCGGTAGCGCCACGAGTCCACGGTGGACTCGTCGCGGCGGCGCCGGCGCCAGGAGGAGAGCAGCGGCAGCGCGGGGTCGAGGGAGCTGACCGTGGCCTCGTCGATGCGCATGGCGGCGGCCAGCGCAGACGCGTCGGCGCGTTCCACGGCCTCCCAGAAGCGCCGGTCCGCCTCGTCGGTGCCGGCGGGGGCGGGGGCGGTCGCCGCCGCCGGCTGCGGCCAGTAGCGCCGGCGCTGGAAGGCGTACGTGGGCAGCGGGGGCGGCGGGCCGGTGGGGGCGCCCAGGATCGCCGTCCAGTCGACGGGCACGCCGTGCACGTGCAGTCCGGCGAGGACCGTCAGCATGCGCTGCCAGCCGCCGGCCACGGTGTCGTCGGCGGCCACCACGACGGCGTCGTCGGCCCGCGCGCTCTCGCGGATGCCGGCGGCGAGCACGGTCGCCGGGGCAGCCTCGAGGAGGACCCGGTGGCCCTGGTCGAGCAGGGCGCGTACGGCCGGTTCGGCGTCGGCGTCGGTGGTCAGGTCCCGATACCACCGGGCGGCGTCGAGGCCGTCGGTGTCGACCGGGCCGCCGGTCGTCGCCGAGTACAGCGGCACGTCGGCCGCCCGGAGGGTGATCCCGGCCAGCGCGTCCGGGCCGTCCTCCGCCGGGCTGGCGAGGGCGATCGTCCTCGCCGCGTCCTCCAGCGACAGCGCGCCGGCCACGCAGGCGGCCGCGAGCGCGCCGTGAGCGTGCCCGAGCACGGCGGCGGGTCGTACGCCGAGGGAGCGCCACCAGCGTCCCAGCGAGACGGCCACGGCCCACCGGACGGCCGGCGCCACCCCGGGTTCGGCCGGGGTGGGAGCGCCGTCCGCGCCGCGCAGCACGGCGGCGAGCGACCAGTCCACGTGGGGGGCGAGGGCCGCCTCGCAGGCGGCGATCGCGGTGGCGAACTCCGGTGCCCGGTCCAGCAGCTCGACGGTCGCGGCGGGCCACGGGTCGCCGTGGCCGGGGAAGACGAGGACCGGGTCGGCGGCGCGCGCCGCGACGCCGGTGACGGCGGCGGTGGCCTCGCCGAGGTGGAACGACTCCAGGGCCCGCGTCAGGTCGACGGTGTCGCGGCCGAGGACGACGGCGCGGTGGTCGAACGTGGCCCGGGTGGTGACCAGGGCGTGCGCGACGTCGGCCGGCGCCAGCTCCGGGTGTGCCGCGAGGTGCGCCTTCAGCCGGGCCGCCTGGTCGCGCAGCGCCGGGGCGTCCACGGCGGAGAGCACGAGGGGTACGACGTCGGCGCGCGGCCGGTCGGTGGGCCGCGCGCCGACCGTCTCGGCGGGCGGCTGCTCGATGATCACGTGCGCGTTCGTGCCGGAGATCCCGAACGACGACACCGCCGCCCGACGCGGCCGGTCCACGGCCGGCCAGGGGGTGGGCTCGGTGGCGAGTGCGACCGCCCCGGCGGTCCAGTCGACGTGCGGGGAGGGCTCGTCCACGTGCAGGGTCGGCGGGACGAGGCCGTGGCGCATCGCCATGACCATCTTGATCACACCAGCCACACCGGCGGCGGCCTGCGTGTGCCCGATGTTCGACTTCACCGACCCCAACAGCAGCGGCCGGTCGACGGGACGCTCCTGCCCGTACGTGGCCAGCAGAGCCTGCGCCTCGATCGGATCACCCAGCGTCGTGCCGGTGCCGTGCGCCTCGACGGCGTCCACGTCGGCCGGGGTCAGGCGGGCGTTCGCGAGGGCTTGGTGGATCACGCGCTGCTGCGACGGGCCGTTCGGGGCGGTGAGCCCGTTCGACGCGCCGTCCTGGTTGACGGCCGTGCCGCGCAGGACGGCGTGGATACGCCGGCCCTCCCGCTGCGCGTCGGAGAGTCGTTGCACGAGCAGCACGCCGACGCCCTCGGACCAGCCCGTGCCGTCGGCCGACGCGGCGAACGACCTGCAGCGGCCGTCCTGCGACAGACCCCGCTGCCGGGAGAACTCCACGAACGTGCCGGGCGTGGCCATCACTGTCACACCACCGGCCAACGCCAGATCACACTCACCCGACCGCAACGCCTGCACCGCGAGGTGCAACGCCACCAGCGACGACGAGCACGCGGTGTCGACGGTGACCGCCGGGCCTTCGAGGCCGAACGTGTAGGCGACCCGGCCGGACAGCACGCTGCCCGAGTTGCCGGTGCCGACGTAGCCCTCGACCTCGTCGGCAAGCTCCATCAGCTGGGAGGCGTAGTCGTGGTACATGACGCCGGCGAAGACACCGGTCCGGCTGCCCCGCAGCCGCTGCGGGTCCAGCCCGGCGGACTCGAACGTCTCCCACGACGCCTCCAGCAGCAGCCGCTGCTGGGGGTCCATGGCGAGGGCCTCGCGGGGCGAGATGCCGAAGAAGGCGGGGTCGAACGCGCCGGCGTCGTACAGGAAACCGCCGTGGCGGGTGTACGACGTGCCGGGGTGGTCGGGGTCGGGGTGGAACAGGCTCTCCAGGTCCCACCCGCGGTCGGTGGGGAACTCCCCGATCCCCTCCCCGCCGGCGGCCAGCAGCGCCCACAGTTGGTCGGGCGTCTCGACGCCGCCCGGGTAGCGGCAGGCCATGCCGACAATGGCTAGCGGCTCGTCGGCGCGGGTGGTGGTCCGCGCGCCCGGCGCGGCGGGGCGACCTGCGGCGCCGGCCAGTTCGGCGTGCACATGGGCGGTGAGCGCCTGCGGCGTCGGGTAGTCGAATACGAGCGTCGAGGGCAGCCGCAGGCCGGTGGCCGCGTTCACGCGGTTACGCAGGTCGACGGCGGTCAGCGAGTCGAAGCCCAGCTCGCGGAACGCCCGGTCGGCGGGCACGGCTTCCGCCCCGCCGTGCCCGAGCACCTGCGCGACGAGGCCGCGTACCAGCACGTCGAGCTGGGCGCGCGCCTCGTCGGCGGTCAGGCCGCCGATGCGGGTCGCCCAGGTGGTGCCCTGTCCCGCCTGGCGGCGGGTCGTGGTCGTACCGACCAAGTTACGAAGCATCGGCGGCACCAGGCCGGCGCCGGCAGCGGCCCGGAGGGCGGCCAGGTCGATCACGGCGGGCACCAGGGCCGGCCGGCCGGCGGTCAGGGCGGCGTCGAACAGCCGCAGCCCGGTCTCGGCGCTCATCGCGGTGATGCCGCCCCGGGTCGATCGCGCCCGGTCCGCCTCGTCGAGGGACGCGCCCATGCCGGGGGTGTCCCACATGCCCCAGGCGAGGCTGACCGCAGGCAACCCGAGCTGCCGCCGGTGGACCGCAAGCCCGTCGAGGAACGCGTTACCCGCCGCGTACGCCGACTGACCCGGCGAACCCAACACACCAGCAACCGACGAGAACACCACGAACAAGTCGAGATCCAGCGACGCCGTCGCCTCATGCAACAACCAACCCGCCGACACCTTCGGCGCCAACACCCTTGCCAGACGCTCCTCGGTGACCCGCTCGATCACCCCGTCATCCAGGACACCGGCGGTGTGCACCACACCCGCCAGCCGGCCACCGGCGGAAACCTCACCGACCAGCCCGAACACCTGGTCCCGGTCCGTCACGTCGCAGGCGACCACCCGCACCGACGCACCCAGCGCGGACAACCGCTCCGACAACTCACCCGCACCCGCAGCTGCCGGACCACGCCGCGACACCAGCACGAGAGACCGCACGCCGTGCACCGACACCAGATGCTCCGCCACCAGCGCGCCCAACGCGCCCGTACCGCCCGTCACCAGCACGGCGCCGTCACCCACCACGGCACCGTCCGCCGACGAGGGCGCTACCGCACGCACCAGACGCGGCACGAACACCTCAGCCGAGCGCACCGCGACCTGACCACCGAACGTCACCGGCTCGTCGGCCACGGAACCCAGCACAGCCAGCAGCCCGGCGTCCGCGTCACCGTCGACGTCCGCCAGCACGATGCGGCCCGGATGCTCCGACTGCGCCGAGCGCAGCAGACCCCAGACCGCCGCTGCGGCCAGGTCGGTGACCCGGTCTCCGTCCCCGATCGACACCGCACCCCGGGTCACCACGACCAACCGCGACTCCGCCAGCGCGTCCGCCGCCAGCCAGGACCGCACCGTCGCCAGCACCTGCGACGTCGCCGCCCGCACCGACTCGGGGCCATTGTCGACGGCGGCGGGCATCTCACCGGGGACCGAAGCAGGTTCCGTCTCGGCGTGCAGGGCCCGGCGCAGGCCACCCGCCGGCACCAGCAACAGACGCGGCGCCACACCCGACGCCACGGCGACCGCCTCGACGTCGGCGTACACCGGCAGCTCAGCGACGGCCGGCAGGCCGGCGGCGGGCGAGCCGAGCAGCGCCCACCCGGAGGCGTCCCCGGCCGGGGCGACCTCCTGGGCCTGCCAGGCGACCTCGAACAGCGACCGGGCCGACGCGTCCGGGGACGCCGACACCCCGGTCAGCTCACGCAGGGCGAGGCTGTCCACCGACACCACGGCCGCGCCCGACTCGTCGCACGCGACCAGGCGCACCGCCGAACCGTTGCGGGTCAACCGCACCCGCAGCACCCGCGCACCCGAGGCCCACACCTGCACACCCTCGAACGCGAACGGCACCCGCGCCCCGCCCGAGCCCTCCGAGCCGGACAGCAGCCCGATCGGGTGCAGCGCGGCGTCCAGCAGCGCCGGGTGCACGCCGAACCCCGCGGCGTCACCGGCCACCTCGTCCGGCAACACCACCTCGGCGAACACCTCGTCACCGCCCGCCCACACCCGGCGCAGCCCCCGGAACACCGGCCCGTACGACAGGCCGCGCTCGGCCAGGGCCGGATACCAGCCCGCCACGTCCACCTCGACACCGTCGACCGGCGGCCACTCCCCCACGCCCGGCTCGTCGGCCGACGCCGGCTCCAGCACACCCTCCGCGTGCGAAACCCACTCCGCCTCGGGATCACCCTCGGGCTGCGAGTGCACGGCCACCACACGCACGCCCGCCTCGTCGGCCGCGCCGACGCGTACCTGCACCCGCACCGCACCCGCCTGCGGCAGCACCAGCGGCGCGGCCACGGTCAGCTCCCGCACCCGCGACGCACCCACCTCGTCACCCGCCCGCACCGCCAACTCCACCAGGGCAGCGCCCGGCACGATCACCGCGCCGGAGACGACGTGGTCGGCGAGCCACGCGTGCGTCGACGTCGAGAGCCGGCCGGTCAGCACCACCATGTCCTCGCCGGCCACAGAGACCGCCGCGCCGAGCAGCGGGTGCCCGGCCGCGCCGAGGCCGGCACCGGAGACGTCCGTCCAGCGGCCCGCCGGCTCCAGCCAGTAGCGCTGGTGCTCGAAGGCGTACGTCGGCAGGTCGACGTGCCGGCCGCCGGCCCGGTCGAGCAGGCCCGCCCAGCCGACGGCGCGGCCGTGCACGTGCAGCGACGCGAGGGCCTCCAGGAGGGCCTGCGGCTCAGGCCGGTCGTGGCGCGACACCGGCACCAGCAGGGGCGCCGGCTCGTCCTCCGCGCGCTCGGCGAGGCAGTTCTGCGTCATGGCGGTGAGGACGCCGTTCGGTCCCACCTCCAGGTAGGTGTCGACCTCCTCGGCGCGCAGGCAGTCGACGGCGTCGGCGAAGCGAACGGTGCCGCGTACGTGGCGCACCCAGTAGCCCGGGTCGCAGAGCTGGTCGGCGTCGGCGACGCGGCCGGTCAGGTTCGACACCACCGGGATAGTCGGCGGCCGGAACGTCAGTCCCTCGGCGACGGCCCTGAACTCGGCCAGCATCGGGTCCATCCGGGCGCTGTGGAAGGCGTGGCTCACCCGCAGGCGGCGGGTCTGCACACCCCGCTCGGAGCACACCCGCTGCACCTCGTCGAGCGCCTCGACGTCGCCCGCGACCACCACGGCGGCGGGGCCGTTCACGGCGGCCACGTCCAGCCGGCCGGTCAGCCCCGCCAGGGAGGCGGCCACCGCGGCCTCGTCGGCGGCCACGGCGAGCATGCCGCCGCCCGCCGGCAGGGCCTGCATGAGCCTGCCCCGCGCGGCGACCAGCGCGCACGCGTCGGCCAGGGAGAGCACGCCCGCCACGTGCGCCGCCGCGATCTCGCCGATGGAGTGCCCGGCCATCAGGTCCGGCACCACACCGAACGACTCGATCAGCCGGAACAGGGCCACCTCGACCGCGAACAGGCCCGCCTGGGTGAACACCGTCTGGTCCAGCAGCTCCGCCTCGGGCGTGCCCTCCGACGCGAACAGCACCTCCCGCAACGGACGCGGCAACAACGGATCCAGGTGACCACACACCTCGTCCAGCGCGGCGGCGAACACCGGGAACGCCCCGTACAACCCGCGACCCATGCCGGGGCGCTGCGCGCCCTGGCCGGAGAAGAGGAAGGCCACCCGGCCACGCGGGGCCGACGCGCCGGTGGTGACGGCGCCGGTCGGCTCGCCCGCGGCGAGGGCCCGCAGCCCGGCGAGCAGGTCGTCGGCGTCGCCGGCCAGGACGACCGCGCGGTGTTCGAGCCCCGCGCGGCTGACCGAGGAGACCGCGACGTCCACCGGACGTGGGGCGTCGACGCGGGCGAGGTGGTCGGCCCAGCGGCCGGCCTGCCCCGCGAGCGCCTCTGGCGTACGGGCGGAGAGGAACACCGGGGCGAGCGGGAGCGCGACCGGCGCGTCGACGGCGGAGGGTGCCTCGTCGGTGGACGGGGCGTCGTCGCCGGGCGCCTCCTCCAGGATGACGTGCGCGTTCGTACCGCTGATGCCGAACGACGACACGGCGGCCCGGCGCGGCCGGTCGGTGGCCGACCACGCGCGCGCCTCGGTCAGCAGCGAGACCTGCCCGGCGGACCAGTCGATGTGCGGGGACGGCTCGTCGACGTGCAGGGTGGCGGGCATGGTGCGGTGGCGGATCGCCTCGATCATCTTGATCAGGCCGGCGGCGCCCGCGGCGGCCTGGGTGTGACCCAGGTTCGACTTGACCGAGCCCAGCCAGAGCGGCCCGCCGTCGCCCCGGTCCTGCCCGTACGTGGCCAGCAGCGCCTGCGCCTCGATGGGGTCGCCGAGGGTGGTGCCGGTACCGTGCGCCTCGACCACGTCGACGTCGGCCGGCGAGAGCCGGGCGTTGGCGAGGGCCTGCCGGATCACCCGCTCCTGCGACGGGCCGTTGGGGGCGGTGAGTCCGCTGCTGGCGCCGTCCTGGTTGACCGCGCTGCCCCGGACGACGGCGAGGATGCGCCGGCCGTCGCGGCGGGCGTCGGAGAGCCGTTGCAGGAGCAGCACGCCGACGCCTTCGGACCAGCCGGTGCCGTCGGCGGCGGCGGCGAACGACTTGCACCGGCCGTCGGAGGCCAGGCCCCGCTGGCGGGAGAAGTCGGCGAAGGTGCCCGGGGTGGACATGACCGTCACACCGCCGGCGAGCGCGAAGTCGCAGTCCCGCTGGCGCAGCGCCTGCGTCGCGAGGTGCACGGCGACCAGCGACGACGAGCATGCCGTGTCCACAGTGACGGCCGGGCCCTCCAGCCCGAAGGTGTACGCCACCCGGCCGGACACCACGCTGCCGGAGTTGCCGGTGCCGATGTAGCCCTCGACGCCGTCGGGCAGGTCCAGCACCCGCGACGCGTAGTCGTGGTACATGACCCCGGCGAAGACGCCGGTCCGGCTGCCACGCAGCGCCTGCGGGTCGATGCCGGCGTGCTCGAACGCCTCCCAGGAGGTCTCCAGCAGCAGCCGCTGGTGCGGGTCCATCGCCAGGGCCTCGCGGGGGCTGATGCCGAAGAAGCCCGGGTCGAACTGTGGCGCGTCGTAGAGGAAGCCGCCCTGGTTGCTGGTCGACGTGCCCGGGTTGTCCGGGTCGACGTTGAAGAGCCGCTCCAGGTCCCAGCCCCGGTCGGTCGGGAAGTCGCCCACCCCGTCGCCGCCCCGGTCGACGAGGTCCCACAGCTCGGCCGGGCTGGACACCCCGCCCGGGAACCGGCACGCCATGCCGATGACGGCCATCGGCTCGCGGTCCTTGGCCTCCACCTCGCGTACCCGCCGGCGCGCGTCGCGCAGGTCGGCAGTGGCACGCCGGAGGTAGTCGAGGAACTCTGCCTCAGTGGGCATCGGGCCACTCCGTATCGGGGTTCGAGGTGTGCGACATGCCGGATCAGGCCGAGCCGAACTCTTCGTCCAGCAGGCTGAAGATCTCCTCGGCGGAGGCCGACTCGAGGCTGGTGCCCTCGTCGGCGGCGGAGTCCGCACCGGCCTCGGTGTAGGTCCACAGGGAGAGCAGTTCGCGCAACCGGACGCCGACGGCGGCCCGGTCGGTGTCGCCGGTGGACACCGCGCGCATGGCGTGCTCCAGCTTGTTCAGCTCGCCGAGCACCGTCAGCGCGGACGTGCTGCGCTCCGCCAGCAGCGCGCCGCGCAGGTACTCGACGAGCGCGGCCGTGGTCGGCCGGTCGTAGATCAGCGTGGAGGGCAGCCGCAGGCCGGTGGCCGCGTTGAGCCGGTTGCGGAACTCGACAGCGGTCAGCGAGTCGAAGCCCAGCTCGACGAAGCCGCGCTCGGCGTCGATCGAGCGGATCGACGCGTAGCCGAGGACGGCGGCGGCGTGGGTCCGCACCAGGTCGGAGAGCACCTGGTCGCGGTCGGCCTCCGCCGTGGCGGCGAGGGTCTCCCGCAGCGCCTCGGCCGGGTTCCGCTCGGCGGCCCGGGCCGCGCCGGTCGACGCCGGCCGCACCAGCGACCGCAGCACCGGCGGCACCGCCGCCGGCCCGTGCCGGCCGATCAACGCGAGGTCCAGGTCGACCGGTACGACCACCGGCTCGGCGAAGCGCAGGGCCTCGCTGAACAGGTCCATGCCCTCCTCGGCGCCGAGCGGCACGAAGCCGCCCCGGTTCATCCGGGCCTCGTCGACGTGCCCGGTCTGCCCGTCGCCGGTGTCGTTGACCCACGGGCCCCAGGCCAGCGAGAGCGCCGGGAGTCCCCGGTCGTGCCGGTGCTGGGCGAGGGCGTCGAGGAAGCAGTTCGCCGCCGCGTGGTTGGCCTGCCCGGGGCCGCCGAAGAGGCCGGCCGCCGAGGAGAAGAGCACGAACGCGGCCAGGTCCAGCTTCTCGGTCAGCTCGTGCAGGTGCCAGGCCGCGTCCACCTTGGGTCGCAGCACGGTGTCGAAGCGCTCCGGGGTGAGCGCCGGCAGGACACCGTCGTCGAGCACCCCGGCGGCGTGCACCACGCCGGTCAGTGGCAGGTCGGCGGGGAGCTGGTCGACCAGCAGGGCGAGCGCCTCGCGGTCGGTGACGTCGCAGGCGGCCACCCGGACGGTGGCGCCCAGTCCGGCCAGCTCGTCGACCAGCGCGGCGACGCCCGGTGCGTCCGCTCCGCTGCGGCTGACCAGCAGCAGGTGCCGTACGTCGTGCCGGGTGACGAGCCGGCGGGCCACGAGCCGCCCGAGCAGGCCGGTCGCCCCGGTCACCAGGACGGTGCCGGCGGCCAGATCGGGGCCGGACGCCTCGGCCGGGGGCGGCCCGAGGCGGGTCAGCCGGGGCACCCGGAGCTGCCCGGCGCGTACGGCGAGCTGGGGTTCGCCCGTGGCGAGGGCGGCCGGCAGCAGCGCGGCGGCCGGGGCGTCGTCGTCGACGTCGAGGAGCACGATCCGGTCGGGGTTCTCCGACTGGGCGGAGCGCAGCAGGCCCCAGGCGGTGGCAGCCGGCACGTCGGCGATCCGCTCGTCCGGGTCGACCCGGACCGCGCCGCGGGTGACCACCACCAGCCGGGCGGCGGTCAGGGCCTCCTCGGCGAGCCACTGCTGGGCCAGTGCGAGCATCCGGTGGGCGACCCGGTGCGCCTGGGCGGCCGGGTGCGGCTCGTCGGCGGCGGCTCCGGCGCAGGTCACCACCACCGCGTCGGGCGCGGCGGCACCGGCGCGTACGTCGGCGACCAGCGTCGACAGGTCCGGGTACCGGTCGGCGCCGGACCAGTCGGCGCCGAGGACGACCAGCCGGAAGGCGGTGTCCGCGCGGCCGGTGGTGGGGGCGAGCCAGTCGAGGCGGTGCAGGGACCGGCTGGCGGAGCGGCGGGCGGCGCTGAGCTGCTCGCCGGAGATGGGCCGCAGGACCAGACCGTCGACGGAGGCGACCGGGGTCGCGCCCGTGTCGGTGACGGTCAGGGCCACGGAGCCGGCGTCGGTGGCGCGCAGCCGGATCCGCAGCTCGCGGGCACGGGTGGGCCGGATGGTGACGCCCGACCAGGTGAACGGCAGGCCCGGGCGGATGCCGGGGCCGCCGTCGGTGCCCGACGCGCCGCCGGCGGGGTCGCCGGCCGGGTCGTCGGCCGTGGCGCTGGCGCCGATGGCGTGCAGCGCCGCGTCCATCAGGGCCGGGTGCACCGAGAACGCCGTGGTGTCGGTGGACGCGTCGGCGTCCAGTGCGACCTCGGCGAGGATGTCCGGGCCCGAGCGCCAGGCGGCACGCAGCGCCCGGAAGGTGGGGCCGTAGTGGTAGCCCTGGGCGGCGAGCCGGGCGTAGAGCCCGTCGAGGGCGATCGGCTCGGCGTCGGCCGGCGGCCACACGGCGGCCGGCGCGGGGTCCGGGTCGGCGGTGTCGGCGAGTTGCCCGGAGGCGTGCCGCTGCCAGGGCCGGGAACCGTCGGCCGCGGTGTCGTCGTCGCGCCGGGTGTGAATGGCGACGGGCCGGTGCCCGGTCTCGTCCGGCGGGCCGACGCGTACCCGCAGGTCGATTCCTCCCTCGGTGGGGATCGCCAGGGGCGCCTCCAGGTTCAGCTCGGCGACGGTCGCCGCGCCGGCCTGCCGGCCGGTCCAGGACGCGAGCTCCACCAGGGCCGTCCCGGGCAGCAGCACCGTGCCCAGCACGGCGTGGTCGGCGAGCCAGGGGTGGGTGGTGAGGGTGATCCGGCCGGTGAACAGCAGGCCCTCGTCGCCGGGCAGGTCGGCCACCGCGCTGAGCAGCGGGTGGTCCACCACGTCGAGGCCCACGGCGGGCAGGACGGAGCGGTGCGCGCCGGTGCGCTCCAGCCAGTAGCGGTGCCGGTCGAAGGCGTACGTGGGCAGGTCGACCGGTTCGGACTCGGGCAGCAGCCGGCGGTGCTCCACCGGCAGACCGAGGGCATGCGCGGTGGCGAGGCCGGTCAGCAGCCGGGTGGCGGCGTCGGCCGAGCCGCCGAGGGTGTCCAGGACGTGTCCGGGGGTGCCGGCGGCGTCGAGCGCGGCGGCGATCCCGGCAGCCAGTGCCGGCTCCGGCGAGACCTCCACGAAGGTCAGGTGTCCGGCCGCGACGGCGGCACGCAGGGCGGCGTCGAGCCGCTCCGGCCCCCCGTCCTCGGCGCCGGGGACGGCCGGGTCGGTGCCCAGGGTGGCCGGGTCGGTCCAGTGGTCGACGCCGAGGCCCGCCGCGTCGGCCCAGTCCCCGGTGACAGTGGAGGCCAGCCGGGCGGTCCCGGGCTGCGGCGCGAGCCCCGCCAGGGCGGCGCGGAGGCCGTCGTGGTCCAGGCCGCCGGCGGCGGCGCGGGCCCGCATCGCCACCGTGCGGGCGGCGTCGGGCAGGGACAGCAGGCCCGCCACGTACGCGGCCACGACCTCGCCGTCGCCGGTGCCGACGACAGCGGCGGGAGTGACACCGGCGTGCCGCCAGACGGCGGCGAGTGCCACGCCGACGGCGAACCGGACGGGCCGGGCCAGCTCCGGCCGGTCGGCCCAGGCAGCGTCCGCGCCGGTGAGCAGGGCGGCCGGATCGACGTCGACCCAGGGCGCGAGGGCCTGCCGGCACTCGGCGAGGGTGTCGTCGAAGACCGGGCAGCGGCCCACCAGTTCGGCCACCGCGCCCGCCGGGGCGGCGCCCGGGAAGACGAACACCGGTCCCGCTCCGTGGTTGGCGACGGTGCCGGTCACGACGTTGCCGGCCGGGGTGCCGGCGGCGAGCGCGTCCAGGCCGGCCAGCAGCTCGCCGGGGGTCGCGCCGAGCACGGCGGCGCGCCGGTCGAACGCCGAGCGGGTCGCGGCGAGCGACCAGCCGACCGCCGCCGGGGCGAGGCCGGGGTGCGCGCGCAGATGCCGGGCCAGCCGGGACGCCTGCGCGGCCAGGGCCGAGGCGGAGCGGGCCGAGACGGGCCAGGCCACCACGTCGGCGGTGAGCAGCCCGGCGGGGCGTTCCCCCGCCGCAGCGGCTGGCGGCGGCATCGGTGCGTCGGCCGCCTCGGCGCCGGCGGGCGCGTCGGCGGGCAGCTCGACGACCACGTGGGCGTTCGTGCCGGAGATACCGAACGAGGAGACCGCCGCGCGGCGGGGCCGGTCGGCGGCCGGCCACGGCCGGGACCGGGTCACCAGCTCCACGTCGCCGGCCGACCAGTCGATGTGCGGCGACGGCTCGTCCACGTGCAGCGTCGCCGGTACGGTGCCCTCCCGCATCGCCAGCACCATCTTGATCACGCCGGCCACACCGGCGGCGGCCTGCGCGTGGCCCATGTTCGACTTGACCGAGCCCAGCAGCAGCGGGCCGGCGTCGCCCCGGTCCTGCCCGTACGTCGCCAGCAGCGCCTGCGCCTCGATCGGGTCACCGAGGACGGTGCCGGTACCGTGCGCCTCGACGACGTCCACGTCGGTGACCGCCAGCCCGGCGCCGGCCAGCGCCTGCCGGATCACCCGCTGCTGGGAGGGGCCGTTGGGGGCGGTCAGCCCGTTCGACGCGCCGTCGGAGTTGACGGCGGAGCCGCGTACCACGGCGAGGACGCGGCGGCCCTGCCGCCGGGCGTCGGAGAGCCGCTGCACGAGCAGCATGCCGACGCCCTCGGACCAGCCGGTGCCGTCCGCCGTCGCGGCGAAGGACTTGCACCGCCCGTCGGAGGCGAGTCCGCCCTGGCGGGAGAACTCCTGGAACGCCGTCGGGGTGGCCATCACGGCCACGCCGCCGGCCAGCGCCAGGTCGCACTCGCCGCGCCGCAGCGCCGCCCCGGCGAGGTGCAGCGCCACCAGGGACGAGGAGCAGGCCGTGTCGACGGTGACGGCGGGGCCCTCCAGCCCGAGGGCGTACGCGACCCGGCCGGAGATGACGCTGTGCGCGGCGCCCGTCATCAGATAGCCCTCGACGCCCTCGGGTACCTCGGTCAGCCCCGTGCCGTAGCCGGAGGTGGAGGCGCCCACGAAGACGCCCGTACGGGTGCCCCGCAGCGACGCCGGGTCCACCCCGGCCCGCTCCAGCGCCTCCCAGGACGTCTCCAGGGTGAGCCGCTGCTGCGGGTCCATCGCGAGGGCCTCGCGGGGCGAGATCTCGAAGAACGCGGGGTCGAAGTCCGCCACGTCGTGGAGGAAGCCGCCCGCCGGCGGGTGCGTCCCCTCGGCCGGCTCGGGGATCTCCCAGCCCCGGTCGGTGGGGAACGGCGAGATGGCGTCCACGCCGTCGGCGACCAGCCGCCAGAACGCCTCCGGCCCGTCGACGCCCCCGGGGTAGCGGCAGGCCATGCCGACGATCGCGACGGGCTCGTCGGCGTCGACGACGACGGCCTGCGGGGCGGCGGCCGGGGCGGCGCCGGAGACCAGCTCGCGCAGGTGCGCGGCCAGCTCGGCGGGGGTCGGGTAGTCGAAGACCAGCGTGGTGGGCAGCCGCAGGCCGGTGGCCGCGTTCAGCCGCCCCCGGAAGTCCACGGCGGTCAGCGAGTCGAAACCGAGGTCCTTGAACGGGCGCCCGCGCAGCTCGTCGGGGGTGGCGTGGCCCAGCACCGCCGCGGTCTGCTCGTTGACCAGCCGCAGCAGCTCCCGCTCCTGCTCCGCCGCCGGGAGCGCCGCGAGGTGGCGCAGCGGCGCCGCGACCCCGTCCGCCGGCGCGGCGGCCTCCTCCTGCGCGACGAGCGCCCGCACCTGCGGCAGGTCGCCGAGGAACGGGCTGGGCCGGGCCACCGTGAACGCGGGGTGGAACCGGCTCCAGTCGACGTCGGCGACGGTCACGCAGGGCGTGGGCCGCCGCAGCGCCCGGTCGAGGGCGACGAGCGCCTTCTCCGGATCGACGGGCGGCAGGCCCATCCGGTTGAGCTGCTCGGTCGCGACGTTCTCGGCGGCCATGCCGTGCGCGCCGCCCCAGGCCGTCCAGGAGACGGCGGTGGCCGGCCGGCCCCGGTCGCGCCGGTTGACGGCCAGGGCGTCCAGCAGGGAGTTGCCGGCGCCGTACGCGCACTGCCCGGCGCTGCCCCACACGCCGGAGATGGAGGAGAACATGACGAACGCGGCGAGGTCGCGCTCGGCGAGGCAGGCGTCGAGGTGCAGGGCGCCGAGTACCTTGCCCGCGACGACGTGGGAGAACTCGTCGAGGGTGGTGTCGGTGATCGGGGTGAGCTGGTCGGTGCCGGCGGCGTGCACGACCGCCGTCAGGTCGGGCAGCGAGCCGACCAGGTCCGCCACGGACCGCCGGTCGGTGACGTCGCAGGTGGCGGCGGTGACCCGCCCGTCGGCGCCGTACCGGTCGAGCAGGTCCGCCACGGCGGGGGCGGCGGCGCCCCGGCGGCTGGCCAGGACCACCCGCCCGGCGCCCCGGTCGAGCAGCCAGCGGGTGACGTGGCCGCCGAGGGCGCCGGTGCCGCCGGTGACCAGGACGGCGCCGGACCACCAGTCACCGGCCGGGTTCTCGTCGGTCGGCGGCGGGGCCGGGGTGAGCCTCCGGGCCCAGGTGCCGCCGGGGCGCACGGCCACCTGGTCCTCGCCGCCGTGGCCGGCCAGCACAGCGGCGAGCCGCCGGGTGGTGGCGGCGTCGACGGTGGCCGGCACGTCGACCAGGCCGCCCCAGCGGTGCGGTTGCTCGACAGCCGCCGCGCGGCCGAGGCCCCAGACCTCGGTCTGCAGCGGGTGCGTGACCCGGTCGCCCGGGGCCGCCGCCACCGCGCCGCTGGTGACGCACCACAGCGGCGCCACCAGGTCCAGGTCGGTCATCGCCTGGACGAGGGCGAGGGTGCCGGCGGCGGCGAGGGTCACGCCGGGGTGCTCGGGCAGCAGCCGGTCCTGGCCGGCGACGACGGCGAGCACGCCGTCGACGGCGCGGCCGCCGGTCAGCACCCGGAGCCGGGCGGCGAGCGCCGCGCGGTCCAGATCCGCGGCGCCGACGCGCAGCACCAGCGGCTCGGCGTCGCCGAAGAGCCCGGCCAGGCCGTCGGCCCACGCCGGCGCGTCCTCGGCGGGCAGCACGACCAGCCAGCGGCCCGCCGGGGCGTCGCCGTCCCCGACCGGCACGGGCTGCCAGCTCACCTGGTACGACCAGCCGTCCACGAGGGAGCGTTCCCGCCGGGACCGGCGCCAGGAGGACAGTACGGGCAGGGCCGGCAGCAGCGCCCGCACCTGTTCGTCGTCGTCGCCCAGCTCGCCGCGCAGCGTGTCGACGTCCGCCTGCTCCAGGGCGGCCCAGAACTCGTCGTCGCCGTCGGCGGAGGCGGTGTCGGGGCCGGCGGGCGGCGGCTCGGGCCAGAAGCGCTGGCGGCGGAAGGCGTACCCGGGCAGCGGCACCCGCGCGGTCTCGGCGCCCGCGTACAGCCGCGTCCAGGCGACCTCCACCCCGCCGACGTGCAGCTCGGCGAGGGCGGTGAGCGCCGACGTGGGCTCGGGGCGGTCGCGGCGCAGCAGCGCCACGGCGGCGGTCTCGTCGTCGGCCAGGACGTCGCGGGCCAGCGCGGTGAGCACCCCGCTGGGGCCGACCTCCAGGAACGTACGCACGCCCAGGGCCCGCAGCTGCTCGACGCCGTCGGCGAAGCGGACGGCCTCCCGCACGTGCCGCACCCAGTACTCGGCGGTGCGGATCTCGTCGGCGTCGGCGACGGCGCCGGTCAGGTTCGACACGATCGGCAGCGCCGGCGGTTGCAGCTCCAGCCGGCGCACCACGGCGGCGAACTCGGCGAGCATCGGTTCCATCAGCGGGCTGTGGAAGGCGTGGCTGACCCGCAGCGGCCTGGTACGTACGCCCTGGTCGGCCCAGCGGCGTTCGAGTTCCTCGACGACGGCTGCGGTGCCGGAGACGACGACGGCGGTGGGCCCGTTGACGGCGGCCACGGCGACGGCGTCCTCGACGCCGGCCAGGGCGGCTCGGACGGCGTCGGCGGGGAGCTGGACGGCCAGCATCGCGCCGCCGGCCGGCAGGGCCTGCATCAGCCGGCCCCGGGCGGCCACCAGCGTGGCGGCGTCGGGCAGCGACAGCACACCGGCCGCGTGCGCGGCGGAGAGCTCGCCGATCGAGTGGCCGAGCAGCACGTCCGGGACGACCCCCCAGCTCTCCAGGAGCCGGAACAGCGCGACCTCGACGGCGAACAGGCCGGCCTGGGTGTAGAGGGTCTGGTTGAGCAGCCCGCCGGCCTCGTCGCCTTCGGGCGCGAAGAGCACCGGGGCGAGCGGGCGGGGCAGGTGCCGGTCCAGCTCGGCGCAGACCTCGGCCAGCGCCCGGTCGAAGACGGGGAACGCGGCGGCCAGCTCGCGGCCCATGCCGCTGCGCTGCGCGCCCTGGCCGGAGAAGAGGAACGCGAGCTTGCCGCCGCGCGGGCCCGCACCGGTGACCAGGCCCGGGGCGTCGCCGCCCGCGGCCAGCGCGCGCAGGGCGGCGGTCAGGTCGGCGCGGTCGCCGGCGAGCAGCACGGCGCGGTGCTCGAGGCTGGCCCGGGTGCTCGCCGACGACCAGCCGACATCGGTCAGCCGCGGCTCGGGGCGCTCGTCGAGCCAGTCGGCCCAGCGCGTGGCCTGCGCGGTCAGAGACGCGGCGTCGCGGGCGGAGACCAGCACCGGCACCAGGCCGGCACCGTCGACCGGGGCGGTGACGGGCACGGTGACCGGGTCGGTCGCGGCGGCGGGGCCGTCCGGGGCGTCCGCCGGGTCGGCGGCGGGCGCCTCCTCGATGATCACGTGGGCGTTGGTGCCGCTCATGCCGAAGGAGGAGATGCCCGCGCGGCGGGGCTGTTCCCCGGCGGGCCACGGCTGCGGCTCGGTCGCCAGCGACACCGCGCCGGCCGTCCAGTCCACGTTGGGCGTCGGCTCGTCGACGTGCAGGGTGGCGGGCACGGTGTCGTGCCGCAACGCCATCACCATCTTGATCACGCCGGCCACGCCGGCGGCGGCCTGGGTGTGGCCGATGTTCGACTTCACCGAGCCGAGCCAGAGCGGCCGGTCGGCCGGCCGGCCCTGCCCGTACGTCGACAGCAGCGCCTGCGCCTCGATCGGGTCGCCGAGGGTGGTGCCGGTGCCGTGCGCCTCCACCACGTCGACCTGCTCGGGCGCGAGCCGGGCGCTGGCCAGCGCCTGGAGCACGACCCGCTGCTGGGACGGGCCGTTGGGGGCGGTCAGACCGTTGCTCGCGCCGTCCTGATTGACCGCACTGCCGCGTACGACCGCGAGGACGGGGTGGCCGTTGCGGCGGGCGTCGGAGAGCCGCTCGACGAGCAGAAGGCCGGCCCCCTCGCCCCAGGCGGTGCCGTCGGCGGCGGCCGCGAACGACTTCACCCGGCCGTCCATGGCCAGGCCACGCTGGCGGCTGAAGCCGATGAAGGCGGACGGGGTGGACATGACGGTGGCCCCACCGGCCAGTGCCAGGGTGCACTCGCCCTGCCGCAGCGCCTGGCAGGCCAGGTGCAGCGCGACCAGCGACGACGAGCAGGCGGTGTCGACGGTGACGGCGGGGCCCTCGATGCCGAGCGCGTACGAGATCCGGCCGGACACGACGCTGGCCGCGGTGCCGGTGAGGATGTAGCCCTCGGTGCCGGGCGGCGGCTGCTGGAGCAGCCCCACATAGTCCTGGCCGGTGGTGCTGGCGAACACCCCGACCTGGTGGCCGCGCAGCGTCGAGGGGTCGATGCCGGCGTGCTCGAACGCCTCCCACGACGTCTCCAGCAGCAGCCGCTGCTGGGGGTCCATGGCCAGCGCCTCGCGCGGCGAGATGCCGAAGAACGCGGCGTCGAACTCGGTGGCGGAGTCGACGAAGCCGCCCTCGGCCACGTACGACGTGCCGGGGTGGTCGGGGTCCGGGTGGAACAGCCGGGCCAGGTCCCAGCCGCGGTCGGCGGGGAACGCGGAGTAGGCGTCGCGGCGGGAGTCGACGAGCTCCCACAGTTCCTCGGGCGAGGCCACCCCGCCCGGGAAGCGGCAGGCCATGCCGACGATGGCGATCGGCTCGCGGTTGGCCGCCTCAAGCTCGCCGAGCTTCCTCCGGGTCTGGTGAAGGTCCGCCGTCACCCATTTCAGGTACTCCCGGAGCGTATCTTCAGTCGCCATTGACGCCACCTCTTCGGGTCGGAGAGAAACAGCGACCCAATACCGTCCACGGACGCCACAAGCCGCGAAGATCCAAACCCATTCAGCCGACCACGAATTGCCAGACAAAATGGCGTTTCAGCCCCCCACCAGGTCTTACGCGCCGGACGAAAGGTAATTGTCGCCGGACGGCGGTCACAACCCCTAGCGTGCCCCTACGGGTGCCCCTAGGTGGCGGGGGCGCAGGCTGGGCCGACCCGCCCCGCGACCGGTGTGGCGCACCGCCCTCGCGGGGTGCGGCCGGGCGGGTGCGCGGACCCGCCCGGCCCAGCGTGTCACGACCGTCGACAACGGTCGTACGACACCATTCCTAGATCCCCGGCAAATTGCCGCCGGGGCCACCCAGCTCGCGGTGGATGAAATCGAAGATCTCGGCATCGGTGGCGTCGTCGAGGGTGTGCGTGGCCGATCTCTCCTCGACGGGACCACGGTCGTCGCCCCACCGGGCGACGAACGCCTGCAGCTGCACCAGCAGCTTCTGCCGGGTCAGCCGGTCCGGCGCGTCGGCCGCGAAGACACCGTCGAGCCGTTCCAGCTCGGCGAGCAGCGGGGCCGCCGCGGCGGCGCCGTCCTCCGCGAGCCGGTCGCGCAGGTGCCGGGCGAGGGCCGCCGGCGTGGGGTAGTCGAACACCACGGCGGCGGGCAGTTGGACGCCGGTGGCGGCGCGGAGCCGGTTGCGCAGCTCCACGGCCGTCATCGAGTCGAACCCGACCTCGCGGAACGCCCGGTCGGGCTCCAGCCCCGCGTCCCCGCCGTGGCCGAGCACGGTCGCCGCCAGGCCGCCCACGAGGTCGACGAGGACGCCTTCGCGTTCGGCGGGGCTCAGCGGCCGCAGCCGCTCCCGCAGCGCGGTCGCCGCCTCGTCGTCCGCCGGCTGGCGCTCGTCGTCGGCGGGCATCGCCGCGCCCGCCTCCGGGACCCCCGTCAGCAGCGGGCACGGCCGCATCGACGCGAACGTCGGCACGAACCGGTCCCAGCGCACGTCGGCGACGATCAGCCCCGCCTCCGCCCGCAGCGCCTGACCGAACGCCTCGAGGGCCAGCTCCGGGGGCAGCCCCGGCAGGCCCCGCCGACGCAGCTGCGCCTGCTCGGGCGACTCGGGGTCGTCGCTCCACGGACCCCACGCCACGGCGGTGGCCGCCAGTCCCCCGTGCCGCCGGTTCGCCGCGAGCGCGTGCAGCAGCGCATCGCCGGCGGACTGGCCGGCCCGGCCGCCCGCGCCCCACACCCCCGTGGTCGAGGTGCACAGCACGAACGCGTCGAGTGGGCGGTGCGCCAGCTCGTCGGCGTACCTGGGGACGTCGCCGACGGTGGCGGCCAGGTCGGCGGCCAGGCCGGCGAGGGTCAGCTCGGCGAGCGGCACCGAGCCGGTCTCGGCCGGGACGTGCACGAGCGCGGTCACCGACCGTTCCTCGGCGGCGAGCTGCTCCATCAGGTCGCCGAGCTTGCCCGTGGCCGGCTCGGCCAGCGGGAGCACCTCGGCGCCGTGGCGTCCCAGCCAGTCGGTGGTGTGCCGGGCGAGGGCGCCGGTCCCGCCGGTGAGCAGGACGGTTCCGTTCGGCCGGTAGCCGTCGCCCGCCGCCGGCAGCCCGGTGTCGCGGACCAGCCGCCGGGTGTGCGCGCCGGCCTCCCGGACGGCGAGCTGGTCCTCACCGTCGACGTTGACCAGCGCCCCGACCAGGGCCGCGTACGCCGCCTCGGCCGGGCCCGCCGGCAGGTCGACGACTCCGCCGACGTGCCGGGGGTGTTCCAGCGCGGCGACGAGGCCGAGGCCCCACGTGGTGGCCTGCGCCGGGTGCGCGACCGCTTCCCCGTCGACGGCGACGGCGCCGGTGGTGGCCAGCCACAGCGGTACGGCCGGGCCGGAGCGGCCGGTGTGCGCCTGCACCAGCAGCAGGTTCGCCGCCAGGCCGGTCGGCAGTGCGGTCTGCTCCGGGTGCGGCGCCTCGTCCAACGCCAGCAGGGACAGCAGCGCCGTCGGCTGGTGCGCGGCGGCGAGCCGGTCGAGGTCGGCGGCCAGACCGTCGCGGGTGGCGGTGGCCGGGTCGACGGTCAGCAGGTGCACCGCCGCGGCGCCGGCCGTGAGGGCGGCGAGCACCAGGTCACCGACCGGGTGCGGCGGGGCCACGACCAGCCACGTGCCCGGGTCGGCGCCGGTCAGCGCCCGGCGTTCCCAGGTGACCCGGTACCGCCAGCCGGCCAGGGTGCCGTCGAGCTGCTGGCGACGCCGCCACGACTCCAGTTCCGGCAGCAGCTCGCGCATCGGCTGGTCCGGGTCGAGGCCGAGGCGGCCCAGGTCGCCGTCGGTGACGGCCCGCCAGAACGCGTCGTCGACCGGGTCGGCGACCGGTGCCGGCGACGTGTCGAGGGTCGGCCAGTAGCGCTGCGGCCGGAACGCGTACGTCGGCAGCTCGGGCAGCAGGCGGGGATCCGGGCGGGGGCCGGCCAGCGCGGCGAGCACCGCCGCCCAGTCGACGTCCCGCCCGGTGCCGTCCACGACGGCCAGCGCGGCGAGCAGGGCGGCCGGCTCGTCGGCGCCGGCGCGCAGCGCCGCCACGGCAGTGCCGTCCTCGTCGCCGGGCAGCAGGCCGGCGGCCATCGCCGTCAGCACCGCCTGCGGTCCGAGCTCCAGGAAGGTGTCCACGCCGGCGTCGCGCAGCGCGGCGATCCCGTCGGCGTACCGGACGGCCTCGCGGACGTGGCGCACCCAGTAGTCGGGCGTACGGATCTCGTCGGGCTCGGCGAGCCGCCCGGTCAGGTTCGACACGATCGGCAGCAGCGGCGCGGCGAACGCCAGCCCGTCGAGGACGGCCCGGAACTCGGCCAGCATCGGCTCCATCAGCGGGCTGTGGAAGGCGTGGCTGACCCGCAGCCGGCGGGTGCGCACCCCGCGTTCCCGCCAGAGCCGCTCCAGCCCGTCGAGGGAGTCGACGGCCCCGGCGAGCACCACGGCGGTGGGGCCGTTGACGGCGGCGACGCCGACCCGGTCACCCAGCCCGGCCAGGGACTCGACGACGGCCGCCTCGTCGGCGGCGACGGCGAGCATCCCGCCCCCGGCGGGCAGGGCCTGCATGAGCCTTCCCCGGGCGGCCACCAGCGTGGCGGCGTCGGCGAGGGACAGCACGCCGGCGACGTGCGCGGCGGTGATCTCGCCGATGGAGTGCCCGGCGACGTGCCCGGGCACCACCCCGAACGACTCGACCAGCCGGAACAGGGCCACCTCCAGCGCGAACAGCCCCGCCTGGGTGAAGACCGTCTCGTCGAGCAGCGCCGCCTCGGCGCTGCCTTCGGCCGCGAACAGCACCGGCTTCAGCGGCTGCGGCAGCTGGTGGTCCAGGGCCGCGCAGACCTCGTCGAGGGCCGCCGCGAAGACGGGGAACGTGTCGTACAGCTGGCGGCCGGCGCCGGGGCGCTGGGCGCCCTGGCCGGAGAACTGGACGGCGAGGCCGCCGGCGCGTCGCCGGGCGGTGACCACCGCTGGGTGCTCCTCCCCGGCGGCCAGGGCGCGCAGCGCGGCCAGCCGGGTCTCCCGGTCGGCGGCGATCACGGTGGCCCGCCGGCCGAGGTGGGCGCGGCCGTCGGCGAGCGCCCAGGCGACCGAGCCGGCCGGGTCGTCGCCGGTCGCGACGTGGTCAGCCAGCCTCCCGGCCTGCTCGCGCAGGGCGGGCAGATCGGCGGCGGAGACCGGCCACGGCAGGGCCACGGCGCGGTGGTCGCGTCGCGCTTCGCCGTGCCCCGCGGTCACGTCGAACGCTGCGGTGTCGGCGGCGGCGACCGGCGCCGGGGCCTCCTCGATGATCACGTGGGCGTTGGTGCCGCTGATGCCGAACGAGGAGACGCCGGCCCGGCGGGGTCCGTCCGTGGCGGCCCACGGTCGTGCTTCGGTGAGCAGCGCCAGCGTGCCGGAGGACCAGTCGACGTGCGGGGTCGGCGCGTCGACGTGCAGGGTCTTCGGCAGCACCTCGTGTTGCAGGGCCAGCACGATCTTCATCAGGCTCGCCGCGCCCGCCGCGGCCTGGGTGTGGCCGATGTTCGACTTCACCGACCCGAGCCACAGCGGCCGCTCGGCGGTTCGGTCCCTGCCGTACGTGGCCAGCAGCGCCTGCGCCTCGATCGGGTCGCCGAGGGTGGTGCCGGTGCCGTGTGCCTCGACGACGTCCACGTCTGCGGGGGTGAGGCCGGCGTTGTCCAGCGCGTGCCGGATGACCCGCTGCTGGGCGGGCCCGTTCGGGGCGGTGAGGCCGTTGCTCGCGCCGTCGGAGTTGACGGCGCTGCCCCGTACGACGGCGAGGATCCGGTTGCCGTCGCGCTGGGCGTCGGAGAGCCGCTGGAGCAGCAGGACGCCGACGCCCTCGCCCCAGCCCGTGCCGTCGGCGGCCTCGGCGAACGCCTTGACCCGCCCGTCGGCCGCGAGGCCGCGCTGCCGGGAGAACTCCAGGAACGCGCCCGGGGTCGACATCACCGTCACGCCGCCGGCGAGGGCGAGGTCGCACTCGCCGCTGCGCAGCGCCTGCGCGGCCAGGTGCAGCGCCACCAGCGACGACGAGCAGGCCGTGTCGACGGTGACCGCCGGGCCGTGCAGCCCGAACGAGTACGCCAGGCGACCCGAGACCACCGACGCGCCGTTGCCGGTCGCCTGGTAGCCCTCCACCTGCGAGCGGGCGCCCAGCAGCAGCGTGGCGTAGTCCTGCCCGTTGGTGCCCATGAAGACGCCGGTGGCGGAGCCGCGTACCCGGTGCGGGTCGATGCCGGCGCGTTCGAAGACCTCCCAGGTGGTGTGCAGCAGCAGCCGCTGCTGCGGGTCCATGGCGAGGGCCTCGCGCGGGTTGATCCCGAAGAACGCGGCGTCGAAGCCGACGACGTCGTGCAGGAAGCCGCCGCTGCGGGTGTAGCTGGTGCCGACCCGCTCCGGGTCGCTGTCGAACAGGCCGTCGAGGTCCCAGCCCCGGTCGGCCGGCATCGGCGTGACCGCGTCCACCCCCTCGGCCAGCAGGCGCCACAGCTCCTGCGGCGACGACACGCCGCCCGGGAAGCGGCAGGCCATGGAGACGATCGCGATCGGCTCGTCGGCCGCCGGCCGGGTAGAGGCCACGCCGCCGGTGACCGGGCCGCCGTCCGCGCCGACGACGATTTCGGTACGCAGGAAGCGGGCCAGTTCCGCCGCGGACGGGTGGTCGAAGACGACTGTCGACGGCAGGGTCAGGCCGGTGACCCGGCCCAGCCGGTCCCGCAGTTGCACGGCGGCGAGGGAGTCGAAGCCCAGTTCCCGGAACGCCCGGCCGGCGGGCACCTGGTCGGTGGTGGGGTGGCCGAGCACGGCCGCCGCCTCCGCGCGGACGAGGTCGACCAGCAGCGCCTCCTGGCCGGTCGCCGGCAGCGTGGCGAGCCGGTTGCGCAGCCCGTCGGTGGCGGCGGCGCTCTCCGGCCGCTGCGGCTCTTCGGCGACGGCGGGGGCGACCCGGTCGAAGAGGTGGCTCGGCCGTGCGGCGGTGAACGCCGTGACGAACCGGGACCAGTCGACGTCCACGATCACCGGGGCCGCCTCGGGGGCGTTCACCCAGCGGCCGAGCGCCGCGACGGCGGCGTCGGGCGCGAGCGGGCTGAACCCGCGGCGGCGCAGGCCGTCGGCGGTCTCCCCGGCGGCCATGCCGTCCTCCGCCCACGGGCCGTACGCCAGCGCGGTGGCGGGCAGGCCCTTCGCCCGGCGGGCTGCGACGAGGGTGTCGAGCAGGGCGTTGCCGGCCGCGTAGCCGGCCTGCCCGCCGCCGCCCCAGACACCGGCGACCGAGGAGAAGACCACGAACGCGTCGAGGTCGCGACCCCGGCAGGCGGCGTCGAGGTGCAGGGCGCCGAGTACCTTGCCGGCCAGGGTGTCCGACAGCTCGCCGTCGGTCACCTCGTACGCCGGGGTGGTGCCGCCGGACGTCCCGGCGGTGTGCACGACGGCGGTCAGCTCCGGCAGGTCCGCCACGAGGGCGTCGACGGCGGCCCGGTCGGTGACGTCGCACGCCACGACCCGCACCGCACCCAACTCGGCCACCAGCTCCGCCGCACCCGGCGCCCCCGGACCCCGCCGCGAGGCGAGGACCACCTCACCGGCCCCGTTCGCCAGCAACCAGCGGGCCACGTGCCGACCCAACGCTCCTGTACCACCGGTCACCAGCACCGTCCCGGCAGGCCGCCAACCCACACCCACCGGCGGCACGGCCGGCACCAGCCGCCGGCCGAAGATGCCGCTGCGCCGGACGGCCACCTGGTCCAGGGTGCCGTCGGCGAGGACCGCGACGAGCCCGGCGCGGGCGCCGCGGTCGGCGCGGGCGGGCAGGTCGACCAGGCCGCCCCAGCGGTCCGGCTGTTCGAGGGCGACGACCCGGCCCAGGCCCCAGGCCAGGGCCGCCCAGACGTCGTCGACCCGTTCGCCGGCCGTGACGGGCATCGCGGTCCGACTGAGCGCCCACACCCGTCCGGCCAGGCCGGTGTCGGTGAGCGCCCGGACGAGGGTGAGCAGGGCGGCCGTGCCAGCGGGCAACGCCGGCGTGTGCGCCGGGGGCCGGTCCTGGCGGGGCAGGACGCAGAGCACCCCGGCCCAGCCGTCCCCGCTGATCCGGCGCAGCCGCTCGCCCAGGTCGGCGCGGTCGAGGGTGGACGACACGGTGAGCGTGTCCACCCGGGCGCCGGCCTGGGTGAGGGTCTTCGCCACGCCCGCGTCGGCGCCGCTGTCGACGGTGACGATCAGCCACCGCCCGGACAGCCTGGTCTTCGGGTTCGGCCGGACCGGCTCCCACCCGATCCGGTACGACCACCCGTCCAGCGCGGTGTCCCGGGACCGGTGACGACGCCAGCGCGAGAGGACCGGCAGGGCCGGGCCGAGCGTGTCCAGGGCGTCGGGGTCGTCGCCGAGTTCGGCGGCGAGGGCGGCCAGGTCGCCACGCTCGACGGCGGTCCAGAACTCGACGTCGCCGCCGTCCGGGGCGGCCCGCTTCTCGGCCGTGCCCTCGGGCCAGTAGCGCTGGTGCTGGAAGGCGTACGTGGGCAGGTCGACCCGCCGTGCGCCGGTGTCGGCGAACCACTGCGTCCAGGTCACCGGCATCCCGTGTACGTGCAGCTCCGCCAGGGCGTGCAGCAGCGCGTGCGCCTCCGGGCGGTCCCGGCGCTGCACAGCCACCGCCAGCACACCGTCGTCGTCGGGCAGCACGTCGGCGTTCATGGCGGTCAGGACGCTCTGCGGCCCGATTTCCAGGAAGGTGTCCACCCCGGCAGCCCGCAGAGCGGCGATCCCGTCGGCGTAGCGCACCGCCTCGCGCACGTGCCGCACCCAGTAGTCGGCCGTGCGGATCTCGCCTGCGTCGGCCAGGGCACCCGTCACGTTCGACACCACCGGCAACAACGGCGCAGCAAACGTGAGGCCGTGCAGGACCGCGCGGAAATCGTCAAGCATCGGCTCCATCAACGGACTGTGGAACGCGTGGCTCACCGTCAGCCGGCGAGTGCGCACGCCCCGGTCGCGCCAGTGCCGCTCCACCTCGTCGAGGGCCTCGACGGCACCGGACACCACCACTGCGGTGGGTCCGTTGACCGCAGCGACGCCCACCCGGTCGGCGAGCCCGGCGATCGACTCGACCACTGCGGCCTCGTCGGCGGCCACGGCCAGCATGCCGCCGCCCGTGGGCAGCGCCTGCATCAATCGACCCCGCGCGGCGACGAGCTGACACGCGTCGGCCAGGGACAACACGCCCGCGACATGCGCCGCCGTCACCTCACCGATCGAGTGACCAGCCAGCATGTCCGGCACAATCCCGAACGACTCCACCAGACGGAACAGCGCCACCTCGACCGCGAACAACCCGGCCTGCGTGAACACCGTCTGATCCAGCAACCCCGCCTCAGCGGAACCCTCCGACGCGAACAGCACCTCCCGCAACGGACGCGGCAACAACGGATCGAGGTGCGCACACACCTCGTCCAGCGCGGCGGCGAACACCGGGAACCCGGCGTACAACTCCCGCCCCATCCCCGCACGCTGCGCACCCTGACCCGAGAACAGCAGCGCCAGCTGGCCGCGCCCGGCGGCAGAACCGGTCACGACAGCCCCCGACGGCGCGCCCGCGTCGAGGGCTCGAAGCGCGGTGAGCAGGTCGTTGCCGTCGGAAACCACGGCGACGGCGCGCTGTTCCAGCGCGGGCCGGGTGGTGACGGAGGACCAGGCCACGTCCAGCGGACGCGGGGCCTCGTCGGCGGCGAGCCAGCGCGCCCACCGGCCCGCTTGGCCGGCCAGGGCCGCGTCGGAGCGCGCGGAGAGCAGCACCGGCACGACCGGCGGCACGTCGCGGGCGACGACCTCACCCTCGATCGTCTCGGCGGGCGGCTGCTCGATGATCACGTGCGCGTTCGTGCCGGAGATCCCGAACGACGACACCGCCGCCCGACGCGGCCGGTCCACCGCCGGCCACGGGGTGGGCTCGGTGGCCAGGGCCACCGCCCCCGCCGACCAGTCGACATGCGGCGATGCCTCGTCCACATGCAACGTCGCCGGCACCAGACCGTGCCGCATCGCCATGACCATCTTGATCACACCAGCCACACCGGCGGCGGCCTGCGTGTGCCCGATGTTCGACTTCACCGACCCGAGCAGCAGCGGCCGATCCTGCGGACGCTCCTGCCCGTACGTCGCCAGCAGAGCCTGCGCCTCGATCGGGTCACCCAGCGTCGTACCCGTACCGTGCGCCTCCACCACATCCACCTCGGCGGTGGTGAGCCGCGCGTTCGCGAGGGCCTGCCGGATCACCCGCTGCTGCGACGGACCGTTCGGCGCGGTCAGCCCGTTCGACGCACCGTCCTGGTTCACGGCCGTGCCCCGCACCACCGCCAGCACGCGGTGCCCGTTGCGCCGCGCGTCCGACAGCCGCTCCACGAGCAGCACGCCGACGCCCTCGGACCAGCCGGTGCCGTCGGCGGACGCCGCGAACGACTTGCAGCGGCCGTCGGCCGACAGGCCGCGCTGCCGGGAGAACTCGATGAACGTCCCCGGCGTCGCCATCACCGTCACACCACCGGCCAACGCCAGGTCACACTCGCCGGAACGCAGCGCCTGCGCGGCGAGGTGCAGCGCGACGAGGCTGGAAGAACAAGCGGTGTCGACGGTGACGGCCGGGCCCTCGAGCCCGAAGGTGTAGGCGACCCGACCGGACAGCACGCTGCCGGAGGTGCCGGTCCCGACGTAGCCCTCCACCTCGGTCGGCAGGTCCATGAGCCGGGAGGCGTAGTCGTGGTACATGACACCGGCGAACACACCCGTCCGGCTGCCCCGCAACCGCTGCGGATCAAGCCCCGCCGACTCGAACGACTCCCACGACGCCTCCAGCAGCAACCGCTGCTGCGGATCCATCGCGAGCGCCTCACGCGGCGAGATACCGAAGAAACCGGGGTCGAACTCTGCCGCGCCGTACAGGAAACCACCACGCCGCGTATACGACGTACCGCTACGCCCCGGATCCGGATCGAACAACGACTCCAGATCCCAACCGCGATCCGCCGGGAACTCCCCGATCCCCTCACCGCCGCCGGCCAGCAACTCCCACAGTTCGTCGGGGGATTCCACCCCGCCCGGGTAACGGCAGGCCATGCCCACGATCGCGATCGGCTCGTCGGCGCCGACGACCGTGCCGGCGACCTGTGCGCTGGCCGACGCGCTGACGCCGGCCAGCTCCGACCACAGGTGGTCGGCGAGCACGGCCGGGGTCGGATAGTCGAACACCAGCGTCGAGGCCAGCCGCAGCCCGGTGGCCGCGTTCAACCGGTTACGCAGGTCCACCGCCGTCAGCGAGTCGAAGCCCAGCTCCCGGAACGCCCGGTCCGCCGGCACCGACTCCGCACCACCGTGCCCCAACACCTGCGCGACCAGACCCCGTACCAGCACGTCGACCTGGGCGCGGCCCTCGTCCTCGGTGAGCCCGGCGAGCCGGTCGGCCCAGCCGCCACCGCCCTGCCCCGCCTGGCGGCGGGTGCCGGTCACGCCGATCAGGGTGCGCAGCACGGCCGGCACGGGGCCGCCGGAGGTCGCCGCCCGCAGCGCGGGCACGTCGATCACGGCCGGTACGAGGGCCGGACGGTCGGCACGCAGGGCGGCGTCGAAGAGTTCCAGCCCGACCTCGGCGCTCATCGGCGTCAGACCCGCCCGCGCGGACCGCGCCCGGTCCGCCTCGTCGATCGAGGCGGCCATGCCGGCGGTGTCCCACATTCCCCACGCGAGACTGACGGCCGGCAACCCGAGCTGCCGCCGGTGGACCGCAAGCCCGTCGAGGAAGGCGTTGCCCGCCGCGTACGCCGACTGACCGGGCGAGCCGAGCACACCCGCCACCGACGAGAACACCACGAACAGATCCAGATCCAGACCCGCCGTCGCCTCGTGCAGGAACCAACCCGCCGACACCTTCGGCGCCAACACCCCGGCCAGCCGCGCCGCCGTCAGCCCCTCCACGACACCGTCGTCCAGGACGCCGGCGGTGTGCACGACACCCGCCAGCCGACCCTCGGCGGTGACCTCGGCAACCAAAGCGCCGACCTGGTCCCGGTCGGTCACGTCACAGGCGGCGATCCGCACGGACGCGCCCAGCGCGGACAGCCGCTCCGACATCTCGCCCGCACCGGCGGCTTCCGGACCGCGCCGCGACACGAGCACCAGCGACCGCACGCCGTGCACCGACACCAGGTGCTCCGCGACCAGCGCCCCGAGCGCACCCGTACCGCCGGTCACCAGCACCGCGCCGTCACCCAGGCTGGGCGTCTGCGCGGCCGTGATGCCGGCCCGGACCAGGCGCGGCGAGTACACCGCGCCCTCGCGGACGGCGAGCTGGCCGCCGGTCATGGCCGGTTCCCGCAGGACGCCGTCCAGCAGGGCAACCAGCGCGGCGTCCAGGTCGCCGTCGACGTCCGCGAGGACCATGCGGCCCGGGTGCTCCGACTGCGCCGAACGCAGCAGACCCCACACCGCCGCGCTCGCCAGGTCGGTCACCCGGTCGCCGTCGCCGATCGACACCGCACCCCGGGTCACGACCACGAGCCGCGAGTCCGCCAGGGCGTCCGCCGCGAGCCAGGACTGCACCGTCGCCAGCACGTCCGAGGTCACTGCCCGGACCGACTCCGGCGTCGCCGCGCCGGGCGCGGGGAACACCGGCAGCAGCAGCGTCCGGGGGACGGACTCCTTCCCCGTGACCGTCGCCACGTCGGCGTACGTGGGCATTCCTACCGGTGCCGGCAGCTCCAGGCCGCCGGTCACCAGCGCCCATCCGGAAAGCTCCCCGGCGGGTGCGGTCTGCACGGCCGGCCACCGCAGCTCGAACAGCGACCGCGAGGCCACGCCCGGCGCGGCCGCGCCGGTCAGCTCTCGCAGGACGAGGGAGTCCATCGACACGACCGGCGCGCCCACCTCGTCGTACGCGGCCAGCCGCAGCCCGGAGCCGTCGCGGGTCAGCCGCACCCGCAGCGTCCCCGCGCCTGCGGCGTGGACCTGCACGCCCTCGAAGGCGAACGGCACCCGTGGTCCGCTCGATTCCTCGCCACCGAGCAGCAGCCCGATCGGGTGCAGGGCGGCGTCCAGCAGCGCCGGGTGCACGCCGAATCCGGCGCTCTCCGTGGCGGCGGCCTCCGGCAGGGCCACCTCGGCGAACAGTTCGTCGCGGCCGACCCAGGCGCGCTGGAGTCCCTGGAAGACCGGCCCGTACGCCAGGCCGTGCTCCGCCAGCGTCGCGTACCACCCCGCGAGGTCCACCTCCGACGTCGGGGCGGGGGGCCAGGTGATCGTGTCGGGCTCGTCGGCGGTGGACGCCTCCAGCACACCCTCCGCGTGCCGGGTCCAGCCCGCCTCGGGATCGTCGTCGGGGCGGGAGTAGACGGCGACGGGACGTTGCGGCGACTCCGACGTGGACACCCGCACCTGAATGCGTACGCCGCCGGATTCGGGGAGCATCAGCGGGGCGGCCATGGTCAGCTCCCGCAGCCGGGAGAGGCCCACCTCGTCGCCGGCCCGTACGGCCAGCTCGACCAGGGCCGTGCCGGGTACGAGCGTCAGCCCGGAGACCGTGTGGTCGGCCAGCCACGGGTGCGTGGTCAGGGAGAGCCGGCCGGTCAGCACCATCTCGTCGTCGCCGGCCAGGTCCACTGTCGCGCCGAGCAGCGGGTGCCCGGTGCGGCCGAGTCCGGCCCCGGACACGTCGCCCGTACGCGCCCGGCCGGCGGTGGGCCAGTAGCGCTGGTGCTGGAAGGCGTACGTGGGCAGGTCGACGCGGCGCGCGCCGGTGTCGGCGAACCACTGCGTCCAGGTCACCGGCATCCCGTGTACGTGCAGCTCGGCCAGGGCGTGCAGCAGCGCGTGCGCCTCCGGACGGTCCCGGCGCTGCACCGCGACGGCCAGCACACCGTCGTCGTCGGGCAGCAGGTCGGCGGTCATCGCGGTCAGGACGCTCTGCGGGCCGACCTCCAGGAACGTGTCCACACCGGCAGCCCGCACAGCGGCGATCCCATCGGCGAAGCGCACCGCCTCGCGCACATGCCGCACCCAATACTCCGGCGTGCAGATCTCGCCTGCGTCGGCCAGGGCCCCGGTCACGTTCGACACGACCGGCAGCAGCGGCGTGGCAAAGGTGAGGCCGTGCAGGACCGCGTGGAAATCGGCCAGCATCGGCTCCATCAGCGGGCTGTGGAACGCGTGGCTCACCGTCAGCCGGCGAGTGCGCACGCCCCGCTCCCGCCAGACCCGCTCCACCTCGTCCAGGGCCTCGACGGCACCCGAGACGACGACGGCGGCAGGCCCGTTGACGGCCGCGATACCGAGGCGGCCGGTCATCCCGACGATCGACTCGACCACCGCAGCCTCATCGGCGGCCACGGCCAGCATGCCGCCGCCCGTGGGCAGCGCCTGCATCAACCGACCCCGCGCGGCGACGAGCTGACACGCGTCGGCCAGGGACAACACGCCCGCGACATGCGCCGCCGTCACCTCACCGATCGAGTGACCAGCCAGCATGTCCGGCACGATCCCGAACGACTCCACCAGACGGAACAGCGCCACCTCGACCGCGAACAACCCGGCCTGCGTGAACACCGTCTGATCCAGCAACCCCGCCTCAGCGGAACCCTCCGACGCGAACAGCACGTCCTTGAGCGGACGCGGCAGCAGCGGATCGAGGTGCGCACACACCTCGTCCAGCGCGGCGGCGAACACCGGGAACCCGGCCGACAGCTCCCGGCCCATCCCGGCGCGCTGCGCGCCCTGGCCGGAGAAGAGCAGCGCGAGCTGGCCACGCTGGCCGGTGGCGCCGGAGACGACCGTACCGGTGGGGTCGCCGTCGGCGAGGGCGGTCAACGCCGCGACCAGGTCGTCCCGGTCGGCGGCGGTGACGACCGCCCGGTGTTCCAGCGCGGGCCGGGTGGTGACGGAGGACCAGGCCACGTCCAGCGGACGCGGGGCCTCGTCGACGGTCAGCCAGCGCGCCCACCGGCCTGCCTGCGCCGACAGCGCGGCGGCGTCGCGGGCCGACAGCAGCACCGGCACGACCGGCGGCACGTCGCGGGCGACGACCTCCCCCTCAACCACCTCGGCAGGCGGCTGCTCGATGATCACATGCGCGTTCGTGCCGGAGATCCCGAACGACGACACCGCCGCCCGACGCGGCCGGTCCACGGCCGGCCACGGGGTGGGCTCGGTCGCGAGGGCCACCGCCCCGGCCGTCCAGTCGATGTGTGGGGACGGCTCATCCACGTGCAGGGTCGGCGGGACGACGCCGTGGCGCATCGCCATGACCATCTTGATCACACCAGCCACACCGGCGGCGGCCTGCGTGTGCCCGATGTTCGACTTGACCGAGCCGAGCCACAACGGCTCCCGCCCCTGCCGGTCCTGCCCGTACGTGGCCAGGACGGCCTGCGCCTCGATCGGGTCACCCAGCGTCGTACCCGTACCGTGCGCCTCCACGGCGTCCACGTCGGCCGCAGTGAGCCGCGCGTTCGCCAACGCCTGCCGGATCACCCGCTGCTGCGACGGACCGTTCGGCGCCGTCAGCCCGTTCGACGCACCGTCCTGGTTCACGGCCGTGCCCCGCACCACGGCGTAGATCTTCCGGCCCTCGCGCTGGGCGTCGGAGAGCCGCTGCACCAGCAGCACGCCGACGCCCTCGGACCAGCCGGTGCCGTCGGCGGACGCCGCGAACGACTTGCAGCGGCCGTCGGCCGACAGGCCGCGCTGCCGGGAGAACTCGATGAACGTGCCCGGCGTCGCCATCACCGTCACACCACCGGCCAACGCCAGATCGCACTCGCCGGAACGCAGCGCCTGCGCGGCGAGGTGCAGCGCCACCAGCGACGACGAGCACGCCGTGTCGACGGTGACCGCCGGCCCCTCCAGCCCGAAGGTGTAGGCGACCCGACCGGACAGCACGCTGCCCGACGTGCCCGTGCCGACGAAGCCCTCGGCGTCCGGCGGCAGGTCCATCAGGCGGGAGGCGTAGTCGTGGTACATGACACCGGCGAACACACCCGTCCGGCTGCCCCGCAACCGCTGCGGATCAAGCCCCGCCGACTCGAACGACTCCCACGACGCCTCCAGCAGCAACCGCTGCTGCGGATCCATCGCCAGGGCCTCGCGCGGCGAGATACCGAAGAAGCCCGGGTCGAACTCCGCCGCCCCGTACAGGAAACCACCATGGCGCGTGTACGACGTGCCGCTGTGCTCCGGGTCCGGGTCGAACAGGCTCTCCAGGTCCCAGCCGCGATCGGTGGGGAACTCCGAGATCCCGTCGCCGCCGCCGGCCAGCAACGCCCACAGCTGGTCCGGACTGTCGACGCCACCGGGGTAGCGGCAGGCCATGCCCACGATCGCGATCGGCTCGTCGGTGCCGGCGGTGAGCACCGCCGTCTGGCGGGCGGTGATCTGCCCGGAGACCTGCTCGTGCAGGTGGTCGGCGAGCACGGCCGGGGTCGGGTAGTCGAAGACCAGCGTCGAGGCCAGCCGCAGCCCGGTGGCCGCGTTCAACCGGTTACGCAGGTCCACCGCCGTCAGTGAGTCGAAGCCCAGCTCCCGGAACGCCCGGTCCGCCGGCACCGACTCCGCACCACCGTGCCCCAGCACCTGCGCGACCAGGCCGCGCACCAGCACGTCGATCTGGGCGCGTGCCTCGTCGGGCGCCAGGCCCGCGAGCTGGTTGGCCCAGTCGCCGCTCCGCGCGGCCCGTCGCCGGGCCGCCGTCGACCCGATCAGGGTACGCAGCACGGCCGGCGCCGGGCCGGCGCCGAGCGCTGCGCGCATCGCCGGTACGTCGATCACAGCCGGCACCAACGCCGGCCGCTCCGCCACCAGGGCGGCGTCGAAGAGTTCCAGCCCGATCTCGGCGCTCATCGGTGTCAGACCCGCCCGCGCGGACCGCGCCCGGTCCGCCTCGTCGATCGAGGCGGCCATGCCGGCCGTGTCCCACATCCCCCACGCCAGACTCACCGCAGGCAACCCGAGCTGCCGCCGGTGGACCGCCAACCCGTCCAGGAACGCGTTACCCGCCGCGTACGCCGACTGACCCGGCGAACCCAACACACCAGCAACCGACGAGAACACCACGAACAGATCCAGATCCAGACCCGCCGTCGCCTCATGCAGGAACCAACCCGCCGACACCTTCGGCGCCAACACCCTTGCCAGACGCTCCTCGGTGACCCGCTCGATCACCCCGTCATCCAACACACCAGCGGTGTGCACCACACCCGCCAGCCGACCCCCGGCAACGACCTCCGCCACCAGACCGAACACCTGGTCCCGGTCCGTCACGTCACAGGCAACGACCCGCACCGACGCACCCAGCGCCGACAGCCGCTCCGACAGCTCGCCCGCACCGGCGGCTTCCGGACCACGCCGCGACACCAGCACCAGCGACCGCACACCATGCGCCGACACCAGATGCTCCGCCACCAACGCCCCGAGCGCACCCGTACCACCGGTCACCAGCACCGCACCGTCACCCACGACCGGCGTCTCCACCGACGCCGGGGCGACCGCACGCACCAGACGCGGCACGAACACCTCACCCGCACGCACCGCGACCTGACCACCGAACGCCACCGGCTCGTCGGCCACCGTGGTCAGCACACCCAGCAGCCCGGCGTCCACGTCGCCGTCCACGTCCGCCAGCACGATGCGGCCCGGGTGCTCCGACTGCGCCGAACGCAGCAGACCCCACACCGCCGCACCTGCCAGGTCGGACACCCGATCGTCCGCCGCCACCGACACCGCGCCCCGGGTCACCACCACCAGCCGCGACTCCGCCAGCGCGTCCGCCGCCAGCCAGGACCGCACGGTCGCCAGCACGGCCGTGGTCGCCGCGCGTACCGCGTCGGGGACGGCGCTCTCCGGCGCGTCGAGCGGCAGCAGCAGCGCCCTCGGTGCGACCGTCCGGCCGGCGTCGACCGCCGCGACGAGCGCCTCGACGTCGCCGTACGCCGGCAGGTCGGCGGTTGCCGGCGAGCCGACCAGCGCCCACCCGGAGAGGTCCCCGGTGGCGGCGATCTCCTCGGCCTGCCAGGTGAGTTCGAACATCGCGCGGGCTGCCGCGCCCGCCGTGGTCACGCCGGTCAGCTCGCGCAGGGCGAGGGAGTCGACCGAGACCACGGCCGCGCCCGACTCGTCGCACGCGACCAGACGCACCGCCGAGCCCTTACGCGACAGCCGGACCCGCAGCACCCGCGCGCCCGAGGCATACACCTGCACACCCTCGAACGCGAACGGCACCCGCGGCCCACCCGGACCCTCCGCACCCACCAGCAGCCCGATCGGATGCAGCGCCGCATCCAGCAGCGCCGGGTGCACACCGAAGCGCGCCGCCTCCGTCGCCACCTCATCCGGCAACGCCACCTCGGCGAACACCTCGTCGCCGCCCGTCCACACCCGGCGCAGCCCCCGGAACACCGGCCCGTACGACAGGCCACGCTCCGCAAGCACCGGATACCAGCCCGCCACGTCCACCTCGGACGCACCGACCGGCGGCCACTCCCCCACGCCCGGCTCGTCGGCCGACGCCGGCTCCAGCACGCCCTCCGCATGCCGCACCCAGTCAGCCTCCGGATCACCCTCGGACTGCGAGTGCACCGCCACGACCCGGGTGCCGGTCTCGTCGGCCGCGCCGACGCGCACCTGCACCCGCACCGCGCCGGACTCCGGCAGCACCAGCGGCGCGGCCACGGTCAGCTCCCGCACCCGCGACGCGCCCACCTCGTCACCCGCCCGCACCGCCAGTTCCACCAGCGCGGTGCCCGGCACCACCACGGCGCCGGAGACGATGTGGTCCGCGAGCCACGCGTGCGTCGACGTCGAGAGCCGGCCGGTCAGCACCACCATGTCCTCGCCGGCCACAGAGACCGCCGCGCCGAGCAGCGGGTGCCCGGCGACGCCGAGGCCCGCCCCGGACACGTCGGCGGTACGCGTCTGGCCCGCGCCGAGCCAGTACCGCTGGTGCTGGAAGGCGTACGTGGGCAGGTCGACCCGGGCGGCGCCGGCGTCGGTGAACCACTGCGTCCAGGTCACCGGGACACCGTGGACGTGCAGGTCGGCGAGGGCGTACAGCAGTGCCTGCGGGGCGGGCCGGTCCCGACGCTGGACGGCCACCGCCAGCGCGTCATCGGCGAGCAGGTCGGCGTTCATAGCGGTCAGGACGCTCTGCGGGCCGATCTCCAGGAAGGTGTCGACCCCGGTGGCCCGCAGGGCGGCGATGCCGTCGGCGTAGCGGACGGCCTCCCGCACGTGCCGCACCCAGTACTCGGCGCGGGTGATCTCCTGCGGGTCGGCGAGCGCGCCGGTCAGGTTCGACACCACCGGCAGCAGCGGCGCCCGGAACGCCAGCCCCGCCAGGACGGCGCGGAACTCGTCGAGCATCGGCTCCATCAGCGGGCTGTGGAACGCGTGGCTGACGGTGAGCCGGCGGGTCCGCACGCCCCGGTCGCGCCAGACCCGCTCCACCTCGTCCAGGGCCTCGACGGCACCGGAGACGACGACGGCGGCAGGCCCGTTGACGGCCGCGATACCGAGGCGGCCGGTCATCCCGGCGAGAGACTCCGCCACCGCAGCCTCGTCGGCGGCCACGGCCAGCATGCCGCCGCCCGTGGGCAACGCCTGCATCAACCGACCCCGCGCGGCCACGAGGACGCACGCGTCGGCCAGGGACAACACCCCGGCCACATACGCCGCGGTCACCTCACCGATCGAGTGACCAGCCACCACGTCGGGCACGACCCCGAACGACTCCACCAGGCGGAACAACGCCACCTCGACCGCGAACAACCCGGCCTGCGTGAACACCGTCTGATCCAGCAACCCCGCCTCGGCGGTGCCCGCCTCGGCGAACAGCACCTCCCGCAACGGACGCGGCAACAACGGATCGAGGTGTCCACACACCTCGTCCAACGCGGTCGCGAACACGGGGAACAGGGCGGACAACTCCCGGCCCATCCCCGCACGCTGCGCACCCTGGCCGGAGAAGAGCACGGCCAGCTGCGTACGCGTCGTGCCGGTCCCCGTTGCCACGGCGGCGGCCGGCTCACCGGCAGCGAGCGCCCGCAGCCCGGCCAGCAGTTCGTCCCGGCCCGTCGCGGTGACCACCGCACGGTGCTCCAGCACGGCCCGGCTGACTGTCGACGACCAGCCGACGTCGGCGGGGCGCAGTTTCTCGTCGTCGGCGATCCAGCGGGCCCAGCGGTCGGCCTGCGCCGCGACGGCGGCCTCGGAGCGGGCCGAGAGCAGCACGGGCGTCGGCAGCGACCCGGCGGCGGGCGTCGGCGCGTGCTCGCCCCGGGTGGGCTCCGCTTCGGCGGGGGGCTGCTCGATGATCACGTGCGCGTTGGTGCCGCTGACGCCGAACGACGAGATCGCGGCGCGACGGGGCCGGCCCGCCGCGGGCCAGTCGCGGGCCTCGGTGAGCAGGGAGACCGCCCCGGCGCTCCACTCGATGTGCGGGGACGGCTCGTCGACGTGCAGCGTCGACGGCAGCACCCCGTGCCGCATCGCCATGATCATCTTGATGATGCCGGCCGCCCCGGCGGCGGCCTGGGTGTGGCCGATGTTCGACTTGATCGAGCCCAGCCACAGCGGCCGGTCGGCGGGCCGGTCCTGCCCGTACGTCGCCAGCAGGGCCTGCGCCTCGATCGGGTCACCCAGGGTCGTGCCGGTGCCGTGCGCCTCGACGGCGTCCACGTCGGCGGTGGTGAGCCGGGCGTTCGCCAGGGCCTGCCGGATGACCCGCTGCTGCGACGGGCCGTTGGGGGCAGTCAGCCCGTTCGACGCGCCGTCCTGGTTCACGGCGCTGCCCCGTACCACCGCCAGGATCCGCCGGCCCTCCCGCTGCGCGTCGGAGAGTCGTTGCACCAGCAGCACGCCGACGCCCTCTGACCAGCCCGTGCCGTCCGCCGACGCCGCGAACGACTTGCAGCGACCGTCCTGCGACAGGCCCCGCTGGCGGGAGAACTCGATGAACGTGCCGGGCGTCGCCATCACCGTCACGCCACCGGCCAGCGCGAGATCGCACTCGCCGCCGCGCAGTGCCTGCACCGCGAGGTGCAACGCCACCAGCGACGACGAGCACGCCGTGTCGACAGTGACCGCCGGGCCTTCCAGGCCGAACGTGTACGCGACCCGGCCGGACAGCACGCTGCCGGAGGTGCCGGTGCCGAGGTAGCCGCCCACGCCCTCGGGCAGGTCCTGCACGCCGGAGGCGTAGTCGTGGTACATGAGCCCGGCGAAGACGCCGGTCCGGCTGCCACGTAGCCGCGACGGGTCGAGGCCGGCCGACTCGAACGTCTCCCAGGACGCCTCCAGCAGCAGTCGCTGCTGCGGGTCCATGGCGATCGCCTCGCGCGGCGAGATGCCGAAGAAGTCCGGGTCGAACTCGGCGGCCCCGTACAGGAAGCCACCGTGGCGGGTGTACGACGTCCCGGGGTTGTCCGGGTCGGGGTGGAAGAGCCGGTCGAGGTCCCAGCCCCGGTCGGTGGGGAACTCGCCGATACCGTCGGCGCCGGCGGCGACCAGGTCCCACAGCTGCTGCGGGTTCGTCACGCCGCCCGGGTAGCGGCAGGCCATGCCCACGATGGCGATCGGCTCGTCGACGTTTGTCGCCCGCACGGCCCGCTGCTGCTCGGCGACCTGGCCGGACAGCTGCTCGTACAGGTGCTCCGACAGGGCAGCGGGGGTCGGGTAGTCGAAGACGAGCGTCGACGTGAGCCGCAGTCCGCTCGCGCTGTTGATCCGGTTGCGCAGCTCGACGGCGGTCAGCGAGTCGAAGCCCAGTTCCCGGAACGCCCGGTCCGCCGGCACCGCCTCGGCGCCGCCGTGGCCGAGCACCTGCGCGATCATCCCGCGCACCAGCAGGGCCACCTGCGTACGCGCCTCCTGCGGGTCGAGGCCGGCCAGCCGGTCGGCCCACGCGCCGGTGCCGGAGCGGCGACGCTTCGCGGCCGGTCCCACCAGGCCCCGCAGCATCACCGGCACCCGGCCGGCGGCGGTCCGTGCCCGCATGGCGGGCAGGTCGACAACGGCCGGCACCAGCGCCGCGCCGCCGTGGGTCAGGGCGGCGTCCCACATCCCGAGCCCGACCGGGGCGGTCATCGGGACCAGACCGGCCCGGGTCACCCGCGCCCGGTCGGTGTCGTTGATCGACGCGGCCATGCCGTCGGTGTCCCACATGCCCCACGCGAGGCTGACGGCGGGCAGCCCGCGCTGCGCCCGCAGCACGGCGAGGGCGTCCAGGAAGGCGTTGCCGGCCGCGTACGCGGCCTGGCCGGGAGAGCCGAGCACCCCGGCGACGGAGGAGAAGAGCACGAACAGGTCGAGGTCCAGCTCGGCAGTCGCCTCGTGCAGCCACCAGCCCGCCGTGACCTTCGGGGCCAGCACGTCCGCCAGCCGGTCGGCGGTGATCCCGCTGACGATGCCGTCGTCGAGGACGCCGGCGGTGTGGACCACCCCGGCCAGGCGGTCGTCGGCGGTGATGGACCGGACCAGCTCGCCGACGCGCTCACGGTCGGTCACGTCCGTGGCGACCACGCGGGCGGTCGCGCCCAGCGCGGTCAGCCGCCGCACCAGCTCGTCGGCTCCGGGAGCCGCCGGGCCCTGCCGGGACGCCAGCACCAGCGAACGCACGCCGTAGGCGGTGACGAGGTGTTCGGACACCAGGGCGCCCAGCGATCCGGTGCCGCCGGTGACGAGAACGGTTCCCCCGCCGAGGGTCGCCGGGGTCCGCGCGGCGCCCGTGGCGCGGACCAGCCGCGGCAGGTACGCCGTACCCGAACGCACCGCGACCTGCCCGCCGAGGTCGGGGTCGTCGGCGGCGGCGAGCAGGGCCAGCAGGTCGGCGTCCAGGTCGGCGCCGGGTTCCAGGTCGGCCAGCACGAGCCGGCCGGGGTGCTCCGACTGGGCCGAGCGCAGCAGGCCCCAGACCGCCGCCCCCGCCAGGTCGCTGACGCGGTCGTCGGCGCCGGTGGTCACGGCGCCGCGGGTCACGACGACCAGCCGCGAGTCCGCCAGCGGCTCGGCCGCCAGCCACGCCTGCACCACGCCGAGGACGTCCGTCGTGGCGGAGCGCACCGCGTCGGGCACGTCCGTCCCGGAGGTCGCCGGGGTGACGGGTAGCAGCAGCGCCGCCGGGGCGGTGCCGTCCGTCGCCGCCGTGGTCAGAGCGGCGACGTCGGCGTACGCCGGGAGCTGCGGCGCGCCGTCGAGCGGGCGGTCACCGAGCACGGCCCAGCCGTACGCGCCGTCGGGCGCGGCGATCTGCTCGGGCTGCCAGGAGACCTCGAACAGGGATCGGTACGCCTCGTCCGGCGCGGCCGCCAGGCCGGTCATCTCGCGCAGTGCCAGCGAGTCCACCGACACCACGGGCACGCCCGTCTCGTCGGCGGCGACCAGCCGCACCGAGTTGCCGGAGGCGGTGAGGCGGACCCGGAGCGTCCGGGCGCCGACGGCGTGGACCTGCACACCCTCGAACGCGAACGGCACCCGGGGACCGCCGCCCGACTGGTCGGCGGGCAGCAGCCCGACGGGGTGCAGGGCGGCGTCCAGCAACGCCGGGTGCACCCCGAAGCCCGCCGGGTCACCGGTGACCTCGTCGGGGAGGGCGACCTCGGCGAACACCTCGCCGTCGGCGGTCCACGCCCGGCGCAGGCCCCGGAAGACCGGCCCGTACGCGAGCCCGTGCTCGGCGACCGTCGCGTACCAGCCGGTGACGTCCACCTCGGACGCGCCGGGTGGCGGCCAGGCGCCCGGGGTGGGCTCGTCGGCAGTGGGGACGCCGACGAGGCCGTCGGCGTGCCGGGTCCAGCCCGACTCGGAGTCGTCCTCGGGCTGGGAGTGCACGGTCACCGAGCGGCTGCCGGTCCCATCGACGGGACCGACCCGGACCTGGACCCGTACCCCGCCGCCGGTGGCGGGCAGCACGAGCGGGGCGAGGACGGTCAGCTCGCGGACGCGGGACGCGCCGACCTCGTCGCCCGCGCGGACGACGAGGTCCACCAGCGCGGTGCCCGGCACCACCACGGCGCCGGAGACGATGTGGTCGGCGAGCCACGGGTGCGTCGACACCGACAGCCGGCCGGTCAGCACCACCATGTCCTCGCCGGCGACCGACACCGCCGCGCCGAGCAGCGGGTGCCGCGCCACGCCGAGGCCGGCCCCGGAGACGTCGGCGGACTGGCCGGTGGGCGGCAGCCAGTACCGCTCCCGCTGGAAGGCGTACGTGGGCAGGTCGACCCGCCGCGCGCCGGTCTCGGCGAACCACTGTGCCCAGGTCACCGGCATCCCGTGCACGTGCAACTCGGCCAGGGCGTGCAGCAACGCCTGCGCCTCCGGACGGTCCCGGCGCTGCACAGCCACCGCCAGCACGGCGTCGTCGTCGGGCAGCACGTCGGCGTTCATGGCGGTCAGGACGCTCTGCGGACCGATCTCCAGGAACGTGTCCACCCCGGCAGCCCGCAGAGCGGTGATCCCGTCGGCGTAGCGCACCGCCTCGCGCACATGCCGCACCCAATAGTCGGCCGTGCGGATCTCGTCGCCGGCCAGGGCCCCGGTCACGTTCGACACCACCGGCAGCAGCGGCGTGGCAAAGGTGAGGCCGTGCAGGACCGCGCGGAAATCGGCCAGCATCGGCTCCATCAACGGACTGTGGAACGCATGGCTCACCGTCAGCCGGCGAGTGCGCACGCCCCGCTCCCGCCAGACCCGCTCCACCTCGTCCAGGGCCTCGACGGCACCCGATACCACCACAGCGGCAGGCCCGTTAACCGCCGCGATACCAACCCTGCCGGTCAGCCCCGCGAGAGACTCCACCACCGCAGCCTCGTCGGCGGCCACCGCCAGCATCCCGCCACCGGCCGGCAGCGCCTGCATCAACCGACCCCGCGCCGCCACCAACTGACACGCGTCCGCCAGGGACAACACGCCCGCGACATGCGCCGCCGTCACCTCGCCGATCGAGTGACCAGCCAGCATGTCGGGAACAATCCCGAACGACTCCACCAGGCGGAACAACGCCACCTCGACCGCGAACAACCCCGCCTGCGTGAACACCGTCTGATCCAGCAACTCCGCCTCAGCACTACCCGCCTCAGCGAACAGCACCTCCTTGAGCGGACGCGGCAACAACGGATCCAGGTGACTGCACACCTCGTCCAACGCGGCGGCGAACACCGGGAACAGGGCGGACAACTCCCGACCCATCCCGGCGCGCTGCGCACCCTGACCCGAGAACAGCAGCGCCAACTGGCCGCGCTGGCCGCCCGGGCCGGTGAGCACGCCGGCCGAGACCTCGCCCGCCGACACGGCTTCGAGGCCCGCCAGCAGTTCGTCCCGGCTCGCCCCGCACACGACGGCCCGGTGCTCCAGTACGGAACGCGACGCCACCGACGACCACGCCACGTCGAGCGGGCGCGGGGCCCCGGTGCCGCCGAGCCACTGCGCCCAGCGGCCGGCCTGCGCCGACAGCCCGGCCGCGTCGCGGGCCGACAGCAGCAGCGGCAGCACCGCCGGCACCCGGGACGGCTCGTCACCGGTGACCGGCTCGTCGCCGTCGGCCGGCTCGTCCGCGTCGGTCGGCGTGGGCGGCTGCTCCAGGATCAGGTGCACGTTCGTACCGCTGATGCCGAACGACGACACGGCGGCCCGGCGAGGCCGGTCCACCGCCGGCCAGGGGCGCGCCTCGGTGAGCAGGGAGACCGCGCCGGCGGACCAGTCCACGTGAGGGGTCGGCTCGTCGAGGTGCAGGGTCCGTGGGAGCAGGCCGTACCGCATCGCCTGCACCATTTTGATCATGCCGGCGACGCCGGCGGCGGCCTGGCTGTGGCCGATGTTCGACTTGATCGAGCCGAGCAGCAGCGGCCGGTCGGCGGGGCGGCCCTGGCCGTACGTGGCCAGCAGGGCCTGCGCCTCGATCGGGTCACCGAGGACGGTGCCGGTGCCGTGCGCCTCGACGGCGTCCACGTCGGCCGTGGTCAGCCGCGCGTTCGCGAGGGCCTGCCGGATCACCCGCTGCTGGGCCGGCCCGTTGGGTGCGGTGAGACCGTTGGACGCGCCGTCCTGGTTGACGGCGCTGCCGGCGAGCACGGCGAGCACCTGGCGGCCCTGCCGCCGGGCGTCGGAGAGGCGCTGGACGAGCAGCACGCCGACGCCCTCCGACCAGCCGGTGCCGTCGGCGTCGGCGGCGAAGGACTTGCAACGCCCGTCCGGGGCGAGGCCGCCCTGGCGGGAGAACTCGACGAAGGCGCCGGGCGTCACCATGACGGTGACGCCGCCTGCCAGCGCCATGTCGCATTCGCCGCCGCGCAGCGCCTGGGCGGCCAGGTGCACAGCCACCAGCGAGGACGAGCAGGCGGTGTCGACCGTCACCGCCGGGCCCTCCAGCCCGAAGGTGTACGACACCCGGCCCGAGATGACGCTGTGCGCGCCGCCGGTGAGCTGGTAGCCGGCCAGCTCGGCCGGGGTGTCGGTGGTGCCGTAGCCCGACGGGGAGGCGCCCACGAAGACGCCGGTACGGCTGCCGCGCAGCTCCTCCGGGTCGATGCCGGCCTGCTCCATGGCCTCCCAGGACGCCTCCAGCAGCAGCCGCTGCTGCGGGTCCATGGCGACGGCCTCGCGCGGCGAGATGCCGAAGAAGCCCGGGTCGAATGTGGTGGCGCCGTCGACGAAGCCGCCCTCGCGGGTGTGTGAGACGGGTTGCCCGTCGGCGTCGACGGCCAGCAGCCGGCCCATGTCCCAGTGGCGGTCGTCGGGGAAGCCGCTGATGCCGTCACGCCCGGTGGCGACCAGCTCCCACAGGTCGTCCGGGTTGGCCACGCCGCCCGGGTAGCGGCAGCTCATGCCGACGATGACGATCGGGTCGTCGTCGACCGGCCCGGCGGGGCCCCAGGCGGTGACGGTCTCGACCTCGTGCAGGCGCAGCGTCGCCGACAGGTGGTCGGCGAGGGCGGCCGGGTTCGGGTAGTCGAAGACCAGGGTGGTGGGCAGGGTGAGGCCGGTGGCGGCGCCGAGCCGGTTGCGCAGCTCGACGGCGGTCAGCGAGTCGAAGCCGAGTTCCTTGAACGCCCGGTTGGCCTTGACCAGTTCGGTGCCGGAGTGGCCGAGCACGGCGGCGGTGTGCGTGCGTACGAGCTCGGTCAGGTGGCGGTCCTGCTCGGCGCGGGGCAGCGTCAGCAGGTGCTGCCGCAGCCCGCCGCCGACGGTGCCCTCCGGTTCCGCGTCGACCACGCGCAGGGAGTCGCGCGCCTCGGCGATGTCGTCGAGCAGGGGGCGGGCGCGGGCGGCGGCGAACGCCGGGGTGAACAGGGACCAGTCGACGTCCGCCACGGTCACCGCCGGCCCGGCCCGGCCGACGGCGCTGCGCAGCGCGTACACGGCCTGGGCCGGCGACATGGGGCTGAGGCCACGGCGGGCCAGCAGTTCCTGCCCCTCGCCACTGGCCATGCCGCCGTCGGCCCAGGGGCCCCACGCCACGGCGGTGGCGGTCAGGCCGCGGGCGCGGCGCCGCTCGGCGAGGGCGTCGAGGAAGGCGTTGCCGGCGGCGTACGCGGCCTGGCCGCCGCTGCCCCAGATGCCGGCGATCGAGGAGAACAGCACGAACGCGTCGAGCGGTCGGTCGCCCAGCAGCTCGTCCAGGTGCACGGCGCCGGCGATCTTGCCGTCGAGCACCCCGGCCAGGCCGGCGAGGTCGGTGTCGACGAGCATGTTCAGCTGGCCCACCCCGGCGGCGTGCACCACCGCGGTCAGGGGCGCCGGGTCGGCGTCGACGTCGCGCAGCAGCGCCTCGACGCGGGCGCGGTCGGCCATGTCGGCGGCGACCAGGCTCACCCGGGCGCCGAGCGCGGTCAGTTCGTCGCGCAGCTCGGCCGCCCCGGGGGCGTGCTCGCCGCGGCGGCTGGTCAGCACGAGGTGCTCGGCGCCGTTGGCCGCCGCCCAGCGGGCCACGTGCGCGCCGAGCGCCCCGGTGCCGCCGGTGACGAGGACGGTGCCGGACGGCTGCCAGCGGTCGACGGTGCCGACGGCCGCCGGCGTGGCGCGCACCAGGCGCCGCACGAAGACGCCGGAGGGCCGCACGGCAACCTGGTCCTCGTGGCCGCCCCCGGTCAGGACGCCCACCGCGTGGTCCCAGTCGCCGCGCCCGGGCGCGTCCGGCAGGTCGACCAGGCCGCCCCAGAGCTGCGGGTGTTCCAGCCCGGCGACCCGGGCCAGGCCCCACAGCCCGCCCTGGGCGACGCTGCGCACCGGGTCGGTGTCGCCGGTGCCGACAGCGCCCCGCGTGAGCATCCACAGTGGTGCCGCGACGTCGGCGGCGTGCAGGGCCTGCACCAGCGTCAGCGTGGCGGCCGTGCCGAGCGGCACCGCCGGCTGGCCGGGGTGGGGTCGCTCCAGCAGGCCCAGCAGGGAGACGATCCCGGTGAACGGGGTGTCCCTGACGGCGCCGGCCAGCCGCGACGTCACCTGGTCGCGCTCGGCGAGCGGGTCCACCGCCAGCCGGGACACCTCACCGCCGGCGGCGCTCAGCGCCCCCGCGAGCGCCCCGGCCCACTCGGTCGTGGCGGCGTCGTCGGCGGGCTCCACGAGCAGCCAGCGTCCCGGCGGGGTGAGCGGTGCGGGGACGGTGGTCCGCTTCCACACCACCCGGTACGACCAGCTGTCGACGACGGCGTCCCGCAGCCGCGCCTTGCGCCAGGACGACAGGACCGGCAGGGCCGGGGCCAGGACGCCCGCCCCGTCGGTGCCGAACTGCGCGGCGAGGGCCGCCACGTCGGAGCGCTCGACGGCCGACCAGAACTCGACGTCCACCACGTCCGGGCTGACCGGGCCGGTGGCCGAGGCCGGCATCTGCTCGGGCCAGTAGCGCTGCCGCTGGAACGCGTACGTGGGCAGGGCGACCGGGGTCGCTCCGGCGCCGGCGTAGAGGGCCGCCCAGTCGACGGGTACCCCGTTGACGTGCAGCTCGGAGAGGCCGGCGAGCAGGGCCCGCGCCTCGGCGCGGTCGGCGCGCTGCGCGGCGACGGCCAGCACCCCGTCGTCGGCGGGCAGGATGTCGCCGACCATCGCGGTCAGGACGCTGCGCGGGCCGATCTCCAGGAACGTGTCCACCCCGGCGGCGCGCAGCGCGGCGACCCCGTCGGCGAAACGCACAGCCTCCCGCACGTGCCGCACCCAGTAGTCGGGACTACGGATCTCGTCGACGTCAGCCGGCGCACCGGTCACGTTCGACACGACCGGCAACGCCGGCGCCTCGAACGTCAACCCCTCCAGGACCACCCGGAACTCGTCCAGCATCGGCTCCATCAACGGGCTGTGGAACGCATGACTCACCGACAACCGGCGCGTACGCACACCCCGCCCACGCCAGACCCGCTCCACCTCGTCGAGCGCCTCCACCGCACCGGAGACCACCACCGACGTCGGCCCGTTGACAGCCGCGACCCCCACACCGGTCAAGCCGTCCAGCGTCGCCAGCACATCGGCCTCGGCCGCCGCGACGGCCAACATCCCACCACCGGCCGGCAACGCCTGCATCAACCGGCCCCGCGCCGCCACCAACACACACGCATCCGCCAGCGACAACACCCCCGCCACATGCGCGGCCGTGACCTCGCCGATCGAGTGACCGCCGACCAGGTCGGGGGCGACGCCGAACGACTCCACCAGGCGGAACAACGCCACCTCGACCGCGAACAGACCCGCCTGCGTGAACACCGTCCGGTCCAGCAGCTCCGCCTCGGCGGAACCCTCGGGTGCGAACAGCACCTCCTTGAGCGGGCGCGGCAACAGCGCGTCGAGCTGTGCGCACACCTCGTCCAGCGCGGCGGCGAAGACCGGGAACTCCGCGTACAACTCCCGGCCCATGCCGGCACGCTGCGCGCCCTGACCGGAGAAGAGCACCGCGAGCGGACCCCGGTCGGCGGCCTGCCCGGCGACCAGCGCGCCGGACGGCTGCCCGGCGGCCAGGGCACGCAGCCCGGCCAGCAGCTCCTCACGGCCGGTCGCGGAGACCACGGCCCGGTGCTCCAGCGCGGAGCGCGACACGACCGACGACCAGCCGACGTCCACGGTGCGGAGGGCCTCGTCGTCCTCCAGCCACCGGGCCCAGCGACCCGCCTGCGCGCTGAGCGCTGCCTCGGAGCGGGCGGAGAGCAGCACGGGCACCGCCGGCAGGGCGACGGTGGGGGCCGGCCCGGTGTCGGCGGGGTCGGCGGCGTCCGGGGCGGGCGGTTCCTCGATGATGGTGTGCGCGTTCGTGCCGGAGATCCCGAACGACGACACGGCCGCCCGGCGGGGACGGTCGGTCGCGGGCCACGGCGTCGCCTCGGTCACCAGCGACACCTCGCCGGCCGACCAGTCCACCTTCGGCGTCGGCTCGTCGACGTGCAGGGTGGACGGCACGAGCCCGTGCCGCATCGCCATCACCATCTTGATCACACCGGCCACGCCGGCGGCCGACTGGCTGTGGCCGATGTTCGACTTGATCGAGCCGAGCAGCAGCGGCCGGTCGGCGGGGCGGCCCTGGCCGTACGTGGCCAGCAGGGCCTGCGCCTCGATCGGGTCACCGAGGACGGTGCCGGTGCCGTGCGCCTCGACGGCGTCCACGTCGGCCGTGGTCAGCCGCGCGTTCGCCAGGGCCTGCCGGATCACCCGCTGCTGGGCCGGCCCGTTGGGGGCGGTGAGACCGTTGGACGCGCCGTCCTGGTTGACGGCACTGCCGCGGATCACGGCGAGGATCGGGTGCCCCTTGCGCTGCGCGTCCGACAGCCGCTCCACCAGCAGGATGCCGACGCCCTCCGACCAGCCGGTGCCGTCGGCGGCGGCGGCGAACGACTTGCACCGGCCGTCCGGGGCGAGCCCCCGCTGCCGGGAGAAGCCCACGAACGGCCCAGGGGTGGCCATGACGCACACGCCGCCGGCCAGGGCCAGGTCGAAGTCGCCCTGCCGCAGCGCCTGGCACGCCAGGTGCAGGGCGACCAGCGACGACGAGCAGGCGGTGTCCACGGTGACCGCGGGGCCCTCCAGGCCGAGGGCGTACGCGATCCGCCCGGAGACGACGCTGGTGGCCGTACCGGTCAGCAGGTAGCCCTCGTCGGCGCCCTCGGCCTCGCTCTGCGGGCCCATGCCGTAGCCGTTGGCGGCGGTGCCGACGAAGACGCCGACCTTCTGCCCCCGCATCGAGGCGGGCGCGACGCCGGCGTGCTCGAACGCCTCCCACGACGTCTCCAGCAGCAGCCGCTGCTGGGGGTCCATCGCCACGGCCTCGCGCGGCGAGATGCCGAAGAACTCCGCGTCGAAGTCGGCCGCGTCGTAGAGGAAGCCGCCCTCGCGGGTGGTGGAGCGGCCGGCCCGGTCGGCGTCCGGGTCGTACAGGTTGTCCAGGTCCCAGCCCCGGTCCGTCGGGAAGCCGCCGATCGCGTCGCCGCCGGAGGCCACCAGGTCCCAGAGCTGCTCGGGGCTGGCGACGCCACCCGGATAGCGGCAGGACATCGCGACGATGGCGATCGGCTCCCTGGCGGCGGCGGTCAGCTGCTGGTTGAGCTGACGGAGGCGGCCCGTCTCCTTGAGCGACGCGCGAAGCGCCTCGACGACCTTGTCTGCGGACGTAGACATCATGAGCTCCGTACTGGGGACAACGGTCAGGAATCGGTTCCGTCAAGCGCCAGCCTGACGAGGGCGTCGGTGTCGAGGTCGTCGAGGTCCAGGTCCTCGTCGGTGGACTCGTCACCGTCGTCGCCGTCGGTGTCGGCGAGGTTGAGCAGCAGGTCCAGCAGCCCGGCCTCACGGAGGCGGGCCAGCGGGATCGCCGCGAGCGTCTGCCGGACGGCCGCCTCCGTCGGGTCGCCGTCGTCCGCCTGCGCCGCCTCGGGCAGCAGGCCGTCGAGCAGGTTCTCGGCGAGCACGGCCGGGTTCGGGTAGTCGAAGACGAGGGTCGCGGGCAGCGACAGGCCGGTGACGCCGGTCAGTCGGTTGCGCAGCTCGACCGCCGTCAGCGAGTCGAATCCGAGCTCCTTGAACGCCCGCTGCGGCTTGACCCGGTCCGTTCCCGCGTGGCCGAGCACGGCCGAGGCGTGGGTGCGGACCAGGTCGACCATGTGCCGGACCCGCTCGGGGTGGGGCAGGGTGAGCAGGTGCTCCCGCAGGGCGTCGGCGGCACCGCCGGGCTGCTGCTCCACGGCGTGGGCGTGCAGCGCCTCCCGGGCCTCGGCGATGTCGTCGAGCAGCGGCCGGGGGCGGGCCGAGGCGTACGCCGGGGCGAAGACCGCCCAGTCGACGTCCACCACGGTCAGCGCCGCCCTGGGCAGGCCGGCGGCGTACCGCATGGCGTGCACGGCGTCGGCCGGCGCCATGGCGGTCAGGCCGCGCCGGGCCAGCATCTGCTGGGCTTCGCCGGTGGCCATGCCGCCGTCGGCCCACGGTCCCCAGGCCACGGACGTCGCCGCCAGGCCCCGGCCGCGCCGCTGCTCGGCGAGCGCGTCGAGGAAGGCGTTGCCGGCGGCGTACGCGGACTGCCCGCCGCTGCCCCACACCCCGGCGATGGAGGAGAAGAGCACGAACGCGTCCAGCGGCCGGTCGCCGAGCAGGGCGTCCAGGTGCAGCGCGCCGGCCACCTTGCCGTCGAGCACGCCCGCGAACGCGGCCAGGTCGGTGTCGGCGATCAGCCCGGACTCGCCGGCGCCCGCCGCGTGCACCACGGCCGTCAGCGGCGCCGGATCCTCGTCGAGGCGGGCCAGCAGCGCCGCCACCTGGTCGCGCTCGGCGACGTCGCAGGCGACGACCGACGCCCGTACGCCCTGGGCGATCAGCTCCTCGCGCAGCTCCACGGCCCCCGGGGCGTCCCCGCCGCGGCGGCTGGTCAGCACGACGTGCTCCGCCCCGTTGGCCGCCGCCCAGCGGGCTACGTGCGCGCCCAGCGCGCCCGTGCCGCCGGTGACCAGCACGGTGCCGGACGGCCGCCACCGCTGCGCCGTGTCGGGGGCGGCGGGCGCCGAGCGGACCAGGCGACGGACGAACACCCCGGAGGGGCGTACGGCAAGCTGGTCCTCGTCGCCGGCGCCGGTCACCACCCGCGCCAGCCGGTCCCAGGCCGTCGCGTCGGCCTGCTCGGGCAGATCCACCAGCCCGCCCCACAGGTGGGGGTGTTCCAGGCCCGCCACGAGCCCCAGGCCCCAGAGCCCGCTCTGGACGGCAGCGTGCACGGTGTCCCCGTCGCCCGTGCTGACCGCGCCCTGCGTCAGGCACCACAGCCGGGTCGTCGCCCCGGTGTCGTGCAGCGCCTGGAGCAGCAGCAGCGTGGCGGCCGTCCCGACCGGCACGGCCGGGTGGGCGGGGTGCGGCTGGTCGCGGAGGCCGAGCAGGGAGAGCACGCCGGTGACGGGACCGTCGGCCAGCGCGTCGCCCAGCCGCCGGGCGAGGCCCGCCCGGTCGGTGCCGGCCGGGTCGACGGTGAGCCGGACCACGGCGGCGCCGACCTCGGCGAGGGCCTTGGTGACCGCCTCCGCCCGGGTGCCGTCCGCCAGGTCGTCCTGCGCCGTCACGAGCAGCCACGAGCCGGGCCGCGCCGGGCCGACGGTGATGTCGGCGCGCTTCCATCCGACGCGGTACGACCATGCGTCCAGGACGGCCCGCTGCGTGCGCGCCCGGTGCCAGGTCGACAGGACCGGCAGGGCCGGGGTGAGGGCGTCCAGGGCGGCGCCGTCCTCGCCGAACTGGGCGGCGAGGGCGCTCAGGTCGCCGCGTTCGACGGCCTTCCAGAAGTCGGCGTCGCCGCCGTCGGTCGCCGTCTGCCGCGGCCGGTTCGCCGGCTCGGGCCAGTACCGCTCCCGCTGGAAGGCGTACGTGGGCAGGTCCACCCGCCGCGCGCCGGTCTCGGCGAACCACTGCGCCCAGGTCACCGGCACGCCGTGCACGTGCAACTCGGCCAGGGCGTGCAGCAACGCCTGCGCCTCCGAACGGTCACGGCGCTGCACAGCCACCGCCAGCACACCGTCGTCGGGCAGCACGTCGGCGGTCATCGCGGTCAGGACGCTCTGCGGACCGACCTCCAGGAACGTGTCCACCCCGGCAGCCCGCAGAGCGGCGATCCCGTCGGCGAAGCGCACCGCCTCGCGCACGTGCCGCACCCAATACTCCGGCGTACGGATCTCATCGCCGGCCAGGGCACCGGTCACGTTCGACACGACCGGCAACAACGGCGCGGCGAACTCCAACCCGTCGAGAACGGCCCGGAAATCAGCGAGCATCGGCTCCATCAACGGACTGTGGAACGCGTGGCTCACCGCGAGCCGACGGGTACGCACCCCCCGATCCCGCCAAACCCGCTCCACCTCATCCAACGCGTCAACGGCACCCGACACCACCACAGCGGCAGGCCCGTTAACCGCCGCGATACCAACCCTGCCGGTCAGCCCCGCGAGAGACTCCGCCACCGCAGCCTCGTCGGCCGCCACGGCCAGCATCCCGCCACCGGTCGGCAGCGCCTGCATCAACCGGCCCCGCGCCGCCACCAACTGACACGCATCCGCCAGGGACAACACGCCCGCGACATGCGCCGCCGTCACCTCACCGATCGAATGACCAGCCACCACATCGGGAACGATCCCGAACGACTCCACCAGACGGAACAACGCCACCTCGACCGCGAACAACCCGGCCTGCGTGAACACCGTCTGATCCAGCAACTCCGCCTCGGCGGACCCCGACGACGCGAACAGCACCTCCCGCAACGGACGCGGCAACAACGGATCCAGGTGCCCACACACCTCGTCCAACGCGGCGGCGAACACCGGGAACAGGGCCGACAACTCCCGGCCCATCCCCGCACGCTGCGCACCCTGACCCGAGAACAACAGCGCCAACTGGCCGCGCGCGGCGGCAGAACCGGTCACGACGGCCCCCGACGGCTCGCCGGCCGCCACTGCCGCGAGACCCGCCAGCAGCTCGTCCCGGCTCGCCCCGGACACCACCGCCCGGTGCTCCAACGCCGACCGCGACGCCACCGACGACCACGCCACATCCACGCCGCGTGGGGCCTCGTCCACGGCGAGCCACCGCGCCCACCGGCCCGCCTGCCCGGCGAGTGCCGCGGCGTCGCGGGCCGACAGCAGCACCGGCACCACCGGCACCTCGCGGACGACGACCTCCCCCTCAACCACCTCGGCGGGCGGCTGCTCGATGATCACGTGCGCGTTCGTGCCGGAAATCCCGAACGACGACACCCCCGCCCGACGCGGCCGACCCACCCGCGGCCACGGCACCGCCTCGGTCGCCAGAGCGACCGCCCCGGCCGTCCAATCGACGTGCGGGGACGCCTCATCCACATGCAGCGTCGCCGGGACGACGCCGTGCCGCATCGCCAACACCATCTTGATCACACCAGCCACACCCGCAGCCGCCTGCGCATGCCCGATGTTCGACTTCACCGACCCGAGCAGCAGCGGCCGATCCTGCGGACGCTCCTGCCCGTACGTCGCCAACAACGCCTGCGCCTCGATCGGGTCACCCAGCGTCGTACCCGTACCGTGCGCCTCCACCACATCCACATCGGCGGTGGTGAGCCGGGCGTTCGCCAGGGCCTGCCGGATCACCCGCTGCTGCGACGGGCCGTTGGGCGCCGTCAAGCCGTTCGACGCACCGTCCTGGTTCACGGCGCTGCCCCGCACCACCGCCAGGATCCGCCGGCCCTCCCGCTGCGCGTCGGAGAGCCGTTGCACCAGCAGCACACCCACACCCTCGGACCAGCCCGTGCCGTCCGCCGACGCCGCGAACGACCTACACCGGCCGTCGGCCGACAGACCCCGCTGCCGCGAGAACTCCACGAACGTGCCGGGCGTCGCCATCACCGTCACACCACCGGCCAACGCCAGATCACACTCACCCGACCGCAACGCCTGCACCGCGAGGTGCAACGCCACCAGCGACGACGAGCACGCCGTGTCGACAGTGACCGCCGGGCCTTCGAGGCCGAAGGTGTACGCGACCCGGCCGGACAGCACGCTGCCCGAGTTGCCGGTGCCGATGTAGCCCTCGACCTCGGGCGTCTCCATCAGGCGCGTCGAGTAGTCGTGGTAGATGACGCCCGCGAAGACACCGGTCCGGCTGCCCCGCAGGCCGGACGGGTCCAGGCCCGCCGACTCGAACGTCTCCCAGGACGCCTCCAGCAGCAGCCGGTGCTGCGGGTCCATGGCGAGGGCCTCGCGCGGCGAGACACCGAAGAAGCCGGGGTCGAACTCCGCCGCGCCGTACAGGAAACCGCCGTGGCGGGTGTACGAGGTGCCGGCGTGGTCGGGGTCCGGGTCGTACAGCGACTCCAGGTCCCAGCCCCGGTCGGCCGGGAACTCCCCGATGCCCTCCCCACCGGTGCTGACCAGCTTCCACAGCTCGTCGGGAGACTCCACCCCGCCGGGATAGCGGCAGGCCATGCCGACGATCGCGATCGCCTCGTCGGCGTCGCCGGTCGCCGCCTCGTCGGTCGTGACGGCGCCGGGCCGGGTGCCGGCGAGTTCCGCGTACACGTGGGCCGCCAGGACCTGCGGGGACGGGTGGTCGAACACCAGGGTCGAGGTGAGGCGCAGGCCGGTCGCGCCGTTCACCCGGTTGCGCAGCTCGACGGCGGTCAGCGAGTCGAAGCCCAGGTCCTTGAACGCCCGGTCGGCCGGCACCGCCTCGGCGCCGCCGTGCCCGAGGACCTGCGCGACCAGGCCCCGGATCAGCTGGTCGACCTGCGCGAGGCCGTCCTCTGCGCTGAGGCCGGTGAGGCGGTCGGCCCAGCCGCCGGGGGCGCCCTGGCCGGCGCGGCGGCGGGTCGTCGCCACGTCGACCAGGTTGCGCAGCATCGGCGGTACGACCGCGCCGGCTGCTGCCGCCCGCAGCGCGGGTACGTCGATCGCGGCCGGCACCAGCGCCGCCCGCTGTGCCCCCACGGCGGCGTCGAAGAGTTCCAGGCCGGTGCGGGCGTTCATCGGTCGGAGTCCGGCGCGTGCCGTACGGGCCCGGTCGTTGCCGCCGATCGACGCGGCCATGCCTGCGGTGTCCCACATGCCCCACGCCAGGCTGACCGCCGGCAACCCGAGCTGCCGCCGCCACACCGCCAACCCGTCCAGGAACGCGTTGCCCGCCGCGTACGCCGACTGACCCGGCGAACCCAGCACACCCGCCACCGACGAGAACACCACGAACAAGTCGAGACCCAGCGACGCCGTCGCCTCGTGCAACAACCAACCCGCCGACACCTTCGGCGCCAACACCCTTACCAGACGCTCCTCGCTGACCCGCTCGATCACCCCGTCATCCAGGACACCGGCGGTGTGCACCACACCCGCCAGCCGACCCCCGGCGGAAACCTCCGCCACCAGCGCGCCGATCTGCTCCCGGTCGGTCACATCACAGGCGACCACCCGCACCGACGCACCCAGCGCCGACAACCGCTCCGACAACTCACCCGCACCCGCAGCCCCCGGACCACGCCGCGACACCAGCACCAGCGACCGCACACCATGCGCCGACACCAGATGCTCCGCCACCAACGCCCCGAGCGCACCCGTACCACCGGTCACCAGCACCGCACCGTCACCCACAACCGGCGTCTCCACCGACACCGGGGCGACCGCACGCACCAGACGCGGCACGAACACCGCGCCCGCACGCACCGCGACCTGACCGCCGGCCGGGTCCGCGGCGAAGCGGGCCAGGATGCCGAGCGTGCCGGGGTTGATCGCGTCGTCGACGTCGGCCAGGACGATGCGACCGGGGTGCTCGGACTGCGCGGAGCGCAGCAGGCCCCACACGGCCGCCGCGGCCAGGTCGCTCACCCGGTCCCCGTCGCGGACGGCCAGCGCGCCCCGGGTCACCACCACGAGCTTCGAGTCGGCCAGCGCGTCGACGGCCAGCCACTCCTGCACCAGGCCCAGCACGTCGGCGGTGACAGTGCGTACGGCCTCCGCCGGGTCGCCGTCGTCGGCGGGCGACGCGGCCGGCGTGAAGAGCAGCAGGCGCGGCGGGGCGATGCCGGCGTCGATGGCGGCGCGCAGCTGCCGGATCGTCTCGGCGGAGGGGCCACCGGGGACGCCCGGCAGGGCCGGCCCGCCCAGCACCGCCCAGCCCGACGCGTCGTCGACCGGGTCGGCCTCCTCGGCCTGCCAGGCCACCTCGAACAGGGAGCGCGACGCCGCGTTCGGGGCGGCCACCCCGGTCAGCTCCCGCAGGACGAGGGAGTCCACCGACACCACCGGCGCGCCCGCCTCGTCGCGGGCGGTCAGCCGCACCGCGGAGCCGTTGCGGGTCAACCGCACCCGCAGCAGCCTCGCGCCGGAGGCGTGCACCTGTACGCCCTCGAAGGCGAAGGGCACGCGCGGCCCGCCCGTCTCCTCGGCGCCGGGCAGCAGCCCGATCGGGTGCAGGGCGGCGTCCAGCAGCGCCGGGTGCACGCCGAAGCGAGCCGCCTCCGCCGCCGCGTCGTCCGGCAGGACCACCTCGGCGAAGACGTCGTCCTCGCCGGTCCACACCCGGCGCAGCCCCTGGAACGCCGGCCCGTACGACAGGCCGTGTTCGAGGAGCGCCGGGTACCAGCCGGTCAGGTCCACCTCGGTGGCGCCGGCGGGCGGCCAGGCGGTCGGCTGCGGTTCGTCGGCCGTGGCCGGTTCCAGCACGCCCTCCGCGTGCCGGGTCCAGCCCGCCTCGGGGTCGTCGTCGGGGCGGGAGTAGACGGCGACGGGGCGCTGCGGCGAATCCGACGCGGACACCCGCACCTGGATCCGTACGGCGCCGGACTCGGGGAGCACCAGCGGCACGAGCACCGTCAGGTCCCGCAGCCGCGGCAGGTCCGCCTCGTCGCCGGCGCGGACGGCAAGCTCCACGAGGGCCGTGCCCGGGACCAGCGGCACGCCGGAGACGACGTGGTCGGCCAGCCAGGGGTGGGTGGTCGGGGAGATCCGGCCGGTCAGCACGATCTCGTCGTCGCCGGCCAGGTCCACGGCCGCGCCGAGCAGACCGTGCTCGGCCACGCCGAGGCCGGCGCCGCTGACGTCGCCGGCGCGCAGCCGGCCCACGGCCGGCCAGAAGCGCTGCCGCTGGAACGGGTACGTCGGCAGGTCGACCGGGCGGGTTCCGGCCGGTAGGAGGGCGGTCCAGGTGACCGGCGTGCCGTGCGCGTAAAGCTCCGCAAGCGCGTGGACCAGCGACGCCGGCTCGGGTCGGCCGGGGCGCAGGGTCGCCACGACCGCCGCCGCGTCGTCGTCCGGCAGGCAGGCGCCCACCATGCCGGCGAGCACCGCGTCGGGGCCCAGTTCGAGGAAGGTACGGACGTTGCGCTCGCGCAGGCTCGCGATCCCGTCGGCGAAGCGGACGGTCTCGCGTACGTGGCGGACCCAGTAGTCGGGGGTGCCGATCTCGTCGGGGTCGGCGACCTGCCCGGTCAGGTTCGACACGATCGGCAGGACGGGCCAGTGGAACGTCAGTCCGTCGAGCGTCTGCCGGAACTCGGCCAGCATCGGCTCCATGAGCGGGCTGTGGAACGCGTGGCTGACGGTGAGCCGGCGCGTACGCACACCCCGGTCCTTCCAGGCCCGCTCCACCTCGTCGAGGGCCTCGGCGGCGCCGGAGACCACCACGGCGGTGGGGCCGTTGACGGCGGCGACGCCGACCCGGTCGGCGAACGGGACGATCGACTCGGCCACCGCGGCCTCGTCGGCGGCCACGGCGAGCATGCCACCGCCCGCCGGCAGGGCCTGCATGAGCCTGCCCCGCGCGGCGACCAGCGCACACGCGTCGGCCAGGGAGAGCACGCCCGCCACATGCGCCGCCGCGATCTCGCCGATGGAGTGCCCGGCCACCAGGTCCGGCACCACACCGAACGACTCCACCAGGCGGAACAACGCCACCTCGACCGCGAACAGGCCCGCCTGGGTGAACACCGTCTGATCCAGCAACTCCGCCCCGGGCGTGCCCTCCGACGCGAACAGCACCTCCCGCAACGGACGCGGCAACAACGGATCCAGGTGACCACACACCTCGTCCAACGCGGCGGCGAACACCGGGAACGCCCCGTACAACCCGCGACCCATGCCGGCGCGCTGCGCGCCCTGGCCGGAGAAGAGGACGGCGGTGCGGCCGCTGCGGGCGATCCCCCGCACGACGGCGGCCGAGGGCTCGTCGTCGGCCAGCGCACCGAGGGCGGCGAGCAGCCCGGCGCGGTCGGCGGGCAGCAGCACGGCGCGGTGCTCGAAGGCGCTGCGGGCGGTGGCGAGGGCCCGGCCCACGTCGGCGATGGTCAGGTCCGGCTCGCCGTCGACGAGGGTCCGCAGCCGGCGCGCCTGCTCGTGCAGGGCGGCGGCGTCGCGGGCAGACAGGACGCAGGCGACGAGGTCGCCCGGGACGCCCGTGGCGGGGGCGGCCTGCGCCGGGGCGGGCTCGGGGGCCTGCTCCACGATGGTGTGCGCGTTGGTGCCGCTGATGCCGAACGACGACACCGCCGCGCGGCGGGGCCGGTCGACGGCGGGCCACGGCCGGGCCTCGGTGAGCAGCGCGACCGACCCGGCCGTCCAGTCGATGTGCGGGGACGGCTTCTCGGCGTGCAGGGTCGGCGGCAGCACGCCGTGCCGCATCGCCAGCACCATCTTGATCACACCGGCGACGCCGGCCGCCGCCTGGGCGTGGCCGATGTTCGACTTGACCGACCCCAGCCACAGCGGACGGTCCTGCGGTCGGCCCTGCCCGTACGTGGCCAGCAGCGCCTGCGCCTCGATCGGGTCGCCGAGGGCGGTGCCGGTGCCGTGCGCCTCGACGGCGTCCACATCGGTGGTGGCGAGCCGGGCGTTGGCGAGCGCCTGCCGGATCACCCGCTGCTGGGCGGGGCCGTTCGGCGCGGTCAGACCGCTGCTGGCGCCGTCCTGGTTGACGGCGCTGCCACGCACGACGGCGAGCACGCGGTGACCGTTGCGCTGCGCGTCGGAGAGGCGCTCCAGCAGGAGCATGCCGACGCCCTCGGCGAAACCGGTGCCGTCGGCGCCGGCGCCGAACGCCTTGCACCGCCCGTCGGGCGACAGGCCGCGCTGCCGGGAGAACTCGGTGAGCATGCCGGGGGTGGACATGACGCTCACCCCGCCGGCGAGGGCGAGGCGGCACTCGTCCTGCCGCAGCGCCTGGGTGGCCAGGTGCAGCGCCACCAGCGACGACGAGCAGGCGGTGTCGACGGTGACGGCAGGGCCCTCCAGGCCGAACAGGTACGAGATGCGGCCGGAGGCGACGCTGCCGGCGCTGCCGTTGCCGACGTGGCCGTCCAGTTCGTCGGTGCCGCCGGCGGCCTGGGAGGCGTAGTCGTGGTAGATCAGGCCGACGTAGACGCCGGTGCTGCTGCCCCGCGCCGAGTGGGGGTCGATCCCGGCCCGCTCGAAGGCCTCCCAGGAGGTCTCCAGCAGCAGCCGCTGCTGTGGGTCCATCGCCAGGGCCTCGCGGGGCGAGATCCCGAAGAAGGCGGCGTCGAACTGGGCGGCGTCGTGGAGGAAGCCACCCTGCCGTGGTACGGCGCCCGGGTCCTGGCCGTCGGCGCGCAGGTCGTCGAGGTTCCAGCCCCGGTCGGTGGGGAAGGGCGAGATGACGTCGGCTCCGGCGGTGAGCACGTCCCAGAGCTGCTCGGGGGTCTGCACGTCGCCGGGGAACCGGCAGGCCATGCCGATGATGGCGATCGGTTCGTCGAGGGCGGCGGCGGTGCCGACCGCGGCGGGCCGGTCCACGACTGCCGCGCCGCCGAGCTCCCGGTCCAGGAACTCGGCGAGCACCACAGGGGTCGGGTAGTCGAACGCCACGGTGGCGGGCAGCCGCAGGCCGGTGGCGGCGGAGAGCCGGTTGCGCAGTTCCACCGAGGTGAGCGAGTCGAAGCCCAGTTCCTTGAAGGCGCGCTGGGCGTCGACGGTCTCCGCCGAGCGGTGCCCGAGCACTGCCGCCACGCCGGCGGCCACCAGGTCGAGCAGGTGGGAGCGCCGCTCCGCCGGGCCGAGCGTCGCCAGCCGGTCGCGTACGGAGGCGGTGTCCGCGAGGCCGCGACCCACCGCGCGCCGGGCCGGGCCTCCCGCACGGACCACGTCCCGCAGCAGGCTGGGCACGTTCTGGCCGGTCGCCCGCGACGCCGGCGGCAGGTTCATGAGGACGAGGTGCGCCGCGCCGCGTTGTCGCGCCAGCTCGTACAGCGCCACGCCCTGCCGGTCGGTCAACGGGGCGCTGGTGGCGCGGATCGCCTTGCGGTGCTCGTTGCCGCCCAGGTGGGCGGTCATGGCGCTGCTGGTCGCCCACAGCCCCCAGGCGAGGCTGGTGGCGGGCAGCCCCTGCTCACGCCGGTGCCGGGCGAGGGCGTCGAGGAACGCGTTCGCCGCCGCGTAGTTGCCCTGCCCCGGCGAGCCGAGGGTGGCCGCCACCGACGAGAACAGCACGAACGCCGACAGGTCCAGGTGCCGCGTGGCCTCGTGCAACGCCCACCCGGCGTCCACCTTCGGCGCCAGCACCGTACGCAGGGCGGACTCGTCCAGCGAACCGATGGTCGCGTCGGCGATCACCCCGGCGGTGTGCACCACGGCGGTCAGCGGGTGCGCCGGGTCCACCAGTTCCAGCAGCCGGGTCACCTGCACGGGGTCGGTCACGTCGGCGGTGCCGGCGGTGACCCGGGCGCCCGCGCGGGTCAGCGCGTCGACCAGCTCCCGGTAGTGCTCGGGGCCACGGCGGGAGGCCAGCAGCAGGTGCCGGGCCTGGCCGGTGGCGACGAGGTGCCGGGCGAACACGCCGGCGAGGGCGCCGCCGGCGCCGGTGACGAGCACGGTGCCGTCCGGGTCGGCGGGGGCGGGCACCCGCAGGACGACCTTGCCGATGTGCCGGGCCTGGCTGATGTGGCGCAGCGCCTGCCGGGCCTGACGCACGTCCCACACCCGTAGCGGCAGCGGGCGCAGCGCGCCGCGTGCGAACAGGTCGAGCAGCTCGGTGAGCATCTCCCCGATGCGCCGGTGCCCGGCCTCGTTGAGGTCGAACGCGCGGTAGGTGACGCCCGGGTGGTCGGCGGCGACGGTTTCGGCGTCGCGTACGTCGGCCTTGCCCATCTCCACGAACCGGCCACCGCGCGGCAGCAGCCGCAGCGACGCGTCCACGAACTCACCGGCGAGGGCGTCGAGCACCACGTCGACGCCGGCACCTCCGGTGGCCGCGCCGAAGGTCTGCTCGAACTCGGTGGTCCGCGACGACGCGATCCGCTCCTCGGCCACCCCGAGTTCCCGCAGCACGCCCCACTTGCCGGGGCTGGCGGTGGCGTGGACCGTCGCGCCCCAGTGCCGGGCGAGCTGGATGGCGGCCATGCCGACGCCACCGGCGCCGTTGTGGATCAGCACCGACTCGCCGGACCGCAGCCCGGCGAGGTCCCGCAGCGCGTAGTACGCGGTCAGGAACACCACCGGCACGGAGGCGGCCTGCGCGAACGACCAGCCGGCGGGGATCTTCGCCACGAGGTCGCGGGTGGCGATCACCTCGGGGGCGAAGGCCGGCTCGAACATGCCGAGCACCCTGTCGCCGGGGGCCAGGTCGGTCACGCCGGGGCCGACCTCGACCACGACGCCCGCGCCCTCGCTGCCCATCACGGCCGCCGGATCCGGGTACATGCCCAGGCCGATCAGCACGTCGCGGAAGTTCACGCCGGCCGCGCGCACCGCGATGCGCACCTGGCCCGTGTCCAGGGCGGCGGAGGCGGCGGGCACCATGCCGACGCCGTCGAGGGTGCCGGGGCTGACCGCCCCGACCCGCCACAGTCCGTCCGGCGGGACGAGTTCGTCGGCGGCCTGGCCGGCGGGCCGGCCCAGGCGGGGCGTGCGCACCTCGTTGCCGCGTACGGCCACCTGGCCGCCGGTCGGCGAGGGGTTCTCGGCGACGGCGGCGAGCACGGCGAGGGTGGCCGGGGTGAGGTCCCCGTCGACGTCGGCGAGGACGATCCGCCCCGGGTGCTCGGACTGCGCCGAGCGCAGCAGACCCCAGACCGCCGCGCCGGGCAGGTCCCGCACCGCGTCCGCCGGGGTGGCGGCCACCGCCGCCCGGGTCAGCACGACGAGCGTGGTGTCGGCCAGCGCCTCACTGTCCAGCCAGGAGTGCAGCACTGCCAGGACGCGGGCGGTGGCCGTACGGACTTCGTCGGGCAGGTCGCCGTCCGGGGTGCCGGCGGGCACGGGGACCACGAGCGCGCGGGGCGCCTCGACCGTACCGGCCGAGACCGCCGCGGTCAGCTCGCCGACGGTCGGGAACACCGGCGTGACGAGGTCCGCCGGGGCGGGTCCGTCGCCGAGCAGCACCCAGCCGGAGACGTCCCGCGCCGGGGTGACCGTCTCGGCCTGCCACGTCACCTCGAACATCGACCGCTCCGCGGCCTCCGCACCGGTGGCGTCGGTCATCTCCCGCAGGGCGAGCGACTCGACCGACACCACGGGCACGCCGGACTCGTCCCCGGCCACCAGCCGCACGCGCGAGCCCACACGGGTCAGCCGAACCCGCAGCGTCCGGGCGCCGGAGGCGTGCACCTGCACGCCCTCGAACGCGAACGGCACGCGCGGTCCGCCGGAGCGCTCGGCCAGCAGCAGCCCGACGGGGTGCAGGGCGGCGTCCAGCAGCGCCGGGTGCACGGCGAAGCCGCCGGCGTCGCCGGCCGCCTCGTCCGGCAGGGTCACCTCGACGTACGCCTCGTCGCCGGCGGTCCACAGCCGCCGCAGGCCCCGGAACGCCGGTCCGTAGGCCAGGCCGCGCTCCGCGAGCGCCGGGTACCAGCCGGCGAGGTCCACCTCGGTGCCTCCGGCCGGCGGCCAGGAGCCCAGCGCCGGCTCGTCGGTGGCCTGCTCCAGCAGACCGTCGGCGTGCCGCGTCCAGGGGTCCTCAGGGTCGCCGTCGGGCTGCGAGTGCACCGCCACGCTCCGGGTTCCGGAGCCGTCGGCCGCGCCGACGCGCACCTGCACGCGGATCGCGCCCGGGTTCGGCAGCACCAGCGGCGCGGCGACGGTCAGTTCCCGCACCCGGGAGGCGCCGACCTCGTCGCCGGCGCGCACCGCGAGCTCGACGAGGGCCGTGCCCGGCAGCACCACGGCGCCGCCGACCACGTGGTCGGCGAGCCACGGGTGCGTGGACGCCGACAGCCGGCCGGTCAGCACGACCTCGTCGTCGCCGGCGAGGCGCACCGCCGCGCCGAGCAGCCCGTGCCCGGCCGCGCCCAGCCCCGCGCCCGACACGTCGCCGGTGGCGGAGCGGTCGAGCACCGGCCAGAACCGGTCCCGCTGGAAGGCGTACGTGGGCAGGTCGACAGGGGTGGCGCCGGAGCCGGCGAAGACGCGCGACCAGTCGACGGGCACGCCGGCGACGTGCAGCTCGCCGAGGTTGGCCAGTAGCTGACGCGGCCCGTGCCCGTCGCGGCGCAGCGAGCCCACCACCACGCCGCCGTCGGCCTTCCGGTCGAGCGCGTCCTGCACGGCGATCTTGAGTACGGGGTGCGGGCTGACCTCGACGAACGTCCGGAAGCCCCGCTCGATCAGCTGGTCCACGACCGGCGCGAGCCGGACCGGCTCCCGCAGGTTGCGGTACCAGTAGTCGGCGTCGAGCCCGGCGGTGTCGATCGGCTCGCCGGTGACTGTGGAGTGGAAGGGCACGGTGCTGGAGCGGGGGTCCACGGTGCCGAACCGGGCGATCACCTCGTCGCGGATCGGGTCGACGTGGCCGCTGTGCGCCGCGAAGTCGACGGCGATCTGCCGGGCGCGGACGTCGCGCTCGGCACAGTGCGCGAGCAGTTCGGCGACCGACGCCGAGTCGCCGGCGACCACTGTCACGGCGGCGCCGTTGAGGGCGGCGACGGAGAGGCTGCCCCGCCACGGCGCGATGAGCCGCTCGGTGTCGGCGGCCGGGAGCGGCACGGAGACCATGCCGCCGCGACCCGCGATCGACAGCAGGCCGTGGCTGCGCGCCACGACGAGCCGCGCGGCTTCGGCGAGGGTCAACGCGCCGGCGACGCAGGCCGCGGCGAGTTCCCCCTGCGAATGCCCGATGACGGCGGCCGGTTCGACGCCGCACGCGCGCCAGAGATGCGCGAGGGACACCATGACGGAGAAGAGCGCGGGCTGGACCACGTCCACCCGGTCCAGGGGCGGCGCGCCGGGCGCCTGCCGCAGCACGTCCCCCAGGTTCCAGTCGACCAGCCGGGACAGCTCCTCGGCGCACTCGTCCATCCGCTGCCGGAAGACCGGCGAGGTCTCCATCAGGTCCAGCGCCATCGAAGTCCACTGGGAGCCCTGGCCGGGGAAGACGAAGACGACCTTCGACGCGGCGTCCGCGCCCGCCGGGGAGGTGTCGCCGTCGGCGAGGGCGGCCAGCCGGGCGAGCGCGTCGTCCCGGCCGGTGGCCACGACGACCGCGCGGTACGGGTGGTGCGCCCGCTGGGTGGCCAGGGAGAAGCCGAGGTCCCGCGGGTCGAGGTCAGCGTCGCCGGCGAGCCGTTCGCCGAGGCGGGCAGCCTGTGCCCGGAGCGCGCGGGGGCTTCTGCCGGAGACCGGCAGGGGTACGGCGGCGGGCCCGACCAGGCCGGGAACGTGCCCCGCCGGCACGGGCGTCGGGGCTGGCTCGCCGGGTGCCTGCTCGATGACGGTGTGCGCGTTGGTGCCGCTGATGCCGAACGACGACACGGCGGCCCGGCGCGGCCGGTCGACGGCGGGCCACGGCCGGGCCTCGGTGAGCAGGGCGACGGCTCCGGCACTCCAGTCGACGTGGGGCGAGGGCTCGTCCACGTGCAGGGTCGGCGGCAGCACGCCGTGCCGCATCGCCAGCACCATCTTGATCACGCCGGCCACCCCGGCCGCTGCCTGGGAGTGGCCGATGTTCGACTTGATCGAGCCGAGCCAGAGCGGCTCGCCGGCGGCACGGTCCTGGCCGTAGGTGGCCAGCACCGCCTGCGCCTCAATCGGGTCGCCGAGGACGGTGCCGGTGCCGTGCGCCTCGACCGCGTCCACGTCGGCCGGGGCGAGCCGCGCGTTCTCCAGGGCCTGGCGGATGACCCGCTGCTGCGACGGGCCGTTCGGCGCGGTCAGCCCGTTGGACGCGCCGTCCTGGTTCACGGCGGAGCCGCGCAGCACGGCGAGCACCCGGTGCCCGTTGCGCCGGGCGTCGGAGAGGCGCTCCACGAGCAGCATGCCGACGCCCTCGGACCAGCCGGTGCCGTCCGCGCCGGCGGCGAACGCCTTGCACCGCCCGTCCGGGGCGAGGCCGCCCTGCCGGGAGAACTCGGAGAACATGCCGGGCTGCGCCATCAGCGCCACCCCGCCGGCCAGGGCCATGTCGCACTCGCCGCCGCGCAGCGCCTGGGCGGCGAGGTGCAGCGCCACCAGCGACGAGGAGCAGGCGGTGTCGACGGTGACCGCCGGGCCTTCGAGGCCGAACATGTAGGCGACCCGCCCGGAGGCGACGCTGCCCGCCGTGCCGGTCAGCAGGTGCCCCTCGAGGCCGTCCAGGTCGTCGCGTCCGCTGGTGGCGTAGCCGGATGAGGCGGCGCCGACGAAGACGCCGGTGGCGGTGCCGCTGAGGGTGGCGGGGTCGATGCGGGCGTACTCGAAGCTCTCCCAGGCGGTCTCCAGCAGCAGCCGCTGCTGCGGGTCCATGGCGAGGGCCTCACGGGGGCTGATGTTGAAGAAGCCGGCGTCGAAGTCGGCCGCGTCGTAGAGGAAGCCGCCCTGGTGGGTGACGGTGCCGCCGGCCTGGTCGCCGTCCGTGCCGTACAGCCGGTCGAGGTCCCAGCCGCGGTCCGCCGGGAACTCGCCGATGGCGTCGGCCCCGGAGGTGACGAGCTGCCACAGCTGCTCGGGGGTGGCGACGCCGCCGGGGTAGCGGCAGGCCATGCCGATGATGGCGATCGGCTCGTCGGCGTCGGCGGTGACGACCGTACGGACGGTGGCGCCGGCTCCCGTGGCCGGGCCGAGCTGCGCGAACAGGTGCTCGGCCAGCCGGGCCGGGGTGGGATGGTCGAAGGCCAGCGTGGCGGTCAGCCGCAGCCCGGTGGCCGCACCGAGGCGGTTGCGCAGTTCCACCGAGGTCAGCGAGTCGAAGCCCAGGTCCTTGAAGGCGCGGGCGGCGGGGACCGCCTGTGCCGAGGCGTGCCCCAGCACCGTGGCGGCCTGGCCGCAGACCAGGTCGACGAGCGCCTGCCGGGCGTCCGCCTCGGACAGGCCGTCGAGCCGCTCCCGCCACGACGCCCCGGCACTCGGCCGATCGGTGGCGGTGCGGCGCCGGCCGCCGCCGCGCAGCAGGTGCCGCATCAGCGGCGGTACGCCGCTCGCCTCGCCGGTGACGTGGAGGCGGGCCGCGACGAGCACCGGCCGGGCCGCCGGCAGGGCGGCGTCGAAGAGTTCGACGCCCTCGGCCGGGGAGAGCCGGCTCATCCCGACGCGCCGCAGCCGCTGCTGGTCGTCACCGTCGAGGTGGGCGGTCATCGTGCTGTCGGTGGCCCACATGCCCCAGGCGAGGCTGGTGGCGGGCAGCCCCTGCTGCCGGCGGTGCCGGGCGAGGGCGTCGAGGAACGCGTTCGCCGCCGCGTAGTTGCCCTGCCCCGGCGAACCGAGGGTGGCCGCCACCGACGAGAACAGCACGAACGCCGACAGGTCCAGGTGCGCGGTCGCCTCGTGCAACGCCCACCCGGCGTCCACCTTCGGCGCCAGCACCGTACGCAGGGCGGACTCGTCCAGCGAACCGATGGTCGCGTCGGCGATCACCCCGGCGGTGTGCACCACCGCGGTCAGCGGGTACGCCGGGTCGATCCCGGCGACCAGCTCGGTGACCTGCGCGGGGTCGCTGACGTCGACGGCCGCGGCGGTGACGTCGGCGCCCGCGTCGGTCAGTTCCCGGACCAGGGTGGCGTACGCGTCGTCCCGGCCCGGTGCGCGGCGGGAGGCCAGCAGCAGGCGGCGGGCCTGGCCGGTGGCGACGAGGTGCCGCGCGAGCACGCCGGCCAGGGTTCCGGCCGCGCCGGTGAGCAGCACGGTGCCGTCGGGGTCGGCGGGCGCGGGGATGCGCAGCACCACCTTGCCGACGTGGCGGGCCTGGCTGACGTGCCGCAGCGCCTGCCGGGCCTGACGCACGTCCCACACCCGTACGGGCAGCGGACGCAGCGCGCCCCGCGCGAAGAGGTCGAGGATCTCGGTGAGCATCTCGCCGATGCGGGTACTGCCCGCCTCGTTCAGGTCGAACGCGCGGTACGCCACGCCCGGGTGGTCGGCGGCGACCGTCTCCGGGTCGCGTACGTCGGCCTTGCCCATCTCCACGAACCGGCCACCGCGCGGCAGCAGCCGCAGCGACGCGTCCACGAACTCACCGGCCAACGCGTCGAGCACCACGTCCACCCCGGCACCGCCGGTGGCCGCGCCGAAGACCTGCTCGAACTCGGTGGTCCGCGACGACGCGATCCGCTCCCCGGCCACCCCGAGGCCCCGCAGCACACCCCACTTGCCGGGGCTCGCCGTCGCGTGGACGGTGGCGCCGAGGTGGTGGGCGAGCTGGATGGCGGCCATCCCGACGCCACCGGCGCCGTTGTGGATCAGCACCGACTCACCGGACCGCAGCCCGGCGAGGTCCCGCAGCGCGTAGTAGGCCGTCAGGAAGACCAGGGGGACGGACGCCGCCTGGGTGAAGGACCAGCCGGCGGGCATCTTGGCGATGCGCCGGCGATGGGCGACGGCCTGCGGGCTGAACCCGAGTTCGAACATGCCCATCACCCGGTCGCCGGGCACCAGGTCGGTCACGCCGGGGCCGACCTCGACCACGACGCCCGCGCCCTCGCTGCCCATCACGGCCGCCGGATCCGGGTACATGCCCAGGCCGATCAACACGTCGCGGAAGTTCACACCGGCCGCGCGCACGGCGATGCGCACCTGGCCCTCGCCCAGCTCCGCGGGCGTGGCCGGCACCGGCGCGATCCCGTCCAGGGTGCCGCCGGTGACGGGGGCGAGGTGCCACGGGCCGGACGGCGGGGTCAGTTCGTCGCCCACCGGCCGCGCCAGCCTCGGCACGAGGGTGCGCTCGCCGCGCACCGCGAGCTGGCCGCCGGAGACCGACGGGTCGACGGCGGCCCCGGCCAGCACGGCGAGGGTCGCGGGGGTCAGTTCGCCCTCGACGTCGGCGAGGACGATCCGCCCCGGGTGCTCCGACTGCGCCGAGCGCAGCAGGCCCCAGACGGCGGCGGCGGCGAGGTCGGTGACCTGGTCGTCGTCCCCGCTGGCCACCGCGCCCCGGGTCACCACCACGAGCTTCGTGTCGGCCAGCGGCTCGGCGGCGAGCCAGGACCGCAGCACGTCCAGCACACCGCTGGTGGCCGCCCGCACGGCCTCCGGCACGGGGACGCCGGGATCGCCGGCGGGCACCGTCAGCAGCACCTGCCGGGCCGTGGCCCCGTCCGCCGCCAGGGTCGCCACGTCCGCGAAGACCGGCACCTCCGGCAGCGCGTCCGGTGCCGGCCGGCCCAGCACCGCCCACCCCGGAAGGTCGTCGACGCTCTCGATCTGCTCGGCCTGCCAGGTCACCTCGTACAGCGACCGGGCGGCACCGCCCCGGGTCGCCGTCGCGGTCATCTCCCGCAGCACGAGCGAGTCCACCGAGACCACCGGCGCGCCCGAGCCGTCGCAGGCGACCAGCCGCACCCCGGAGCCGTCCCGGGTCAGCCGCACCCGCAGCGTCCGGGCGCCCGAGGCGTGCACCTGCACGCCCTCGAACGCGAACGGCACGCGCGGCCCGCCCGTGGCCTCGGCCTCGAGCAGCAGCGCCACCGGGTGCAGCGCGGCGTCCAGCAGCGCCGGGTGCACCCCGAACGCGCCCGCCTCGCCGGCCGCCCCGTCCGGCAGCGTCACCTCGGCGTACGCCCCACCGTCGGCGGTCCAGGCCCGCCGTACGCCCTGGAACACCGGCCCGTACGACAGGCCGTGCTCGGCCAGCGCCGGATACCAGCCGGTCAGGTCCACCTCGGTCGCGCCCGCCGGCGGCCACTCGCCGAGCCCCGGCTCGTCGGCCGACACCGGTTCGAGCAGGCCGTCGGCGTGCCGCACCCAGTCGGTGTCGTCGTCCTCCTCGGGCTGGGAGTACACGGACACCGTCCGGACGGCGGCGTCGTCGGCAGCGCCGACGCGCACCTGCACGCGTACCGCCCCGGAGTCGGGCAGCACCAGCGGCGCCGCCACGGTCAGCTCCCGTACCCGCGACGCGCCCACCTCGTCGCCGGCGCGGACCGCCAGCTCCACCAGGGCGGTGCCCGGCACCACCACGTTGCCGCCGACCACGTGGTCGGCCAGCCACGGGTGCGTCGACGTCGACAGCCGGCCGGTCAGCACCACCTCGTCGTCGCCGGCGAGCCGCACCGCCGCGCCGAGCAGCGGGTGCCCCGCGACGCCGAGGCCGGCGCCCGACACGTCGCCGACCCGCCACGGCAGCACCTCGGGCCAGAACCGCTCCCGCTGGAAGGCGTACGTGGGCAGGTCGACCCGGGCGGCGCCGGTGTCGGCGAACCACTCCCGCCAGGACACCGGCAACCCGTGCACGTGCAGCTCGGCGAGGGCGTGCAGCAGCGCCTGCGCCTCGGGCCGGTCCCGGCGCTGGGCTGCGACGGCGAGCACGTCGTCGTCGGGCAGCACGTCGGTCGTCATCGCGGTCAGTACGCTCTGCGGGCCGACCTCCAGGAAGGTGTCGACCCCGGCGTCGCGCAGCGCGGCGAGCCCGTCGGCGTAGCGGACCGCCTCGCGGACGTGCCGTACCCAGTAGTCGGGGGTGCGGATCTCGTCGGCGTCGGCGAGCGCACCGGTCAGGTTCGACACGATCGGCAGCGTGGGGGCGGCGAGGTCCAGCCGCTCGACGATGCCGCGGAAGCGCTCCAGCACCGGCTCCATCAGCGGGCTGTGGAACGCGTGACTGACGGCCAACCGGCGGGTACGCACACCCCGGTCGCGCCAGACGCGCTCCACCTCGTCGAGGGCGTCGAGGGCCCCGGAGACCACGACGGAGGTCGGGCCGTTGACGGCCGCGACGCCGACCCGGTCGGTCAGCCCGGCGATCGACTCCGTCACGGCCGCCTCGTCGGCGGCCACGGCGAGCATGCCGCCGCCGTCGGGCAGCGACTGCATGAGCCGGCCCCGCGCCGCCACCAGCAGGCAGGCGTCCTGGAGGGACAGCACCCCGGCCACGTGCGCGGCGGCGATCTCACCGATCGAGTGCCCGCCCACGAAGTCCGGCACCACGCCGAACGACTCCACGAGGCGGAACAGCGCCACCTCGACGGCGAAGAGCCCGGCCTGGGTGAACGCGGTCTGGTCCAGCAGCTCCGCCTCGGCGGAGCCCTCCGGCGCGAACAGCACCTCCTTGAGCGGGCGCGGCAGCACCCGGTCGAGATGCCCGCACGCCTCGTCGAGGGCGGCGGCGAAGACGGGGAACTCGGCGGACAGCTCGCGGCCCATGCCGGTGCGCTGCGCGCCCTGGCCGGAGAAGAGCACCGCCAGCGGACCGCGGTCCCCGGCCTGGCCCGTGACCACGGTGCCCGACGGCGCGCCCGCCGCCAGGGACTCCAGGCCCGTCAGCAGGCCCGCACGGTCCCCGGCGAGCACCACCGCACGCCGGTCGAGCGTCGAGCGGGACACCACCGACGACCAGGCCACATCGAGCGGGCGCGGCTCCTCGTCGTCGCTGAGCCAACGGGCCAGCCGGTCCGCCTGCGCGGCGAGCGCGGCCGGCTGCGCGGCGGAGAGCAGCATGGGCACGACGGCGGGACGGCGGGACGGGGTGGCGTGGTCGCCGGCCGGGTCGGGGGCCGGCGCCTGCTCCAGGATCAGGTGGGCGTTCGTGCCGCTCATGCCGAAGGACGACACGCCAGCCCGGCGGACGTGCTCGCCGCCGGCCCACGGGCGCGCCTCGTCGAGCAGGGCCACGGCACCGGTCGACCAGTCGACGTGCGGTGAGGGCCGGTCCACGTGCAGGGTGGGCGGCAGCACGCCGTGCCGCATCGCCATCACCATCTTGATGACGCCGCCGGCGCCGGCCGCGGCCTGCGGGTGGCCGATGTTCGACTTCAGCGAGCCCAGCCACAGCGGGCGGTCGGCGGGGCGGCCCTGCCCGTACGTGGCCAGCAGCGCCTGCGCCTCGATCGGGTCGCCGAGCCGGGTGCCCGTGCCGTGCGCCTCGACGGCGTCCACGTCGGACGGACTGAGCCGGGCGTTCTCCAGCGCCTGCCGGATCACCCGCTGCTGCGCGGGGCCGTTGGGGGCGGTCAGCCCACTGCTGGCGCCGTCCTGGTTGACGGCGCTGCCCCGGATCACCGCCAGGACGGGGTGCCCGTTGCGCCGGGCGTCGGAGAGCTTCTCGACGAGCAACATGGCGACGCCCTCGGACCAGCCGGTCCCGTCGGCGTCGGCGGAGAACGCCTTGCACCGCCCGTCGGAGGCGAGCCCCCGCTGGCGGGAGAACTCGACGAAGGCGCCCGGCGTGGCCAGCACGGTGACGCCGCCGGCCACGGCGAGGGAGCACTCACCGTCGCGCAGGGCCTGACCGGCGAGGTGCAGGGCGACCAGCGACGAGGAGCAGGCGGTGTCGATGGTGACGGCCGGCCCCTCCAGCCCGAAGGAGTACGCCAGCCGGCCGGACATGACGCTCGCGGCGGTGCCGGTGAGGACGTAGCCCTCCGTGCCCTCGGGCAGTTGCCGCAGCACGGACGTGTAGTCCTGCCCCGCGGTGCCGACGAACACCCCGGTACGGCTGCCCCGCACCGACGCGGCGTCGATGCCGGCCCGCTCGAAGACCTCCCAGGTCACCTCGAGCAGGAGGCGCTGCTGCGGGTCCATGGCCAGCGCCTCGCGCGGCGAGATCCCGAACAGGGTTGGGTCGAACAGACCCGCGTCGCGCAGGAAGCCACCCCGGTTGCTGTACGTGGTGCCGGGGTGGTCGGGGTCGGGGTCGTAGAGCCGGTCGAGGTCCCAGCCCCGGTCGTCGGGGAACGCGCCGGTGGCGTCCACCCCGCCGGCGACGACGTCCCAGAGGTCTTCAGGTGAGGCGACGCCACCGGGGAAACGGCAGGCCATGCCGACGATCGCGATCGGCTCGGCGTCCTCGTCCTCCAGCTCGGTCAGGCGCCGACGCGCCAGGCGGAGCTCGGAGGTCACCCACTTCAGGTGTTCGAGGAGCTTGTCTTCGTCCGCCATGACCCACCCGCCCAGAGCTTGCTATCGATCGGAATCTGCCGATTCGTTGACCACACCACCGCCGGCGGGCCGGCTTCGTGCACAGGTGGGTGCAGACGCGGCCGTTCGGCTCACGAAACCCACACCTGTTCCTGATTCCGGTCGTCGTGCCTGCTCAGGCGCCCGCCACGCCGGACAGTCCCGCCGACACACGCCCGCCACCGTGACTGGACGGTACTGAGCGCCCAACACCCGCCCAACCCCTAGAGAACCCCTGATCGACCGGCCCGCGGGCGGCGTCCCGGCAGGCTCCGGGAGCGGCGGTGACCAGCGCCACGAGGGCCATTCAGGCGGCCGACGGCAGGATGCGGCGCAGCCGGCCGGGGGGCGTCGACCGGCGGCGCCACTCCCGCGGGTAGCCGACCGAGACCTCTTCGAACCGGACCCCGTCGTACCAGGTGGTGCGCGGGATGTGCAGGTGACCGTAGACGGCGACGCGGGCGTCGAAGCGGACGTGCCAGTCGGCAGTGGTCTCGGTGCCGCACCACTGGGCGAACTCCGGGTACCGCAGGATCCGGGTGGGCTCGCGTACGAGCGGGAAGTGGTTGACCAGGACGGTGGGCAGCCCGCCGCGCCCGGCGGTGAGCCGGCGCTCCGTCAGGGCCAGCCGCGCCCGGCACCAGGCGTCCCGCGTCGGGTACGGGTCCGGGTGCAGCAGGATCTCGTCGGTGCAGACCACGCCGACCTCGTGGGCCCGTGCCAGGGCCTGCTCCTTCGTGTACGTCCCCGGGGGCCGGAAGGTGTAGTCGTAGAGCAGGAACAGCGGCGCGATCAGGACCGGGTCGTCGCCCTGCGGGTCCCAGACGGGGTACGGGTCCTCCGGAGTCACCACCCCGAGCCCCCGGCACAGCTCCACCAGGTGCTGGTAGCGCGCGTCCCCCCGCAGCTGGATCGGGTCCTCGCGGGGAGTCCACAGCTCGTGGTTGCCGGGGGCCCAGATGACCTTGGCGAAGCGGCGGCTGAGGAGTCCCAGCGCCCACTCGATGTCGCCGACGAACTCCCCGACGTCGCCGGCGACGACGAGCCAGTCGCCGTCGCGCTCCGGCCGCAGCCGCTCGACGATGGCCTTGTTCTCCGCGTGCACCACGTGCAGGTCGCTGATGGCGAGCAGTTGAGGCAAGCCGGATCCGGCCATGCGGACCTCCCGTCCATCCGGGGTACCGCACGCACCCACATCCGTACCGCTCGCCGCCGGTGGGCAGGGCGAGACGGCCTGGCGTGCTCCGACCCTACGGAGCCGGATCCACACCGGCACACCCCTAGACAGGCTTCGTGGACCCCTAAGGGCGCGCCTGCGCGACGGCGCCGGCCAGGCGTCCGGCGCCGTCGGGTGCCCCTTTTCCCGGCCCGTCCCGCCGGGTCGGGCAGTGTCCGCTCAGGACTTGCCGAACTCCCGCTGGATGATGTCGAAGAGCTCGTCCCGGCTGGCCGACTCCAACTCCTCGGCGGCGGCCGGCGCCGATGCGGTGGCGGCGGGTCGGCCCCGCCACCGGGTCAGCAGGTCCTCCAGCCGACCGACGACCGCGTCGTCGACCTGGTCGCCCGGCAGCCCGCCGAGGAGCTTGTCGAGGCGTTCGATCTCGGCCACGATCGGCAACGCCGGCTGCTCGGGCGCCAACTCGGCCCGCAGGTGACCGGCGAGCGCGTTCGGGGTGGGATGGTCGAAGACGAGGGTGGCGGGCAGTCCGATGCCCGTTGCGGCGGTCAGCCGGTTTCGCAGCTCGACTGCGGTGAGCGAGTCGAAGCCCAGTTCGAGGAAGCCGCGGGCGGGCCTGATCCCGCTCGGCGTGGCGTGTCCCAGCACCGCCGCGGCGGTGCCGCGGACCAGGTCGAGCAGGATGCGGTCGCGCTCCGGCCCGGAGGCGGCGGCGAGCCGCTCGCGCAGCGCCGACGCCGCGCCGCGGTCCTCGCCCTTCGGCGCCTCCTCGGCCGGTGCGGGCTGTGCTGCTTCGGGGATGTCGGTGAACAACCGGGACGGACGCAACGCCGTGAACGACGGCACAAACCGATCCCACCGCACATCCGCCACCACCACCTGCCCCTCACCACCATCCAACACCCCCTGCAACGCCGCCACCGCCAACTCCGGAGCCATCCCCGGCAAACCACGCCGACTCAACTGCTCCCCCGCCACCCCCACCGCCATACCCGCCTCAGCCCACGGCCCCCACGCCACCGACGTCCCCACCAACCCACGCCCACGCCGCGACACCACCAACCCATCCACAAACGCATTCGCCGCCGCATACCCCACCTGACCCGCAGAACCCCACACCCCCGCAATCGACGAAAACACCACAAACGCATCCAAATCCAAACCAGCAGTCAACTCATCCAACACCACCGCACCACCAACCTTCGCCCGCAACACCTCCTCCACCTCACCCACACCCACCTCACCCAACGGCGTCAACTGCGCCACACCAGCCGCATGCACCACCGCCCGCAACCGCTCACCCCGACCCACCAAATCCCCCAACAACCCCGCCACCGCACCACGATCCGCCACATCACAACCCACCACCGACACCCGCACACCCAAACCCTCCAACCGCCCCACCAACTCACCCACACCCGCCGCACCACCACCACGCCGACTCACCAACACCACATGCTCCGCACCCACACCCACCGCCCACAACGCCACCCGCGCACCCAACGCCCCCGTACCACCCGTCACCAACACCGTCCCCGACAACCGAAAACCACCACCACCAGCACCCGCACCCGCACCCGCCGGACAACCCGCACGCACCAACCGCCGCACAAACACACCCGACGACCGCAACGCCACCTGATCCTCAACCCCCGACAACAACACCCCACACAACCAACCCCACACACCACCACCCAACACACCCGGCAAATCCACCAAACCACCCCACCGCAACGGCACCTCCAAACCCACCACCCGACCCAAACCCCACACCGCAGAACCCGCGACATCCGCCAGCTCGTCCGAGTCGCCGACCGACACCGCCCCGCGCGTCAGCCACCACAACCGGCCCGACCCACCGACGTCGGTCAGCGCCTGCACCACGGCCAGCGCCGTCGACACCTCGGCGGCGGCCGGAACCGGGGACGCCTCCCGCGGCTCGGCCAGCGACAGCAGGGACACCACGTGCGCGTCCCGGGCGTCGGAGCTCATCGCCTCCAGCAGCAGCCGCGCCACCCGGTCGCGGTCGGCGCCGGCCGGGATCAGCACCGGGACCGCCCGGTCGGCCCGGGCAGCCAGCGCCGCGGCCACCGGGTGGTCCTCCTGCCCGGGCGCCATCAGCAGCAGCCAGGTTCCCGCCAACGTCGCGGAGTCCGGCACGGCGGCCGTACGCCACGTCGCCCGGTACCGCCAGGAGTCGACGACCGCCCGCTGCTGCGTCGCCCGCCGCCACCGGGCGAGCTTGGGCAGCAGCGCCGTGGACGGCTCGTCCGCGCCCACGGCGAGATCCTCGCCCAGCACGCCGAGGTCCCCGGACTCGACCGCCGCCCAGAACTGCTCGTCGGACGGGGCGTCGGCCCGCTCCGGAGCCGAGCCGGGCTGGGGGTCCTCCAGCCAGTAGCGCTGCCTGTCGAAGGCGTAGGTGGGCAGTTCCACCGCGCGCGGCCGGGTGCCGGTCTGGCCGAGGTACGCCGCCCAGTCGACGGCCACGCCGGCGGCCCAGAGCTGCCCGGCGGTGCTGGTGAGGGTGGTGACGTCGGGCTGGCTGCGGCGCAGCGTGGCGACGTACCGCACGTCGTCGGCGGTGTCCGCCTCGGCGGCCATGGCGGTGAGGACCGCGTCCGGGCCGATCTCCAGGAAGGTGTCCACCCCCTGTGCCCGCAACGCCGCCACCCCGTCGGCGAAGCGCACCGGCTGCCGCACGTGCCGCACCCAGTAGCCGGGCTCGGTGATCTCTGCGGCGTCCGCGACCGCGCCGGTCACGTTCGACACGATCGGGATCCGCGGCGGTTGCCAGTCGAGCCCCGCCACCACCGACGCGAACTCGTCCAACATCGGATCCATCAACCGCGAGTGGAACGCGTGACTGACCGCCAGTTCCTTGACCCGCCAACCCCGCTCACAGCAGGCCGCCACCACCGAAGCGACCTCACCGGCGGCACCCGACACCACCACCGACGCCGGACCGTTCACCGCCGCCACGTCCACCGCCGCACCGGTCACACCGAGCAGCTCGGCGACAGCCTCCTCCGACGCACCCACCGCTGCCATCACCCCACCCGACGGCAACGCCTGCATCAACCGACCCCGCGCCGCCACCAACGTGCACGCGTCCCTCAGGGACAACATCCCCGACACGTACGCGGCCGTCACCTCACCGATCGAATGACCCGCCAGGAAATCAGCCCGCACACCCCACGACGACAACAACTCCCACAACGCCACCTCGACAGCGAACAACCCCGCCTGCGCGAACACGGTCCGATCCACCAGAGCCGCAGTCTCCGAACCCGGCTCCGCGAACACCACCTCGCGCAACACACGCGGCAGACGCGGATCAATCTCCGCGCACACTTCGTCGAACGACGCCGCGAACACCGGGAACGCCTCGTACAACTCCCGGCCCATACCCACACGCTGCGAACCCTGACCCGTGAACAACACCGCCCGACGACCCGCCGACACCACACCCGCAGACCGGCCCTCGGCAACAGCCGACAGCCCGGCCACCAGCTCGTCCACGTCCGAGCCCCACACCACCGCGCGATGCTCCAACGCAGCCCGAGTCGTCGCCAACGACCACGACACATCAGCCACCGACAGGTCAGACCGACCCCGCACGAACGACGCCAACCGCCCGGCCTGACCCGACAGACCCCGCTCCGAACGCCCCGACAGCATCCACGGCACCGGCACCCCGACGGGCACGGCAGACGCCGCGGCGTGCTCCGGCTCCGCCTGTTCGATGATCACGTGCGCGTTCGTGCCGGAGATCCCGAACGACGACACGGCAGCCCTGCGTGCGCGGCCCGCACCCGGCCACTCGCGCGCCCGGGTCACCAGCTCCACCGCACCCGACGACCAGTCCACATGCGACGAGGGCACATCCGCGTGCAGCGTCGCCGGCACGGTCCCGTGCCGCATCGCCAAGATCATCTTGATGATCCCAGCCACCCCCGCAGCGGCCTGCGTGTGACCGATGTTCGACTTCACCGACCCCAACAACAACGGCACATCCCGACCCTGCCCATACGTCGCCAACAACGCCTGCGCCTCGATCGGATCACCCAACGACGTACCCGTACCGTGCGCCTCCACCACATCCACATCAACCGCCGACAAACCCGCACTCGCCAGCGCCTGCCGGATCACCCGCTGCTGCGACGGACCATTCGGCGCCGTCAAACCATTCGACGCACCATCCTGATTCACCGCCGAACCCCGCACCACCGCCAGAACCCGACGCCCGTCACGCCGCGCATCCGACAACCGCTGCACCACCAGCACGCCGACGCCCTCGGACCAGCCCGTGCCGTCCGCGGCGTCCGAGAACGACTTGCAGCGGCCGTCGGCGGACAGGCCGCCCTGGATCGAGAACTCGGCGAACGTGCCCGGTGAGGCCATCACGGTGACGCCGCCGGCCAGGGCGAGGTCGCACTCGCCGGACCGCAGCGCCTGCACCGCCAGATGCAACGCCACAAGCGACGACGAACACGCCGTGTCCACAGTCACCGCCGGGCCCTCGAAACCGAACGAGTACGCCACCCGGCCCGACAACACGCTTGTCGCGTTGCCGGTGAGCAGGTGGCCGCCGACCTCCTGGGCCCGACCGACCGACCCGCTGGCGTACCCCTGGAAGCTGGCCCCGGCGAAGACGCCGACCGCGCCGCCCCGCAGGGTGGTCGGGTCGATGCCCGCCGACTCGACTGCCTCCCACGAGGTCTCCAGCAGCAGCCGCTGCTGCGGGTCCATGGCGAGCGCCTCCCGCGGCGAGATGCCGAAGAACTCGGCGTCGAACTCGCCGGCGTCGTAGACGAAGCCGCCCCTGCGGGCGAAGGACGTGTCGGACAGGCCGCTGCTGAGGAAGCTGTCCCAGCCCCGGTCGAGGGGGAACTCGGAGATGCCGTCGCGTCCGGTGGCGAGCAGTTGCCACAGTTCTTCCGGGGACGCGACACCACCCGGGAGGCGGCAGCCCATGCCGACGATCACGATCGGGTCGTCGTCGACGGTGGCGACCCTGCGGTCGGCCGGCGCGTCGCCCGATGCTCCGAGCACGGTCTCCCGGATGAAGGCGACCAGGGCGGCCGGCGTCGGGTGGTCGAAGACGAGGGTGGAGGGCAACGCGAGGCCGGTTTCGGCGGTCAGCCGGTTGCGCAGCTCGACTGCGGTGAGCGAGTCGAAGCCGAGGCGCTGGAACGCCCGGTCCGGCCGCACCGCCTCCACGGTGGCGTGGCCGAGCACCGTGGCGACCTGGGAGCGTACGAGGTCCAGCAGGGACGCCTCGACCTCCGGCGACGTCAGGGCCGCGAGCCGCTCGCGCAGTGCGGAGGCCCGGTCGGTGGGGCCGGTCTCGGCTCGGGACGCCGCCTCGATCGCCGCCTGTGCTTCGGGGATGTCGGTGAACAACCGGGACGGACGCAACGCCGTGAACGACGGCACAAACCGATCCCACCGCACATCCGCCACCACCACCTGCCCCTCACCACCATCCAACACCCCCTGCAACGCCGCCACCGCCAACTCCGGAGCCATCCCCGGCAAACCACGCCGACTCAACTGCTCCCCCGCCACCCCCACCGCCATACCCGCCTCAGCCCACGGCCCCCACGCCACCGACGTCCCCACCAACCCACGCCCACGCCGCGACACCACCAACCCATCCACAAACGCATTCGCCGCCGCATACCCCACCTGACCCGCAGAACCCCACACCCCCGCAATCGACGAAAACACCACAAACGCATCCAAATCCAAACCAGCAGTCAACTCATCCAACACCACCGCACCACCAACCTTCGCCCGCAACACCTCCTCCACCTCACCCACACCCACCTCACCCAACGGCGTCAACTGCGCCACACCAGCCGCATGCACCACCGCCCGCAACCGCTCACCCCGACCCACCAAATCCCCCAACAACCCCGCCACCGCACCACGATCCGCCACATCACAACCCACCACCGACACCCGCACACCCAAACCCTCCAACCGCCCCACCAACTCACCCACACCCGCCGCACCACCACCACGCCGACTCACCAACACCACATGCTCCGCACCCACACCCACCGCCCACAACGCCACCCGCGCACCCAACGCCCCCGTACCACCCGTCACCAACACCGTCCCCGACAACCGAAAACCACCACCACCAGCACCCGCACCCGCACGCACCAACCGCCGCACAAACACACCCGACGACCGCAACGCCACCTGATCCTCAACCCCCGACAACAACACCCCACACAACCAACCCCACACACCCCCACCCAACACACCCGGCAAATCCACCAAACCACCCCACCGCAACGGCACCTCCAAACCCACCACCCGACCCAAACCCCACACCGCAGAACCGTCCAGGTCGGTCAGAGGCTCGGAGTCGTCCATGGAGACGGCACCGCTGGTCAACCACCACAGCCGACCCTCGACCTCAGTGACTGCAAGCGCCTGCGCGACCGCCAGCGCCTCGACGACACCGGCGCCGGCCAGCGACATCAGCGAGATCATCCCGGCGACCGGTCCTGCGGCCGCCGAGGCGGCGGACAGCCGACGCGCGATCCCGTCCCGGTCCAGCTCGTCCAGCACCACGGGGATCATCTCGGCGCCCCGCTCCGCCAGCCCGGCCAGCAACGGGTGGTCCTCCTGGCCGGGCACCATCAGCACGAGCCAGGAGCCGGTCAGGTTCTCGTTTCCGGTCACGTCCTGGCGCCGCCACACCACGCGGTAGCGCCAGGAGTCCACCGTCGACCGCTGCTGTGCGGCCCGCCGCCACTGCGCGAGCTTCGGCAGGACCGCGCTGAACGGTTCGTCCGCGCCGACACCCAGCTCGCCGCCGACCAGGTCGGGGTCGCCGGACTCCACGGCCGCCCAGAACCGCCCGTCGAGAGCTTCGCCGTGCACGTCCCGGCGGGCCGCGGGCGCCGCCTCGGGCCAGTACCAGGTGTGGTCGAAGGCGTACGTGGGCAGGTCGACCACGCCCGGCCGGGCGCCGGTCTGACCGTGGTACGCAGCCCAGTCGACCGGCACACCCGCCACCCACAACTGCCCCAGCGCCGACGTCAACACGCCGACCTCCGGCTGATCCCGCCGCGACACCGGAACCCGCCGCACCCCGGCATCCGCGACGATCTCCGCCACCATCGCCGTCAACGTCGCATCCGGGCCCACCTCCAGGAACGTGTCCACCCCCTGCCCCCGCAGAGCAGCCACCCCGTCGGCGAACCGCACCGGCTGCCGCACATGCCGCACCCAGTACTCCGGATCCACCAGCTCCAGCGGCTCCGCGACCGCGCCGGTCACATTCGACACGATCGGCACCCGCGGCACCCGCCAGTCCAGCCCCGCCACCACCGACGCGAACTCGTCCAACATCGGATCCATCAACCGCGAATGGAACGCGTGACTGACCGCCAGTTCCTTGACCCGCCAACCCCGCTCACGGCAGGCCCCCACCACCGAGGCCACCTCATCGGCCGCGCCCGAGACGACCACCGACGCGGGACCGTTGACCGCCGCGATGTCCACGACCGCGCCCGACCCGCCGAGCAACTCGGCGACAGCCTCCTCCGACGCACCCACCGCCGCCATCACACCGCCAGCCGGCAACGCCTGCATCAACCGACCCCGCGCCGCCACCAGGGAACAGGCATCCGACAGCGACAACATCCCCGACACGTACGCGGCCGTCACCTCACCGATCGAATGACCCGCCAGGAAATCAGCCCGCACACCCCACGACGCGAGCAACTCCCACAACGCCACCTCCACCGCGAACAACCCCGCCTGCGCGAACACGGTCTGATCCACCAGAGCCGCAGTCTCCGAACCCGGCTCCGCGAACACCACCTCGCGCAACGCACGCGGCAGACGCGGATCAATCTCCGCGCACACTTCGTCGAACGACGCCGCGAACACCGGGAACGCCTCGTACAACTCCCGGCCCATACCCACACGCTGCGAACCCTGACCCGTGAACAACACCGCCCGACGACCCGCCGACACCACACCCGCAGACCGGCCCTCGGCAACAGCCGACAGCCCGGCCACCAGCTCGTCCACGTCCGAGCCCCACACCACCGCGCGATGCTCCAACGCAGCCCGCGACGTCGCCAACGACCACGACACATCCACCGGCGACAGACCACGACCACGCACGAACGACACCAACCGCCCCGCCTGACCCGACAGACCCCGCTCCGAACGCCCCGACAGCACCCACGGCACCGGCAAAGCCACGGAAGCGCCCCCGGCAGACTCCGGCTCCACCGCGACCTCGGGGACGGCTTCGGGCTCCGGCTGCTCCAGGACCACGTGCGCATTGGTCCCCGAGATGCCGAACGACGACACACCCGCCCGCCGAGGACGCTCCACGCCCGGCCACTCACGCGAGGCCGTTACCAACTCGACCGCGCCAGACGACCAGTCCACATGCGACGAGGGCTCGTCCACGTGCAGCGTCGCCGGCACGGTCCCGTGCCGCATCGCCAAGATCATCTTGATGATCCCAGCCACCCCCGCAGCCGCCTGCGTGTGACCGATGTTCGACTTCACCGACCCCAACAACAACGGCACATCCCGACCCTGCCCATACGTCGCCAACAACGCCTGCGCCTCGATCGGATCACCCAACGACGTACCCGTACCGTGCGCCTCCACCACATCCACATCAACCGCCGACAAACCCGCACTCGCCAGCGCCTGCCGGATCACCCGCTGCTGCGACGGACCATTCGGCGCCGTCAAACCATTCGACGCACCATCCTGATTCACCGCCGAACCCCGCACCACCGCCAGAACCCGACGCCCGTCACGCCGCGCATCCGACAACCGCTGCACCACCAGCACACCGACACCCTCGCCCCACGCGGTGCCGTCCGCAGACTCGGCGAAGGCCTTGCAGCGGCCGTCCGCCGACAGCCCACCCTGGCGGGAGAACTCGATGAAGGCGCCCGGGGTGGACATCACGGTGACGCCGCCGGCCAGCGCCAGGTCGCACTCGCCGGACCGCAGCGCCTGCACCGCCAGATGCAACGCCACAAGCGACGACGAACACGCCGTGTCCACAGTCACCGCCGGCCCCTCGAAACCGAACGAGTACGCCACCCGACCCGACAACACGCTCGCGGAGGCACCCGTCGCGCCGTACCCGGCGAGCGACTCACCGGCCTCGCGCACGACGGTCTCGTAGTCCTGGCCGTTGGTGCCGGCGAACACCCCGACGCGGCTGCCGCGCAGCGCGAGCGGTTCGATCCGGGCGTCTTCGAACGCCTCCCAGGAGACCTCCAGCAGCAGCCGCTGCTGCGGGTCCATGGCGAGCGCCTCGCGCGGCGAGATGCCGAAGAACTCCGCGTCGAAGCCGCCCGCGTCGGCCAGGAAGGCCCCGCGCGAGACGTAGGAGTCGGTGCCGGTCAGCGACTCCAGGTCCCAGTGCCGGTTGGCCGGGAAGTCCGACATCGCGTCGGCACCGGCCGTCAGCAGGTCCCAGAGCCCCTCCGGGGACTCGGCTCCGGCCGGGAAACGGCAGCCCATGCCGACGATGACGATCGGGTCGTCGCCCACGACGGGGCCGGTGGCGGCGGGGACGGGCAGCGCCTGCCCGCCGAGCAGCTCGGCGTGGATGTGGCCGGCCAGAGCCGCCGAGTTCGGGTAGTCGAAGGCGAGCGTGGTCGGCAGCGCGAGGCCGGTCGCCGCGTCGAGCCGGTTGCGCAGCTCGACAGCTGCCAGCGAGGTGAAACCGAGATCCTGGAACGCCCGGTCCGGCGCCACCCGATCGACGGACTCGTGGCCGAGCACGGCGGCGACCTCGGCGCGTACCAGCTCACCGAGGACGCGCAACTGCTCCGCGCCGGGCATTCCCGACAGGCGCAGGCGCAGGTCGGCCGCCGGCACCGGGGCGTCGGCGGGCACCGCCGCGCCGGCCTCGGCCAGCAGGTCGCGGACCAGCGGGTGGGCGCGCCGCGGACCGGTGGCGGCCACCCGGGCCCAGTCGATGTCGGCCACGACGAGGTACGTCTCGTCGCGGTCCAGCGCCCGGCTGAAGGCGCGCACGGCTGTCTCCGGCGCCATCGCGCCGAAACCGGTACGGCTGAGCCGCTGTTCGAAGTCGCCCGCGCTCACCCCGCCGTCGGCCCACAGGCCCCAGGCGAGCGAGGTCGCCGGCAGCCCCTCGGCGCGGCGGCGCTGCGCCAGGGCGTCGAGGAACGCGTTGCCGGGCGCGTACGTGGCCTGGCCGGCGGCGCCCATGAGGCCGGCGAGGGAGGAGAAGAGGACGAAGGCGGAGAGGTCGCTGCCCCGGGTCAGCTCGTCCAGGTTGCGCGCGGCGTCGACCTTCGCCCGCAGGGCGGTGGCCAGCTGGTCGACACTCACGGCGTCGACGACGTTGTCGTCGAGGGCGGCGGCGGTGTGCACGACCGCGCTCAGCGGAAGCTCGGCGGGGATCGAGTCGAGCAGCGTCGCGAGCGCGGCCCGGTCGGCCACGTCGCAGGACGCGAGGGTTACCCGGGCGCCGAGCCCGGCGAGTTCCTCGGCGAGGGCGGTCGCGCCGGGCGCCTCGCCACCCCGCCGGCTGACCAGGAGGAGGTGTTCGGCTCCGTCAGCGGCCAGCGCGCGGGCGACGTGTCCCCCGAGTGCCCCGGTGCCGCCGGTGATCAGCACCGTGCCGCGCGGCGTCCAGGAACCGCGCGCACCGGTGTCGCCGTACGTCGCACGAACGAGCCGACGGGCGTGGCCGCCGGTGCCGCGCAGGGCGATCTCGTCCTCCCGGCCGGTGCCGGCGATCAGCGTCCGGAGCATCCGCACGACGCTCTGGTCGGGCTGCTCGGGGAGGTCGACGAGCCCGCCCCACCGGTGCGGGTGCTCGGCGCGCAGCACGCTGCCGAAGCCCCACGCCATGGCCTGCACGGGGTCGACGTGCCGGTCGCGGGATCCGACGGAGACCGCGCCGCGGGTGGCGATCCAGAGCCGGGCGGTGATCCCGGCGTCGCCGAGGGCCTGCGCGAGCGCGACCGTGGCGGCGAGGCCCGTCGGCACGGAGGCGGCCCCGGCGTACGGCCGGGTGTCGAGGGCCAGCAGGGAGAGTACGGGCAGCACGTCCCCGTCGCGGCCGGTCGACGCCTCGGCGAGGTCGTGGGCGAGGCGCTTGCGGTCGCACGTGGCGTCGACCTCGACGATCCGCCCGCCGGCGGCGCCGAGGGCGGCGGCCCAGTCCGTCACGGCCGCGTCGGCGCCGGCCGGTACGACGAGCAGGAAGTCGGTCGCCTCGGCGCGGGCGGCGTCGTGCGTGAGCGGCTGCCAGGCCACCCGGTAGCGCCAGGAGTCGAGGGCCGCCTCGGCGTCCCGGCGGCGTCGCCAGGTGGACAGTGCCGGCAGCACGTCCGCGAGGGGGGCGTCGGCGTCGACGGCCAGGCTCTCGGCGAGGGCCGTCAGGTCCTCCGCCTCGATCGCCCGCCAGAAGTCCTCGTCGGCGGCGGTACGCCGGGCGGCGGGGGGACGGTAGGACCGCGTCGTCGCATTGATCCAGTAACGTCGATGGTCGAAGGCGTACGTGGGCAGGTCGACCACACCCGGCCGGGCGCCGGTCTGACCGTGGTACGCAGCCCAGTCGACCGGCACACCCGCCACCCACAACTGCCCCAAGGCCGCCGTCACCGCAGCGAGCTCCGACTGGTCCCGCCGCGACACCGGAACCCGCCGCACCCCGGCATCCGCGACGATCTCCGCCACCATCGCCGTCAACGTCGCATCCGGGCCGACCTCCAGGAACGTGTCCACCCCCTGTGCCCGCAGAGCAGCCACCCCGTCGGCGAACCGCACGGGCTGCCGCACGTGCCGCACCCAGTACTCCGGATCCACCAGCTCCAGCGGGTCCGCCACGGAACCCGTCACGTTCGACACCACCGCGACGCGCGGCACCCGCCAGTCGAGCCCCGCCACCACCGACCGGAACTCCTCCAGCATCGGATCCATCAACCGCGAATGGAACGCGTGACTGACCGCCAGTTCCTTGACCCGCCAACCCCGCTCACGGCAGGCCGCCACCACCGAGGCCACCTCATCGGCCGCGCCCGAGACGACCACCGACGCGGGGCCGTTGACCGCCGCGATGTCCACGGCCGCGCCCGACGCGCCGAGCAGCTCGGCGACAGCCTCCTCCGACGCACCCACCGCCGCCATCACACCGCCAGCCGGCAACGCCTGCATCAACCGACCCCGCGCCGCCACCAGGGAACAGGCATCCGACAGCGACAACATCCCCGACACGTACGCGGCCGTCACCTCACCGATCGAATGACCCGCCAGGAAATCAACCCGCACACCCCACGACGCGAGCAACTCCCACAACGCCACCTCGACCGCGAACAACCCCGCCTGCGCGAACACCGTCTGATCCACCAAGCCGGCATCGGAAGTACCCGCCTCGGCGAACACGACGTCGCGCAACGCACGCGGCAACAAACCGTCAAAACGGGCGCACACCTCGTCGAACGCCGACGCGAACACCGGGAACGTCTCGTACAGCTCCCGGCCCATGCCCACACGCTGCGAACCCTGACCCGTGAACAACACCGCCCGACGACCCGCCGACACCACACCCGCAGACCGGCCCTCAGCCACCGCCGACAGACCAGCAACCAACTCGTCCAGCGACGAACCCCACACCACCGCCCGATGCTCCAACGCAGCCCGAGTCGTCGCCAACGACCACGACACGTCCGCCACCGCAAGGCCGGACCGTTCCCGCACGAACGACGCCAACCGCGCCGCCTGACCCACCAGACCGCGCTCCGAACGCCCCGACACCACCCACGGCACCGGCAACCCGACCGGCGCGGCAGACCCCGCGGCGTGCTCCGGCTCCGCCTGCTCGATGATCACGTGCGCGTTCGTCCCCGAGATGCCGAACGACGACACGGCAGCCCTGCGTGCGCGGCCCGCACCCGGCCACTCGCGCGCCCGGGTCACCAGCTCCACCGCACCCGACGACCAGTCCACATGCGACGAGGGCACATCCACGTGCAACGACGCCGGCACCACCCCGTACCGCATCGCCAAGATCATCTTGATGACACCCGCCACCCCCGCAGCCGCCTGCGTGTGACCGATGTTCGACTTCACCGACCCCAGCAGCAGCGCGTCCCGGTCGTCGCGGTCCTGCCCGTACGTGGCGAGCAGCGCCTGGGCCTCGATGGGGTCGCCCAGCGTCGTGCCCGTGCCGTGCGCCTCCACGACGTCGACGTCGGCGACGCCCAGCCGGGCGTTCGCGAGGGCCTGGCGGATCACCCGCTGCTGCGAGGGGCCGTTCGGCGCCGTCAAACCGTTCGACGCGCCGTCCTGGTTGACGGCCGTGCCCCGCACGACCGCGAGGACCCGGCGCCCGTCACGCCGCGCGTCCGACAGCCGCTGCACCAGCAGCACCCCGACGCCCTCGGACCAGCCCGTGCCGTCCGCCGCGTCGGAGAACGACTTGCAGCGGCCGTCGGGGGCCATGCCCCGCTGCCGGGAGAAGTCGATGAACGTCTCGGGCGTCGCCATCACCGTGACGCCGCCGGCCAGCGCCAGGTCGCACTCGCCCGACCGCAGCGCCTGCACCGCCAGGTGCAACGCCACAAGCGACGACGAACACGCCGTGTCCACAGTCACCGCCGGCCCCTCGAACCCGAACGAGTACGCCACCCGGCCCGAGGCGATGCTGCCCGCGTTGCCGAGACCGAGGTAGTCCTCCACGCCCGCCGGCGGGGTCTCCGGCGGGTGGGCGTACCCGCTGTGGGTCATGCCGGCGAAGACCCCGACCCGGGCGCCCTTCAGGCTTGTGGGGTCGATCCCCGCCGTCTCGACGGCCTCCCACGAGGTCTGCAGCAGCAGCCGCTGCTGCGGGTCCATGGCGAGGGCCTCGCGCGGCGAGACCCCGAACAGCCGAGGGTCGAACTCGGCGGCGTCGGCCACGAATCCGCCCTCCCGGACCGAGGAGGTGCCCGGCCGGGACCGCTCCGGGTCGTAGAGCGCGTCGAGATCCCAGCCGCGGTCGGTGGGGAAGGAGGCGATCGCGTCACCGCCGGACGCGACGAGATCCCACAGTTCCTCGGCGGTGCGCACCCCGCCGGGGAACCGGCAGCCGATGCCGACGATCGCGATGGGCTGCTGCGCGTCGGCCTCGACGTCCCGGAGCCGTTGCCGGGTCCGCCGCAGGTCGGCGGTGACTCTCTTCAGGTACTCCCGGAGCTTCTCTTCGGTGTCCATCAACCCAGCCCATCGCGATTCACGGCGGAGACTCGACGTAAGCGACGGTACGAATGCGCAGAAGTCTCAGGCGACACCTGTATCTGTCGTTCGGCTCGCTCGGCCGAGAGCCACGCAGATCCCCATCTGCCGGGAGAAGTTATTGGTTGCGCGCGAGCGCGGACAACCCCTAACCAGGCAACCGACCAGCTAGGGGTGTCCGGTCCCGACCCGTCGCACTAGCGTCGCCTCGACCGGGTCCGCGCCGATCCGGTCGGCAACCGCAGCCGCCGGAAGGACCACCAGAGGATGACGACGCCAGATACCGACAACGGCTTGTGGGTGCGACGCTTCCACCCCGCTCCGGGCGGCGCGAGGCGGTTGGTGTGCCTGCCCCACGCCGGCGGGTCGGCAAGCTTCTACTTCCCGGTGTCCCGCGCTCTCTCCCCCGCCGTGGAGGTGCTGTCGATCCAGTACCCGGGACGGCAGGACCGGCGCCACGAGAAGTGCATCGGCGACATCCACGACCTCGCGCGCGAGGTGTTCACAGTGCTTCGGCCCTGGCGGGACGAGCCGCTGGCCATCTTCGGGCACAGCATGGGGGCCAGCCTCGGCTTCGAACTCGCCCGGCTCATCGAGCAGGACGGCGGCAGCGTCGCGCACCTGTTCGCCTCCGGGCGCCGGGCGCCGTCGAAGTCACGGCACGAGACGGTGCACCTGCTCGACGACGAGGGGCTGCTGGCCGACGTCCGGAAGCTGAGCGGCACCAACTCCGCCGTCCTCGGGGATCCGGAGATGCTACGCGCCGCGTTGCCGGCGATCCGCAACGACTACCGGGCCGCCGAGCGGTACACCTACCGGCCGGGGCCGCCGCTGAGCTGCCCGATCACCGTCCTCACCGGTGCCGACGACCCGAAGACGACTGTCGAGGAGGCCCGGGCGTGGTCGGACCACACCACCGCGGCGTTCGACCTGAAGGTCTACCCGGGCGGGCACTTCTTCCTCGCCGAGCACCAGCCGGCGATCCTGCGGGCCATCTCGACGGCACTGAGCGCGGCGCCGGCGGTCTGATCCCACCGGACGAGGGGCCCGTCCGCCGGTCGTCACGACCGGTCGGCGGGCCCCTCGTCCGTGCGCGGTGTCACCGCTTGTGGCCGACCGCGATCACGTAGTCCATCTGCGCCAGCTCACGCTTCATGAGGTCCTGGTTCTTCCAGTGGGCCGCCATGCTCTTGCGGACGGCCGGCTTGACGACGGCCCGGAACGCGGGGTCGTTGGTCCGCTCGGCCATGTACGCCCGCCAGCCCTCCCAGGTCTGCTCCTTGATCGAGCGGACCTCCGGGTTGGCGAAGCCGGCCTCGACCAACTGCTGCCGGTACGTGTCCCGGTCGTGCCAGTTCTCCTTCGGGATGCTGAACTTGACGAAACTCAGCGGGCCGGACTGGATGGCGGCGCGGACGACGTCGCCGCTGACCGGGATGATGTCGGCCGTGGCGAGCACGCCGCCCGGGCGCAGCACCCGCAGCGCCTCGGCGAAGAACGCGCTGCGCGGGTAGAAGTGGAAGGCGGACTCCAGGGCGACGACCCGGTCGAAGGTGTTGTCCTCGAAGGGCAGTTCGGTGGCGCTGCCGAGCCGGAAGTCGGTCCGGTCCGCGAGCCCCTCCTCCTGCGCCCGGCGCTGTGCCGCCTCGACGTGGTGCGGGGTGATGTTCAGGCCGTACACCTTGGCGACCTGGCGCTCCCGCAGCCACTTGAAGTCCTGGTCCCCGTAGCCGAAGCCGACGTCGAGCACGGTGTCGTCGGGCTTGAGCCCGGCGGCGTCGGCCAGCTTGTCGGCCAGCGCGTCGGCGGCCGTGTCGATGTCGGTGACCCCGTCGGACCAGTAGCCCACGTTCATGTAGTGGGTACGGCGGGCCGCGAACTCCACGTCGGGTGACTGGATCTCGTAGAAGCGCCGGACCCGGGTGATGGGGTCGGCGGTGAAGACCGTGCGGATCGCCCGGCCGGCGATCTTCAGGTTCTCGAACATGTCGGTTCCTTCCGGTGGGTGGATGCCGATCAGCCGCGCCGGATCTGCCGGCGCAGATCCTCGACGAGCGCGGGCACGACGGCCGGGTCGGCGGCGGTGCCGAAGACGTAGAAGTCGGGCCGGACGAGCACCGCCACCGCGTCGTACCGCTTGAGGTGGGGCAGATACACGTCGTCGAGGTCGAAGGCCGTCGGCGCGGCGCCGGATCCGGGTACGGGCGCGCCGGCGGGAACGATCCGGACGACCCGCGTGCCGAGCGTGTCCAGGAAGGCCCGGGCGTCGGCGTCGAGCAGGTCGTCGGGGTCCTCGGCGCAGAGCAGGACGAAGCCGGTGCCGACGACCTCGTCGAAGAGCCCGGCGCGGCCGTCGACCTCGACGCGGCCCTGCGGCATCGGGGCGCCGGCGGCCTCGCAGCCGCTGTGCAGGATCCCGCCGGACAGGGGCTCCAGCAGGGACCGGGTGCGCGGGCGGGCGGTACGCCGGCGCAGCTCGGCGAGCATCGCGGCGTCGCGGCCGGCCGCGGCGGCGCGGTCGGTCTCGCAGATCACCGTGCCCGAGTCCATGGACATCCGGATGGCGTGCTGCACGTGCGCGCAGCGCTCCTCCTGGTAGGTGTCCAGCAGGGCCTCGTCGGCGAGGCCGCGGTGCACCAGGTCGAGCTTCCAGGCGAGGTTGAGGGCGTCGCGGAAGCCCGAACTCATCCCCTGCCCCATGAACGGCGGCATCACGTGCGCCGCGTCGCCGGCGAGCAGGATCCGCCCGGAACGCCAGCGCCCGGCCGAGCATGCCTGGGTGGTGTAGACGCCGTACCGCTCCAGGGTGGCGTTGTCGGGGGTGATGTCGAAGAGGCCGAGCAGCCGCCACACGTTGGCGGCGCTCTCGAACTCCTCGCGGCTCTCCCCCGGCACCCGCATGAACTCCCACCGCCGGTGCCCAGGGCCGGCCGACACGGCCGTGCGGGGCCGCGCCGGGTCGCAGACCTGCAGGTTGTTCGGCTTGAACTCGCGGGCCTCGTGCGGGACCACGTCGCAGACCAGCCAGTCGTACGTGAAGCCGAGGTCGGTGACGCCGCTGCCCAGGTGCTCCCGCACGAAGCTGTTGGCCCCGTCGCAGCCGATGACCCAGCGGGCCGCGCGGACCTCCTCGCTGTCCGGGCCGGCGATGGTCACCTCGACCCGGTCGTCGTGCTCGACCAGGCCCGTCACCTGGTACGGGCGCAGCACCGTTACACCTGGCAGCTCCGCGCCCCGCTCGGCGAGCAGCGCCTCCAGTCCCGGCTGGTAGAACGAGACCGAGTCGGGCCAGCCCATCGGGCCGTTGCCGGTGACCTTGACGTGCAGCAGGGTCCGGCCGAAGCCGTTCTTGAAGGTGTACTCGCCGGACGACTCCACCACCGGCCCGAGGCGGTCGGCGACGCCGGCGGCGGCCAGGACACGGCTCGCCTCCCCGTCGTACGACACCGCGCGGGGGAAGTTGTAGGGAGTGGCCCACCGCTCGACCGCCGTGACGGTGAGCCCTCGCTGCGCCAGCAGGATCGTGAGCATCTCACCGACGGGGCCGTAGCCCACGATCAGGACGTCGGTCGTCAGCATCGGTATCGGTTCCTCAGGGGTCGGTCGGACACGGGGTCGGCTTGCGGCGGGCGGGGCGGCCGGACGGCCATCAGATGCCGAGTTCGGAGTCGATGAGGTCGAACAGGTCGTCGTCGCTGGCCAGTTCGAGATCGAGGTCGGGATCGCCGCCCGTGCCGGCGCGCATCGTCCGCCACTTGGCGATCAGCACCTCCAGGCGCGACCCGATCTGGTCGTGCAGCTCCGGTTCCACAGTGGCCTCGGTCAGCGAGCGCTCCAGGTTCTCCAGGTCCGCGAGGACCGGCGGGGCCGCCGGTCCGGTGTCCGGCGCCAGCTCGGACACCAGGTACGTGGCCAGCTCGTTCGGATCCGGGTAGTCGAAGATCAGCGTGGCCGGCAGGCGCAGGCCGGTGGCCGTGGTCAGCCGGTTGCGCAGCTCGACGGCGGTCAGCGAGTCGAAGCCGATCTGGCTGAACGCCCGGCCCGGGGCCACCGCCACCCGGCTGCCGTGCCCGAGCACGCTCGCCGCCTGCTCGCGTACCAGGTCGACCACGAGGGTGTGGCGCTCGGGCCCGTCCAGCGCCGCCAGCTCGTCGGCGAGCGTGCGCCCGCCGCCGGCCGGGGTGGCCGCCCGCGCCGTCGGCCGCTCCCGGCGCAGCAGCCCGCGCAGCAGCGCCGGGGGCCGCTCGGCCCGCTCGCCGAGCGCGGCGACGTCGATCCTCGTCGGCACCAGCACCGGCTCGGCCAGCCGCAGGCCCGCGTCGAACAGGGCCATCCCCAGCTCGGACGGGATGGCGAGCTGCCCGTCACGGGCGGTGATCCGGGGATCGGTCCGGTCCAGCTTGGCGGTCATCTCGCTGGCCTGCTCCCACAGCCCCCAGGCGAACGACCGGCCCGGCAGCCCCTGCGCACGGCGGGCCAGGGCGAGCGCGTCGAGGAACGCGTTGGCCGCCGCGTAGTTGGCCTGACCGGGGACGCCGAAGACTCCGGCGCCGGAGGAGAAGAGCACGAACCCGGCGAGGTCGAGGTGGCGGGTGAGCTCGTGCAGGTGCCACGCGGCGTCGAGCTTCGGCGCGAAGACCGTGTCGACGCGCTGCGGGGTGAGGGCGGTGACCACCCCGTCGTCGAGCACCCCGGCGAGGTGCACGACGGCGGTCAACGGGTGCCGCTCCGGTACCGCCGCCAGCACCCCGGCGAGGTTGTCGCGGTCGGACACGTCGGCAGCCACCACCGTGGCCTCGGCCCCCAGGGCCCGCAGTTCGTCGAGCGCCTCGGTCGCGCCGGGGGCCCGCTCGCCGCGGCGGCTGACCAGCAGCAGCCGCCGTACGCCGTGCGTCTCGACCAGCCGCCGGGCGACCAGCCGGCCCAGGGTCCCGGTGCCGCCGGTCAGCAGCACCGTGCCGTCGGGGTTCCACGCCCGGGGCATGGTGAGCACCACCTTGCCGACGTGCCGGGCCTGGCTGACGTGCCGGAACGCCTCCGGCGCCTGGCGGACGTCCCACACCTGGGTGGGCAGCGGGGTGAGCGTCCCCCGTTCGAAGAGCCCCAGCAGAACGACCAGCATGCGCTGCACCTCGTCGGGCTCCTGCAGGGTCAGGTCGAAGGCGGTGTAGGCCACCCCCGGATGGTCGACGGCGACGCGGGCGGCGTCGCGGATGTCGGTCTTGCCCATCTCCACGAACCGCCCGCCGCGCGGCAGCAGCCGCAGCGAGGCGTCGACGAACTCGCGGGCCAGCGAGTCCAGCACGACGTCCACGCCCCGGCCGCCGGTGGCGTCGGTGAAGCGGGTCTCGAAGTCGAGGGTCCGGGACGAGGCCAGGTGCTCCTCGTCGAGACCGAGCGCGCGCAGGGCGTCCCACTTGGCGGGGCTGGCGGTGGCGTACACCTCGGCCCCGAGGTGGCGGGCGAGCTGCACGGCGGCCATGCCGACGCCGCCGGCCGCCGCGTGCACCAGCACCGACTCGCCCCGGGTGAGCCCGGCCAGGTTGACCAGCCCGTGGTACGCGGTCAGGAAGACCACCGGCACGGACGCGGCCTCGACGTACGACCAGCCGGCCGGCATCGGGGCCAGCAGGCGGCGGTCGGTGACCGCGACGGGTCCGAAGCAGCCCACGAAGACACCGAAGACGCGGTCGCCGGGGCGCAGGTCGGTCACCTCGGCGCCGACCTCGACGACCTCGCCGGCGCCCTCTCCGCCGAGCGGGCCCGCGTCGCCCGGGTAGAGACCGAGCGCGTTGAGCACGTCGCGGAAGTTGAGGCCGGCGGCGCGGACGCGGACCCGGACCTCGCGGGGGCCGAGCGCGGCGTCGGCGGCGTCGGTGGCGACCAGGGTGAGGTTCTCCAGGCTGCCGCGCACCGGCGCGTCCAGCCGCCACGCGGCGGCGGGCGGTGCGGGCAGCTCGCCGGCCGACCCGGCCCGCGCCAGCCGCGGCACGTACGCCGCGCCGACCCGGATCGCGGCCTGCGGCTCGTCCGCCGCCAGGAGGGCGGCCACCTCGTCCGGGCCGATCCCGTCGCCGTCGACGTCGACGACGACGATCTGGCCCGGGTTCTCCGACTGGGCGGAGCGCACCAGGCCCCACGCCGCCGCGGCGGCCGGGTCGGTCACCTCGCCGGCGTGGTGCACGGCCACCGCGCCCCGGGTCACCAGCAGCAGCCGCGACGCCGCCCAGCGGGGCTCGGTGAGCCAGCGCCGGACCAGGTCGAGGGCCTGCACGGCGGCATGGCGCGCCGCGCGGGGGGTGGGCTGCGCGGGGTGCGCGCCGAGCGGCACGAGCACCACCCCGGGCAGGGCCAGTCCGGCTTCCACCGCGTCGGCGAGCCCGTCCAGCCCGTGGTGCAGCGGGAACCCGTCCAGGCCGGGGGCGACGGCCACGGCGTCGACCGGGGTGGCCGTCTCGACGGGCGGCAGCGGCGTCCAGTCGACGCGGAACAGGGCGTCGCGGGTGGCCCGGTCGTCGGTGACGGCCAGCTCGGTGGTGGAGATCGGGCGCATCGTCAGGTCGGCCACCTCGGCCACCGGGGCGCCGGTCGGATCGGCGACGGTCAGCGCGATGGCGTGCGGCCCGACCCGGGTCAGCCGTACCCGCAGGGCGGTGGCCCCGGTGGCGTGCAGGCTGACGCCGTTCCAGGCGAACGGCAGCAGGAGCTGGCCGGCCCCGGCCCCGGCGAGACCGCCGAAGTGCGCGGCGTGCAGGGCGGCGTCGAACAGGGCGGGGTGCAGGCCGTACCGGTCGGCGTCGACCCGCTGGGCCGCCGGCAGCTCCACCTCGGCGTAGACCTCGTCGCCGCCGGTCCACACCGCGCGCAGGCCCTGGAACGCCGGCCCGTACGCGTACCCGTCGGCTTCCAGGCCGGCGTAGAAGCCGGTCAGGTCGACGGGCCGGGTGTCGGGCGGCGGCCAGGCGGTGAGCTGCGGCGACACCGCGGGCTGGTCGGCGCGGAGGGTGGCGCTGGCGTGCCGGGTCCACGGCTGTCCCGCCGGCGCGTCGGCGGGCCGGGAGTGCACGGTCACCGGCCGGCGTCCGTCGCCGGCGCCCGCGCCGACCGCCACCTGCACCTGCGTCGCGCCGTCGGCGGGCAGGGTCAGCGGGGCCTCGATGACCAGCTCGTCGAGGAACGGGTGGCCGACCTCGTCGCCGGCGCGCAGGCAGAACTCCACCAGGCCGGTGCCGGGCACCAGCACGCTGCCGGTGACCCGGTGGTCGGCCAGCCACGGCTGCGCGTCGGCCGACAGCCGCCCGGTGAACAGGTGGCCCCTCGTCTCGGCCAGCACGACCGACGCGCCGAGCAGCGGATGACCGGCGGCGTCCAGACCGGCGGCGCCGACGTCGCCGGGGCCGGAGACCGGCCGGGGCCAGTAGCGGCGGTGGGCGAACGCGTACGTGGGCAGGTCGACGCGCCGGCCGCCGGCCAGTGCGGGCCGCCAGTCCACCGCGACCCCGGACACGTGGAGCTGGGCCAGGGAGAGCAGGAACCGCTCCCGGCCGCCCTGGTCGCGTTGCACCGAGCCGACCACCACGGCATCGCCGTCGTGGTCGGCGAGGGTCTCCTCCACGCCGACGGTGAGCACCGGGTGGGGGCTGCACTCGACGTACGCGTCGTGGCCCTCGGCGGCCAGCGCGCGGATCGCCCGTTCCAGCTCGACGGGCCGGCGCAGGTTGCGGTACCAGTAGTCGGGCCCCATCTCCTCGCCGTCGAGCCAGCGCAGGTCGGTGGTGGAGAACAGCGGCACGGCGGCCGGGCCGGGGGCGATGCCGGCCAGCACCTCGGCCAGCTCGTCGCGGATGCGTTCCACCTGGGCGGAGTGGGAGGCGTAGTCGACGGCGATGCGCCGCACCCGGGCCTGCTCGCCGGCCAGCTCGGCGAGCAGTTCCTCGACCGCCTCCGGCTCGCCGGAGACCACGACGGCGGCCGGCCCGTTCACGGCGGCGACCGAGATCCGCTCACCGAAGCGGGCGATCCGATCACGGACCGTGTCGGCCGGCAGCGCGACGGAGGCCATCGCCCCGTGCCCGGCCAGAGCCCGTAGCGCGCGGCTGCGCAGCGCCACCACCCGGGCCGCGTCGGGCAGGGAGAGCACCCCGGCGACGCAGGCGGCGGCGATCTCGCCCTGGGAGTGGCCGACCACGGCGGCCGGCTGCACGCCGTACGAGCGCCACAGCTCGGCCAGCGACACCATCATCGCGAACAGGGCGGGCTGCACGACGTCGACCTCGTCGAGGCCGGGCGCGCCCGGCGCCTGGCGCAGCACGTCCAGCAGCGACCAGTCCAGGTACGGCCGCAGCGCCGCGTCGCAGGCCGCCATGCGTTCGGCGAACACGGGGGCCTGGTCGAGCAGGTCCAACCCCATGCCGAGCCACTGGGAGCCCTGCCCGGGGAAGACGAAGACGCACCGGCCGGTGGGCCGCGCCTCGCCGCGCGTGACCGCCGGGTCGGGCCGGCCCTCGACGAGCGCGTCGAGGGCGTCGGCGACCCGCTGCGCGGACGCGGCCACCAGCACCGCTCGGGAGTCGAAGGCGCCCCGGCTGGTGGCCAGCGACCACGCCACGTCGAGGGGCCGCTGGTCGGGCCGGGCGGCGAGGTGCTCCCGCAGCCGCCGCGCCTGGCCGGCGAGCGCCTGCGGGGTACGCGCCGACAGCAGCCACGGCAGCGCGCGCTCCTGCGGCGGCTCGGATTCGGCGGCCTCCGGCGGCGCCTCGGCGACCGACTCGACGATCACGTGGGCGTTGGTGCCGCTGATGCCGAACGACGAGACGCCGGCGCGCACCGGCCGGTCCGCCGCCGGCCACGGGCGGGCCTCGGTGAGCAGCTGCACCGCTCCCGAGTCCCAGTCGATCCGCGAGCTGCGGCGCTCGGCGTGCAGGGTGCGGGGCAGCCGCCCGTGCCGCATGGCGAGGACCATCTTGAGCACGCCGGCGACGCCGGCGTGCTCAAGATGGTCCTCGCCGTTCGACTTGACCGAGCCGAGCAGCACCGGCGCGGCGCCGGCCGGGCGCTGCCCGTACGTGGCGAGAATCGCCTCCGCCTCGATGGGGTCGCCGAGTGACGTGCCGGTGCCGTGCGCCTCCACCACGTCCACGTCGGCGGCACTCAGCCCGGCGGCGCCCAGCGCGGCCTTGATGACCCGTTCCTGCGACGGCCCGTTCGGGGCGGTCAGCCCGTTCGACGCGCCGTCGGAGTTGACCGCCGAGCCGCGCACGACGGCCAGCACGGGGTGGCCCCGGCGGCGGGCCTCGGAGAGCCGCTCCACCACCAGCATCCCGACGCCCTCGGACATGCCGAAGCCGTCGGCGTCCTCGGCGAACGCCTTGCACCGCCCGTCGGCGGCGAGACCGCGCTGGCGGCTGAAGCCGGTCAGCCCGGCCGGGGTGGACATCACCGACACCCCACCGGCCAGCGCCAGGTCGCAGTCGCCCTGGCGCAGCGCCTGGACGGCCAGGTGCAGCGCCACCAGCGACGCCGAGCAGGCGGTGTCGACGGTGACAGCCGGCCCCTCCAGCCCGAGCGCGTACGCGACCCGGCCGGAGAGGACGCTGCCGGCGGTGCCGGTCAGCAGGTGCCCCTCGTCGGCGGTGACCTCGCCGTCGTCGGAGACGACACCGGGGGCGACCCGGTCGGCGTAGTCCTGCCCGTGGGTGCCGGCGAAGACGCCGGTGCGGCTGCCCCGCAGGGTGGCCGGGTCGATGCCACCGCGTTCCAGCGCCTCCCAGGAGGTCTCCAGCAGCAGCCGGTGCTGCGGATCCATGGCGAGGGCCTCGCGGGGGCTGATGCCGAAGAACTCGGCGTCGAAGTCGGCGATGCCGGTGAGGAACCCGCCGGAGCGCACGTACGTCCGGCCGGGCGTGCCGGGCACCGGGTCGTGGAGGTCGGCCAGCGGCCAGCCCCGGTCGTCGGGCAGGTCGCCGATGACGTCGTCGCCCGCGTCGAGCAGCCGCCACAGCTCCTCCGGGGAACCGATCCCGCCGGGGAAGCGGCAGGCCATCGCGACGATGGCGACCGGCTCGTCCAGGGCGACGGTGCTCGCGTCGGCGACCTCGGTGGCGGCGGTGCCGAGCAGCCGGGCGTGCATGTGCGCGGCGAGCAACTCGGGTGTGGGGTGGTTGAACACGGCGTGCGGGGCGAGCCGGACCCCGGTGACGGCGGTGAGCCGGTTGCTCAGCTCGACGGCCATCAGCGAGTCGAAACCGAGGTCCCTGAACGGGCGACGCGGCTCGACCTGCTCGGGGCCGGTGTGCCCGACCACTGTGGCGCACCGGGCGCGTACGAGGTCCAGCAGCAGTTCGGCGCGCTCGGGCTCGGCGAGTTCGGCCAGCCGGTCGGCGAAGCCCTTCGCGGCGGCGGGCGCGGAGGCGGCGTTGACCGCCCGGCGGGGCGGCGGGGGCAGCAGCGCCCGCAGCAGGGCGGGCACCTCGCCGGAGGTCCGTACGGCGGCCAGGTCGAGCCCGATCGGCACGAGCGCCGGCCGGTTCACGTGCAGGGCGGCGTCGAACAGCGCCAGCCCGGCGGCCGTGTCGAGGGGGCGGGTGCCGCCGCGGGCGAGCCGGGCCAGGTCGGCGGGGCTGAGCCGGCCGGCCATCCCGTCCTCGGCGGCCCACAGCCCCCAGGCCAGGGCGCTCGCCGGCCGGCCCTGGGCACGGCGGTGCGCGGCGAGCGCGTCGAGGAACGCGTTGCCGGCCGCGTAGTTGCCCTGGCCGGGGCTGCCGAAGGTGGCGGCGGCCGAGGAGAAGAGCACGAACGCGGCCAGGTCGAGGCCGGCGGTGAGCTCGTGCAGGTGCCAGGCGCCGTGCACCTTGGCGCGCAGGGTCCGGGCCCAGCGGGCCGGGTCGAGGTCGGTGAGCAGGGCGTCGTCGGTGGCCCCGGCGGCGTGCACGACGGCGACGAGCCGGTCGGCCAGCGGGGCGACGACCTCGGCGAGCGCCGCCCGGTCGGCGACGTCGGCCGCGACCACCCGCACCGTGACGCCGGCGTCGGTCAGCGCGGTCGTCCAGTCGCCGGCCCGGCCGCTGCGGCTGACCAGCACCAGTTCGGTGACGCCGTGCGCGGTGGCGAGGTGGGTGGCGACGTGCCGGCCGATCCCGCCGGTGCCGCCGGTGAGGAGCACGGTGCCGCCGGCCAGGGCCGCGAGCGGCGCGCCGGCCGGGGGCCGCTCGACGGGGCGGAGGCGGGGCAGCAGTGCGCGGCCGTCGCGGACGGCCACCTCGGGTTCGTCGTCGGCGGCGGCCAGCGCCGAACGGATGGCGGCGTCGTCGGTGGTGTCGAGGCTGAGCAGGAGGAAACGGTCGGGCTGCTCGGCCTGGGCGACGCGGAGCAGCCCGGCCACGGGGGCGTGCACCGGGTCGCCGTCGCGCACGGCGAGGGCCAGGCGGGTGGTCTCCGCGCGGGGGTCGGCCAGCCAGGTCTGGAGCACGTCGAGCACGGCGAGGCCGACGGCGTGCGCCCGGTCGGGCACCGGCCGGCCCGGCTCGCCGTCGCCGACCCGCAGCACCAGCAGCGGCGGCAGCGGCCCGTCCGGCGGCGTGCCGTCGGCGAGCGTCCAGGAGGGCGCCGGGGTCGCCGGGAACGCGGCGGGCAGCCAGTCGACGGCGTACAGCCCGGCGGGGGTGGCCGCCGGCGCCGGCGGGTCGGCGGGCGGCAGGTCCACCGGCCGCAGCACCACCCGGTCGGCGTCGAGCACGGGCCCGCCCGCGTCGTCGACGGCGCTCAGCGTCACCGCGTCCGCCCCGGCGGGGGCCAGGCAGACGCGCAGCGCGTGCGCCCCGACGGCGTGGCGGCGCACGCCCGCCCACTCGGTGGGCAGCAGCCGGGCGGTGGGCCCGGCGTCGGCGACCGACGCGAAGCCGGCGAGCGGGAGCAGGCGCAGGGCCGCGTCCAGCACCAGCGGGTGCACGCCGTACCGCTCGGCGTCCGGGTCCCGGGCGTCGTCGGGCAGGCGTACGTCGACGTAGAGCCGGTCGGCGGCGACCCACGCGGCACGGGCCAGCTCCCCGGCCGGCGCGCGGTGCGGCGGGGCGCTCAGGTCCACCGGCCGGGCCCCGGCAGGTGGCGAGGCGGGGGCGAGGGCGCCCCGGCCGCTCTCCGGGTCGTCGGGTGCGAGCACGGCCTCGGCGACCTCCCGCCAGGGCAGCCCCTCGCCGGCCCGGACGTGACAGTGCGCCACCCGGCGTCCGTGCTCGTCCGGCGCGCCCACGTCGATCTGCACCTCGAGGGTTGCCTCGGCGGGCAGCGGAACCGGCTCGGGCACGCGCAGCCGCCGCACGCTCGGGGCGCCGAGCCGGTCGCCGAGGTGGGTGAGCATGTCCAGCAGGGCGGTGGCGGGCAGCAGCGGCGCCGTGCCGTCGCCGGGCGCGGCCAGCCACGGCGAGGTGGCCGTGGCGATCTGCCCGGTGCAGACCACCTGCCCGGTGCCGGCGACCGCCAGCAGGCCGCCGAGCAGCGGATGCCCTGCGTCGGCCAGTCCGGCGCCGACGGGACCGCCGGCGCCGGTGGGAGCGGGCAGCCAGTAGTGCCGGCGCTGGAAGGCGTACGTGGGCAGGTCGACGCGGCGGTGCGGGCCGGGGCCGGCGAGGGCGGCACGGTCCACCGCGACGCCCCGCACGTGCAGCCGCGCCACGGCGGCGAGCAGCGCCTCGGCCTCGCCCGCGGTGCCCCGTACGGCGGGGACGAAGGCCAACTCGTCGGCCTCGGCGACGAGGCAGTCCTGGGCCATCGCGGTGAGCACACCGGCCGGGCCGATCTCCAGGAAGGTGGTGACGCCCTGCCCGTGCAGGGCCCGTACGCCGTCGTGGAAGCGGACGGTGCCCCGCACGTGCGCCACCCAGTGCTCGGGCGAGCAGAGCCGGGCCGGGTCGACGGGGTGGCCGGTCAGGTTGGACACCACCGGCAGGTGCGGGGTGCGGTACGTGAGGCCGGCCGCGACCGCGCGGAACTCGTCGAGCATCGGGTCCATGCGCGGCGAGTGGAACGCGTGCGACACCCGCAGCCGGCTGGTGCGGCGCCCGGCCGCGCGCAGGGTGTCCGCGACGGCCAGCACCGCGTCGGTGTCGCCGGACAGGACGACGCTGGTGGGACCGTTGACGGCGGCGAGGCCCACCCGGTCGGTCAGGTGCGCGGCGACCTCGGCCTCGTCGGCCTCGACGGCGACCATCGCGCCCCCGGCGGGCAGCTGCTGCATCAGCCGGGCGCGGGCGGCGACCAGCGCCGCCGCGTCGGCGAGGGAGAACACCCCGGCCACGTGCGCGGCGGCAAGCTCGCCGACGGAGTGGCCGAGCACCGCGTCGGGGCGGACCCCCCAGTGCTCCAGGAGGCGGTAGAGCGCCACCTCGAAGGCGAACAGGCCAGGCTGGGTGTACAGGGTCTCGTCGAGCAGTTCGGCCGGTGCGGTGCCCTCGGCCGCGAGGACGACGTCCGCGACGGGGAGCGGGGCGTGGCCGGCGAGGCAGCGGTCGAGTTCGGCGCAGGCCGCGTCGAAGGCGGCCGCGAAGACGGGGTACGCCGCGTGCAGCTCGTGGCCCATGCCGGCGCGCTGGCCGCCCTGCCCACCGAAGAGCAGGCCGAGTCGGCCGTCGACGACCCGGCCGGTCAGCACGCCCGGCAGGTCCGGGTCCGGTCCGCCGCGGGCCAGCGCGCCGAGCCCGGTCCGGGCGGACTCCGCGTCGCCCACCAGCACCACGGCCCGGTGTTCGAGAGCGGCGCGGGTGGTGGCGAGGGCGTGCCCGGTGTCGGCCGGGTCGGCGTGCGCCCCCGGCCCGTCGAGCCAGGCCAGCAGGCGGGCCGCCTGGTCACGCAGCGCCTCGCCGGAGGCAGCCGCGAGCAGCCACGGTACGGGCGGCCGAGCGGTGGCGGGCGGCGACTGCCGGGCGGCGTCCCCGGCGGCGGTCGGCGGATCGGCGGGGGCCTCGACGATGACGTGGGCGTTGGTGCCGCTGATGCCGAACGACGAGACGCCGGCCCGGCGGGGCCGGCGTACGTCGGGCCACGGGCGGGCCTCGGTGAGCACCTCGACCGCGCCGGCGGACCAGTCCACCTCGGACGTCGGGGCGTCCACGTGCAGGGTGCGCGGCAGTGTCCCGTGCCGCATCGCGAGCACCATCTTGATCACCCCGGCGGCCCCGGCGGCGGCCTGGGTGTGGCCGAGGTTGGACTTCAGCGAGCCCAGCCGCAGCGGTTCGGCGTCACCGCGGCCCACCCCGTACGTGGCGAGCAGCGCCTGCGCCTCGATCGGGTCGCCGAGGGACGTGCCGGTGCCGTGCGCCTCGACGGCGTCCACGTCGGCGGTGGAGAGCCCGGCCGCGTCCAGCGCCCGGCGGATGACCCGCTCCTGGGCGGGCCCGTTGGGGGCGGTCAGCCCGTTGGACGCGCCGTCGGAGTTGACGGCGGAGCCGCGCAGCACGGCGAGGACGGGGTGCCCGTGCCGGCGGGCGTCGGAGAGCCGTTCCAGCAGCAGCACGGCGACGCCCTCGGACCAGCCGGTTCCGTCGGCGCCGTCGGCGAACGCCTTGCACCGGCCGTCCGGGGCGAGCCCGCGCTGCCGGCTGAACTCCACGAACGCCTGCGGGGTGCCCATCACCGCCACGCCGCCGGCCACGGCGAGCGAGCAGTCCCCGGCGCGCAGGGCCTGGGCGGCAAGGTGCAGCGCCACCAGCGACGACGAGCACGCCGTGTCGACGGTGACAGCCGGCCCCTCCAGCCCCAGCGCGTACGCGACCCGGCCGGAGACGACGCTGCCGGCGGTGCCGACGCCGAGGTAGCCCTCGGTGCCGGGCGGCGCCTGGCGCAGGTTCGCGGCGTAGTCGTGGTGCATGACGCCGGTGAAGACGCCCGTGGCGCTGCCGCGCAGCGAGGTGGGGTCGATGCCGGCCCGCTCGAACAGTTCCCAGGACGTCTCCAGCAGCAGCCGCTGCTGCGGGTCCATGGCGAGCGCCTCGCGCGGGCTGATCGCGAACAGGGTGGCGTCGAAGTCCGCGGCGCCGGTGAGGAAGCCGCCCACCCGGGCGTACGAGGTGCCGGGGCGGTCGGGGTCGTCGGAGAACAGGTTCGCCAGGTCCCAGCCCCGGTCCGTGGGGAACTCCGTGAGCCCTTCCCGGCCCTGGTCGACCAGCTCCCACAGCTCCGCGGGGGAGGCGACGCCGCCGGGGAGCCGGCAGGCCATGGCGACGACGGCCACCGGATCGTCCCCGGTGGACGGCGTCACCGCCGGGTCCGTCGTGGGAGCGGCCTGCGCGGCGGCACCGCGCAGCCGGGCGGCGAGGTGCCGGGCGAGGGCCTGGGGGCTGGGCCGGTCGAACGCGGCCGTGGCGGAGAGCCGTACCCCGGTGGCCCGGGCCAGCCGGTCGCGCAACGCGACCGCCGCGACCGAGGTGAAGCCGAGTTCCTTGAAGGCGCGGCCGGGGCGGACCGCGGCCGGGCCGGGCAGCCCGGCCACCTGGGCGGTGGCGGCGCGGACCAGGTCGAGCAGGAGCCGGTCCCCCTCGGCGGTGGTGAGCCCGGCCAGCCGGCGGCGCAGCTCGGCGGCGTCCCGGTCGTCCGTGGCGTCGCCGGGCTCGGCCACGGGCCCGCGCCAGGCGGGGTGCGCGGCGTCGGCGTGGCCCGCCGGGCGGGCGAGCACGACCAGGTCGGCGCCGTCGTGGGCCACGTCGAACGCGGCGAGGTCGGCACGGACGGCCGCCGACGCGGTGCCCGCTGCGGGTCCGGTCGCCGCCGGCCCGCGCTCGGCGGGCGCGGTCGTGCCGACGAGCCGGGCCGGGTGACCGGCGGCCCGGCGGCGGGTGG